>JARKPK010000138.1 GCA_029975295.1 Thermoguttaceae bacterium | reverse complement strand
CCGCCCGCGCCGGACATTGCGCCGCGTGAGCCTGCCGCCCCTCAGCCGGTAGGCGAAGCGAAGAAATCGGACTGATTGCCGCCCGCGGCCGCTAAAGCTGCCCGCAGCGCCGGACAAATGGCTTTTTCCAGTGAGAGCGGTCCCTGCCTGCCCCCAAAGGCCCAAGGGGCGCAATAGAGCGGCACAGTTCCTCGGTTGGCAACCAAGTGAATCGGCAGTAGCGCCGAGTCGAAGCTAAACAGATTCACACAACGGAACAAGCAGCCGTCAGCGAAGCGAAGCGGCCGCTTGCGCATAACGACGACTGAGCCCGCTTTGCGTTTTCCGCGGTTTCGTTTAGGCGCCGTCGGTCGCGGTCGCGCCGGTGCGTTCGGCGGCGAGGTCGCGCACCCGCTTCAAATCGAGCTTGCCGGTGCCGAGAACCGGAATCGATTCGACTTGAATGAAGCTGTCGGCGCCGGGAATCCATAACGGCGGTAAGCCTTGGGCCGCCAAGGCGCGGCAGATTTCGTCGGGCGATTGATCCAATCCGGTGTGCAACACCACCAATCGCTCTCCTTTGCGCGGGTCGGGCACGGCGGTAACAACCGCGCGAATGTCGTCTTCCGGCACGCGAAGCACAGCGTTGATCGCTTCCTCGATCCGCAGGTGCGGCACCATTTCGCCGCCCAGCTTCGAGAAACGCGCCAAGCGGCCCGTAATGGTGATGAACCCGTCGGCGTCGATTGTCGCCACGTCGCCGGTCACGTACCATCCGTCGCGGATCGCCTCGTTGGTCAGATCGGGCCGTCCGAGGTAACCCTGCATCACTCCCGAGCCGCCCACCAGCAGCATGCCCGAGCGGCCCGGCGCCAACTCTCTGTTCGTGTCGAGATCAACCACCTTCGCCTTCACTCCCGGCAAAGGCCGCCCCACGGTGCCTTCGCGCAAGCCTTGCGGCTGATCGGGCCGAGCCCGCTTCGGCGGGATGTTGGCCGACACCACCGGCGACAGTTCCGTCGCCCCGTAGCCTTCGATCGGGCGGACGCCGAAGGTGCGTTCGAACGCTTCGGCCAGCTCGAGCGGCATCTTCTCGGCCCCGACGACCACCACTTCCAACTTGGCGAACTCTTCCGGCTCGCACCGCCGCAGGTACGAGCGGAGGAACGTCGGCGTGGCGATCAAGATCGTCGCTCCGTAGCGTTTGGCCAGCTTGCCCACTTCGCGAGCCTCGAGCGGCGAGTAATGGTAAACGCCCATCGGCCCCAAGGTGAGCACCGTCCACAGCGTCACCGTATAGCCGAACGAATGGAACAGCGGCAACACGCCGACCAGCACATCGTCGTCGCGTAAATGAATAATCGCATCGATGGCCGCGATGTTCGAACCGACATTCCGATGACTGAGCATCACTCCCTTCGGCTGCCCCGTGGCGCCCGAGGTGAAGATCACCGTGAGCAAATCGTCGGGGCGAACCTTGTGCAGCTTCAACAGCCGAGCCAGTAGCGTTTGCGGCAATAGATAGGCTTCGGCCGCACTGAGCAGTTTGTCGGTCA
>JARKPK010000130.1 GCA_029975295.1 Thermoguttaceae bacterium | reverse complement strand
CCCCGCCCCGCCGCCAGGCGCCGAGTTCCAGGCCGCCAACGACCACAACCAGCTTTGCTACCATCGCATCGGCACGGCCCAAAGCGACGACGTGGTGGTGTACTATCGGCCCGAGCATCCCGATTGGCGCTACTCAGGCGTGGTGAGCGACGACGGCCGCTACCTGGTGATCACCATCGCCGTCGGCACCGACGACCGCTACCGCATTGCCGTCCGCGACCTCGAAGAGCCGTTGGCCCAAGCGGTCGATCTGGTAACCGATTTCGAGCACGAATACACCTTTGTGGGCAACTCCGGCCCGGAACTGTTCTTCAAAACCAGTTACAACGCCCCGCGGCGTCGGGTGATCGGCATCGACTTGCGCCGCCCGCAGCGCGAGCAGTGGCGCGAGGTGATTCCGCAAACCGACGAGGTGCTGATCGAGGCCTCGCTGGTGGGCAATCGGTTGATCGCCCGCTACCTGAAAGACGTGCTGCCGCTGGTTCGGGTTCACACGCTGCAAGGGCAGCCGGTGCGCGAGGTGCCGATGCCCGGCATCGGCACGGCCGTGGGCTTCGAGGGCCGGGCCGACGACGCTGAAACATTCTACGCCTTCGTCAGCTTCGCCACGCCGGCAACGATCTACCGCTACAATGTCGTTACCGGCGCGCAGCGTCTTTGGAGGCAGCCCGAAGTCAAGTTCGATCCCGACCGCTACACGGTCCGCCAGGTGTTCTACACGAGCAAAGACGGCACGCGCGTGCCGATGTTCATTGCGCACAAGAAAGACCTGCCTTGCGACGGCGCCCGACCGACGCTGCTCTACGGCTACGGCGGCTTCAACATCTCGTTGCCGCCGGCGTTTTCGGTCAATCGCCTGGTGTGGATGGAGATGGGCGGCGTGTACGCCCAGCCGAACCTTCGCGGCGGCGGCGAGTACGGCCAGGCCTGGCATCAGGCCGGCGTCAAACTGAACAAGCAGAACGTGTTCGACGACTTCATCGCGGCCGCCGAATACCTCATCGCCGAGCGCTACACCAAACCGGAGAAGTTGGCCATCCAGGGCGGCAGCAACGGCGGGCTGCTCGTCGGGGCGGTGATGACCCAGCGGCCCGAGCTGTTCGGCGCCTGCCTGCCCGCCGTGGGCGTGATGGACATGCTCCGCTTCCACAAGTTCACCGAAGGGGCGCTCTGGGTCGATGACTACGGCTCGCCCGACGATCCCGAGCAGTTCCGCGCGCTCTACAAGTATTCGCCGCTGCACAACCTTCGGCCCGGCGTGTGCTATCCGGCCACGATGGTGACCACGGCCGACACCGACGACCGCGTGGTGCCCGGCCACAGCTTCAAGTTCGCTGCGCGGCTGCAAGAGTGCCAATCGTGCGACAAGCCGGTGCTGATCCGCGTTTCGACTCGGGCGGGCCACGGGGCGGGCAAACCGACGGCGAAACGTATCGAAGAGGCTGCCGATGATCTCGCGTTCCTCGTGAAAACGCTTGCGTTTGTTGAATCCGAAAAGGCGCTGGGCGAGCCGGAAGCGTCGCCCGCCGCGGCTGATCGCTAACTCGGCGGCGAAGAATCCGTTCGTCTCGGTATCGCGCGCGTTGCCGCGGGCGGACTGCTCGGCCGAGGAAGATTGCGTATCTCGTCTCGCGTGCGAACGATCGGATGGCCGCGAAAGCGGCCGCCTTGATGGGAATTTCCGATGAAGTTGTTCGATCGCTATCCGGCGGTGGTTTTCGTCGCGCCCTTGGCGGCCTACCTCGCGGTCGGTTCCTTTGAGCCGACGCCCGCCACCCCCGGCGGCCAAGCAGTGGGTCTGTCGATCGACTACGCGTTCTACCCCTGGATCTACGCGCTCAAACTGGCGCTGACGATCGGTTGCATCGCGTGGGTTTGGCCCCGGTGGCGCGACTTCGCCTCGCGGTGTTCGCTGCTGGGGCCGGCCGTTGGCGCGATCGGGGCGATCGTATGGATCGGGCTGTGCGAGCTGAATCTCGAACAGCGGTTCTTGGTTCCCCTGCTGAGCTCTGTGAAACTCGATGGCCTGATTGCCGCCGGCGCGCGCCCCGGCTTCAATCCCTGGGATCACTGGCCCGATCAGCCCTTCGCGGCGGCTGCCTTCTTCGCCGTGAGGCTTGCCGGACTGGCGCTGGTCGTTCCGTTGATCGAGGAGTTTTTCTACCGCGGACTAGTGATGCGGTTCCCCGTGGCGCAGCAATGGTGGACCGTACCCGAAGGGCAGTCGAACCGGGCGGGCATTGCGCTGTCGATCTTGCTTCCCCTGGCGATGCACCCGGGCGAACTGGCGGCTGCGGCTGCATGGTTTTCGCTGATTGCCTGGCTCTATCTCTACTCGCGCCGCGTTTGGGATTGCGTTGCGGCCCATGCCGTCACCAATCTTCTGCTCGGGCTTTATGTGCTTGCCACGGGCCACTGGCGACTGCTCTGAACGGGGCGGCAGCGAAGCGAGACGGGCCGCCGCCCCAACGCGCGATTATCGTTCGTTCAGGCGAATCGTCGGGAACCGCGACGGCCCGCTGGCCCGAGCGTCTGACACCAATAGCGCGCAAATGTTGCTGTTTTGCGCATGTTTTTCGCACCAAAAAACGCCGTTCCCGGCCAATCAATCCCGTGTTTCCAACAACAAACGGCGTTGGCGATCTTCAATGAGCACTCCGGTGATGCCGGTTTCTCTTTTCTTGCCGCCCGCGCCGCTGCCGTAAGCTATCTATTCGTAGGCAGACATCGCCATTGGGCGGTTTCCGCGCGTCTGCCCGGCAGAATCGCATTTTCGTCTTTCGAGGTGAACACCATGGCCATTACGTGGGACAAATCGCTTTCAACCGGCCTGAGCGACATCGACGCCCAGCACCAAGACCTGATTCGCCAAATCAACGCTCTGTCGGCCGCCATGGCCGCCGGCAAGGGCCGCGACGAGTTGGGCCGCATGCTCGACTACCTGGGCAAGTACGCCATCGACCACTTCACCAAGGAAGAGGCGGCCATGACCCGCTACCGCTGCCCGGCCGCCGAAGCGAACAAGCAGGCCCATCGGCAGTTCGTCGCCCGCTTCCAAGAGCTTCGGGCCAAGTTCTCCACGCAAGGGGCCCAGGCCTCGATGGCCATCGACATCTACAGCGAACTGAGCAACTGGCTCATCAAGCATATCCGCGGCATCGACGTGCAACTGGCGCAAACCGTCGGCGCGCAGCCGGTGGGCGCGTCGCATTGATCGGGCCGGTTTATTGAGCTTTGCTTCGAACCACGCCGCCGGCGCGTCGGCCGCATTTGGTTTCGGCCGTTCTGCCGCGCCGTCGGATGTTTCTTGTTTACCCCGAGTTTTGTGATTGGAGATGAACATGGGTGTGAAATGGGATCCCGCCTTGCGTACCGGCGTCGGACAAGTGGACGACGAGCATCAGGAACTCTTTCGTCAGGCCGACGCGATTCTCGAAGCAATGAAATCGGGCCGCGGCCGCGAAGAATTGGGCAAGTTGATCAACTTTCTCGGCCAATACGTGTATAAACACTTCGCCGCCGAAGAGCAGTTGATGGCCCGTTACCAGTGCCCGGTGGCCGAGGCCAACAAGCAGGCACACCGCCAATTCGTCGCCAAGTTCAATGAGTTGAAGGCCAAATACGACCAGCAGGGCGCCAGCCCGACGGTCGCCCTGGAAATCTCGGCCACGTTGACCAGTTGGCTCACTCAGCATATTCGCGCGATCGACGCCAAATTGGGCGAGGCCGTCAAGGCCCAGCAAAAGTCCTCGGTCGCCGGCGCGAAGTAGCCCGCATTGGGGCTGCCGACAGCCGCAACAGCGTCGGGCCGAACCTTTCGGTAGCCCGCCCTGAAAAGGCCGAATCGGTCCGCTCGAATCTTCAGTACGGGCTGACCGAAACGCGAGATATGGCGACCAATCGGGCGGCCGATTCGTCCAGCCAACCGCCGCTTTTCCGCCACCGCCTCTCCTGCCGGGTGAGGCGGTGGCCCGGCGGCCGCCCGCCATGCTTTTCAGCCGCGCGCAGAAACGCTACCATGACCGCAGCATCGAGGATCGGTGCGCCGCGCGGCATTCCGACAGAGCGCTCACGGCTCCCGAATGGCCCTCGCGCAGGCAGATGGACCACCGGCCGTCGTGCGGCGGCAGCGGCGGTTCTTGCACGGGGCGCTGTGTCGTCCGATCGGCCCACCGGCCGGACTGGGCCGCGCAACAAGTCTGACACGCAACAACCAAGTCTTCTCGAACAAGCACGCATCATGTTGGACCGCAAGTTCGTCGTCGAGCATCTCGATCTCGTGAAGCAAAACTGTCTTCATCGCGGGGCGCGGGTCGATGTCGATCGCTTTGCCGCCCTCGAGACCGACCGCAAACGGCTGTTGGCCGAGGTCGAAGAGCTCAATCGGCAGGCCAACGCCGTGGCGAAGAGCATCGGCCAGGCGCCCGATCCGGCCGAACGCGAGTCGCGCAAAGAGGCCGGACGGCGGCTGCGCGAACAGATTTCGGCGGTGCAAGAGCGGCTTGCCGCAACGGCCGCCGAGGCCGACGCCCTGCTCCGCGCGATTCCCAATCTGACGCATCCCAGCGCGCCGATCGGCGCCGACGACGGAGCCAACACGGTTCTTTTTCACGGGCCGGTAAAGCCCCGCGAGTTCGACTTCGCTCCGTTGGATCACGTGCAATTGGCCGAGAAGCTCGATCTGATCGATTTCGAGGCCGCCGCCCGGGTGACAGGGCACGGGTTCTACTTTCTCCGCAACGAAGCGGTGCTGCTCGAACTGGCGCTGCAACGCTACGCCTTGTCCGTTCTTCAGGCGGCCGGTTTCACGCCCACAACCACCCCCGACTTGGCCCGCAACGAAGTCCTCGAAGGAATCGGCTTCTTGCCGCGCGGGCCGGAAACCCAGATCTACAGCATCGAAAACAGCGACTTGAGCTTGGTGGCCACGGCGGAAATCACTCTCGGCGGCATGTTGGCCGACCAAACCGTGGACGCCGAACGGCTGCCGCTGAAAGTGTGCGGCATCAGCCATTGCTTCCGCACCGAGGCCGGAGCGCACGGCCGAGCGACTCGCGGGCTCTATCGCGTTCATCAGTTCACCAAGGTCGAAATGTTCGCCTTCACACTGCCCGACCAAAGCGATGCCATGCTCGACGAGCTTCGAGCCATCGAATGCCGCTTGTTCGATGGGCTGGAGATTCCCTATCGGGTCGTCGATACGGCCACGGGCGACCTGGGCGGGCCGGCCTACCGCAAATTCGACCTCGAAGCTTGGATGCCCGGCCGCGGCGACTACGGCGAAGTGACCAGCACCAGCAATTGCACCGATTATCAGGCGCGACGGTTGAATATCCGCTTCCGCCGCAAGGGCGAGAAGGGCACCCAATTCGTTCACACCCTTAACGGCACCGCCATCGCCATCAGCCGGGCGCTGATCGCCGTCATTGAAAACCATCAGCAGGCCGACGGCTCGGTGGTCGTTCCCGAGGTTCTGCGCCCCTTTGCCGGCATCGATCGGATTGCGCCGAAGGACCGCGATTGAGATTGTGCGCCTCGGCCTTACTCGGGCAGGCTCACCTGATCGAGCACGGCCGAGGGGCGCAGCACCACCAAATCGCCTTCGCGCAGCCCCTCCTCGACAACCACGGTGCGGCCGTTGTTCGCGCCGAGTTTTACGCGGGCGGCGCGATAGCCGCCGCCCGCGGCCACAATGCAGTAGTCGCCGTCGGCCCGAGTCAACACCGCCTGCGACGCCACCTGCAATACGTCGTGGGCTTCGTCGACGCGGATCATCAGATCGGCCGTCAACCCGGGCCGCATTCCGGCCATCGGCGTTTCGATGCTGACCAGCGCCATGTATTCCTTGATCGAAGGGCTGTACCAGTCGGCCGGTTCCGGATACTCGTTCACCTTGATCACTTCGCCGCGGAGCTCGACTTCGGGAAACGCCTCCAGCGTCATCCGCACCGACATGCCGGATCGCACCTGCGACACTTGATTCTCACGGATCTTCACGCGGACGTGCATCCGGCTGGGATCGGGCAAACGGATCAGCACGCGGTTCTCCATGGTCAATTCGCCCGGCTGAACCATGTGGCTGTGCCCGTAATGGTGCAGATGGCACAACACGACCTCGCCGGCCACCGGCGCGCGGATCGTGCATTTTTCGATCTGCTCCTCAATCTCTTTGAGCCGCTCTTCATGCCGGCTAAGGGCGAATTGGGCGGTGTCGTAGTTCACCCGTCCGATCGCCACATAGCTTTCCAGATCGGCCATCCGCTTGGCTTTGGTCACCCGATCGAGAATCCGCAGGCTCGTTTGGACGAATTGAAGATCGCTCTCAGCTTTCTTCAAGGCATATTCGTCGGCCTCGAGCTGCTGATGAGTAATGTAGCCCTGAGCAAAGAGCTTTCGGCTCGCTTGCAGATAGGCGCGGGCCGTTCGAGCGGAATTCTCCGCCACCTTCAACTGGCGTTCGATCGTCTTGCGGGCCAAGGCGTACTCGCCGTTGAGATACTCGCGCTTGGCCATCTCGGCCGATTCGTAGGCGGTCCGCGCCCGCACAACCGCCGCCCGCGCTTGCTCGACAACGATCATCTGCCGATTGCGTTCGGTGTGCAACGGCGAGGGGTCGAGCTGAATCAGAAAGTCGCCGGGTCGGACATAAGTGCCTTCTTCGACGACGTCGATAATGCGAAACCATTGGCCGTTGAGCGATCGGACTTCGCAACGGACCTCGGTGTTGTTCGAGCTGTCGAGCTCTCCGCGCGCGTGCAACTCGTCAACAAAATCCCCCCGCTGCACCGCCGCAACCAACCCGTTTTTCCCAGAACCGCTGCCGGCGCGGGCCGAAAGCCGATCCCCCCAAAGCAGCCAGCCGACCAGCCCGGCGGCCAACAAGGGCAGCAAGGCGCGAGTCGTCAGGCGTCGCTTCCAGAACCATTTGGTCATGACGACAGTCCACCAGGCGTTGCCGAACCATCCTAGGGCCAACGCGCACCCCTCAAAAGTGGTGTCGATCGCGTGGTCCGAATTCGGCCAACCCAAAAGGCAATAGGCCCACGGGCGGAAACCAAGGGGAACCCAACGGTTTCCGCTCCGGTGCCGCATCCGCCAGTCGCGGTTGTTTTTCGCAGGGGCGCGGCGACGGTTCGATCACTCGAACCGCCCCCATCGCACGAACCGACCGCCGGCTCAATTCAATAACCCGGCGATCGGCGCTGCTCGGCAGGGTTTGATCCAGGTGCGGGTTTCACTGTCCGCCGACTCCGGCCTTGCTGGGCCGTGCTTCGGCGAACAACCAACCTCGGCAGGAACTCACTCGCTCGGCCGCCTTGGCGACCGCCCCTATTCTAACCGAAACCCCCGGAGGGCAACAGACTTTTTGCCGCTCGGAGCGAAAACGGGCGGGCAGCCGGGGGCAACCACCTTGTCGGCCCCGGCGGGCAGAGTCTATAATGCTTGGTTTCGCAACAACTTGCCGCAGGCGGTTGCGGGGCGATCGTTGCCCGCGGCCGAGGCTGTGGACCAAGTTCGACGCCTAAGCCAGCAGAATGGCCGCGTGCCCCCGTTGGTGCATCACGGGGCAGGCGCCGGCGACCGTGATGACGGCATCGGCCGTCGGGGAGAGTTATTTCGATGACGATGGACAAAAGCCTGAAAATGCGGCGCGGCATGGCCCGCGCTCGAAGCGTGCTCAGCCGAGCCGAACGGTTGGAACGGCTCAAGGCGACCGACCGCTGGACCGAAGACAAACCGCCGGTGGGACTGCCCAAGGTGCGCGTGTACAAATTGGCCATGAAGAAGAAAAAGAAGAAGAAGGAAGAGGAAGGCGACGCTGCGGCCGCTGCCAAGCCCGCTGCCGCGAAACCCGCTGCCAAGGCGGCGCCGGCCAAGAAGTAGCGTCGTGGCCCGCGGGTCGGCGATGCCGCGAGCCGTCGTTCTCTTCTCGGCGTTTGTCGGGCAGGCTCTCGAAAACGGCGGGAGACAGTGAGCGACCGAGGCGGGCGGAACACGCGATCGGTCGCTGCACCGGCGGCCGCTCGCCTTGTTGTGCAGGCCTGGCCGACCCGATCAGCGCGCCCGGCGCCGGCCCATCGGTTTCGCCGGTTGATAATGGCCCGAGAGTGCAACCGCAACACCGGCCTGCCGCGACTGCGGTTCGTCCGGCTGAGGTGATCCAGAGCCATGCGGATCCGTTTAGCGTATGGGCGAACGGGGCTTGCAGTCGATCTTCCCGACCGGCATGTCGTTAAAGTCTTGAACTATCAGGCCACAGCGCCTCTTGTCGATCCGGCAGGCGCCGTGGCCGATTGTTTGCGCCGGCCCATCGGCACGAGTCCTTTGGTCGAGTTGGCACGCGGAAAGAAGACGGCCTGCATCGTTGTCTGCGACATCACGCGGCCCGTCCCCAACGCGATGGTGCTCCCGCCGCTGCTCGACGCGTTGCACTCGGCCGGGATTGCGCCGGCGGGCATCTCAATTCTGATTGCCACAGGCCTGCATCGCCCGAACTGGGGAAGCGAGCTAGAGGAAGTGCTTGGGCCGAGCATCCCGCGGCAATACGCCGTGTACAACCACGACGGCCGCAACCTGGCCGAACACCGTTTCCTCGGCCATTCGCCCCGCGGAATCCCCGTTTGGATCGACTCTCGTTTTGTCGATGCCGAATTGAAGATCGCCGTCGGCCTGATCGAACCGCACTTCATGGCCGGTTTTTCGGGCGGCCGAAAACTCGTTTGTCCGGGGATTGCCGCCCGCGAAACGATACTCGCCTGGCACAGCCCGGCGCTGCTCGAATCGCCGCTGGCCCGGGCCGGTTCGCTCGACGGCAACCCGGTTCACGAAGAAAACACCTGGATTGCGCGCCGGGCCGGCCTCGACTTCGTCGTCAACACCGTGATCGACGAGCGCCGTCAGTTGTTGCACGTCAGCGCCGGCCACATGGACGAGGCGTTCGGCCGCGCGGTGGCCTTTGCCCGGCAAGTGGCGGTCGATCGCCTGCCCGCACCGGTCGATATCGTCGTCGCCTCGGCCGCCGGCTACCCGCTCGACGCAACTTATTATCAAACGATCAAAGGCATGGTGGCGGTCGAACCGATTGTCCGCCCGGGCGGCACGATCATCATTGCCGCGGAGATCAGCGAGGGCGTCGGCGGGCCGGAGTTCGCCGCCCTGTTCGACGATCACCCGAACCTCGATTCGTTCCTGCGGTGGATGCATTCGGGCGCCGAGGTCCGCATCGACCAATGGCAGCTCGAAATGTTCGCCCGAGCGGCCAAAAAGGCCAAGATCGCGCTGGTCACCGACGGGCTTGCACCCGACCAAGTGCGGCGGATGTATGTGGACCACCATGCCAGCGTGGAATCGGCCGTGGCCGAGGCGATCGAGCGCTACGGTCCGACGGCCACCTTGGCCGCCGTGCCCAAAGGCCCCTACGTTCTGGCCGAAATCGCCCCGTAACTTCGCCCAACGCCCGCAGGCGCTCGCCCCGGGCGCCGCTTCTCGCCCCTGAGCGAACCACAATCGGATCGACGACTCCGCGAGGCGTCAATGCGGGCGCGCCTGCGTTTGTTCGTTGCCGGCCAATTGGCGGAGCATGGCCGCCGTGTTCATCAGCGCCCGGCCGTTGTGGTAGGCCGCCTTCCAAATCGTGGCTTTGGCTTGTCCGGGCTTGGGTTTGCCGTCGTGGCTGACCGATTCAAACCATTCGCCGTGTTCCGCATCGGTTTGGTAGCGGACGATGAAATCCCATTGGTGCAAAAACGCTTCCCAGTAGCTATTGGTTTGCCCGCCATGCACACGATGCATCAGCAGCAAGGCGTTGAGCCCTTCGGCCTGAGTCCACCAGATCTTCTCGAGCGCGTAGGCCGGCCCGAACGCGAAGCCGCGATCGTAGAATCCTCCGTGCCGAGCGTCCCATCCGTATTCCAGAGCGTGATCGACCAGCATTCGCGCCATGCGGTGCGTGGCCGGATCGTTCTTCCGGCCCAGTGCGCCGGCGGCCTCGATCAACAGATAGGCCGTCTCCACATCATGCCCGAACGAATCGTGCTCGGGCACGGGCCGCCACGCCGGGGTGAAATAGAGATTCAAGCAGCCCGGCTCAACCGCCACCTTGTCGCGAACCACTTCGAGCAGTTCGCCGAGGCGTTTTTCGACCAGCGGATCGGGCCAAACCTCGTAGAGCGCCGTTACCGCCTCGAGCAAATGAATGTGGCTGTTCATCGACTTGTAGCCGTAGGGCGTCCCCAACAAATCGCGCTGCCGGCCGGGCGGAGCGTGCAGCAGCACCTCGCCGCGCCGCGACAGCGCTTCGAAGTAGCCACCGTGCTCTGCGTCGTGCGCGTGGCGGTCGAACCAGCGGAACGTGTCTTTGGCCAACTGAAGCGCGTCGGCGTCGCCGGTCGCAGCGTAGGCCGCCGAGGCCGCGTAGATGGCGAAGGCGATGCCGTAGGCGTGCTTCTCGTCGCGCCACTCCGGCTTGAACTTGCCCGACGGATCGAGGCCCCAGAATAGGCCGCCGTGGTCTCGATCGGCCAGCACCTCGCGAAGCAGCTTGATGCCGTGCCGAGCGTAATTGCGGAACTCGTCGGCTCGCGGCGGATCTCGCAGCGCAATTTGAGCGGCCACCCAAGTCATTCGCGACTGGTAAACCAAGGTCTTGTCGTTGTTCGGTCCGATCGTGCCGTCGGCCAGAACGTGCGAGCGGAATCCGCCGTACCGCCGATCAACCACGCGCGGAAACCAATACTCGACGATGTTCTTGCGAAAGTGGCTTTCAATCTCGTCGGCCAGCTTCAGGTACGATTGGCGATTGGGCGGCAATGATCGAGCGTTGAACTCGGCAGTTCCGCCGACGATCGGCCCATCGACGGCGGCTTCGCCCTTCGGCTCGGCCGACCAGCCGTCGGCCTGAATGCCCACCGCGACCGCCAAGGCCGCACCCCACGCCACGGCAATATGAACCCAACTGGCCCGCACGATCAGGAAAGCGGCCCAGAGCGAAGCACCTCGGCCCGCCGCATGCGCATCGCAACCAAACTGCCTTTTCTTCGCTGCGGTTCCAGAAAAGAGAGCCCTCGTTTGCCGCACCGCCGGCGGTTGGACTCGGCCGCCGATCGGGTTGGGCCGAACGTTTGTTTCCGGGAAAGCTCCGCTGAACTGTTTTTCGAGCATCACCGACAGCCCTCCGTTCTTTCCGATAGTATTGCCGGCCGCCCGATCGGCCTCGCGACTCCGCATCATCTGCCGAGCCGGCAACGCGGCGCCCATCGCTGGTAGGCGGCGGTTTGGGTTAATTCACCGTCGGATCGGGCGGAAACTGCCTGATCCCCAGCGTTTGCCCGAGGAAGTCGCGGCCGATTCGACGGCAGACTTCAGTCCACACCTCCGGATCGACCGAGAAAACAACGTCGGATTGGGCGGTCGTGGTCAGCCATGCCCCCTCGGTCATTTCCCGATCCAGTTGGCCGGGCCCCCAGCCGGAGTGCCCAACGAACACTTTAATCGTCTCATCGTCGCTGCGGATCAGCTCGTCGATGTTCGTCTTCTTCGCCGAGAGAAATACGCCCGGAATGACCTCCATTTCAGCCCATTGACGATGACAATGGATCGACATCAACGGGCCGGGCACCGGGCCGCCGAGAAAGAGCGGACGCCGGCAATCGGGCGGAGCAGCCCCAACCTCCGAGAGCAGTTCGCCGACGGTCTTGTTCGTCGGGCGATTGATCACCAGCCCCAGCGCGCCGTCGGGCGTGTGTTCGATCACCAACACCACGGTCCGAACAAAGTTCGGATCGACCAGTTGGGGCGAAGCCACCAGAAAATGCCCAGACAACGAATCCATGACCGCAATCCCCGAAAACCTCTCTCCCGACGGCAACACGCCCGTCGCATTCCCCACAACCGCCTCGTCTCCCTCCCTGCCGAAACCCATCCTAAATCACCGACCATCCGGCTGCAAATAGGCCCGCTGCAATCTCCAACGCCCTTGGCAAACAGCACAGCCGGAAAACGAACTCATCGCAAACCTCCCAACGGCATGAACGCCGAGCCGATTCGGCCGTCGTTGCTTTCTCGGCAATTGCAGTTCGGCAATCGTCCGAAGCAGCGGTCCCAAGAACGACCACAGGGAGGCTCGGACGGCATCGCCCGAAACCTCCCCGTGTGATTCTTTTATCGGCCCGCGGGCGGTTCCCCTCGAACACCGAGGTTCATCCGCCGCGGCCGAGCTATCAGTTCAACATTGCCGCCCAATGGGTCGGCACGACTTCCTCCGAATCTACTTCCGGCGCCGGGCCGCGTAGCCC
>JARKPK010000142.1 GCA_029975295.1 Thermoguttaceae bacterium | reverse complement strand
AATCAGAGGGCCAAGAGGATGACGCCCTTCGACGCGCATTGGCCTCGGCAATATGCCCCGGAAGAGAGGCCAAATAAGAAACTTGCCGCCAACTGTTGCCGATCGCAAACCGCTGTGGAACAGAAACTTAGTGGGCGATGTGGGACTCGAACCTACGACCCCCAGCTTGTCGAGCTGGTGCTCTAACCAACTGAGCTAATCGCCCAAAAAACAACGACCTGATCTGAACCTCGCAATCCAATGGAAACGCAAACGGCCCATGTGTGGGGGCGCTGTTGACGCTCAGTCACCGTTGGTCCGTCGGCGATCGGAAATTCAGGTCAAGACCCCAAATCTGGCCCAGCCCGAAACAACTCCTCGAGTCTGTGGGAATTCCACTACAGATCGGTCGTCGTTCGCACGTGTCGGCCGATTCGCTTCGCTCGCCGTCGGACTGAAGTGTTTGGACCACTTCCCAAAGGCCAATCGCAGTCGGCCCTTTTGCATTCCCTTCGGGAACAAAAGGGAATCCATAGTTTGCCATCAAAAGCGGCCCTGGTCAATGCCCCTATTTGCCGGTTGTGGCCCGAAAACTCGCCTTGCTTCCGTTGCGGCCGCCGGGTATTCTTTGCCCGCCATCGGGGGTTGGGGATGTCGCCTGCATCGGCATCAATCGCCGGTTGATGTGCGGTTCTTTCAACCCGTCTCAATCGGGCTTGTTGGGGCGACCGGCCGGGCAGGGCGGCTCCCGAGAGCAACTCCGCAAAAAAGTATTCCGCGCAGAACGCGGTTCAATCGATCTCAAGAGCAAGGACGGTGCGATGGAACGCTTGGTCCGACAGGCGCGATTCTGGCTCGGTTTAGCGGTTCTCGGCACAATGGTTTTCGCCGGAACGGGCTGCCGGATGCTCTTCACCACGGTCGCCTACCTAGTCAAGGGCACGCAAGTTGACGCGGAATACGACGGTCTGCGAGGCAAGAAGGTTGTTGTCGTGTGTCGGCCGGCCGCTACGCTGACGTTCGGCAATCCGACGGTGGCTGACGATCTTGCTCGGCAGTTGGCCACCCTGTTGCAGGCCAATGTGTCGCGAATTCAGATCGTCTCGCACCAGAAAGTCAAAGCCTGGACGGACGAGAACGATTGGATGGACTATCCCGAAGTCGGCAAGGCGATGAATGCCGATATGGTCGTCGGTGTCGATTTGCTCGATTTTTCGATCTACCGCGGGCAAACGCTTTATCAAGGCGTGGCCAACGTGAGTATTGTGGTTCACGATTGCAAGAACGGCAAAGAAGTGTATCAGAAGCATCTGCCGCAGATGCTTTGGCCGCCCAATAGCGGCATTGCTGCCTCGGAGATGCCCGAACCCCAATTCCGCCGCCGCTTCGTTCGGGAACTGGCCGACAATATCGGTCGCCACTTCTATCCCCACGATAAACAAAGCGACTTCGCCCGAGACGTGGACGCTCTCTGAGCAGAACCGCAGAACGTCGAATTGCGGCCCACTCGGGCGAAACAGTAAATCGGCCGCGTCGTCGACGCAAGCACCGCCGCACCGGGTGCCACGGCGGGCATGTCCCGCCGTGCTTTACTCCAAAAGCCAAGACGAGCCGCTGCACCCTTCAAGCCAAGAGAAGCCAGCTTCCTGCACTGCCGGGCGTTTCCGGCAGTGGCACCCAATCGGCCGATGCTACTTGACCGGCATCAACGCCCGATGGCCGCAACGATTCCGAGGCAGACCTTCAACCTCTCTCGCCTTACGACACTGCCCCTCCATTGAGCCAGTTTTTCGCCCTCTTGTGCCTCACGGCACCGCGATAGCCGAGCTATCGCGGCCACCCAGCGTACTGCCGCACAGTTGGTCGGTTCTCGTTCCCTTACGAGTTTGCTTCTCTACTTCCGGCGTCGGGCCGCATAGCCCAATGCCGGGTGCCACGGCGGGCTTGTCCCGCCGTGCTCGATCCCTACGGCCGAGTAAAGCCAAGTTCTCGCACTGCCGGGCAAGCCGGCAGTGGCACCCGAGGCGGTAACGCCAACGTACCGCCAACAGCACCCAATCGGCCAATGCCGCTCAGTCGGCACTAC
>JARKPK010000079.1 GCA_029975295.1 Thermoguttaceae bacterium | reverse complement strand
CGATGCCCGAGGCGGCTCGGCAGGGGCGCTCGATCCGGCTCTGGAGGCCAAATTGGCGATGTCGATCGCCGAGTTGAACCTCTCGGTGCGAGCGAGCAACTGCCTCGAGTCGGAGAGCATCGCCACGGTGCGCGAGTTGGTCCAGCGGACCGAAGATCAACTGCTGGCCGTGCGTAATTTCGGCGAAACGACGCTCAACGAGGTTCGCGAGAAGTTGTCCGATTTGGGTCTGCGGTTGGGCATGCGGTTGCCGCCGCAACCCGCCGCGGTGTTCTAAGTCGGGCTATGGCCATAAGGGACGGGGCAGCAGGGGCCGGGCCGTTCGGACGGCAACTCGATGGAGGTCATCGACCAACTCTCCGAGCCAATGGCTTGCTAGGGATTGGAATGGCCTGGACAAACGACATTGCGAGAAATCATTCCGCCCTGAAGCGGCCGTAACCGGCCCGCTGGGGATGCCCGCGACGGGCCGCCAACGGCGGTCGGCCCGAGGACGGCGGCAAAGCGAAGGCCGCGTTTCGGGCGGCGCAAGTTTATATCAGCCGATCAGACGAGAGTGCGACGATCATGCGACATCGAAACAAGGGACGGAAACTCGGCCGTAATCCGAATCATCAGCGCGCGTTGTTGCGCAACCTGGCTTCGGCATTGATTCTTACCGAGCGCGACGCGCAGCTTGAAGACAACGAGCCGCGCGTGAAAGGGCGGATTATCACGACGCTTCCCAAGGCGAAGGAGGTTCGCCCGTTGGTGGAGAAGTGCGTGACGATCGCGCGGCGGGCGCTGCCGATGTTGGAGAAGGCCGATCGGATGGAACCGCACGCCGAACGGTTTAGCGACGACTGGCGTCGCTGGCGTGAAAGCGAGCAGTGGTACGAGTGGAGTCGGGCCATGGCCCCGGTGGTAGCCGCTCGGCGCCGAGTGCTGAGGCTGTTGGGCAACAAGAAGGCGGTCCGCTTGCTTTTCGAAGAGATCGCCCCTCGCTACCGCGATCGCGACGGCGGTTATACCCGCATCTTGAAATTGGCCACCCCGCGTTTGGGCGATGCCGGCGCACGGGCGATTCTGGAATTCGTCAGTGCCGAGCGCCGTGCGAAGAAGCGCAAGCCGATCAAGCCTTCGTTTGACGTCGATGCCGCGTCCGACTCGGCCGCGCAAGCGCCGAGCCAGGCTCCGGCGACCGCAGCCGACCAACCGGTTCAACAGGCGCCGCCGCCGGCCGGCGATAGCGGCGGAGCGGCCGCCGAAACACCGGAAAAGCAAGACTAAGCAAACCCGCGGCAGCCGAAACGCAGGTTGGTTGCTGTTTGCTCGCCATTCGGCCCATTGGCGCTGCGCGCAGCAGTTTCTTTAATCGCGGAAATGCGTTTCCGTTTCTTCTTGAGAGGATCAATGCGTCTCTGCGCCAACGCTGCCGACCGCAGAGATCCGCATCTCGCTCTTTCGGCCTGGTGGCGTTTCCGATGAGAGCCTCACGGCCCGTCGATGTTCGGCGGCGTCAGCAGGGAGCGAATGGCGGCGATCAACGACGAGCAGTCTGCTGTCAGCGGGATGGGCTGTTGCGTTCCGGCGGCCAGATCCTTCAATTGGCAGATTCCGGCCGCGAAATCGTCGGAGCCGGCGACGATGGCCGCGCGGTAGCCTCGGCGGTCGGCATACTTCAATTGCTGGCCGAGCTTTCTCGCTTCGGGAAAGAGTTCGACCCCCAAGCCCGAAGCCCGCAGCGCGGCGGCGATACGCAGGTAGTCGTGCAGGTGATCTGCGTCGAACAACGCAATAAAGACCTCTGCCGCGGTGGTCTTCTGTTCGATCATCCCCAATTCCTCCATCGCGGCCAGAAGCCGATCCAGCCCCAGTGAGGCGCCAATGCCGGGCAGTTCCTGGGTGGTGTAGAGAGCGGCGAGGTTGTCGTAACGTCCGCCGGAACAAACGCTGCCGATCGCGGGCAGGGCGGACAGAAACGTTTCAAAGACGGTGCCGGTGTAGTAATCGAGCCCTCGGGCAATCGATAGATCGATGCAGAAACGGTCTTCGGGCACTCCGGCGGCCTGAACAGCCGCGGCCAACTGTCCGAGCCGCTCCATGCCTTCGACGCCGCTTGAGCTTCCGGCCAACAGTTGAGCGAGTTGTCTCAGCACTTCGGCGGTGGAGCCACGAATCTCGGAAAGGGCGACGATTCGTCCGGCGTCGGCCGCGGCCACGTCGGCCTGCGCCTGCATTTCAGCGATTACGCGGTCGGGCCCGATCTTCGGCAGTTTGTCGAGCGCGCGGAGAATGGCCGCAGATCGTTCGGCCAAGCCCATGGTTTCAAGCAATCCGTTGAGCACCATGCGATTGTTCACATGGATGCGGAACTGCCGAAAACCGATCGCCGTCAGCAGGTCGTGAATGACCAGGGCCGTTTCGATATCCGCCGTGTTGGATCGCGTTCCGATGGTGTCGAAATCGCACTGCATGAACTCACGGTAGCGCCCCCGTTGGGTGTTTTCGCCGCGCCAGACGGTGGCAATGTGGTATCGCTTGAACGGGGTTCCCAGTTCGCCCACGTGCATGGCGGCAAAGCGCGCCAGCGGCACCGTCAGATCGAAGCGGAGCCCCACTCGCCGACCGCCATGATCTTCGAACTGATAGAGTTGCTTGTCGGTCTCTTCGCCGCCCTTGCCCGAGAGAATTTCCAGGTACTCCAGGGCGGGTGTGTCGATCGGGCTGAATCCGTACGAACGGTAAACGCGCCGCGCCGTGTCGATCAACCGCTCGCGCGGAATCATTGCTGCCGGCGGGTAGTCGCGAAAGCCTTTGAGCGTGCGAGGAACGATCAGTCCCACAGTCTTATCCTTTAGTTGATCGAGTTGCGGACCGGCTCGGAGCGGCCGGGCGCGCTGAGCGGAACGTTCGGCCCCGTCGCGGGCCGAGCACGGCCTCGGCATATTCCTCCACCTGCTCGGGCAGCTCCCAGTAGTGATCGTACACCCAGGAATCCTCATACTCGCAGTTGCGCGTGGAATAATCGCGGCAAATCTGCGGCCGAGTTTCATAAATGCCGCAGCGATTGTCGGCTTGCAAGTGTTGGCACGGATTGTAAACCAAGACGTACCAATCGCCTTTTTCCACAAAGACCGCCGTCCGCTCGTGCAGCAGGAACCACCGCATCTGATCGAATTCCTTCCAAGTGGTCGGCCGATCGAACGGCAAGGCGAAGTACCGGCAGCATTTCGCCGAGCAGAAGTCGCACAAGCATTGGCCGACGGGAACCTGGTGGCGCGACGGCTTGGCGGATTGCGTTTCTGCGGCCGTCGGCGGGGGAAAGTTGCCACCCAATTGCGGTTGCAGCACGGGCAGTTGTCGGGTGTCGGGACGGCCGTTAGGTTGGGGCCTCGCTTTGTTCGGCAGCCGACGAAACGCCATGGGCGCCGAGGCTTGATTCTCGATGGGAGGTTCGGTCTTCATTTTCTTGTTGGGCAAGATCGCTTCCGATTGACTCCGGCCGACGGCCGCGCTCCCGCCGCCGACCGGCGCGGGCGGCTGAAAGTGGCGTCGGGGGAGACGGCGTCGAGGCGCCCAGTCTGCCAAGCTTTGGTCCGGTGCGATCGTCGCCGGCTGGAGCTTCCGGGGCCGCACGCCGACCTGTGGGGCGGCAATTCGGCCATCATACCAATTTCGCGGCGAAAAATCCCTTCGCCGAACGCTTGCCTGCGGCAAAACGCGCCGTTTTTCGCGGAGGGTATAATCGCGCCGACGGCAATTTTGCGGCAACGGCAGAAAAAAGGCGGACTGCATTCGTTTCGCGAACGGACTGCCTTTCGTGTTGTGCCACTCGCATCGCGGGGCGTTCAGGTGGAAAAGCCTATCAGACCGGCTGCGACGGCGGAAGGGGCCGTTGGTTCGTGGGGATGGGACGCGGTTGACGCAACCGAACAAACTGCCGGCGAACGCCCGCTTGGCGTTCCCGTGACATTGCGAGCAGTCGGCCGGCGACAATCATTTGCCGTCAGTCAGCCACCAGCGGCAGTTCGGGGCGCTGGCCGGCTGGCGCCGCTAGGCCGAGCGCCTGCCGTTGGCTCAACGTCATGTCGGCCGCATGGGTTGAAAAACCGTAGCGAGAACACCTTCAATTCGTTAGAATAACGCTAGACGTTCGTCTGGGTTTTCCCACGAGCCAAGCATGCCGCGCAACGGGCGAAATGTTCGCCGCCGGGCGGCCGAAACAAAGGGTACTCGCCGCGGTTAATTCATTTGCCCTAATTGTTTATCGCGTTGTTTGGCACGAGGGCTTGGGCGGGAGTGAGACGATTTTGCGAAAGAGACAAGTCATGTTACGACTTCGGAACAAGGGTTTCACGCTTGTCGAGTTGTTGGTGGTAATCGCGATCATCGCCATTTTGATCGCCCTGCTGCTGCCGGCGATTCAGCAGGTGCGCGAGGCGGCGCGCCGCTCTACCTGTTCGAACAACCTTCGTCAAATCGGCATCGGCATCCACAACAACATGGACAGCTCGGGCAAGTCCGGGTTTTTCCCCGTTGGTGCGATTGACGACGGCAAGTATGGTTTGTTCACCATGCTTCTGCCGTACATCGAGCAGGTGGCCGTTTACAAACAGATTGACTTTAAGCAGACGCCAGGCGCTTCGACCCAGCGGAATACGGTCATTCCTGTCTATGGTTGCCCAAGCTATCCCGGTCCGATACTGGTAACTCAGGCCAGTCAGTCGTACATGCTTGGGGCGCTGACGCTGTATCAAGGGGTGGCCGGGGCGATCGTCAACCGGGGCGAAAAACTGCTCAAGGGGAGCTTCGGCGACATCCCGGACAACGGGATGTTCGGCTATCGCTGGCAGCGCCGCGTGAGCGACGTGCTCGACGGCCTGAGCAATACCTTGTGCATCGGCGAGTTCGTTCAGCAAGATCGGGATCCGGCCAGCACCTTCTCGGGTTTTCCGGGCAATGTTCGCGCGTGGATTCTCGGCGCGAACGGCACCGGTTATGGTTCGTACTCCTTCAAGGTCGTGCAATACCCGATCAATGCTCAGCTCGACCGCGAAAAGGACAAAATCCCGTTCAATCATCTGCCCTTTGGAAGCTATCATCCCGGCGGCGCCAACTTCATGCGCGCCGACGGGAGTTGCCAATTTCTCGCCAACGACATCGACATCGATTACTACCGAGCGCTGGCCACATGCAACGGCCGCGAATTGCTCAAAGGCGAGGACTAATGAGGCTTCGAGCAGATTTGCCACACGACCGATAGGCGGTCGGGCGGTTTTTCGATCGGCGGCGTTGGCGCGTGGTTGAATTGATTCTTTGCGGATGATCCATCGTCCGCTCGTGCCGCCGGGTCGGCGGCAAAGATCGACGACTCGACGCCATCGATGGACAGTTGCCGGCGCGGCGGCCGACAGAACGAGCAAGGACAACCCATGCGAATTGCGATGATTCAACCCTGGATGCAGATCGTGTTGCTTTCGGCCGCCGTGTCTGTCGTCGTTGGCGGCTGCAATCGCGGCCCGGCCATGGCGCCGGTTTCGGGCAAGGTCACATACAAAGGACAGCCGCTGAAACACGGCAACGTCCTATTTCAGCCGTCGGTCGGCCCGCCGGCGAAAGGCGAGATCGGTCCCGACGGCTCTTATACACTTTCCACCTACAAGAAGAACGATGGAGCGGTGCTCGGAAAGCATCGGGTGCAGGTGATCTGCGTCGATCCTCGGGCCAAGCCGGCCAATCCCGACGAAGAGACCCCCTCGGCCAAATCGCTGATACCCGAAAAGTACAGCAATTACGTGACTAGCGAGATCACCGTCGAGGTGGTCAAGGGGGGTGGGCCGTATCCCATCGATCTGAAATAGGCCCTCCGAACGAATCGCGCCGGCCAACTGGCCGGTGGGCGTCATCGCGGGATCGGGGCCAGCATGTCGAACGGCGGCCAGGGAAGGTTGCGGGCGACGAAGAAGGCCGTGGCCAAGGCGATCAGCGCGACGTAGGGATGCGGGCGCTCGAACCATCGGCCGCCGGGCAAATGTCGGCCCCGGAATCTGCGGCATGCGAACGATGTGCCCGCGTACGCGGCTGTCGGCAACAGAAGCACGAATAGGGCGTGCTGATGAAGGGCCTCGGCCCATTCTCCGTGTAGCAAAGCCCGGACAGCCCGCGTGCCGCCGCAGCCGGGGCAATGCCAGCCGGTCATCGCGTGAAACAAGCAGACCGAACTGCGTATGGGCGTCAGCCCGAGCATCATTGCGACGGTCATGGCGACCGCAACGCCGACGACGAAAAACAGGAGAATCTTGTGCATCCCGCAGAGGGGCAACCGTCGAGTCGATTGAGGTTGTCCGGCCAGCGTCACGAGCGGAAACTCGGGCGAATCTCGTTCAGCACGACAATGGCCCAGATGGCAAAGGGCAACTTGATCAAGCAACAGTGAAAGCACGGCAGCAGGGCCAGAACGGCCGCCGTCATGGCCAGGCCGTAGTTGGTGAGCCGTCGCATGTTGATCATGCCGACGATGATCAGGATGTTCAGGCCGACGGAGACAACGGCGCCGGGGATGTTCCAGCCGACGCCGAAGGCTTCCTTGCCTTGTACGCCCGGGGCTGCGATTAACACGAGGACAACTAAGCCTCCCAACGCGCTTAGGAACAAGTCGATTGCGGCCATGATGATCAACGCCAACGCTGGAGCCGAGGCACGCTCGATGGCACGGGCGGCGTCGGGCGGGTAATACTCGGGCGCCAGAGAAGGAGCGGCGTAGGGATTGTCGCTCTGCTGACGGTGACGAGCGGCGTCTGCCGAGCCGGCCGAGCGCGCCGTGCCGGCAGTCGGATCGATGCCTGGGCGGCCGAAACCGGCCGGTTGGTAGGGATCGGGCGTTGGACCATACGGGTCGTGAGGCGGGCCCATTGAATCGAGCCGCGCCGGACCGCTGCCGAAGCCCATGTCGTTGCCCGGCGGAACGGTGGTCAGGCCGCCGCATTCTGGGCACTGGGCCGGCTTGCCCACGGCGTCGTCTGGGGTGCGGAGTAATCGGCCGCATTGCCGACATCGAAATTCGATCGCCATGGTAACGACCTTCCACCGCCCGGCGGTGCTGTCGAACCTCAGGGAACCGACGCAACGGCGGGTTGGCGTTGTTGCCGGCAAGCGGGGCGCCCGGCGTGCCGGCCGAATCGGCCTTCTGTGACGGAGGGGGCGTCCCTGGCGAAACCGCCATTGCCGATGGGCAACAGTTTAGGCGAAACGGCGAATTACGGGAAGCGGTGCGGCGGCCGGAAACCGAGCCCCAGAACGCAGCAATCCGGCTGAAACCCTCGCCCGCAGCGGTTGTACACAGCGAGAATCGGCTCGGCGGTCTGATTTGCGCCGGTTGGGAGCCGTTGGGCCGCTTTACTGACGGCCGCGGCTGCGGGCCTGCGGGGCATTTTCGGTCGCCGCAGGCGCGCCCCTCGGCTCGATCAATAGCCGTTCCATGCGTAGCCGGCGTCCATGCCGAGCTGGGTCTTCAACTCGTCGAAGAGTCGAACGTATTGGTCGTTCGATGAATGAACGTGTTCGGCCTCGGTGATGAACTTCATCTGTTCATCGCGCCGAATGCTGTGGAAGCGGAACACGTCTTCGAACGGCTCCAAATCGTCGCCATAGACGATCAGCAGTTTGTGTTCGTCGAACTGCACTTCCAGCGGCACGCCGGGATTGAGCACGGCCAAACCGGTGCAGCCGTCGTGAGTGAGCAAGTCTTCGAAATCGTAAAGGACGCTCTTCAGCACGGGCATGTCGATATGTTCGCGGTAAAGATCGTTGTGCCCGCGCCGTCCTTGAGAATGGCTCGTTTCCAGCACCACATCGACGACGCCGCCCAGCGGCTCGACCAGATCGATGAAGACTTCGAACAACCGTTCGCGCGAAACCGATGCCATGAGCACCGGCACGCGGGTCTTGCTTTGTTCGTCGAGGTAGCTGTCGTGGCGGTAACCTTCCGCGGGGACGATCTGAAGATCGTACGACGGCCGGACGGCATTGGTCAGCAGGAAGCTGCCGTACCGCGCCACGCCGAGATGGGCTTCCAACTCCTCTTCGGAGAGTTGTTCGAAGCTGCTGCCGGCGGCCGGTGCGTTGCCTTCGCGGAGAACGTTTCGGAAGAACTTCTTGAGGAAACCCATCGTGTACTCGACTCGGCGCTTGGTGAAACTCGGTTGCGCTAGAAGGGACGGCAGGGCCGAAAGTCGGGGAGCACTCTATCCAACCGTAGGTTACGGATTCGTTTCTTCAGCGGTCGTTGGCCGCGATTTCGTCGCCTGCCGGTTCTTCGCCAACGGCAGACCCGATACAATCGGTTTGCCATGGGCCGGCTGGGGAAAAAGCGATCTCGGCGTCGAAAAAGCGGCAACGGCGCGAAGACAGAATACTCTAGCACCCTGTTGGGCGCGCGGTGGAATCGCAGGGCGCATTTCGCGGCAGTTCTTCGACTTCGGTCGTCAGGGTGTGGCAAGTAGGCAACATTGTTGCGATGCGTCAACCATTCGGGGCGGAGAACCGCTTCGGGACATAACGTCCGCACCGGATGCCCCGCGGGCGGGGCAGGGGGGTAATCGGTCGAAGCCGCCGAATACCAAGAGCACCCACTGCGCACCGGAGGGCCGAGATGCTCGCGCGGCGGCCCGCAAGGCAGAGCCGTTCGGCTTGGTTGATCGGACGTTGCCCTACAGATTCGGGTGCCGCATCGCCCGTGTTTTCGGCCTTACGAGAGCCTTGCGGCCAGTGGCTTCCTCGATGCCGCGGATTGGAGTAGATTGATCGTTGCTGGAAATTAAAGGAGGGAGGAACGTGCGCGACGACGCCGGCTGCGATTGTTCTTCAATGGGGCCACACATTGACTACAGTGGCCATTATCGCAGCGAAGCGGCCGAAGCGTGTCGAGCGCCCGCCGGGGTCGCTGTGCGTACACTGCGGTATCGTGAGGGCGGCCCGTCGAGGAAAGACGGTACGGGGATGTCTCGTCCCGGTTGTGCCGATCGGTCGAGCCGGGTGATTCGTTTAGGAAAGTCGGAATGCAGATACATGGAATAGGGGGGCCGCGACGGGGCGACTCTCTAAAGGTCCCGGACGCTTGGGCGGTCCAGATCGCTCCGGGCGCTGTTGCGGCCGCGGGCGAGGCGGCCGACCGTGGTGGGAGCGGCCGCCCGTTGCAAATCGCTGCCCTTCGCCAGGGCAGAGCGTTCCGCCAGGGCAGCGCGTTCGGCGGCCTGAACTCGTCGGGGTGGGGCGGCTTTCGCCTGATCGGCCGTGCACAACTCTGGCATTTGCTTGTCTCGATCGCCGTGCTTGGCTTGCTGGCAGGCTGCGGCGGCGACCATGGCGGCCCCCAAAAGGCCCCGACCCCCAGCAGCCCGGCAGATGCCCGCTCGCAGCCCGCGGGGCGATCAGCCAAGGCGCCCGCTCCGCGCGAGGTGTGGGAGGTGTACCTTCTCAAAGGCCAGCGCGTGGGCTACGGCACCACGAAAGTGCAGCCGGAAGCGAAAAACGGGAAGGAGTTGTTGCGGATCGAAGCCTCGCAGCGCTATGCCATTCGGCGATTTGATCGGCTGTTGGAACAAGAGATCTGGCTGACAAGTCTGGAAACGCCGCAAGGGGAACTGCTGGAATTCAGCACTACGGTTCAGCAGGGCGAGCAACCGGTGAAGACCGTGGGCCGCGCGGTTGGCAACCGCTTGGAGATGCTGATCATGTCGGCTGGGAAGACCATGCCGGTCAACCTGCCTTGGTCGGCCGAGTACGGCGGTTTCTTTCGAGTCGATGGCAGCCTGCTTCAGAAGCCGTTGAAGCCGGGTGAGGTTCGCCGGTTGCGGGTGCTGGTTCCCGGCGCGAACAGCTTGGGCGAGGTGGAACTGAGGGCGGCCGGATTCGAACCGGTCGCATTGCCCGCCGGTTCGAGGGAATTGCTGCGCATCGATGCCGTGCTGCGCATGAGCGGCGGCGAAATGCGCTACACGGCTTGGAGCGACCCTGAGGGAGAAGTGCTGCGGACCGTCTATCACGACGCCCTGGGCTTGGAAATGGTGCGATCGACGCGGGAGGAGGCGATCAAGCCGATCCCGAAATCCGAGTTCGATTTGGGTTGGGACGTGGTTGTTCGTCTGAAGCAACCGATCGAGGACGCCCATCGCCGGAAGTCGATTCGCTACCGCCTCACCCTTCCCGATGCCGATCCATCATCGCTCTTTGCGGCGGGCCCGGGGCAACAAGTCGAACGACTCACGGATCGCCAAGCCGAGGTGGGTGTGCGACTGCTGAAACCTGGCGAGCAAGACGCTCCTGCGGCCGCTTCGGGCCGTTCCGATGCTGCGGCCGGCTCCTCGGCTGCGGATGATCGCCCGACAGAGGCCGACCGCGAGGCGAACAACTATATCCAGAGCGACGACCCGGGCGTGATCGCTGCCGCTGCCGAAGCCCTCAAGGAACCCAGGGCCGACCGGACGCAGCCCTTATCCGACTGGGAGAAGGCATGCCGATTGGAATCGTACGTCCACCGCACGATGAAGCGCGGTGGAGCGTCGCAGGGCTTCGCCACCGCCGGCGAAGTGGCGAAGAACCGCATGGGTGATTGCACCGAGTATGCCGTGTTTCTTGCGGCGTTGGCTCGATCCGAGGGAATCGCCTCGCGCGTTGTGGGCGGATTGGTTTACATGGAACAGGCGGCAGGGTTCGGTTACCACATGTGGACCGAGGTCTTTGTGGACGGGCAATGGACGCCGCTGGATGCGACGTTGGGCCTGGGGGCGGCCGGACCGGGCCGTTTGCGGCTACGACACAGCAACTTGGCCGCGGGCGACATTTCGGCCCTGGTTCTTCCCGTCTTGCAGGTGGTCGGCAAATTGCAGATCGACGTGGTTGAGGTCGAGTGAGCGCCGCAGAGCGATTGCGTCGCCGTTGCATTGGGGCCGTGCGGACGCAGAACGGCTTGTGTTGGCCGAATTGATTGTGTTGATTGTCGGCAGTTCTGTCTGCAAGAGAACTCGGCGAGCATTCATGCTAGCACAAGAGATCCGCCTTGCAGGGCGTTTGGCGATTGTCGGTTTTGGCGGCTGTTGCGTGCTGCGGACGGATGGTCGACAACGGAAGTGCGGCTTGGGTGGCCGGGCTTGGCGATTGCGCGCAGCGATGGTCGCAGTCGGTCCGAGGGAATGGGCCAAACTGCCGAGCGACGAAGAAAACACCCTTTGAGCATTCGGCGATCGCGCCTATAATGGCGCAAGTCGGTCGTCGGTGATTGAGGCCGACCGCACCAATCAGTCGAGCGCGATTGTTGCTCCTCAAGGAAGAGATTCATAGAAGCCGACGGGCGTTGAGCTCGTTAGGAACAAAGCAAGCGGGCATTCGCTTCCGATTGTCGAGGGGTGATTATCCGCGTTCGTACGGTGCGTGTGTGATTTGGCAGTGGCACGATTCGACAGGCATCAACTTAATCCTAATCGAACCAGGCGAACTGAGTGGAAAGCCCTCGCAACACTGCGTTGCGGTAGCGACCCGGACCAGCGGCCTCGTCGGCGGCAGAAGGGTTCGCCCGCCGTGGGATGGGCGTAGTTTCGCAGCAGTGCCGCGGGGCAACATCGCTTGGTTCGATACCAGTGGGGGGCTTCACGGCCAGGCGGTGCGATTCGGCGAGGGTGGCAAAGGGCTTCCTTCCTGCGGGCGTCGTCTTGCCGCGGTGTTGCCAACCTGTGCGTGCGGACTCTGCGGCGCGAGATGGCTCCGACAGATGTGCCGGGCGCATGGGGCCCGCTGGTCCTCGCGTGGGCCTGTGCGGATCGACGGAACAAACCGTTACGGAAGGGGGAGTCGCCGTCGTGCTTACCATTCGTCCCAAAGTTGCCGAATTGGTCTTTCAGGTTTACGGTCGGCCGCTGCATCCCGAGCTATTCGACGTTTTTCAGACCGAAACCTTTCGTCGCAACGAGTACCGCGTCAAGATCGACATCACCAGCGCCGGCCATGTCATTACGTGGAATTACGCCGGCCTGACCCTAACCGAGGTGGCCGCTTCGTCGCAGCATCCGTTGCCCACGCGGCGGAGGCTGATCAATTGCCCGATGCGCGGCCATCGTACTGACGCTGTCGAATGCGCCGGCAAGGTGCGCTACGAAACGAGCTTCCAATTGGAACTGGTTGAGCCCGAGGTCTTCTGGGCCTTTCAGGCCGAACTGGCCCGCGACGGCTGCCAGCAGGGCATGTTGCAGCAGTTTCGGGCGGGCGACCGCATTTCGCTGGGCGCGCTGAGCTACATCAATGCGGAGGCGCGCAGCGACCAATTCTTGGTGCAGGCATTCCACACCTTTCCCGACGATTACGCGATTGTGAAAACGCAATCGCTCTTTCAACTGCCGTAGAACCCCGGCCCGGTTGGTTCGGCCGACTGCGGAGCGATTTCTACGAGCGTGTTCCGCGTTGCGGCGCCGGTGACGTCGGGCCTCGCTTCTCACCACGGTTGAGTCGTGGGGAGTTTCTGGCTTCGCGCGGAGCAAACGCAGGTTGGTTGCGGCGTCTTACCCATCTTGTCTTGGCCCGGTCGGCAGAAATTGGTATGACTGGGGCGCTGCAACTGCTGTTCTCGCGGCGGTTTGCGAGTACCGGAGGTGGGCAGGGCGTCGCCTCGGCCGAATGCTGGAAGCAACGAGCGATGTCGGCGGCCGTCGGGGCATTCTCGGGCCGGCCGAGCCTGCATTCGTTTGGGCCAGGAAAGGCGTCGTGAACCGAAGCCTTGTGACTTGCGTGTGCAGCCGTTGGGCAGGAGATCGACCAAGGACGGTGATCGCTCATGGGCAACTTCGTTCGAGTGTTGCGTTTGGCGTTGCGCTACCGATGGACTGTGGCCGCATCGGCGATTTCGGCCCTCGTGGTGGCGCTGTTTTGGGGCGCGAACATCACAGCGGTTTATCCCTTCGTCGAAGTGGTGTTTCGCGGACAGTCGTTGCAGCAATGGGCCGATCGCTCGATAGAGAACTCGCGGCAAATCATTGCGCAGTGCGACGCCGAAGTTGAATCGCTCGAATCCCAACTGGCCGCACTGAGCGATCAGCCGGAAGCCGAAGACTCCAATGCGAGCCGGCGGCTGCGGTTGTCGATTCAACAGTCCGCTACTCGTCGGCAGGCGGAAGAGATCGCCTTGGCGCGGACGCTTTGGCTTCAGCCGTACATCGAGCAGTTCTTGCCGCACGACCCGTTCCGGACCTTGTTGCTGATCACCTTGGCGCTGATTGTCGGCACCTTGGTGAAAGACGTGTTTCTCATCGCCAACAGCGTTTTGACCGAGCGGCTGGCCCAGTTGGCGACGCTTGACCTGCGCAAGTCGTTCTATCGGCGAACGCTGCGGATGGACTTGGCCGTCTTCGGCAACGAAGGCACGTCCGACCTGATGAGCCGGTTCACGTTCGACATGGAGGCAGTGGCCAACGGCGTCAGCGTGCTGTTCGGCAAACTGGTGCGCGAACCGCTGAAGATGATCGCCTGCCTGATCGGGGCGGCCGTGATTTGCTGGCGATTGCTGCTGCTTTCGTTGATTATCGCCCCGCTCGCGGCTTGGCTGGTCAATCGATTGGCCAAGTCGCTGAAACGGGCGAATCGCCGCGCGATGGAGGAGATGGCGCTGATCTACAGCAAGCTGGAGGAAACGTTCCGAGCAATCAAGATCGTCAAGGCATTCACCGGTGAACGCCGCGAGCGGCGACGCTTTCATCAAGGAAGCAAGGCCTATTACCGGAAAGCCATGCGGATCGCCCGCTACGACGCCTTGTCGCATCCGATGACGGAGTTGATGGGGATCATCACCATCTGCCTGGCGCTGGCTGCCGGGGCGTATCTTCTGTTGACCGGCGAAACGCATTTGTTCGGCGTGTTGATCACGCCGCGTTCGTTGTCGCTCAGTTCGTTGCTGGTGTTCTACGGTCTGCTGATGGGCACGGCCGACCCGATGCGCAAGTTCTCCGATGTGTTCAATCGGTTGCAGCGGGCCGTTGCCGCCGCCGACCGCATTTATGACCGCCTCGATCGAGAGCCGCAGGTGCGTAATCCGGCGCGGCCGGTCGCGTTGGCCCGCCACCACGATCGGCTTGTGTTCGAGAACGTCGATTTCGCTTATCGGCCCGATCAGCCCGTGTTGAGGCAGGTGAGTTTGGCGATCCCCTTCGGACAAACCGTGGCGATTGTCGGACCCAACGGTTGCGGCAAGAGCACGCTCGCCAATCTGATTCCGCGATTCTACGATCCGACCGGCGGACGTATTCTTCTCGACGGCGTGCCGTTGGGCGATCTGCGCCTGCGCGACTTGCGGAGCCAGATCGGGTTGGTGACCCAGGAAACCCTCCTGTTTGACGACACCATCTACAGCAACATCCTTTACGGACGGCCCGACGCCACCGAGGAAGACGTCATCGCGGCAGCGAAGAAAGCGCACGCCCACGAATTCATCACACGGGAGTTGCCCCAGGGATACGATACCGTGGTAGGCACCCTGGGCGGGCGGCTTTCCGGCGGCCAACGGCAGCGGATCGCCCTGGCGCGAGCCATCCTCCGCGATCCGGCCATCATCATCTTGGATGAGGCGACCAGTCAGATTGATTTGGAGAGCGAGCAGGCGATTCACGACGCTCTGGAAGGATTTATCCAAGGGCGGACGGCCGTGATCATCACGCATCGTCTGTCGATCTTGAACTTGGCCGACCAAATCGTGGTGATGCAAGCAGGGCGGGTAGTCGATGTCGGACGCCACAGCGAATTGCTGGCGCGCTGCGCCGTTTATCGACGTTTACACCAGCTGCAATTCTCAGAAACAGACACTTCGGCCGCGGCCGCCTAGGTGCGATAGGCCGCGTTGTGTCGCCGCCAATCAGGGCGCGCCAGAACGAGTCCGCGAGCAGACGCTGCGTAGACTCGACTCCCGATCGGCTGGCTCTGCCATCGTTGGTACCTCTTTGTGGGGGATTCTCTTCCCTTCTCCGGCCGTCAGCTCGCGTTGCGCTTGAGGCGTCGCGGACTAGGCGACCGCTCGTCAGAAGCCGATTTGTATCGCCGCTAGCCGTCATTACGGCTCGTTTCTCCGGAGCTGCGGCACAGTGCTATCGGTCGGCAGCCCTTCGCTAAATCGCCTGTCCATCTCGTTTGCGTTGTCGGTATCCCCAAGAAGGGCCGTGGCGAACACGCAATCGCACGCAACTCACAGTCGTCTAGCGGACTGCTAACGGTTGATTGGCGCTTAGCTAATCCGTTAGCGCTACCATTTGTTCGTTGGAACCGGGGCGAGCAGGCGACTAGTGCCTTTGCGATCACGGTTCACGGGCCTTCTTGGTGGCCTGAGTAGCACAGGAGCGAGGTGGTCGCTGCCGGCGTAAGTCGGACGGCTCAGCACCGGGACGGATGGGATGATTGGAACCATAGCGGGCCGCAGAGGCTCATCATCGGGGGCAATCTACGGCGGGCGGTGCGTTCGGCTGGCGGGAATGTTGCTCTGCCTGGTGGGCGCGGGCCTGATGACTTCGTGCGGCGGCAATAAGCGGCCGGCGACTGTGAAGGTTCGCGGCACGATTCAGTGGCAGAAGCAGCCCGTCGGCGGCGCGCAGGTGATGTTTCATCCGGTCGCGGCCGTGGGTGCGATGGAAAAGATTCGTCCCTATGGCCGAACCGATTCGACCGGGGCGTTCGAACTGACTTCGTTCTTGTCGGGCGACGGTTGCCCGGCCGGCGAGTACCGTGTCACGGTGATCTGGCCGCAACTGATGCCCGGAGCGACGGGCAACGCGGAACACTCGGAAGAAGGGCCCGATCGGTTCAAAGGAAAGTACGCCGATCCGGCGACCTCGGGTCTGACCGTCACGGTTCGTGCCGATCAGCCCCAGTTGCCGCCGATCGTCTTGCCGTAGGAGACCAAGGAAGTGGAACGAGAAAGGCAATCCATGTTGGCGAGCGCGAGGATGTCGATGCAAAGGGCGCGGTCCGCAGCGATGGCTGCCCGGCGGGAGTCGGGATTCACGTTGGTTGAGTTGTTGGTGGTGATCGCGATCATCGCGATTCTGATCGCGCTGCTCTTGCCGGCCATTCAGGTGGTGCGCGAGGCGGCCCGGCGAAACCAGTGCGCCAACAACATGAAACAGCTCGGCTTGGGCATTCTCAGTTTTGAGAACACCTACAAGTACTTCCCGCCGCCGTACAAGACGAATCCGAACCACTGTTTGTTCGTGTACATCTTTCCATTCATGGAACAAGCGGACATCGCCAAGATCTACAAGTTCAATAAGAACTGGAACGCCCCGGAGAACAAAGCGGCGGTCGATCGCGACGTTGCGTTGCTGCTTTGCCCCAGCGCCCCGGGCGGTCGGCAGTTCGCGACGGACTACGGCGTTTGCACCGACATGAACAGCAGTTCGGTCAACGTGTTGGTCAGCGCGAAGTTGATTACGCCGCGAAAGAACTACCGCAGCGTGCTCTGGGTTTCATCGACCTCGCCGCGGGTTCGGATCAGCGATGTGAAGGACGGCCTTTCCTACTCGTGGATGTTGTTCGAAGACGCCGGCCGGCCATCGAAATACGTCGCCGCTACGATGCAATCGGGCACGGTCAGCGGCTCGCGTTGGGCCGACCACGAGAACTACTGGGTCGTTCACGATGTGTGTTACGGCGAGCAGATGATGAACTGCAACAACTCTAATGAGATCTATAGTTTTCACCCGGGCGGTTGCAACTTCCTGTTTGGAGACGGGGCCGTGCGGTTTCATCCCGAGTCGCTCAATCCCGATGTTTTCGTGTCGTTGCACACGCGCGAGGCCGGGGATGTCGTCAACGACAACGGCGACGTGTTCTGACCTGCGCTGAATAGTTCGTTTGCTCGTTTATCACCGGAAAAATGCCGGGCGCACGAATTCTGCCGGTTGCGGCCGGCGGTGAATCCCCGCTGCCCGTCGTCGCAATGGAATCGTCGTGGTCGTCCGTCGAGAGTATCTCTGCTTGAAAGGGTTATCGTATGCGTTCAATGCTTTGTGCCGTCGGCACTGGCCGACTGTTCCCGATTGCCGCGGCGGTTTTCGGGCTTTCAGCCGCGTTGCTGGCGGGCGCGGCTCGGGCGGCAACCCACACTTGGAGCAGTCCCGAGGTGTCGGGGAACTGGTCCGACGGCGCGCGATGGGTTGGTGCAGTGTCCCCGGTAAGCGACAGCGAGAACAATTTGGTTTTCGCCGGCGCGACAACGTACACCGCCACGCTCAACCTCGGCGCGACTGACGCGGCGTTTTCGCTGAACTCGTTGACCATCTCGAATACGGCGGGTGATTTGACGCTGGCCCGCGCCAACACACGCTCGTTGGCGTTCGTGTTCGACTCGGTATCGAGCTCTCCCGCGACAATCACCAAGAGCGGGGCGGGCAACGCGGTGATCGACATCAAGCTTTCGGTGGACTACGTCGGCCTGACTGTCAATATGTCGGCCGATTCGGGCGTTTTGCAACTTGGGCCGAACAACACGGACAACAACAACATTTCCGGTTCCGGGCCGCTGACGATCAACAACCTTTCCAGCAGTGAGTTGCTGATCGGCAACCTCGGAGCGTTTACCGGCGACGTGTACATCAACTCTGGCGTCGTCCGAGCGGTGAACACCAGCGGCGACTTGTTCTCGAATACAACGACGTTCTATCTGGCGGCGGGCACGGTGCTCGACCTGAACGATAACGGCGAAGACATGGGGGCGATCTCCGGGGCGGGCGACATCAACCTCGGCACGGCCGGCATGACGCTGAACAAGGCGGGCAGTTGGACGTTCACCGGTACGATTGCCGGCACGGGTGCGTTGAATATCCGGCACGGCGCGTTCGACACCTTTACATGGGGCGGCACGGGTACGAGCACGAAGACCGGGGTGGTTGCAATCCGTCGCGGAACATTGGCCCTGGCCGACAGCGACGACCGATTGCCTACCGATTGCACCCTGACGCTCGGCGAAGCAGGGGAAGCGGCGACCTTGATGCTCAATGGGCAGAGTCAGCGCATCCTCGGCGTGATTACGGGGGAAGCCGGCAGCCGCATCATCAACGGGAGTCCGACCACGGCTACGTTGACCCTTGATGCGCCCTTCGGCACTCAGACTTTTGCCGGCATCCTCGGCGGCACAACGGCTGACGAGAACAACTTCAACGTCGTTATCAAGGGTGGCGCCACGCGGGTGTTTGCCAATACGGCCAGCAGTTTCAGCGGCACGCTGACTGTGGCCAACGGCGTGCTGTCGATCGCTGCATTCAATAATGAGTCGGCGGATGGGCCGTTGGGTAACTCCACGAACGCCGTAGTGCTGGGCAGCAGCGGGCAAACCGGCCGATTGCTGTACACAGGCGGCAACACGACCAGCAATAAAAAGATCGACCTCGCGGCCGGAGGCACCGGTATTCTGGACGTGGCCACTGCGGCGACCGAGCTGAGTCTGTCGGGTGTGATCAGCGGCTCGGGCACGTTCGAAAAACGTGGCCTGGGATCTGTTGCGCTACTGGGAGACAACACGATGACCGGCCCGATTCGCGTTTCGGCCGGCACACTCGCCCTCGATTACTCGCTGGATACCAACGACCGTGTGCCGCTCGGAAGCGTATTCACCCTGGCAACAGGCACACTCGAGGTTCGCGGCAACGCTTCGAGCCCTGTTACAAAGAACCTCGATCTGGTTCTAGCTCCGAACACTGCTTCTTCAGTTCGTGTGGTGAGCGCGGGCGGCCAGCCGATCACGTTGAATATCGACTCTATCACCCCCGGCTCGGGCGTTGTTAATTTCGATCTGCCGATCGACGGATCGGTCGAAACCACCGCTGCCATCGGGCCGTGGGCCATCGTTAATCGGTCGGCTGTGGCGACCAAGGTGGGCAACGCCCTCGCCCCGGCAAGCTATGTGTCGGGCGACTTTTCCGATCCGGCAAACAACACGCAAGTTTCTGCCGACACGACCGCCCCGGCGGGGTTCACCGTCAACGCGATTCGTTTCACCAACGCAGCGGCAACAACATTGGCCGTGGACGGCACAAACACGATTGCCGGCGGTTCTTTGCTGGTCACGCCCGCGTCCACCGCTAACGTTACGATCTCCGGCTCGGGCAGCACTCTGCGCGGCAGCGCCGGCGGTTCGCTGGCGATTGGGCACTACGGCAGTGGAACGCTGACCATATCTTCGGCGATTGCCGACAACACCTCGGCGACCGGGTTGATCAAGTTCGGCGGGGGCCTGTTGGTGCTTTCGGGCGCTAATACCTACACGGGCCCGACGTCGGTTTCGGCAGGCACACTGCGGGTGGGGCACGTCAACGCCTTGCCGACGGCTTCGGCAATCACAGTGGCTAGCGGCGCCACACTCCAGCTCAATGTTGCCGCGCCTAGTATGGGGGCGCTGACACTGGAACCGAATAGCACTTTGGATTTGAACGCTCGCAGCGGTAGCGTTACCGCGTTGTCGGGCTCGGGCTCGATCATTTCTTCAACCGGTTCCGGAACAACGTTGTACAACCTGACGATCAACACCGCGACGGATTCGGTGTTCTCCGGCTCCATCCTGCATCCCGCGGCCGGGCGCATCGGCCTGATCAAGCAGGGGGCGGGCACGCTCACGTTGGCCGGCAACAGCACGTTCACCGGCGGCATTCAAATTCAGGGCGGCGTTGTGGCATTCTCGGCTTGGGAAAACCTCGGCGCCACCGCGACGGGATCAGGAAATATCACCTTCACCAACGGCGGTGTTTTGCGTTATACAGGCACGGCCGGCCTGAATATCCAGCAATCGCATCCCTTCATCTTCACCGGCAACGGCGTGATCGAAGTGGTCAATCCTACGACCAATGTTTCAACCAACACGAACAGTTGGTCGGGCACGGGCACGTTGATCAAGACCGGCCCGGGCATCCTCTCGCTGGGCAGCGGCGGCACCGGCCACACCGGGAAAGTGACAATTCAAGAGGGCACTTTGCGGTTGTATAGCAAGCGAATTCCCAACATCACCGGCATGACCGTGATGGCCGGCGGACGCTACTTGGTCGAGGATGACGTGCTCAATGAAAACTTCGGTTTTGCCAGCGGGACCCTGACGATTGCCGGCAACGGCTCGAATAACAACGGTGCGATTGCCTACGTCGCTCAAAGCAACGTGCTTGGCAGTATGTATATCAACAACAATATCGTTCTCTCCGACGACGCCTCGATCTTCGTCATGGCCGGCAGTGGCCCCGATCGACGCATGACGCTCAACGGAACGGTCACGGGGGCGTACACGCTGTCGAAGATCGGCGCGGGCTATTTAGAGATCAAGGGCAACGCCTCGGCGCTGGCCGGCATCAACATTGTTGCCGGCACGCTTGAAGGCCGAGCCGACTTTTTGCCCGAGACGATCACCAACACGGGCACGTTGATCTACAATCAGCCGTTCGACATCACGCGGCCGCAGTTGTTCTCGGGCACAGGTTCGATCGTCAAGCAAGGCGTTGGGCAGTTGATCCTTACCGGCGACAATGTCTATACCGGTTCGACGACGGTCAAGGCCGGCGCTGTGGTGCTCCGCGGCGACGGCAAGTTGTCGGGGTCGGCCTCGATCAATGTGGGCTTGGGCGCCCGATTGGTTCTCGACAACTCGCAGGGAACGGTCGCCGGCGGCCGGCTTGTTTCGGGCGCCTCGCTCAGCTTGGCCGGCGTTTTGCAATTGATCGGCGCGGATAACGCCGCCAGCAGCGAAACGATCGGCAATGTCTCGGTCGTCGGTCTGGGTGTTGTCGAGCCGATCAACGGCGCGGGCACCGGCACGGCCACGTTGAACCTCGGGGCGATCTCGCGCGACGCCCGGGGCGCGTTTGTCGCGTTCACGGGCACGGGAACCACGACGATCAGCGCTCCGCCCGCTTCGATGGCCGGTTGGGCGGTGGTGGGCGACCAATGGGCGAAAACGGGTGCGGGCGGCGTAGTGCTGCCGTTCGCGGCCGGCGACTACGTTGAACAGGCCAATCCCGCCCTGTGGACGGCGTCGGACAACGTCAAGATCACTGGCCCGTTGAGCGGAAACGTGCCGACGACGACGATCGCCTCGTTGGCTTTCGCTGCCGACGAAACCGTAACGATCGACAGCTACGCCACGTTGACCATCGGCTCGGGCGGCATCTTGGCCAACTCTAACGGCACGATCACCGGCGATGCCTTGCTTCTGGGTGGACAGGCTGTGCACCGAGAGGTCTTGGCTGTGGTCAATGGTTCGAACAAGCTGACTATCGGCGCTCGCATCGGCGACGCCGGAGTCCAGTCGTTCACGAAAGTAGGCACGGGCACGGTGGAACTGACCGGTGTGAACGAACACACCGGAGGCACCAACCTCTTCGGCGGCGTGCTGGAAGTGACCAATGACGCCAATTTCGGTATTCAGGAGAAGTCGCTCAATTTCAACACCGGCACTTTGCGAATCCTCAATACCTTCTCGGCCGGCATGGCGCCCACCCGCCCGATCTCACTGGGAACCGGCGGCGGTGTCATCGACACGAACGGTTTCTCTTTCGACGCCGGGGCGATCTCCGGCGACGGCGTTTTGACGAAAAAAGGTGAAGGGACGCTGAACCTTGTCAATCCCAGTACGTTCACCGGCGGGGTGGTGATCGAGCAAGGGGTGGTTACTTTCGGCGCTTCAAACCACTTGGGCGCCTCGCCCGGGCCGGTTGTGTTCCAGGGCGGCACGTTGCGGTTGGAGGCGTCGGCACCCAGCGTGAGCCTTGCGGCCGAACATCCGTTTGTCTTCCAAGGCAACGGGACGGTGGACGTGCCCACCGGCAAGACGCTCAGCACGCACACAGCTGGTTGGTCGGGCAGCGGCACGTTGACGAAGGCGGGCCAGGGGGCGCTCACACTGGGCAGCAGCGGCAGCGGGCACACCGGGCAGGTGGTCATTGCCGAGGGCACCATTCGGATTTTCAGCAGGCGTTTGTCGAATATCACCGGCATGACCGTCCTGGACGGAGGCCAATGGGAGATCAACGACGACGTGACGGACAACTTCTCGTTCGCATCGGGCACACTGACGCTCAACGGCGCCGGTCCCGGCGGGAGCGGCGCGTTCGCCTTCACGCCGCAATCGGATGCTCAGGGCCTGCACACGTTCAATACGCCGTTGGTCTTGGCCTCCGACAGCAGGATCAGCGTCACCAACTCGGCGAGTTATGTTTACGAAATGATTCTCGGCGGGCCGATCAGCGGGCCGGGCAAGCTCGAAAAGAGCGGCAACGGCATCTTGACCCTCCGTGGAAATGTTGGGCACGGCGGCGGAACGGAGATTCTCGGCGGAATCCTCAACTACGAGTTGAGCAACCCGTTCACTCTCGATGATGCCGTGGCCGGCTTCGATAGCTCGGCTTACTTGGCCAAATCGGGCCCAGCGACAATGACCGTGACGGGCGACAACACCTTTGTCGGCAAGGTCTCCGTTGCGCGCGGTACGATGGTTGTGAAAGACGCCGGCGCGTTCGGCGCGGCTACCGGTGTGTCCGTCGGCTACGAGCCGGCGGCGGTTTCGACGCCGCTGGCCGGCCGAGTTTTTGCCGGCGCGAAACTGGTTCTCGACAATACCGGAACTGCCGGTGTCGCCAATCGCATGAACGACTGGGCGGCAGTCAATCTGGCTGGCTCGATCGAACTGAAGGGCCGCGACAGCGAGGCCTCGACCGAAACGATAGGCACTGTTACGGTGTTCGGCGGCGCGGCCTCCCAGTTGCGCGCCACCCCGGGCGCTGGCGGCACGGCCGAGTTGACGGTCAATGACGCGGTGCGCGGCGGCCGCGGCGCGGTGGTCTTCTTCACCGGCGCCGGCGCCTTCAAAGCCAACTTCCCCACACTCACCGGAGGGATCATTGGCGTGGGCGTCAAGGGCAACGATTGGGCCACGATCTCGCCGACCAACGAAGTCGTCGGTTACACCGACTACGAAGTGAGCGGCGATCCCACCGCGTGGGACAATAAGAATGTGAAGGTCGTCGGCCCGGTCAGTCCGACCGATTCGCGGACGATCAATTCGTTGAACTTGGCGTCGGCCGACACGTTGACGATCAACGCCGCTCAGCGGCTGGCTATTACGACCGGTGGTGTCCTCGCCTCGGCTAATGCGACAATCGCCGGCGGATCGATTGGCGGCGATCAAGCGACAGATAAAGAAGTGCTGTTCGTCGTCAACGGCGCGGGCACGACGCTGACGGTCGGCTCGGTGGTTGATAACGTCGGAACGCAGGGCCTCACCAAGGCCGGCGATGGCACGTTGAAGCTTACGGCGGCCGCGAACACCTACACGAGCACGACGAACGTGTACGGCGGCTTCGTTGAAATCGACAACATCGCTCAGTTGGGGTCGAGCACAACGGCGATCGTGCTCAACGGCGGCGGGATCCGGGCTGCGGCCGACATCAATCCGGGAACCCCGCGCACGGTCGTCGCCGGGGTGGACGGGGCCGTGTTTGATACCAACGGCTTCGAACTGCGGATGGGCGCCATCAGCGGGCCGGGTGACGTTACGAAGGTCGGCGCCGGCACCCTCCACTTGAACGGCTCGAACAGCTTCAAGGGCGATTTCAACCTTTTGGCCGGCACGGTCTCGGTTGTCGGCACCACGGGGAGCTTCTTCGAGAACGAAACCTATTTGAACGTCGCCTCCGGCGCAACGTTCCTCGTCAACGACAATGGCGAGGACTTCGGCGGCATCTCCGGCGCCGGCAGCATCAATACCGGTACGAATTCCTCGACGAACCTCGACTTCTACGGCACCCGCGACACCGAGTTTTCCGGCGTGATCTCCGGCGCGGGCAACGTTAGGAAACGGGCGGTGGGCACGTTGACGCTTTCGGGAGCGAACACGTACACCGGCGGAACGACGATTATGGCCGGCACGATTCGGGTGATGAATACGGCTGGCTCGGCAACGGGCACCGGCACTGTCTCGGTGAACGCCGGCACGACGCTCGAAGGCATCGGGGCGATCGGTGGGCCGTTGGTCGTCAGCGGTACGCTGAACCCTGGCGACGGCACGACCACCGGCGTTTTGACCGTCAACAACACTTTGACCCTCAACTCGACCGCCAATTCGGTTTTGGGGATCGTTTCCAGTACTGAATACGACAGCGTTGCCGGCCTGACTGATGTCACCTTCGGGGGCACGCTGACGGTGCAGTCGATCGGCTCGCCCACCTGGGCGCAAGGTCAAGTGTTCAACCTCTTCAACTTCACGGGCATGGCTTCCGGCTCGTTCAGCTCGATCACGTTGCCCGAGTTGCCCGAGGGCATGAGCTGGAAGATGTTCGGTTCACAACCGTTCAACTACGCCAGCGGAACAATCCAGATCGCTTCGCCCGACTTGGGAACGCGCACTTGGCTGGGCGGTGGGGTAAATAGCAACCTCGGTACGGCCGCGAATTGGGGCGGCAGCCCCTTGAGCGACGGCGAATCGATCGCGTTCGGATCGGAAGGCATCGGCTCGCCGAATCCGGTTAACGAATCGCCGCGGACGGTGGGCGCGATTGCCTTTGCAACGACCGGGTACGACTTGGGCGGGTCGGCGAAGTTGACTGCCGCCGGACCGATCTCTGCCGACGCGGGAGTTGCCGCGGCGATTAGCGCACCGGTTGAACTGGTTGCTCCGGGCGGCCCGGTTTCAGCCGCGGCCGGAGCGACGTTGACGCTTGCCGGCGAAGTGAGCGGCGCGCAAGGCCTGAGCAAGAGCGGAACCGGCACAGTGGCGCTGACGGCCGCTTCAAATACGTACACCGGCGACACTGTGGTCACTGCGGGTGTTTTGAACGTGGCGGCCGGCATCAATAGCAATGGCGGCTGGACCGACAACACGACCGTTGCCCTTGATGACGGATCGAGTCCGGCATTGGTTGAGTTGGTGACTGCGCATGTGCGTCAAGACACGCTGACGATCAACGACAACGGCAAAGTGACCATCTCTGCCACCAACGGCGTTGGGAGCACGAGCGTGGTGAACTTGCTTTTGATCGGCGACGGCAGCGGCGGGTTCACGTGGAGCTTCGGTGGATTGGGCGGAGGCGCGGCTCCGGTGGATGGCGAAGTTGGCAGTGCGGCCAACCCAGTGCCCGAGCCGTCGACCTGGACGCTGGCCGCCCTGGCGCTGCTCACGTTGGGCTACGCGGCTCGGCGGCGGAAGTAATGCCCGACGAGTTGGAGCGGGGGCCGCCGGTTGGGCCGAGTTGCCCAACCGGGTGGATTGGGTGCCGCTTCCGGCTGATACGGCAGTGCGGCAATTCGGCATCGGGGGCCGCGACGACCTTGCCGGCCAATCCGTCCGAGGTGCTCGCTGCGTTCGAGGACGACATGGCCGGGCGAGCTGGCCGCGTCGATCCGACAATCGGCGGCGCGGTTGCGTCGGGCCATTGCTGCAACTTCGGACCATCGATCAAGAGAGAGGATCTTTCGCAATGGATCAGAATGTTTCTCGTCGCGGGTTCTTGGGCGCTCTTTCGGCTGTCGGGGCATGGCTCGCTGCGCCGAGAGCCATGGCGGGCGAGCCGCGCGCAACAGCGGCTGCACCCGGGTTTCGATTCGTTCATCTCACCGACATCCATGTTCAACCGGAGCTGAATGCGACGGAAGGATTGATCCAATGCCTAAAGTCGATTGAGGCCCTGCGTCCGAAGCCCGATTTTATCCTCACGGGCGGCGACTTGGTGCGCGATGTCTTCAAGCAAGACCTGCCGCGGGCCAAGTCGTTGTTCGCGCTGCTGAAGAAGACATTGGCCGACCATACGAACATACCGGTCCGCCACTGCATGGGCAACCACGACGTTTTCGGCTGGGGCGGAAAGAAAGGGGTGACGCCGGCGACGCCGCTTTACGGGAAGGCAATGTTCTTGGAAGAGCTCGGGCTGCCGCGAACGTATTACTCGTTCGATCACAAAGGTTGGCGGTTCTATGTACTCGATTCGATTCAGCCCTCGACCGAAGGGAAGCTTTATCAGGGCTACATTGACGAGGCGCAGTTCGATTGGCTGACCCGTTCGCTCAATGAGAAGCCGGCCGCGATGCCTGCCTGCGTGGTAACGCACATTCCGATCATGACGGTCACGATCTTTAATCGCCCGTCGAAAGAGACGGGCTACGAAGTGCTCGCTAATTCGATGTGCCGCGACGCGCAGAAAGTCACGCAGCTTCTGGCCGCCCATAACGTCAAGCTGGCCTTGTCGGGCCACATTCATGAGATTGATCGCGTCGATTATCGCGGCATCACGTTTATCTGCGACGGGGCCGTTTCGGGTGCTTGGTGGAAGGGGCCGCACAAGGGCTTCGACGAGGGCTACGGAATGATCGATGCGCGGAGCAACGGTTCGTTCCAACACGAGTATCGGACCTTCGGCTGGAAGGCGAAGGCAACCGCCGGCACCGCCGAGCGACAGGAGTAACCGCGGCCTTCCGGGCGCCCGGGAAAGCGGCAATTGCGAATTACTATCGGGTTGGGTTGGATTCTGCACGCACAGTGACGGCTTAGCAGTGGCCGAAAGACGTTCGAACGAGGCGGGCCGCGCAGCCGCCAGTTTTCGGTGATGACGCGGAGCTGCGATGCGCGCCGAGCGGCCCTGAGGCAAGCCCGACTCGTTCATGGTAGAATCAGGCCGTCGGTTCCCGTCCGTTATTCTGGCTTGTGGAGCAGGGTTTATGCGCCGGTTGAGCTTATTAGCATTCCGTTGGATCATCGTCGTTGCGGTTCTGGAGCCGTTGGCGGCGTCGGCGTTTGGAGCCGAAGCACGCCCGGTCGTGGTTAAGAACGTCGTTCTGTTGATTGTCGATGGATGCTCGGCGGAGCAATACACACTGGCGCGGTGGTTCAAGGGAACGCCGTTGGCGATCGACGAGATTCGGTGCGGCTCGGTGAAAACGTATATCGCCGATTCGGTCATTGCCGACTCGGCTCCCGCAGCGACGGCGTTTGCCACGGGCCACTTCACCAACGATAAGTTGATCGGCGTGGCCCCGAGCGTGAAGACGGTGACCGTTTCTCCCCCATCCGCCGACGAGCAACTGCGCCCGTTGGCTACGTTGCTCGAAGCAGCACGGTTGCAAGGCAAGGCAACGGGCATCGTGGCGACATCGCGTGTGACGCATGCCACCCCGGCTGCGTTCATGGCGCATGTGACCTCGCGGAGATTTGAAGAGGAGATTATGGAGCAGGCCGTTCACCAAGGGGTGAACGTGGTATTAGGCGGCGGGCGCGATTTCGCAATGCCCAAGGCGGCCGGCGGCGCGCGGCGCGACGATGAGGATTTGATCGAAGCGCTTCGGCAGCGCGGCTATCAAATTCCGACGGACCGCGAGCAGTTGCTCAAGGCCGGCGGGAACAAGGTGTTCGGTCTGTTCTCCCTCGGCCCGATGGCCCCCGAGATCGATCGGCCGCGGCGCGCGCCCGCGGAGCCGACTCTGGCCGAGATGACCCGCAAGGCGATCGAGCTGCTCTCGGCCGACGAGGACGGGTTCTTTCTCATGGTCGAGGGAAGCCAGGTGGACTGGGCCTGCCATGCGAATGATCCGGCCCATATGCTCAGCGATCTGATCGCCTACGACGAGGCCGTGGCGGTGGCGTTGGAGTTTGCGCGTCGCGATGGGCAAACGCTGCTGATTGCGCTATCGGATCACAACACGGGCGGCATGTCGATCGGCAACATGCGAACGAGCAAGACCTATCCGCAAACGACCATTGCCGACTTGGTTGAACCGTTGCGCAAGATGCGGTGCTCGGCCGTCGAACTGTGGCGGCAACTGAGCATGGGGCCTGACGGCAAGAAGCTTGATGTGAAGGGGATTTCGCCCGACGCGGTGCGGCGCGTGGTCAAAGAGGGCTGGGGCCTGGAGATTAGCGAGGACGAGGCGCAGCAGATCTTGTCGGTCGCCGTCCGCGACAAAGGCGATCCGCAGAATGCGTTCGGCGAGGTGCTTTGTCCGCGCCATACCGTTTTGGGCTGGACAACGCACGGTCATGCCGGCGGCGACGTGCCGTTGCACGCCTTCGGCCCCGATCGGCCCGTGGGAACATTCGATCAGCCCGAATTAGCCCGACGCATGGCCCGAGCGATGGGCGTCGATTTAGACGCGACGACTCGACGGCTTTTCGTCGAGGTCGGTTCCGTTTTCGCCTCGCACGAGGTTGAGATCGACAAGGCGGAACCAACCAATCCAATAGCTCGAATTCGTCATCAGAACGCGACCGCCGAGTTGCCGATCAACAAAAACATTCTGCGGATCGGCGGCGCAGAGATTGCGTTGGAAGGCGTAGTGGTCCAGATCGCCGAGACGGGCAAAATCTATATTCCCCAACAGGCCGTCCGCCGCATCAAGGGCGAATAGACCGCTGGCGAGTAGGTCGGCCCTAAGCTGCCCGGCTGGCCCGCCGCCGATGGTTTTGCTCGCCCTTGCCCTGCTCAAAACCGTCTGGTCACGCGGCTCACTGGGCCGGCCGCATAGCCGGGGTTCATCTGCAATGCTTGGGCCACGGCGCTGCGGCTATCTCGCCCGGGCACGACGACCCACAACGGGGGCCCCGCCGCCGGGCGCTGCGGAATTAGCCGCACTTCCCAAAGATCAAACAATCCCGCCTGATAGGCTTGCAGTTGCAGTTGCATCATGGCGATCTCTCGATCCGCCATGCGATCTTGTTGATAGGCCTGCGCCTGCGACTGCAACAAGAAGGCCTCTTGTTCTTGCTTGGCGCGGTCTTTTTCGGCGGCCAACCACCGTTCCCATCCGGCCTGAAGGGATTTCCGATCGGCATCGGCGAAGAAGAAAAAGGGCACGGTGTACTCGTCGCCGCCTTCCACCTCAAGCACCACGCCTTCGAAGGTGAACGTGCGCGGCTGTCCTCGCAGAGAAAGCACCCAAGCCTCGAAGGCGGCACGGTCCGGGATTTCAGCCTTCTCAAAATGCGCGACAATTCGGGGCAGCGCTTTTTGATAGAGATCCGGAAGATTGTCGAAGAGCCGATCATTCACGTAGATCTTGCCGCGCCGGCGCTGGATGGTGACGTCGCGCCGGGCATAATCGACAACCTTGCCGACGACTTTCATGCCCGAGGCCAAGGTCCACGTTTGAGCGGCGTCGGCGGCTTTGCGGGCTTGGTCGCCTTCCTTCGACTGCAAGTACTCTTGGTCCTCCTTGGAGATGCGGCTAAGGGGCACGACCAGCAAGTGGCCGTCGGTCCGCTTGAGGACGACCTGTTCGTCGTTGAAGGCAATCAATTCGGCTTCGACCTGGTAATTGCCCGTCGAATCGGTCCAAGTGCGCCCCCATGCCGAGGTCGTCGCGATGGCCGCGACGGCCGCGATCAGAGCAACGGTGATAACCTGTTTCATGGCAACCCTCATTTGCTGCAACGTAAGCGGTAAACGAAACGAACCCGACGCCACCAGGCCGACGCGGCAAATCTTCAGCTCAAACAAGAAGTCCGAAGGAAGTGCGGCCGATTCCTGCGGACAGAAGGCTGTCTCGAAAAAATGCCTTCGACGCGATCCGTAAAAGGGACTCGCCGTCGTCGCCAAACGCGATTGGCCGCCTATTATCCTACGCGGCAAACGACCGGCGGGCCAGTTGTGCAGCGATCTTTGGGGACCGAATCGCCGACGGAACCCGCCGCCGCGCCGTGGGAGTCTTTGGTCGTCACGGCAGAGATTTAGGATCGATTGCCTCGAAACTGAGAGTGCAAAAGCGCGCAATTTCAAGCTATACTAAACAAGGCTGAGGAAAAGGCAAAGCAGTTCGGCGGCGTGGAGCAGAGAACCGAACTGCTTGGCGGTTTTCAGCCAGTGTGTTTCCATCCGGGGTTCTCGGCTCAGAAATGCAGAAACGGGGACGTCGTCGGAGGCGATGACGGCCGTTCGCCCGCCGGCCTTACGGCATGGCTCTTCTGAGGGAAACAGTCGCGCACACATCTTGGCGTTCCGATCGATCGGCACGATCGTCGCGGCGGCGCCGCCGAACAGCCCATGCTCCCGCGGCCTGAGCAAGGCTCAGCGGAACAACCTCGGGCGATTTGGAAGTCCGTTATTGCAGGTCAGTGGATTGCATGAACCAGCCAACGCTGTCTGACATCTTCGAGGCCGGAGTGGTCGGAGCCGGCGGCGCGGGTTTTCCGACGCACGTCAAACTGAAGGCCAAGGCCGACACGGTGCTGCTCAATGCCGCAGAGTGCGAGCCGCTTCTGCACAAAGACAAAGAAGTGCTCCGCGAGCACATTGACGAAGTGCTGGCCGGCGTGGCGGCGGCCATGCAACTGGTCGGCGCTCGGCAGGGCAAGATCGGCATCAAGGAAAAGTACCATGATGTGATCGAACTGGTGGAACGCCGGGCGCCGCCGGGCATATCGGCCGCTTCGCTTCGCGACGCTTATCCGGCGGGCGACGAGTTCATTTTGGTGTACGACGTGCTGGGGCGCGTGGTGCCTCCGGGCGGAATCCCCCTGGCCGTGGGCGCCGTGGTGATGAATGTCGAAACCGCGTTGAACGTCGCCGTTGCCGCCCATCGTCCGGTCGTCGAAAAGTTCCTGTCCGTCGCCGGGGCTGTGGCCGAGCCGGTCACGCTGCGCGTGCCGCTGGGCATCACGCTCCGCGAGTGCGTGGCCGCCGCGGGCGGCGCCACGGTGAGCGACGCCTGCTATATGGTCGGCGGCGTGATGATGGGTTATTTGGAAGACAATCACGACGCCCTGGTCGATAAAACCACCGGCGGGGTGATCGTGCTGCCGAGCGACCATGTCGTCGTTCGGCGACGGAGGCAGGATTGGTCGCAAATTGCGCGGATCGGGCGCAGCGCCTGCGATCAGTGCAGCTTCTGCACCGAACTTTGCCCGCGCTGGCTCTTGGGACATCCGATCGAGCCGCACGCCGCGATGCGGAGCCTTGGTTTCAATAAAGTGGGCGAGGCGAACGTGATCGGCACGCAGTTCTGCTGCGAGTGCAATTTGTGCAGTCTCTACTCGTGCCCGGAAGACCTCGATCCGAAGAACGTCTGCACGCAGAACAAACGCCGCCTAGCCGCGGAGAAACGCCGATGGGAGAACCCGCCTTTTAGGCCCGATCGCGCTACGGCCCATTTGGAGAACCGCAAGGCCCCGATGAAACGCTTGATGCAGAAGTTGGGCCTGACCGGTTTCCGCAACGTCGGGCCGCTGCGTGAGGAATTGGTTCGGACCGGGCGCGTCGGAATCAAACTGAAGCAGCATATCGGCGCGGAGTGTCGGCCCACGGTTTCGGTCGGGCAGCGCGTTGCGCGAGGCGAGGCCGTGGGACGCCCCCCGGAGAACAACGGTCAGCCGGCCTTGGGCGCACCGGTTCATGCTTCGGTGTCGGGCGTTGTGCGGGCCATCGAGAAGGGCGTCGTTTGGATTGAGGCGGAGTAGCCTGCGATCCGAAGGGGGCGGCGAGCCTGCTGAGCCCCGCAGCGGTCGAAATCAGTCGCGCGAGCATGCAATCTTCAAAGGGAATGCGGAGCGGTCGGAGATGTCGATTCATAAGTCGGTGGGCGCGATCGAACTGTCGAGTGTCGGGATTGGGTATCTTGTCGAAGACGAGATGCTCAAGGCCGCCAAGGTTGAACTGCTGATCGCGCGGACGATCTGTTCGGGCAAGTACTTGATCGTTGTCGGCGGCTCGGTCAGCGATGTCGAGTCGGGCATCGCGGCCGGCTTGCGGATTTCCGGCGAAGCGGTGATTGATCACTTGGTGGTGCCCAACTGCCATGAACAGATATTTCCGGCACTGGGGCAGTCCGTAGCCCTTCACCCCGACGAGGCCGGCGCCTTGGGCGTGTTGGAGACGTTCAGCGGCACGGCTGTTTTGGCCGCCGCCGATTGCGCCGCCAAGGCCGCACGAGTGACGCTGATTCGCATTCACATCGCCATGGCCCTGGGCGGAAAGGGGCTGTGCCTGATGACGGGCAGCGTCTCGGATGTTCGGGCGGGCATGCAGGCCGCCGCCGAAGAGGCTCGCCGTCGCGGGCTTCTTGTGTCCGATGTGGTGATTCCGCGCCCGAGTCGCGAGCTGTTCTCAGATTATCTGTAACCGGCTTCGGCGACCCCGTGGCCAGCCCGAGTCGTTCGTCCTGCGGTACGCTTGCCGGGCGAGCACGTCGGGCCGCTCAACAGAGGCGCAACGACCGGCAGCTTTGCTTGCTCTTCTGCTGAGCCGCGGCGCATGGGCCGACCGTGAACGGATCGCAGCGGCCGCGACCTTGATCGGGCAGCGCGCGGCTGCGGCCTGCTATTGGTCGATCAGCCCGCTGGTCGGTCGAAAGCCGTTCGGACGCTCTACGGCAAAGGATCGATCGGCAGCGGGTGCCGGGCGATGAACTCTTCCGCTTCTTCGCGGGTGAACACGGCGTCGGTGGCGCTGGCGGCGCGGACGCAACTGGCGCCCAAGGCCGAGCCCCAGCGGACGCAACCGACCGGGTCTTCTCGTCGCAGAAGGCCCATGATGAAACCGGCGTCAAAAGCGTCGCCGGCGCCGGTGCCGCCGACGAACTCGGTCGGGTAAACGCCGGCGCGAAAACGGAACTCGGGCCCGACGATCACGCTGCCCTCGGCCCCGCGGGTGATGACCACCGTTTTTGCCCCCATGCGGCGGAACGCCTCGGCCTGTTCGACCGGATCGCTTAGCCCGGTCAGCGCGATCGCCTCGTCGTCGTTGGGCAGGAAGTAATCGGTGTGGGGCAAGATCAGCGACAACGCATCGAGGGACTGAGGATTGCCGACGTACACCACGTCGATCACCGTCGTGCAGCCTCGGCTGCGCAATTGCCGGAGCACCTCGCCCAAGGCCGCGGTTTCCAGACCCGGCAACATGAGGTAGCCGCCCAAATAGAAGACCGATGCTTCAGCCAGCCAAGCCTGGGGCAAGTGCGTTGCATCCATTGCGGCGTTGGCGCCGATGCTGCTGACAAAGCGCCGATCTTCGCCGCGGACATTGATGATCATCGTGCAGGCTGTATTCGGCCCGGAAACAGTGCGGACGCCGGCGACGTCGACGCCGCCGGTGCGAAGCCGTTCGACGATGAATTGCCCGAACACGTCATTTCCCACGCATCCGGCCGCCCCCACCTGCACGCCGAGCCGGGCCAAATCCAGCGCGGCGTTCGCTGCGCAGCCGCCGAGGCTCAGGTCGATCCGCTCGGCCGGCACAAGTTCGCCTGCCTGCGGCGCACGTTCGATGGGCGAGCCTACGACGTCGGCAAAGAGTATGCCCGCGCTCAGGCATTCGATCGGCATTCGTTCCTCCTCCGGCTGGAATGTTGACCTTTAGGCAACCGATGCGATTTTGCGACGACACTCCTCGCCGCTAATGTCGTTCGTCCGCGTAAGGCCCCCAGAAAGGCTCCGTATTGAGCCTCAATATAGCCTTGTCCGCAGAGCCGTTGCAACGCGGGAAGCAACGCGCGGCGGCGCCGCCGGCATGTCGGCCGTTGTTCGGATTCTTCACGCCGTGGCCGAGCCGCGGACGAGATGCCGCTCGATCACATCGAGGATGCCGCGGGCGACCGCCTGCTTATCGCCCATGAACTCTCCAACCACCATGCCGTTGCGATCGAGGACGCTTACCCGGGTGTCCGCCGAATGGATTGCCGCCGGGCCGTTCACGCAGATCAGATCGCAACTCTTGCGCTGAAGTTTCTGCATGGCGCGGAAATGGGCGTCGCGGGTTTCCAACGCGAAGGCCACCAACCACTGGCCCTGCCGCAGATCGGCGAGCCCGGCAACGATGTCAACAGTCTCGGTCAGATCGAGCGTTAGTCCGTGCCCCGACTTCTGCAACTTGTGTTCGGCCACGGTGTGCGGGCGATAATCGCAGGGAGCCGCTGCGGCGATCAGACCGTCGCAGTGTGGAAACAACTCCGCACAGGCAGCAGCCATTTCCGCGGTGGTCACCACGGGAAAAAGGGCCGCCTCGGCCGGATAATCGACCTCGACCGGACCGCTCACGATAGAAACCGCGTGGCCCAATTCCAACGCCGCTCGGGCTAGGGCGGCCCCCATTCGTCCGCTCGAAGCATTGGTCAAATAGCGGACCGGATCGATGTACTCGCGGGTCGGGCCGGAGGTGATCAAGATATGCGACACGGCAGAACGGTCTCTATCACCGGTCGGGCGTCCGTCGGCCGGCGAGGGTGTGCTCGATGACTTGAAAGATCCGCTGCGGATCGGCCATGCGGCCCGTGCCGCACTCCCCGCAACTGAGATAACCCTCTTCCGGCTCAACGAGAACGAAGCCGTCATCGATCAGGCGACGGCAGTTGCGTTGGACGGCGGGCTTGCGCCACATGGCGGCATTCATGGCCGGCGCCATCAGCACCGGCCCCTCAAACGCCAAGAGCAAAGTCGTCAACAGATCGTCGGCCAATCCACCGGCCGCCTTGGCAATGACATTTGCGGTCGCCGGGGCCACGCAGAACAACTCGGCCCGCCTCGCCGGCTCGATGTGCGGGTGGGCCCCCAGGCCGAAAACGTCGAGTCCGACGGGCCGTCCGGTCAGCGCCTCAAACGTTTTCGGGCCCACCAATTCCGTGGCCGACTGTGTCATCACCACGGTCACGCCCGCGCCGGCCTGAACCAGTTTGCTGACGAGAAACGCCGTCTTGTAGGCGGCGATGCCGCCGCAAACACCGATGAGAAGCTCACGGCCTTGCATAAGTCCGCTCGCAAGAAACCTACAGGTTCGACAAGTCCAGCTCCGGCGGGCCGACCGGCTGGCCGGCGCCGCGAGTCTGAACGTTCAGTTCGGTGTCGAGATAGATCTTGTCTTGCAGGATCTCTTGAATGACGATCTGCATTTTGTCGGCCCCCGGCAAATCGACCAGGGGACGGGCGCCGGAGTTCAACGCCACGAGGCGCTTTTGGATGAGCGTCGAAAGCTTGAACCGTCCGCCGACCTTCTTGATGATTTCTTCTTCACGCAATTCATCGTACATGCTTTCATGCCTCCTGGTACTTCCTGAGTATGCGGCTGATCTCGTCGGCGGCCCGTTCGACATCGTCGTTGACCACGACATGGCGGTATTGGCCGGCCTGGGTCATTTCGTAACGCGCTCGTTGCAGGCGGCGGCGGATCGATTCTTCGCTATCGGTGCCGCGATGTCGCAAACGTCGCTCGAGTTCGGCTTCGTCGCCCGGACTGATGAAGATCGATATGGCATCGGGGAACTGGCTCATCACTTCCGCGGCGCCGTCGACGTCAATATTCAATAATACCCAACTTCCGGTTCGCAGTCTTGATTCCACCTCGGAACGCGGAGTCCCGTACCACACGCCTTTGCCGAACACTTCGCACGTTTCCAGGAATTCGCCATTCTTGCGGCGACGGGCGAACTCTTCGGGCGAAAGGAAGTGGTAGTCGATGCCGTCGCGTTCGCCGGCGCGGGGCAACCGTGTGGTCGCCGTTACGGCCGTCGCCAGCGGAATGCCGCTCCGCTGAAACACCCGTTGCACGACCGTCGTTTTGCCCGCGCCCGACGGGCCAGAGACGATGACCAATCGCCCTTGTGTGCTCATTCCACGTTCTGGACCATCTCGCGAATCCGCTCGATGGCCGCCTTGATCTCAATCACATGGCGAGAGATTTCCAAATCGCCTGCCTTCGACCCGATGGTATTCGCTTCGCGGAACATCTCTTGGGTGAGGAATTCCAACTTTCGACCGGCGCTTTCGGGCAAGTCCATTGTTGCGAGGAACTGTTCGACGTGACTGCGAAGCCGAACGACCTCTTCCGAAATGTCGGCGCGGTCGGCCATCAGCCCGACCTCTCGTACAATGTCGCTCGGTTCCACCGCGCGTTCGAAGCCGGCCATCAGTTTGTTGAGCCGTTCCTCAATCCGCGCCCGATACGCCTCGACCACCAGCGGGGCTCTACGCTCAACTTCCGAGACGGCAGCCGCGATGGCAGCGAGATTCTCACGGAGGCTGATCTCCATGGCGCGGCCTTCGCCCGCTCGCATGGCGGTCAACGCGTCAATCGCCTCGCGAACGGCTGCTTCGATCGCGGGCCAATCATCGCTGGCGCGATGGGCCAGCGCGCCGGTCTCCTCCACAGCGCCCGGCAGAGCGAGCAGCGTGTCTAAGGAAACGGCGCCCAGCGAGGGATCGGCGGCCGCCAACGCGGCGATCTGGCGCCGATAACCGGCGAGCACGCCGACGTTGATTCGATAATCGTCCGGCGAGTGCAGACGTTCGATGCGAACGGCGACTTGGATGGCGCCCCGTTTCACGCCGCTGCGCACCAGCGATTCGATGTGAGGTTCGAGACCGCCGAACCCATCGCTGGTGCGAACGCTGACCTTGAGAAACCGGCTGTTGATGCTGCGGACCTCGACCACCACCGCCAACCCTTCGTATTGGCAGCGAGCTTCGCCAAAGCCAGTCATGCTCAACAACACGATTCGCTCTCGCTCTCTGATCGCTGGGGTCTGCGGCTGTTTACTGAGAGAAAGGGTCGGTGCGGGTTCAGGCCGCCGCGGCAGGTTATCGGCCGTTCGAGGCGCCACCCATCAGTCGTCTATCGCCGCGGTGATGAGCGGGCCGCAACGACAATCGCAGTCGGCGGCCAAGACGCCTTGGCGAACAGCCGGCAAGGCGCCGCTCATCCTCGATTTCCGGCAACGCTCGCTTGGTGAACAATCAGGGCGTCACTTCGCGGGAGCGTCGGCCGGCTTTTCCGCCCCCGCGGGCGCACCGGCGCCATCGGGTTTTTCCGCCGGCGCGCTGAATCCCTCTTGCACGGGCGCTTCGCCGCCGAGGCCCGTTCGATCGATCCGCTGGCTGCTCGTGCTGAACGACTTGACGGCCACCAGGCAGAGGATGATCCAAACGGTCGCGAGCCCGATGGTAATACGCGTGAAGACATCGCCCGCCTTCGTGCCGAAGGCGCTTTGCCCGCCCATGCCGCCTAGCGCTCCGGCCAAGCCGCCGCCTTTGCCTCGTTGGATCAACACCAACAAGATGAGCAGCAAGGCGCTGAACAGCATCAACACCATCAACAGGTTCGACATAACATTAATTCCTATTTCTTGGCGCCGGCCGCGATGCCCAGGAACTGGTCGGCCTTGAGACTGGCCCCGCCCACAAGCGCGCCGTCGATGTCGGGCTGGCGCAGCAGTTCCGCCGCGTTTTCCGGCTTGACGCTGCCGCCGTATTGAATGCACACTTGCTCGGCCACCTGCGAATTATAGCGTTTTGCAATCAGGCTGCGAAGCTGAAGATGCACGTCTTCGGCCTGCTGCGGCGTGGCGACCTTGCCCGTTCCAATCGCCCAGACGGGCTCGTAGGCGATGACCGTTTTCGTCATTTGCTCGGCAGTGAGGCCCTTGAGCGATTGCTCGAACTGTCGCTGAATCACCTCATTGGTTTTGCCCGATTCGCGTTCCGAGAGCAGCTCGCCGACGCAAACGATCGGAGTCAGGCCGGCCGCCAATGCCGCCGCCACCTTCCGGTTGATCGCTTCGTCGGTTTCACCAAGCACATGGCGCCGCTCGCTATGCCCGAGAATCACGTAACGGCACTTCAAATCGCAAAGCATCGAAGCGCTAATCTCGCCGGTGAAGGCGCCATTGGCCTCGTGGTACATGTCTTGCGCGCCCAAAGCGATTTTTGAGCCCGCGACAACTTGCCGAACTGCGTCGAGATATACGAACGGGGGGCAAATCGCCAAGTCCACGTTGTCGAGGTCTTTTGCGGCGTTGACAACGGCCTGGGCCAACTGCACCGCGGCAGTTCGGTCGAGGTTCATCTTCCAGTTACCGGCAATGAATGGTCTTCGCGACATGATTCCACCGAGAATTGCGGGATACTACCAGAACGACTCGATGCCAACCGTGAGGATTGGCCAGTAAGTCAATGCGCTAAAACGGGTTAGTGTACCAGATCCCCCTGGGCCCGTCTATGAGGGGCCCGGCGGCGTTTTTGGGCAACGGGACGAGGGGCGGGGCCAACCAAGCCGGTCGGCCAGGCCCAGGGTGGGCAAGCCGAAAGAACCCATGGAGTTGCGCGCCTCGCGCGGTCGGAATGCTGGAATGGTCTGGGCCACGCTGCTCGGTTGCCTTTGCGCTGTGAGAAGACCATCGACCGGCGCGGACGACGAGGCCGAACACTCGGCGTCGGTCTGTGCTCCTGTCGCACGCTGCCCGACGGTCGAACTTGGTGGGGAGCTGGCAACAGTCGGGCCGGTGCATGCTCGATAGTTGCAGTCGCACCAATCGTCATCTACAATACCCGTCTACACAGCAAGCTTTGCGAGCTTCGGGCAAGATGCGTTGGGCCTGCGCGTGCTTCGGGCAGGTTGATTGCCCGTACACCTTCCTGATGTTGGCTGTTTGATACCTTCCCACCGACCGGCCGACGCGCGGAAACTGAAGAACCGGGAGACGGGTTTCCGATTCCCGAGTTTTGTGTATCAATATCGTCCCCCTGTTTTTTGGAAGGAAGCAAGAGGAATGAGAGCGATCTGTTTTCGGGCGGTCGGAATGGGGATTCTGACCGCAGCGTCGGCCGCCTGCTTGGTCATGATGATCGGCTGTGGCGACGGGAAAAAGCCGGGCACTCCGCCTAAGGGTGACGGTCCGCCCGCGGCCTCGCCCGTCGATGTGCAATTGCCTGGTGATCTGCCTGGGGCCACAGAAGAAAAGCCGCAACCTTCAAAGCCGGAACCGAAGCCTGCGGAGCCGAAGGCGGAACCGAAGCCGGAAGAGAAGCCCGCCGAGCCGAAGGCGGAACCAAAACCGGAAGAGAAGCCTGCCGAGCCGAAGGCGGGCGACGGCCCGGCGGCGATGCCGGCGAAGACCAACGGCATTGAGATTCCCGAGAAGCACAAGCTTTCGCTGGAGCCGACGCCGACCTTCTTGGGCAAGTCGGTGAAGCCGACGAGCAATCCCGACGCAGAGGCTTCCGACGAAGCTGGGATGAAGCCGTACAAAGAGACGATTTCGGGCGCGGAAGTCACGTTCGAAATGGTGCCGATCAAGGGCGGGAAATACCTTCGGGGCAGCCCTGACTCCGAGGAAGGACGCAAGCCTGACGAAGGGCCTCAGCACGAGGTCGAAATCGAGCCGTTTTGGATGGGCAAGTGCGAAGTTACGTGGGAAGAGTATGAGCTTTGGTGCCTGAAGCTCGACATTCAACGCCGAAAGCTGAAGAACCAAGAGCCGACCGAAAACGACCACGTGGCCGACGCGATTGCCATGCCGACCAACCCGTACACCGACATGAGCTTCAGTATGGGCAAAGACGGCTATCCGGCGATTTGCATGACGCAGTTGTCGGCTAAGATGTACTGCAAGTGGCTCTCTGCCAAGACGGGCCGCTACTATCGTTTGCCGACTGAGGCCGAGTGGGAATACGCCTGCCGCGCGGGAACAACGACGGCATACAGTTTCGGCGACGATCCGTCGAAACTGGACGACTACGCCTGGCATCTCGACAATAGCGACGACAAGTATCACAAGATTGGGCAAAAGAAGCCGAATCCGTGGGGCCTGCACGACATGCACGGCAACGTGTCCGAGTGGGTGCTCGACCAGTACGCGGCCGACGCCTATAAGCAATTTGCCGGCAAGGTGACGAAAAACCCGTTCGTGCCCGGTACGCGCGAGTTCGACCGCGTCGTGCGGGGCGGCTCTTGGGACGATGAACCGCCGGCCTTGCGCTCGGCGGCTCGGCGGGCCTCGGAGAAGATCTGGAAGCAACAAGACCCCCAGATTCCGCAAAGCGTTTGGTATCTGACCGACGCGACATTCGTTGGTTTCCGCGTCGTGCGTCCGCTTCGAACACCAACGCCGGAAGAGGCCAAGCTGTTCGAACTGGACGATCAGCAGATCGAGGAGTTCCTCGACTACGACAAGGCCCAGGCGGGCAAGATGTAGCCGGAGGTGATTGGCCGCCGTACCAACTGGGCGACATCCAGCCGTCGGTGGCGTTTCGTGTGTCTGACTTGTGTTTGTTTCACCCCGTTTTGTTTGGGAGTTTACAACGATGTCTGGTACGAGTAATTGCAGCCCACGGCGGGACTTCTTGAAGAAATCGTCGGCGGCCGGAATTGTGCTGGCCGGCGGATTGAGCCTGGCGCGTTCGGTTCACGCGGCCGGGTCCGATGTGATTCGCTTCGCGCTGATCGGCGCCGGCGGCCGCGGAACCGGCGCCGCCAACGACTGCATGAGCGTTGGGCAGAACGTGAAACTGGTGGCCGTGGCCGACGCCTTCGAAGATCGGGCGAAAGGCGCGTTGAATCAGTTGAAGAAGAACCATCCCGACAAGGTCGATGTGACGCCCGACCGAGTGTTCTCCGGGCTGGACGCTTATCAAAAAGCGATCGATGCCGGCGTGGACATGGTCGTGATGGCCGCTCCTCCGGGATTTCGCCCGGTGCATTTCATGGCTGCGATCAAGGCCGGCAAGCACGTGTTCATGGAAAAGCCCTGCTGCACCGATGCGCCGGGCTATCGGTTGCTGGTTGAGGCCTGCAAATTGGCCGATGAGAAAGGGTTGAAGGTGGGCGTCGGCTTGCAGCGGCACCATCAGGCGGACTACATCAAAGGCGTCGAGGAAATCAAGAACGGCAAGTACGGCGACGTACTCTTCACTCGCGTCTATTGGAACGGCGGCGACATCTGGCTGCGCGGGCGAAGCCCGGGCGAAAGCGAGATGCAGTTCCAGGTGAAGAACTGGTATCACTTCGTGTGGACTGGCGGCGACAACATTGTCGAACAGCATGTTCACAATATCGACGTCAGCAACTGGATCGTCGGCGATCACCCGATCGAGGCCAACGGCATGGGCGGCTGCCAGGTTCGCAAGCGCCGCAACGAGAGCCAGATCTTCGATCATCACTTCGTCGAATTCACTTACAAGAACGGCGTGAAGATGTTCAGCCAGTGCCGCCAGCAGCCGGGCACTTGGTCGAGCGTTTCCGAACACATTCACGGCACCAAGGGCTCGGGCGGCGCCACCGCGGGCGGCGGGCCGAAGCTCCCGTTCGGCCCCTACCAGCAAGAACACTTGGAACTGATCACCGCGATCAAGAACAACACCAAGTACAACGAAGGGTGGTTCGGCGCGACCAGCAGCATGACGGCCGTTTTGGGACGCATGGCGACCTACTCGGGCCAAGTGGTCAAGTGGGACGAGGCGGTGGCCAAGGGGCCGGATGAGCAGCCCGAAAAGCTGGCCTGGGACGCAACGCCCCGCGTGGTGCCCGACAAGGACGGCAACTATCCGATGCCGATCCCCGGGGTTTACAAGGCCTACTAGAAAGGTTTGCACGTTGGGTAAAGCCGCCCGTGGCGAAGCCGGCCTAAGGCCTGTTTCGCTTGGGCGCCGGCCCGGTTGCCGCAAGCCATCGAGCCTTGCGAATCGTTCGTATTCAGACCGGCCGCCGCGCGGCATTGTTGCGCAGCGGCCGGTCGTTTTTTCTTGGTCTGCAATCCGGGAATGACCCATCGGCGGATCAATTGGGTGTTCTGGAGATTGGGGAAGGATGGGCGGTTGCGGTCGCGATTGTATTCTGTGGTTAATGCCGTGAGGATGGGAAGAAGGCGCAAAGTATTCCTGCGGTTCCTAAGAAAGTGATTTTGATGAATCTGCGTTTCCGATCAGTCCTATCGACAGTTCGGAGGATTCCGAAGTTGCCGGTTATTTGTCGGATGGGGGACAGAGCGGCTTCGGCGACCGATCAGTACAGGAGACGTAGGAATGACTCGTTCACTGTTCGTTTCGACGGCAACCGCCTTGTGTACGGTTGTCTTGGCCTCGGCCACCGCGCTTGGGCAAGGCTCGGCGGGCTATGCCGCCGCGTGGTCTGAGCCGAGCGAGGGAGTGGTGCAGACTTCGGCTTCGGCGCGACTCGTCCGCCTGCAACCGGCGCAATCGCCATTTACGCCCGAGGAGGCCGCGCCGCTTCCCGATCCGGGGTACGGCGCCGCGGCGAAGCAGCCGCAGAAAATGCCGGGCGCTGCGAGTACGACGGTCGTACCTTCGGCCTGCGACCCGACGTGCGGTTGCGGTCCGGAAGAGATTGTCTGCGATCCGACGTGCGGCGAGGCGGGCTGCGGCGGCGCGGGCTGCCGCGAGCGGACCTGCCGTTGGTGCCGTTGCGGCACGCTGGCCGATCCGTGGACGCTGCCGCTGCCCTGCGCTCTGCGTTCGCGCGACATCACCGTCGGCGGTTGGCTCAGCGGCGGCCTGTTCGTCAACGCCTATGGCGACGAAAGCAACGGCCCGCTGGGCTTCCGCAACTTGGCCACTGGCTCGGCGGACCAGGCGTACATCTTCGGCGAA
>JARKPK010000064.1 GCA_029975295.1 Thermoguttaceae bacterium | reverse complement strand
CAGCTCTCGCTCGATGGCGGCGTAGTCGGGGCCGGGCAACGATTCGATGTCTTCGACCAAAAAGCCCAAGAGCCAGAAGACGAGAACGCCCAAGGCGAACGTCAGCAAGTGAATCCCCGTGCGGTGAATCCAACGCCCTTTGGTCTTCGTCGCCGTGCTCATGACAATGGAGCTCCCTGTAGAGAGTTGACGTCAGGCGGCCCATGGCCGCCCGTTACAGAAAAGCCGAGAGCCGATCGATTTTCGGCGATTGACGACAATGTTCGCCTGACGTTGTCTTGCCAAATCCGCCGCGTGCGCAAACAAGCTTCATCCCGAGTTCCCTTCACGGCGCGATCGGAACAAAGGCGCGAGGGGGCGCCCCGGGGTTATTCGCTTCCGGCTGCACAATCTTGGCCGCCCGCGCTGCCGGACGAAAAGAACGCCCACGACAGGGCCAGCGAGCCGGCGGCCATCAATCCGGCCGCCACAACGAAGGCCGCCGCCGGCGAGACAAGCGACCAGACCCATCCGACCAGACCGCTGGAGACGAGCTTGCCGGCGCCGTTGACGGCGCCCAGCGAGCCATATCCGACGCCGCGAACGGCCTCGGGCAACATCGCGGCAGCGGCAGCCGGTTCCAAGGCCTCCTGAAACGCCGCATAGGCGCCGGAAAGGATGAACAACCCCGCGAAAACCGCCAAGTGGTTCCAGCCAAGCGCGAACACCAAAGCGGTGCCGCCGCCGACGGCAGCGCCCAAGAAGTAACCGGCCAGCAGGCTGCGGCGAATCCCCCAACGGTCGCCCAGAAAGCCGATGGGCAGCGAGACGAGCGTTTGCACAAAATTCCGCAACACATAGAGCCAAGCAGCCCATTGCGCGGCTACTAGCAGGCCGGTTTGCGGGCTCATCAGAGTGGTGACGGCCAGCATCAGCAGCGCCGGAGAGAAATCGCCGAAGGCGAACAACGCCACGGCGGCCAAGTAGCGCCGATACGCTTTGGGCAACCGGCGCAACGCGGTGGTGAATTCGTACTTGCGCTTCGCCGGCAGTCCGCGGTCTTCGACCAGCAGGGCGAAGCTCAATGCCGACAGCACTCCGGGAATCACGGCCAGCCAGAGAACCAGGCGAAACCGTTGCTCGGCCTCCGAAGACGTTGCCGCCGATGCGGAAGACATGGCCTCCGATGCGGAAGACGCCGACTCAGCGGCAGCGGGCGTTGCGTTGCCAGTTGCAGAATCCGCAGTCGTTGAACCGGCGGTCGTTGAATCAGCGGTCGCCTCAGCCTGCGGAGGCTGATCGGCGCGAACGAGCTGTGCTGTCGTGGCGGGGCCGGCTGGCGGCGG
>JARKPK010000049.1 GCA_029975295.1 Thermoguttaceae bacterium | reverse complement strand
CAGGCGGCCGCGGCCGCGGATGGTGATCGGCCCGATCATTTGCGCGGCGATCAAGCGGCCGATATCGCCGCGGCTGATGTTCAGCGGCCGGTCGAAGCTGAGCAAAGCCCCGTGCGGCGCCTGCAACACAATCGCCCGCTGCATGCGCTGGCGGGCGTCTTCGTCGGGCTCGGCCTCGGGCAGAAGGACCATCGTGCAGGGGCGAAGCTCGACTCGGCCGTCGCCGAGGTTGCGATAGTCGCGGATCAGCAGCTTGAACTGATCGTTCTCGAGCATCTTCGGATTGTCGAGTTCCCAAGACCCGGCCGGAAAGAGGACGGCGAGCATCTCCAACTCCGGCCGCGAATCGCGCCCGCCCGACGTGCCGCCGGGAACGGGCAGCTCGGGCCGGTCGGCAACCGGTTCGATCAACGGCACCGCCACCCAGCCGTAGGCCCCGTAGGCCAGCAGCACAATCACAAAGCTGACGGCGGCATGGACCAATCGACGCATGGCGGATGCTGGAAGTCGGGTTTGCAGAGAGCCTGAGGAACCGGTTGACGCCAATGCGGCCGCGGGCGCGATCGAATTGCGGAGGCTTCGCTCTCCGCGCTCGTTCCGCCCTCGCTGCTGTTTCGCCTATTTCGATGTGTATGCTTGGATCACGTCGTCCCACCGCTGTTGATGGCGGAGGATCAACTCGATCGTTTCGCGGACCGCTCCTTGGCCGCCCCGCGCCGAAGTGGTCCAATGCGCTGCGGCGCGCAGCTCGTCGCAAGCGTCGGCAACGGCCACGCCGAGCCCCACGCTGCGCACCACGGGCAAATCGGGGAGATCGTCGCCCAAATAGCACACAGAGCGCGCCGCCAACCCCAACTCGCGCAGGATTTGTCGCAGCGCCTCCGACTTGTCGTCGATTCCTTGGCGGAGGATGTCGATGCCCAGCTCGGCGGCGCGCATCTTCACCATGTGCGAGCTGCGGCCGGTGATCAGGCCGAAACGGTAACCCGCCTTGTGCCACAGCCGAATGCCCATGCCGTCGCGAATGTGGAACCGCTTGGTTTCAACGCCCTGGCTGTCGAGGATGATGCCCCCGTCCGTCATCACGCCATCGACGTCGGCCAGCAACAGTTCGATTGTCTGGCAACGCTGCTTCAAATCGACGCTTGTCGTCATCATCCACCACTCGATCCGTTCCAGGTCGGCTTATCGATCGTCACAAAGGAATGCAACCGCGAAATCCCCAGTTGCCCACCGACCGCGGCCTCGCGTTGTTCGGCCTGATTGCATTGTTGTTCTGGGCATCAATAAAGGGGTCGCCCGAAAAGGCGGCCGGCGGCGCGAAACGGTTGCTGACCTCGTTCGCTTGCTTTAGTCTTTCTTTGTATTTCGCACTTTCGCGCCCAGTCTGGCGATACCGGGCCGGGCGACTGCGCCCGACACTCGCGGCCGCGGCCGTTTCTACGAAGCAACCGGCGTTTCGGGGCCGCGGAACACGCGCCATGGGCCGCCCGACGGCGGCGGGCCGGGTTCGTCCGAAGAAATCTCCGCGGTCCAGCCCGGCGGCAACAGGCTGACCACGTCGGTGATGTCGATCAGGCCCACCGGTCGGTCGTCGTCGTCAACCACGGGCAACTCGCTGATCTTCCGCGCGGCCAGCAAGTGAACGGCTTCGACCATGGCCGAGCCGTGTTTGACGCGAAGCGGCGAGGCAGTCATCACCAGTCCAATCGCTTGATCGAGCTGCCCATCGGTGCGCGATTCGAGCAGGCGCGCCAAGTCGCTATCGGTGAAAATGCCCGCCAGGCGTCCGCGGCTATCGACCAGCATGACCGCCCCGGTGCGCCGGCCGGGCAATCGGGCATCGACAAGCACTTGGCGCACCGTTTGCTCGGCCGAAGCGACTCGGCATTGCGACAGCGGGCGCATGTGCTCCTCCACCTTGCTCAGGCGGAACCCCAACTGCCCGGCCGGATGAAGCCGCGCGAAATCTTCGCGCCCGAAGTTCTGCATCTGGCTGACCACCAGCGCCAAGGCGTCGCCCACGGCCAGCATCGCGGCCGCGCTGGCGGTGGGAGCCAAGCCCAAGGCGCCGGCCTCGGAAATCGGGCCCAGTTCGATGGTGATGTCGGCGGCGCGCCCCAGTTGGCTCTCGGCGCGGCCGGTCAATGCGATGATCGTCGCGCCGAGTCGGCGCACCGTCGGAAGAATGCGCGTGATCTCGTCGGTCTCGCCGCTTTGGGAGAGAACGATGACGGCATCGCCTTGGCGAACGCAGCCCAAGTCGCCATGCACGGCCTCGGCCGGATGCAGAAAGTGCGCGCAGGTGCCGGTGGAAGCCAGCGTGGCGGCAATCTTCCGTCCGATCAGCCCCGCCTTGCCGATGCCGCAAACGATCACGCGGCCGGCACAGCCGATCAGGCAGTCCACCGCCCGGCAGAAACTCTCGTCGAGCCGGCGCGCGGCTTGTTCCAACGCTCGGCACTCGGCCAGCACAATCTCTCTGGCCTCGCGAAGTCGGCGGAAATCATTCCAGGGCTCGTCGGTATCGCCGGCCCGTACCAGGGAGGCATCCATGCTCATTGCGCGTTCATCCTGTAACGCAGCACTACACCACGCAGCCGGTGCGCAAGACCGATTCCCGCGCCCAACGAGGAATTGTACCAGGAGTGCCCCTGGCGGAGGGATAGCAAATTGGCCCGGGCAAACAGCGCGATGCCGAGACCGCGGCAACGAAGGTGCTGGTCGGGGCAGGCCCTTTCGCCCGGACCGGCGCGGGAACGACGGGTTTGGTCGCTTCGACGGAACGGTCGACTTGCCTGCTTTCCCGGAATTGCCTAAATATCCGTCTGTCAACGTGAGAGCCGTATCTACCAATTTCTGGCATACGACTGCGGATACGAGCGTGCGATTGACAGCCGTGCTGTTGGCCTGCCTATTCCTGTTCCGGCAGGCGATCCATTCCGCGCCCCATGCCGCGGCCCTGACCGCGCCCCGAACCGTGGCCCATGCCTTGCCCCGGGCCCTGCCCTCCGCCCGGGCCCCTTCCGCGCCCGGTTTCCGGGCCTGCCGGAGCGATCGCGCCCGGGACGTGCTTTTCGATGGCGGCAAACACCTCGCGCGGAGTGCGGCCGTTGCGTTTTGCGATATCGGCGATCGAATGGTCGTCGGCCTCGACCGCGATGCCTTCGGCACGCAAAGCGGCCAAGAGCGCATCGCCCGAGGCGTTCATCCGGGCGGCCAGTTGTTCGAGCGTCAGTTCTTCGGCGTGGGGCACGGGAGCCTGTTCTGCCGGTCGTTCCTAGTAGTCTTTGATCTGTTCGTTCCAAACCATGATCGTGCTGAACGGCGGCAGCCCCAAAACAGCCCCAACGGTGATCGCCGCCACCAACGCAAACCCGATCATCGCTTCGGCCTTCATCGCCATTGCTTTGCCGCAGGCCCTTTTCAGATAACACCAAAACACCGACCAGTTGAGAAACAAGTGGAAGCCCGACGCCACCACAAACAGCAGCGAAATATTGATATGGATCGACTGCCACTGCTGCTTATCGAGGGCGAACAATGTCCAGCCGGTCCAGTTCGCCAAGCGGCCCCTTGGGGCGACGTACAGAATGACGCCGGAGAACACCAGCGCGGCAAACGCCAGCGCCAGCAGCACCGAAACGAATCCCCTTGCCGAGAGCTTCATCGTCGGGCTTCCTCTTGCGATGATCGTTGGATCGCGCGGCTGTGCGGATCGGGCGCAATCAACAGGTGATGTGCAGCATGGCGGCCTTGCGCTGCGGGGCCTTGTTGTACAGCTCGACGGCCTCGGGCGTGGGAAGAACCTCGACCTTGATCGAACGCTGGCTCAGGTAGCGTTTGGCGTCTTCGGTCAGTTCCAGCAGTTTGTTCTGCCCGGCGCCGACGACGAGCAGTTCCGGCCCTCCGCGACAGATCTCCTCCAGTTCCCGCGCGCCGAGCACGTGGGCGTCGCCGTAGAGTTCGCGGGCAATCCATTTCTTCCGCTTCTTCACCTTGCCGTAAACGGAAATGCACACATCGCGATCGTACCGCTTCTTGCCGATAACGATTTCGCCGAAGCCGTAGCGAACGATCTGCGGGTATTTCGGGGCGATTGCGTACTTGCGTTTGAAAGGATTGCGGCGCACCAACCGCCGCGCCAAGGCCACGGCGCCGATCACCACCGCATCATCGCCCAGGGCCGAAAGCAGCACTTGGCCGCCGGGCCGAGCGCCGGGCAGGCGGTCGTTGGCCACGATATGCTCGACGATCGGCATCATGAACTCGCTGCACGCCTCGACCACGCCGCCGCCAAGCACGATCACTTCCGGATCGATCAGGTGCCGCACGGTCAGGCAGGCATGGCCCAGCACCCGCGCCGCCCGCTCGATCACCTCGCGCGCCAGCGGGTCTTCCGCTTCCAAGGCCTTGCGGAGCGCGTTGCTGCGAATCACGCTCAGGTCGCCGCCGCACAATTCGGTCAACACGGTCGGCCGCCCCTGCGCTACGGCCGCGCGGATGTCGCGTTCGATGGCCGTGCGGCTGGCCAGCGCTTCCAAGCAGCCGCGATTGCCGCAGCCGCACTCCGGCCCGTCGATCTGCATGACGATATGCCCGATCTCGACGGCTGCCTCGCGCGCCCCGCGCCACAGCTTGCCGTTGCGCACAAAACCGCCGCCGATGCCGGTGCCCACCAAAATCGCCACCACGCTGGCCGCATCGCGGGCCGAGCCGAGCCATTTTTCGCCCAAGGCGCCCAAGTTGCAATCATTGCCGATGGCCACCGGCGCCTTGAACCGGCTCTTCAGTTCGGCCCCGATGTTCAGGCCCGTCAGGTTCATGTTCGGTGTGACGACGACTTGGCCTGTGTCGGGATCGACCACGCCCGGCACGGCAACGCCGATGGCCGATATCTGCTCGCGCCCGACTTTGCCCTTGGCCAATGCCGCCAAGGCGGTTTGTTCGACGGCGTCGATCACCGCCAAGGCCTCTTCGCCGCGCGGCGTGGACGAGCGTTCGCGGGCAAGCACCGCGCCGGCTTCAGCCACCAGCGAGGCCTGGATCTTTGTGCCGCCGATATCTACGCCCAAATAGAACCGCTTGCCGTCCGTCTTGCTGTTGCCCTTCATCGATTGTCCCGGCCTCCTGTCCTGAATAGAGCCACGCGATTGTCCGAACGGCCGTTGCCTCAGCGATGCGGTCCAACGCGTGCGCGGTGCGCGACATTCGAGCGTTATTAGAATCGCACGCCCCCGAAGTGTAAAGCCACAGACAGCAGCCCCAGGGCCAAGCCGCTCGACCTTGGCCGATCGTTCCCGCGACAGCCGCCGTCCCCGCAGCAGCGGCAGAACGGTTGTCCGACCAAATCCAC
>JARKPK010000040.1 GCA_029975295.1 Thermoguttaceae bacterium | reverse complement strand
CATCGTGTCGATCGATGCGGCCGTTCGCACCATGCGAAAAAACCGCTGCGAGGGATCACGCAATAGATAGGTTGGGCTCGATGGCGAGGCAATTTGCGCGGCAAAAAATTCCCCACCAACGGCGGGAAGATCATCGTTCGGGTGCGCTTCGGCCCAATCCGAAATCGGTCGAGCAAAGCGACCGATCTTTAGCGCAAACTGCGATCGAGATGCTGCTTGAGCGATCGCCGCGGGCGGCAGGCGGATCGCCGCAATCGCGGGTTTCCCACATCCGGCGGCGCGCGGTAATCCGATGCGCTGACTGCGAATCGCTTAGCCAAAGCAGACACGGCCGAGGCTCAATGAACACCGGCGAGGCGGAAGCGGTCGCCGCCGCGGTCAGCCGTAGCCCAATTCGCCGAGTTCATCTTCGTCGATGCCGTGGTGATGGCCCAATTCGTGCAAGATGGTGATGCGGATTTCTTCGCGAAGGCGTTCGTCGGTGATATCGCCGTTCTCGTCGGCGGCCGCGGCCATGATGCCCTCGCGATAGAGCGTGATGAAATCGGGCTCCACGGCCGGCTGATCGATGTGCCGCTCGTCAATCGGCACGCCATGATAGTAGCCGCACAGTTCGTCGCGGTATTCGACGCCTAGCTCCCGCATCACATCCTCGGGCGGATAGTCCTCGACGTGCAGCGGCACTTCTTCGAGTTTGTCTTTCACTTCCGCGGGCAGCTCTTCGACGACGCGGCCGAGCTGCGCGTCAAACCAGCGGCGAGAGCTTTTATCGACCATCACAATTCAACTTGGGGTAAGCCAAAACGGCATGAACTCAGACAGATCGCGACGCGAGAAAGGCGAATGCCAACGCGCCGCCGCGCATTCCACGGGCGACGGTGTCCGGCAAATTATAGACGCCCGGCCCGGCCGTGGGTAGAATCGCGCTGCTGTTGGGCAGCGTCCAGAGGCCGAACAAGCCGGGCGGCGAGAACCCCCGAAGCGACGGCCGATGGCGTCGGCAGCACGACACGAAGATCATCACCACGATTAGCATGTGAAGGCCACCACTCGGGAAAGGGCGAAGCGATGACGACGCACATGACGCGACGCGAATTGTTGGGCGGGGCGGCCGCGGCCGGCTGCGCGTGGGCTTTGGGCCGGCCGGCGACGATTTGCGCAGCCGCGGGCGCCGCAAGTGCGGCGGCGGAGGGCGGGTTCCTCATCGGCGCCTGCGATTGGTCGCTGCGGAAAGACAGCAGCCCCGAGGCGTTCGACGTGGCCAAACGGATCGGGCTCGACGGCGTGCAGATCAGCCTCGGCCGTGTGGCTAACGACATGCACCTGCGCAAGCCCGAAGTACAAAAACAATATGCCGACAAGCTGGCCGAGACGGGCCTGAAGATCTCGTCGCTGGCCATCGGCGAGATGAACAACGTGCCGCTAAAGAGCGACGAACGGGCGGCCCAATGGCTGCTCGACAGCATCGACGTGTGCCGCGCGATGAAGATCGGCGTGGTGATGCCCGCCTTCTTCGGCAAAGGGGCGCTCGACATGAACAACACGGCCGAGATCGACGTGGTGGTCGCTCGGCTGAAAGAGGCCGCCCCCAAGGCGGAAAAGGCCGGAGTGAGAATCGGCCTGGAGAACTACCTAAGCGCCGACGACAACATGCGGCTGATCGATCGCGTCGGGTCGCCGGCGTTGGCCGTGTACTACGACGTGGGCAACTCGACCGACAAAGGCTACGACATCTGCCGCGAAATCCGCCAGTTGGGCAAGCTGATCTGCGAAATCCATGTGAAAGACGGCAAGACGTCGCTGGGCGAGCCGGGCCGAATCGACTTCAAGAAGGTGCGCGAGGCGCTCGATGCGATCGGCTACCGCGGCTGGCTGGTGCTCGAATCGGCCGCCCCAGGCGGGCCCGAGGCCAGCTACCCGGCCCAAGCGAAGTTCCTCCGCGAGATCTTCCCGCGGGGATGATCGCCCGCGAAATTGCCCGGGCACCGCGATTAGCGGCCCTGCTCAACATTTTCGCCCCCGAAAGGTGCACTCCGTTTCCGCTGGCATATACGCAGAGTCGTCGTCCGAGGCGATCTTTTCGCCCCCGTGCGTTTTGCTTCACCGCGATTGACGAGCTACTGCGGCCGCCCGTCAAGAGTGCGTGGCTAAATTTGGTTCGGCAATATCGCACGAATCCGGCGATTTCGCTTGCACAGCGACACGGAGACCTTGTCTTGCGCCGCATTCAGCCATATCTTATCGGGCAGCCGACCTTCATCTCAGGTAATCGACAGAATCGAGCCAGCCCTTTGAAACATCGCGGCCCACTGTGTGCGAAGTTGTGGAGCGGCCACAGAACCACGATCCGTTCATGTTCGTCAGTCCCTCGTGCCGGCGAAACGGCCGAGTTTTCGTTCTCCGACAAATACCCTTTGCGAGTTGACGATCATGAAAGTCACGAAGGAAACGGCGTCTGTCTTGGAATTGAAGCACACTAGCTGGTTTGGGGTGTTTTTCGGCGCGGCGATTATGGCCGTTGGCCTAGCATTGCTGGTTTCCGAGGCGGCAATGCCGGGCCGGAAACTTTGGATTGTCGGCCTCATCGCTTTGGCGTTAGGTGCGCTTTGCGCGGTTTCGCAGCGATTCGTCACCCTAACGCTCGATCGCAGCCGCCGGTTGGCAACCATCGACACTCGACGCATTGTAGGCGGGAGCAGAGTTCGCAAAATCGAATTCAACCGCATTAAAGAAATTGTGATCCATCAAACGTACGCCAGGACAACGGCGGGCGACCGCGAACCTCGCGTTCGTCCCATTTACCATTTGGTTTTCCACTTGGCGGATGGAAAGATGGAGGAGATCGACATCACGCCGAGAAGCAGCACGGCCGTCAATCGTGTCCTGACGACGCACTTCGTGCAAAACAATGCCGTGATGGAAGTCGGAAATAAGGTAGCCGAGTTCATCGGTGTTCCATGCGTGGATCGACGGCCGCCGACCTTCAGCCAAGCGATCGAAGGGATTCAAACCATCATCCGCACCGCAAAAGAACAGGCGAAATAGCGCGACAACCATCGAGCGGACCGTAGCCGAGGTTAGCTGTGAATTGGCCGAACCGTAGGCGATCTGTTCTCGCTCTTGTGCCTTACGGCATCGGGTGCCACGGCGGGCTTGTCCCGCCGTGCTTCACTCGAACAGCCAAGACGAGCCGCTCCACTCTCCGAGCCAAAAGAACCCGGCTTCTTGTACTGCCGGGCAAGCCGGCAGTGGCACCCAATCGCAAGTGCCGCCCTGCCGAAAGTGTCGCAACCTTTCCGCGCTCTTGTGCCTTACGGCGCCGCGATTGCCGAGCTATCGCGGCCGCCCGAGGCCGATGATTGAAAACGGCCTTCATTGCCCGCGGCCGAGCCGCCGTTTCAGCTCGGGCCAAGCGGCCGTGTTGGCCACATCGGCGGCGGTCAGGCCGGCGCGACGGGCTTGCAAGATGCCGAAGCGGACCACGCCCAGCCCGTCCGTGTTGTGCGCGTCGCTCGAAACGACGATGCCCACCCCGCGGGCTTTCGCGGCCGCACACGCCAAATCGTCGAGGTCGAGCCGGTTGGGGTGCGCGTTCAACTCCAGCAGTTTGCCGTGCGTGCGGGCGGCCTCGAACACGGCATCGAGATCGACCTGATAGGCGTCGCGGCGCAGCAGCATGCGCCCGGTGGGGTGCGCAATCGCGCAGACGGCCGGATGCGCCAGGGCATCGACGATGCGGCGGGTGATCTGTTCGCGCGGCTGACGCTGGCCGTAGTGAACGCTGGCCACCACCCAGTCGGCTTGGGCCAGCACGTCGTCGGGCAGGTCGAGCCCGCCCCGTTCGAGAATATCGACCTCGACCCCGCGAAGCAATTTGAAATCGGCCCAGCGGGCGTTGAGCCGGTCGATTTCGTCCCATTGGCGGCGGAGCCGATTGGCGTCGAGGCCGTTGGCCATGCTCACCCGCTGCGAATGATCGGTGATGGCCAGGTAGCTTAGGCCGCGGGCGCGGGCGGCCTCGGCCATCTCGGCGATGGTGTTCAGCCCGTCGCTCCAATCGGTGTGGGCGTGCAGGTCGCCGCGAAGGTCGGCAGTTGCGATCAGCACGGGCAGCGCGCCGGCATCGGCCCATTCGAATTCGCGGCGGGCTTCGCGCAACTCGGGCGGAATCCAGGGCAGCCCCAAGGCGGCGTACACTTCGTCTTCGGTTCGCCCGGCGATGTATTGCTCGTCGCGAAAGACGCCGTATTCGTTGATCTTCAGCCCGCGCTGTTTGGCGCGATGGCGGAGCACGATATTGTGTTCTTTCGATCCGGTGAAGTATTGCAGCGCGGCCCCGAAGGACTCTGCGGGCACGATCCGCAGGTCGATCTGCGTGCCCCGGTAGCGAACCGACATCTTCGTATCGCCGCGGGCAAGCACCGACTCGACGCCCGGGTAGGCGGCCAGGCGATCCATCACGGCGGCGGCGTCGGAGGCCACGGCCGGCAGGTCGAGATCGCCGACCGTGTCTTTGCCGCGGCGAAAGCTGCCCGCCGCTTCGACGCGTTCGACGGCCGGGTGTTCCGCGAGGTAGCGAAGCAAGGGGACGACGATTTGCTCGGCCTCGTACCACAAGATGCGCTGCTGCGACTGAATGGCCACGGCGATGCCCGCCGCGATCGTCTCTTCGGTCTTGGCCCCGAAACCCTTCAAAGCGCGGATCCGTTGGGATTCGCAGGCCTCGCGGAGTTGGTCGAGCGAGGCGATGCCCAGTTCTTTATAGAGTTGGGCGGCGCGTTTCGGTCCCAAGCCGGGCACACGGAGCAGGTCGAGCACGGTGGGCGGCAGCTCGGCGCGAAGCTGTTCGAGCAGGTCGATGCGGCCGGTGTCGAGCAATTGCCCGATCTTGCCCGCCAGGTCGTCGCCGATGCCGGGCAGGTCGGTGAGCGGACGTGCGGGGTCGCCGTGGCGTTCGGCCAGCGACTCGGGGCAGGCCTCGACGGTTCGGGCGGCCTGGCGATAGGCACGGACACGGAACGGATTGGCCCCTTGGAACTCGAGCAGGTCGGCCAACTCGTTGAGCACCCCGGCGATTTCGGCGTTGGTCATGGGCAGACTCCCAATGTCGCTTGCCGGTTCGACCTTGCCGACCGACAGCCGATCGAAAGGCTCGCTACGGTCGATAAACTCCGGCCGAGAGCCGTTGCCGGCCCTGCCCGCGGAGCGGCTCGCCTGCTGTCAGAAGGCGCCCACTCGCCGGCCTGCTGCGATGGGGGTCGCCGTGTTCACAGTGCGGGCTTATTCAGGCCACATGCAGTTCGACGATGTCTTTGTCTTGCAGCACGTAATCGCCCTTGACCGGAGTGCCGGGGTGAACCGTCGAACCCCAAACGCGGGCGAACTTGAACTTCTCGACAAAATCCTTGTGGATCAACTCGGCCATTTCCATCAACGTACTGTTGCGTCGGACGGTGAACGGCCGGTCCATGTCGGGCTCTTTGGCGCTGGGCAGCTTTGTGTAAACGCGGATCACGTCGAGCGCTTGGTAGATGGCCGCGCGAAGCGTTTCCAAATTGGTCCCCTCTTGCGCCGAGACGACATATTCGGGAAAGTCGGTTGGGCAAAGTTCGTGAAGCATCTCCAAGCGATCGGCTGCGCCGGGGGCGTCGATCTTGTTGGGAACCAAAAAAGTGCGCGTGTACGAAACGCCAACGTCGTTTTCGTCGAGGTACGAGGTGGCCGCCAAGCGGGTCTTGGTCGCTCGCGAACGTTCAAGCACGGCCTGAAGATCGTCGATGCCGTCATCGCTGCCCAAATCAACCACCAGCAGCGCCAGATCGGCCGCGCGAGTCAAACCGTGCAGGTTCGGATCCATGTACGAATCGGTGATCGGCGGCGTGTCGATCAGTTGGACGAAGACATCCTCGTACGGCATCATCGCCGGAGCGGGAACTTTGGTGGTGAATGGATACGGGGCGACCTCGGGCGTGGCGTTGGTCAGCTTGGCCACCAACTGGCTCTTGCCCGCATTGGGCCCGCCAAGCACAATCGCCGTGCCCGCTCCCTGCCGCGGAATCCGCAGCCCTCGCCCCTTCTTGCCCGAGCTCTTCTCGACGGCCAGTTCTTTTTTGACCTTCGAGATCTTGGCCTTCAGATCGGCCTGAAGGTGATCCGTTCCCTTATGCTTCGGGATCTCTTGCAGCATCACCTGCAAGCAGCGCAGTTCTTCTTCGAGCGTCTGCGCCCGACGGTATTCTTCCTCAGCCTTTAGATAACTTGGGGTAAGATTCGCTGGCATAGCCCTGTACTATTAGCACGAACTGGGCCAGGCGAAAAGGGGCACGGTCGGCCGGGCGGCCTCGCGCAGCAACGGCGGCCACGAAAACGACCGCTCCAATGGGCCGAACCAGGGCAGACGCGCTAGCGACGTACGAACGACCGACATCGGTGACCGCCGGACGACCGCCGATCGCCGATAACGGGAGCCTCTCGACAGCGGGAGCCCCTAGTGGACGATGAGAGCGCGAAGCAGAACAAGGGCCAACGGCCGCTGCAAAACGAGCACCGAGCGCGTACGGCCCGCAAATCGGCCTTACTCGGCCGCTTCCCAACCATCGGCCGAGACCACCGGAGCGGGGCCGGCAGCCGCTTGCCGCGAGGCCAGCATCACCTGCGGGGCCGTCTCGGGGTTGAAGCCGATTTTCGGAAGCTGGGCCCGGAACGTTGTGCGCTCGGCCGGGGGCGAAATCAGGCTCGAGGGCGAACCGGTGGTCGAAGACGGCCGAGTCGGCTGGCTGGCTCCGTTGCCGCTGCCGGCCCCTCCGGAACCGTACGGCGGCAAAGTCGTGCGATCGTCTTCGCGCGGAAGCGGCGCCGTGCTGGGCGCGCCGCGCAAGTCGGGCGCCACGGTGGACTGCGGATCCTGTTTCGTTTGGGGCGCAACCACCGTGCTTTGCGGCAAGGTCGACGGGCTCGGGGCGCTGTTGCTCCAACCGCTCGCCGAAGAGGAAGGAATCGGCGAGAGCTCACCGGTAACCGTCGTTCCCATCACCGGCGTCGAACATCCGGCGCAGCCCGACGCGACGGGTGCGACGGCCGACGAATAATACGTCGGATAGTAGGCCGTCGGAGCGTACGCAATGCGGTAGCTTGTATAGGGCGAATAGGTCCACTGCGGCCGATACGTTGTCACAGGCCGATAGGCCGTTTGTATCGAACCGGTGTAAGGATTGTATGCCGCCACCGGACGATAAGCCGTCACCGCCACGTTCTGCACGACCGGCCGATAGTATGTTTGCGGCGCGTAGTAGGCCGTATAACCTGCGGTCACGGGAACGGCCGGCGAAACACAAGTGGCGCAACCCGGCGCATAGTAGCTGGTTGCCGGCGCCGCGCACGACGAGCATGGGCTGCACACCGGCGCCACCACCGGCATATAGGTGGTTTGCTCGCCGCCGCCGAAGAGCCGCCGCAGGAACTCGCAACCTTCCGACGAGCCCGGCGCACAAACGGTCGTGGCAGCCGTCGCCACAAGCAGCAAACGCAAGGATCGCAGAACCATCATTTTTCACCTCGTTCTCAAGAAGATCGCTCTATTTAACGATAAGAGCATGTAACGCCGGGGCAGTCAATCAGCGGGCTGATCTTGCGCGCCGATTTGTTAAGACGCGCCGCCTCTAACGATTTTACGGATTCCACCCGTCACCCGGATCGGGCATTCTTGCGATTTTTTGGCCGCTGCCGTTCCCCAAAAAAGCCCAAACGCCAGACCAACCGCGCCACACCAACCGCGCGAGAGCCGGTTGAGCGAGATGCCCAGTTTCTGCGGGCAAGGCCGAGGCGGCTCGGGCACCGGTCGCTCTGTCGCTTGGCGGGTGAACGCGGCGGCGCGGTCTCTGCCGCCTATCGCCGTTCGCGCTGCCCGAACCGCGATTGATATCGATCGTAGAGTTCGAAGAGCATCTCGCGCAAGTCTCCGCGATGAGCCGCGAACGCAGCGGCCGTTTCCGCCTCGGTAATCAGCGGATCATCCGACTGGAGCTGTTGGACGATTCTCCATGCCAGCGCGGCATCGGGCCTGAGCGCGGCCAGCAGAGGCAGCCCCAACGGCCGATGGCTGGTGACGACCAGGCCCCATGCCCGCCGCCGCACGAACAGCCGCAGCCTAAGCCATGCCCACCAACCCAGTTGCTCGGCGCCGTCGACGGCGATCAGCCGCCAAGGTGGAATGGGACCGGCCAGCGCGCCGCACGGCAGTCGCCGATCGCCCTGGTGCAGTTCGACGTGCAACACATCCCGTCCGCTGCCGCGCAGCTCGGCAATCAATGCCATCAATAAGGCCGATTTGCCGGCGCCGTGCGGCCCGATGATCTCGCCGCGCCAACATTGATGTTCCAGGCGCGCGGCCAGCAGGGTCGGATCAGCGGCGGCGGAAGGAAGGTAGCAAACCGCGCCGGGCCGAACAAAGCGGGCGGCAAACGGATTGACGCGATCCTCGAACATGGCCGTCACTTAGGCCGAGGTCGGAACGACTGCGGGGGCGGCGGCCAACCGGGGAACCGATCCGAGCTGAAACGCCTGCTCGCCGACCACCTCGCGACCGCGGTGCAAGAACACGCGCACCCGCACGCACCAACGAATATCGATGATCCGGCCGCGATAACTCATCGGGCTGTTGGGCAACACGGTTCGAAACTGCTGCGGACTAAGCGGATCGCAGCACGACGACTCGTCGGCGGAAAACTGCTGAAACTGATGAACGGCCAAGTCTTCTTCGCCCTTGCCTTGCGTGTGCCAAAGCACCGAGACTTCGACGGACTTCACCATGCACGCATGCAAACCCTCGACGAAGAACTCGCAGGCAAGAGCATCGCCGGGTTCGTAAACCCGCGAGGCGCGATCCAGACGAATAACCACCATCGGCTCGTTCACGCGGTCCGACTCCGTTGCCGCGGCGCCACCACCACATGAAACGTGCGTCGGTATTGCGGCAAGCCGACGGCAGT
>JARKPK010000019.1 GCA_029975295.1 Thermoguttaceae bacterium | reverse complement strand
TCGGCCGGGTTGACGGCGGTCGCCAACGTGATACCGTGGTTGATCGTCTGGGCGTTGGTCGAGTTGTTCTCGATCTTGCCCGCCACGGTCAGAGCGTTGCCGCCGAGGGTGAACGCACCAGCGTTGCCCTCCGGATCGCTGGCCCCAGAGAACTTCAGTCCGCCGACCACCAGCCCGATGTTGTCTTTGTCGGGCGTGAGCCGGACGTTGCCGGCGAAGACCACTTGGTCGCCGGCCACCGGGGCGTTGCCGCCGACCCAGTTGCTGCCGCTGGTCCAGAAGTCGTTCGCCGGGCTGCCGCCGTTCCACACGCGGACGGCCGGACCGGCCGAGACGACTTCAATCAAACCGTTGGCATAGTCGAACGGTTGCGAGCCGAACATCTTCCACGACAGCCCGCCGGAGAGTGTGGGCAGGTTGATCGTGCTGAACGTTCCGCTCTGAGTGCCGGAGAAGTTGAACAGGTTGTACACCTGGCCGGCGGCCCAGGTGGGAGAACCGATCGTGCCGACGGTGAGCGTGCCGCCGTAGGTCACGTCGGTGATGTTCATCAATCGGTCGTAAGAAGAGGCGGAAGCAATCTCGAACAGCGCCGAAGCGGTCGAGTTGAAGCTCAACGAGCTGTTGATCGTGAGCAGTCCGACCGCGCCGGTGTTGGCCGCCGCGATTGCACCACCAGCGCCAATCGACACCGGGGCGTTGATTACGCCGGTGCCGGCCAGGGTGCCGGCCGTGTTGGCCAACACCGTGCCGCCGATCACCACGCCATTGACAACCGTGGTGCCGGCCACCGTGTCGAGGACACCGCCGGAACCGATCGTCAACACGCCGGTGTTGGGCAGGATCAGGCTGCCGGCGCCCTGCTTGCTGAGCGTCGTGCCGCCGGCGATCGTCGAGCCGATGCCCGAGGCCGTCAGCGTATGGCCGGCGCCCACGTTCACCACGGCCGACCCGCCCGCGCCGGTGACGCTAATCGCATCGACCACGCTGGCGCCGGCCGAGGTCAGCTCGAGCACCGCGCCGCTGGCGGCCGCGCCCATGCTCAGCAGGGCGGTTTCGGTGATCGTGCCGCTGGGCAACTGCAACGTGGCCCCGGCCTGCACTTGCACCATACCCTTCCCACTGATTTCATTGCGGAAGAACTTTCCGTCGCCGGCGTCGATCGGCCGGAAGAACAAGCTGCCGTCGATCGCGGTCGCTCCATCCGCGTTGAAGCCGATGCCGAAGTTGTTTTGGAAGTTGTTGTTCACTCCCGGGCCGGCTCCGCCGCCGCCGTTGCGCAACCGGATTTCGATCTTGTGCCAACCACCGCCGCCGGTGGTCGGGTCGTTGTCGTCATCCGGGTTCCCGAAATCACTCGCGGGAGTACCCAAGTTTGCACCAGCGCCTTGTGTACCGCCGGACTGTCCGACGCTGAACGCGGTCACGGTTTGCTGGTCCCAAGTATTGTTGAGCAAACGAGTAACGCCATCGATCGAAATCAACGTATTGTCATCGATGCTTTCCGCAAAGGCGAAGATCCCGTCAGCATCATAAACCCAGCCGGTGTATATCCAGGTGGTGTTGTCGGTCCACCCGGTCACCGGATCACCCGTAACAACGTTCATCTGGCCGCGGGTCGGTTCTAGCTTGAAACCGAATTGAGCGGGGTTCACCGGACGACCCGAGCCGGAATCCCAGCCGGCATCCGGCTGAATCACTCCCTCCAGCAGGCCGGGCACATACGCGCCCGCGCCGGGGCCGGCAATCGAGCCGCCCAACTGCACCGTGCCGTTGGCCACCCGCAGCGTGCCGCTGTTGCTCACGCTGCCGGCCTGAGTGATCGTGTTGCTCGCGCCGGGGGCGAACTCGATCGTGCCATTGACGGCCGCCACCGGCAATTGATCGCCGGAGAGCGTTCTCGCCGGCGTGCCGATCGTGCGAATCGGGGCCGCGCCGGTGCCCAACGGGTTGGTCAGGCCGGCGCCGCTGGGCGCCACACGGAGCGTGCCGCTTTGCACCTCGGCGCCGCCGGTGTTCGTGCCGGAGGCGTTGGGGGTGAAGATCACCGTGCTGTCGCCGGCCACCTTCAGCGAGGTTGCCGTTGCCCCGTCGTCGGCCAGCACGCCGTTGAGCGTCAGGTCGCGTTGGAAGGTCTGATAGAGGCCCGTTCCCTTGATGACCATCGTGCCCGAGGGGGCTTCCAACGTGCAGGCCGTTCCCGCGGCCTGCGTGCCGATCACGCCGTAGTTGACCACTTCCGCGGCCCGAATCAAACCACCCGAATCATTCCGCAGCGACAGCGCACCGGTTACACTGCCGGTTGTTACCGGTGTGGTTCCGGCCATGCCGTTGGCCACCGTGCCCGCGTTGCTAGAGACAACCAGTTTCTCGGTGACATCGATCACCTCGCCGGTCCACTGCCGCCACAGGCCGTCGATGGTCAGCCGCGGAACACTGGTGGGCAATTGCAACAACCGACCGCCGGAACCCGGGAGCCAGTTGCTCGTGGGCTGCAACTGCACGCCCGCCGCACCGGCCAACTTGATGGTGCCGGTGTAGCCGGCATCAACCGCCGCCAGAACGAACCGCGTGTTGCCCGCGGTCGCAATCGTCAAATCGCCCGCGCCCTTGAGCGTGGTGAAGCTGACGCCGTAGGTGTTGCCGCCGCCCATCCGCAAGATGCGGTTGCCGGCGGTAACGGTCAGCTCGCCCATGGCGAACGTGTTCGTCGCCCCGCTGCCGCCGGTGCGATTCACGTCGATCAGCGAGTTGCCGCTGAGGGTGACGTTGTTGCCGTAGGCAAAGGTTTGGTTCGACGCGCCGCCGGTGGTGTTGCCGTCGTCGCGGAGGCTGAGGTTGCCGCCGGCCAAAACGATCGACGCGGCGCTGGGGAGCAACTTGCCCGTCCCAGTCGGGTTGCCCGGCATCAGCGCCGGCTGCAACAAGAAGTTCACATTCGGGTTGACCGTGATCGTACCGGAGTAGGTGTTCGCGCCGGCAAGCGTTCCCTGACCATCGGTGTTGAAGTTGGCCAAGCGGAAGGTGGCGACGTTATGCAACTCCGGTCCGAGCAGGTTCAGAGCCCCGCTGCCGGTCAACTGGCCGTTGATGAGGATCGTGCGGCCTACGTTGTCGGGGAACGCGTAGTCGCGGACGAGCACGGTGGCGTCGCCGGCGACTTCGATCGTCGATAGGAGATTCGTATCAGTGGTGAAGCCGCCGAACCAAGCGTCGCCGCCGAGCGTGCCGATGGTCGAACCGCTTTCCAACCGGATGCTGCCCGTGATCGGGTTGCCGCCGACGTTGCTGAGCAACGTCGCTCCGTTGCGGACGACGGTCAAGGCCTTATTGCTGCCCAATGCACCCGAGTTGATCGCCCATACCAGCCCCTGGGAGATGTCCAGCACCTGAGTCAGGCTGCCCGGATTGCTAAACAGACTTTGCCGATGGGCCGTGTAGGTGCCGGAAGCGGCGGCCGTGGCATTACGGCTCATGGTGAACTGGGTGCCGCTGTCGATCGACACGACGATCGCGCCGACGTCGATGCCGGTGCCGCTGACGCTTTGGCCGACTTGCATGCCGGTGGTGCTCGTAACCGTCACGGTCGGCGAACCGACCGTAAGGCCCACTCCGGCAAGCGTCAGATTGTTCACGCCCAATTCGAGCATCCCGCTGCCGGTCTTCTTCAAACCACCGTCGCCGCCGGTGTAAGCCGGAGCGTCGTTGATCGCCACGTTGACGAACAGGCCCGGGGCCACCACGGTGCGGCCCTCGAACAGACCGCCCGTGACGTGAATCGTTTGGGGCGTGCCGTCGGCGCCGGTGAACTCAACCGAGTTGAGCGTCCCGCTCAGGGCAGCCACGCTGTTGACCACGTCGTTATGGGCCGTGAGCGTGCCGCCGATGCGGAAGACGGTGTTCGCCGCGTTGGTGGCATCGATCCGCGGCTTGCTCTCGCTGTCGGTGTAGCCGTCATTGATCAAGGTGATGTTGTTGAACGACTCGGTCGCGCCGCCGAACAACGTCAGCGTGCCGCCGCCGTAAAGCGTGAGGTTCACACCCTGTTTGATCTGAAGCGCGGAAGCCGCCGAAACGGTCGCGCCGCGGATCACCAAGTCGCCGGGCACGGCCACGATGGTCGAACCGTTGGCCAAAGCGGTGTTCAGCCGCAATGTGCCATCGTTGACGTAGGTGGTTCCCGTATAAGTGTTATTGCCCGTAAGGTTCAACAGAGCGCTTCCGCTCTTGACGAAACCGGTGCCCGAAGCGCCGGTAAGCGGGCTGGCGATCGTCGATTCACGATCCCAGTTGCTGACGTACCAGTTCTCTGCGTCGGTGTAGAGCGAGCCGCCGCTGATGACCGCGTTCGACGACCCGTTTACCGGCGCCATGATGATGCCGCCGCTGGCCACCGTGAGGGTGCCCAACAAATTCAACGTTGTCGCGCTGCCCTGATTGTCGGGCCGGAACCGGATACCGCCCACAACCGCGCCGGCGTCGGCATTGTAGGTAGCCGCGCCGGTGTAGTTGAAGTAGCGGGTGTTGTCGGTGCCGGTGATCGCCACGTTGGTGCCGCCCGTGTAACCGGGGGCGCCCATTCCAGCGTTGTCGATCTGCATCACCCCGCGCGTGGCGTGATAATAGGCGAAGTGGTAATAGCCGGCCGTGGCCCATCCGGGCAGCATGCCCGAGGTGGTCAGCGGCGTGCCATTGAGTTGGCCAATCAGCACGCGGGCGGCATGATAGAGGCCCGGGCCCGAATCAAGCACGTTGCCCAAACCGGCCGAGTTGTCGCCGAAGAAGTGAACGGTGACCGACGGGTCGAGCCGGTTCAACTCGGCGATCTGCAAATCGGCGAAACCGCCGTTGCCGGCCGACAGCCCGAAGTGGTTCCGGCCTGCGTAGAGGTTGACCGTACCGAGCTTTTCCGAGGCGATCGTCTGGCCGTGGCCGTAGATGCGCAACTCACCGCGCCACATGTCGACATCGACATTCTCGGGCAAGCGGGTCGGCACGAAGTTCTCTTCGAGGCCCAGACGACTGTCGAGTTGGATGTTGGAGTTGTAGAGATAAATCTTCGACGTGTTGAGAATCGTCGCGGCGTCGCGGATCGAAAGCGTTTGGCCGCGAACCGTGGTGCTGCCGCTGTAGGTGCTCACCGCCGAGAGAGCAAGGCTGGTGTTGGTCACCAGCGACAGGTTGCCATTGACTCCGCCGGCGAGCGTGCCGCCTTGGCCGTCAATGCGCAGAACGCTGTGCGTGGCGGAGCTGTTGTTGATGCTCGCGCCGAAACCGGCCAACGGGTTGCGGCTATCGACACTCTGGCCCGGTCGTCCGAGGATTTGATGCGTGCCGTTCAGCTCCAACGTGCCGGAGGTGGCTGTAAACCGCGTGCCGCCGAAATACTGGTTCGCCACATTGGCCGGGCCGATCGAGCCGCCCAGCACGATCGTGCCGCCGGCAAGGCTGATGCCCGAATCGCCGCGCAGCGCCCGTTCGGCCCCGCCGGTGAGATACAAGGTGCCCTCGCCGGCCTTGTACAAGCCGCGGTCGCTGCTAATCACGCCGTTGATCGTCAGACTCGAATTCGCGCCGACGGTGTACACGTAAAGATTACGGTTGCCGTTGGTCTGAATGATCGGGGCGGTGATCGTGGCGTCGTAGTCGCCCTCGACGATCACGCCGGGCGAACTCAGGAACAGGCGTGCTGGGGCCGACTCGCGCAGCGACGTGCCCGAGACCGTCAGCGAGCCGTTGCCCGAGAAGGTGAGCGTGCTGATGCCCGTCACACCCGAGGCCGTGAGATTGTCGCCTGTGCGGACATTCAAACCACTGGTCGGCGCGGTGCTTTGCACGTAGCCAGCGTACTCGCTGTCGGCTAGCGCGCGGACGCCGGCGTTGGCTGCGTTTTGGGTGACGAACCGCCAATTGCCGGAAAGGTCGGGATCGACCACGCCGTCAGGCCGGGTCCACATCAGCGGCGAACCGACCTGCCCAAAGATCGTCGTGGCCACCGCGCCGGTGAGGAAATCGCCCTGGTTGCCGATGGTGATCAAACCATTGGTCGGCATCGAGGTCGGTGTGCCCGCCGTGCCCGGGCCGGTGAACAAAATGCCGCTTAGCCGCGTGCCGGTGTTGGTGTGTTCCCAGTTGGTGATCGCCAGCGTGGTTGTGGCTGTACCGGGTTCCACCTTGACCACCGACAAGCCACCACCGCCGTTGTACAGGTTGGCCAGCGTTTCGGTTACGGCCGTGCTGGCGTTGCCCTTGAGCACGAACGTGCCGCCGCGGCCTTCGACGCTCAAACCGTAAAGGCGGTTGTTGACCGCCGTGGCGGTGTTGTCGAGCACAAACGCGCCGCCCTGTTCCAGACGGACATGATCGTTCAAGCTGATCCGGCCGCCTTGGGCCAAAACAAACTCGCCCCCGCGGGTCATGATTCGGCGAACGTGGGCGCCTACGTCCTGAGTGA
>JARKPK010000016.1 GCA_029975295.1 Thermoguttaceae bacterium | reverse complement strand
ACCGAGCACGTGCGTCAAGACACGCTGAAGATCAACGACAACGGCAAGGTGGTGATCACGGGCACCAGTGGTCCGTCGAGCACCAGCGTGGTGAACTTGCTGTTGATCGGCGACGGCAGCGGCGGGTTCACGTGGAGCTTTGGCGGCTTGGGCGGCGGCGGAGCGGCGGTACCGGTCGGAGGCGAGGTGGGCGGCAGTGCCAGCCCGGTGCCCGAGCCCTCCGCATGGGCGTTGGCCGCGATGGCGTTGCTGGCCTTGGGCTACGCGGCCCGGCGCCGGAAGTAAACTCCGCAGTAGTGCCGACTGAGCGGCATTGGCCGATTGGGTGCCGTTGGCGGTACGTTGGCGTTACCGCTGGGTGGCCGCGATAGCTCGCCTATCGCGGTGCCGTGAGGCACAAGAGGGCGAAAACGAGCGACACTTTCGACAGGGCAGCCTCGGCCGATTGTGTGCCACTGCCGGCTTGCCCGGCAGTGCAGGAAGCTGGCTTCTCTTGGCTTGAAGGGTGCAGCGGCTCGTCTTGGCTGTTGGAGTAAAGCACGGCGGGACAAGCCCGCCGTGGCACCCAGCATGGGGCTACGCGGCCCGACGCCGGAAGTAGATTCGGAGGAAGTCGTGCCGACCCATTGGGCGGCAATGTTGAACTGATAGCTCGGCCGCGGCGGATGAACCTCGGTGTTCGAGGGGAACCGTCTGCGGGCCGATGAAAGAATCACACGGGAAGGTTTCCAGCGGACGATTCCGGCGGGGCCTTCCCGTGCGTGCTTTCTTGCTAAGCGTTCGGCCGAAGGATGCCGACCATTTGTGCGCTCGGGTGCCACTGCCGGCTTGCCCGGCAGTGCGGGAAGTTGACTTTCATGGGCCGGGTGGCCGGGATAGCTCGCCGATCGCGGTGCCGTAAGGCACAAGAGGGTTGGTTTGAAAGGCGGACCACCGGCGGCAGGGCAGCATTGGTTGAATGCGTGCCAATACAGGTAGAGTAGCATCGGCCGATTGTGTGCCACTGCCGATTGGGTGCCACTGCCGGCTTGTCCGGCAGTGCGGGAAACAGGCTTTATTCGGCCGTAGGGATCGAGCACGGCGGGACAAGCCCGCCGCGGCGCCCGGCGCATCCGGGTCAGTTGCCGCAATAGTCGATGGCTCGGGCGACCTCGGTCTTGAGGTTTTGGCGGCTGACGATCCGGTCGACGAATCCGTGTTCCAGCAGGAATTCGCTGGTTTGGAAGCCTTTGGGCAGTTCGATGCGGATGGTGGCCTTGATCGTTCGCGGGCCGGCGAAGCCGATCAGGGCCTTCGGTTCGGCGAAGATCAGATCGCCCAACGAGGCGAAGCTGGCGGCCACGCCGCCCATGGTGGGGTTGGTCAGCACCGAGATGAACAGTCCGCCGGCTTGGTCGAAACGGGCCAGCGCGGCCGACACCTTGGCCATTTGCATCAGCGAAAGCATCCCTTCGTGCATCCGCGCCCCGCCGCCCGAGGCGGAAACGATGATCAGCGGCAGCGATTGTTCGGTGGCGCGTTCGATTAGGCGGGTGAGTTTTTCGCCGACAACCGATCCCATGCTGCCCATGATGAAGGCCGAATCGGTCACGCCGAAGGCGACGCGCCGCCCGCGAACCATTCCCCCGCCGGTCACGGCGGCGTCGCGCAGGCCGGTGCGGGCCTGTTCGTCCTTTAGGCGTTGCCGATACGGTTTGCTGTCGACGAAGTCGAGCGGATCGGCGGGCCAGAGGTCGGCGTCCCACTCCTCGAAGGTTCCCTCGTCGATCAGTTGGGCCACCCGCTGCCTTGCCGAGACGTACCAGTGATAGTCGCATTCCGGGCAAACGCCGAAGCGTTTTTCCACGTCTTTGCGGAAGATCGTTTGCTGGCAGCCCGGGCAGCGGCGCCACAGGCCCTCGGGCACGCCGCGCTTATTCTGGGGCAAGACGTTCTTCCAACTGTTTCCGTCGTTCGATGCGTTGCTCATGTTCCAAAGGGCGCGGGTGGTTCTCGGGTTTCAACGTTACGGGGTCGAGCCGGAAAGGAGGTTTTCCAACTCTACGGAGTGAATCTCGAAGGGCGGCTGATCCTTGCCTGCCGACCAAAGGTCGCCCAATTCGCTTTGCGCAATGAAACGCCGGGCGAGGCTGAAGAGCGGCTCGGGAAGAACAACGGCGATTGTGTCGGAGGCTTTGTGCCGGCGCAGCGCCTTGACCAACGCCGCCTTCACGCGTTCGTCGGCCTGGTCGAGCATTTCGCCCTCGGGCGGGCAAACCGTTTCGGGCTGCTCTTGCCATTGGCGATAGACGCGCGGCTGCTTCAACCGCACGTCGGCAACAAGCATCCCTTGCCACAGGCCGAGATTGATGTTCTCCAGCCGGTCGATCTTGCGCCAGCGACAGCCGAGGACCTCGGCCAGCACCTCGGCGGTTTGGCGGGCCGGTTCGCTTTCGGGCGCATAGACGCATTTGGGCTGCAAGGGCAGCAGCGCCTCGGCGCATTGGGCGACCGCGGCGCGGCCGTCGGCGCAGAGGGGGATATCGAGATTGCCTTGGATGCGACCTTGAAGATCGTAGTCGGTCGCCCCCGGGCGAACAAGGATCACGCGTACCATACGGATGTCAACAGTGGGTGGTCGGATTGGGTTTCCATGCCGCCGGGTCGGCGGCCCCGTCGCCCTCGGCGGCGGCAGCGGCCCGAGCCGTTGCGGTCATCTCGGCGATCACGCGCCGATAGTCGGGCCGGCCGAACACGGCCGTGCCCATCACAAAGTAGTTTGCGCCGGCGGCGGCGCACGCCCCGATCGTCTCGGCGTTCACGCCGCCATCGACCGAGATCAGCGCCCGCGGGCCTAAAAGCTGTCGCAATCGTCGCAGTTTGCCCAAGGCCACCGGGTCGAACTTCTGCCCGCCGAAGCCCGCCATCACGCTCATCACCAGCACGATGTCGCACTGGTCGAGGAACGGTTCGACGGATTCCACCGGCGTGGGCGGATTGAGCGTCAGGCCCGCTCCGCAGCCGATCGCGTGGATTTCGTCGAGCAAGCGGCGCGGGTCGGGCGCGGTTTCGATGTGGATCGTCAGCAGGTCGGCGCCGGCCTCGCGGAACTGCCGCAGGTAGCGGCCCGGCTCGACGATCATCAAATGCACGTCCAATGGCAACCGGGTGCTGCGGCGCACGGCCTCGACCACCGGCAGCCCAAAGCTCAGGTTCGGCACGAAATTGCCGTCCATGATGTCCAGATGCAGCACGGCCGCACCGGCATCTTCCACACGGCGGATTTCGTCGGCCAGATGAGCGAAGTCGCAGGCCAGCAGCGAGGGCGCCACCAACGGCGCCCGTTGACGCAGTCGCTCGATTTCTCCCTCGGCGGCAAACATACTCCCAATAATTCTACCAACTGGCTTCGGCCGCGTCAGCGCGTCTGTGCTGCAAGATGTAACCTGTTTTGTGAAGGCAGTTTACGAAATTTTCTTCCGGGACGCTGCCGGGCAAGATGGGTCGAACGATCGGCAACTGCCCGGCGGCACCGCGGCGTGCGGAACCGGATGGTTGACCGGTGCCGCTGCGGACTTCGGGCGTTCTTCCTAGCGTTCCACGACCTCGGCCTTGCCCGGCGGCAAGCTGCCGAGCAAGTCGGGTAGGTCGTATTCCCGCAGTGCGCCGTGGACGATGCTGACGAAGTGCGGCCGTGCCTCTAGCGGCTTCTCGATCAGCTCGGCATAGCTTTTCAGGCTGCCCTCCAATCGCAGCGAGGCGAACCGCTCGGGCGCCAGCGCCACGGCATGCAGGGCGGCCGGGCCCGGCTCGCCGATGGCGACCAGATGCACCGCCGGCGCTTTGCCGTCGGCCGGCTTGCCGGCGCCGGTGATCTCGGCGATCTTCGGCAGGGCCAGCAGGCACAGGTAGATTTCCTCGGCGCGATGGGCGAGGAACGATCGGCCCAACAGGTAGGCCGTGTAAGCGTCGTTGAAGTTCGGCCCGAACACGCCGCCGTAGTTGCCTTTGTGCGTCGGGCGGAGTTCGCCGCAACCGGTCAGATCGACCGCAAGGATCAACTGCCCTTGGCGCACCCGCTTTTCGATCGGGCCGTCGGGGCCGGCGTCGGCGCTTTTGCCCAGTTCGTGCAGGTAAAGGCACGCTTCGGCCGCGGGCTTTTCGGGCACGAAGGCCAGTGCGGGCAGCCAAAGCTGCGGGCTCAGTTCGATGGAGATCAGATCGATGCGGTATCCTTCGCGCTGCCGGCTGGCGTGGCGTTTCACTTCGGGGGCCGAAAGCTGTTCGATCGGCCGAATGCCGGTCAATCGCCGCACGGCGGCCAACGATTGGTCGCGCGGACGTTCGCGCCACAGCCGTTCGCGTTGCGGGGCCAACCGGGCGGCCGTCTCGCGGTTGATGTCGTAAACGCTTCGGGCCTCGGGCAATCGCATCACTTGGCCCTCGGGAGTGCAAAGAATCTCTTTTTCGGGCAACGGGGCGGGATTGGGGTCGATTTCCGCCGGGCCGTCGATTCCCAGCAGGTGCCGCCGGAAGAATTGCACTGCGGCCAGCCGCAACGGGGCCGTGTAGCCGTGCTTTTCATCGGCCTCGACCATATCGACCAGGTGCGGCGCGCCTAAACGGGTGTAGGTTCGCTTGGCCTCGCGGAACAGCGGCCAGGTGCCGTCGATGGCGAAGAAGTCGCCTGTGGCCGCCAAAATCACCGTGGGCTTCGGGGCGCGCGTCAGCACGTAATCGGCGTGGTCCATGCCGAAGGCCAGTTGGCCGAAGATGTTCTGCTCGGCGTCTTGCGGGCCGATGGTGGCCAGCAGTCGGCGGAAACCGCAAAGATAGCAGCCCGGGGCGGCCGCAAGGATGCGGTCGTCGAGCGCCATCAGATAGCTGGTGAGCGTTCCGCCGCCCGAGTTGCCCGTGCAACCGAGCCGCGCGGGGTCGATTTCGGGCCGCGAGGCGAGGTAGTCGAGGCTGCGGAAGCCGTCCCACACGCGATAGGTGGCCGTGTTCTGCCCCAGCAGAATCGCCCCGAGCCCGGTGATGCAGTGGCCGGTGGTGTTCGAGGCGGCCGGCTTGCCGTCGGGCGTGAACAACTGGATGCGTTCGCCCTGGTCGATCGGGTCGTAGCACAGCGCGGCGATGCCGGCCTTGGCCAGCATGATGCACACCTGCTGGTAGCCCTCCGATGCTTTGCCGTTGGCGCTGTGCCCGCAGGGAACGATCACGCCGGGGAACGGCCCTTTCCCCTCGGGCAGGAAGAGCACGGCCGTAACGAAATGCTTCGGGCGGCTTTCGTAGATCACTTTTTCGACGCGATAGCCTTCGCGTTCGATCACGCCGACCACGCGCGGGTTCAACGGCGTGCGTTCGGGCAGTTCGCCGAGGGCTTCGAGAAACGCCGCGCGAAGTCGCTCTTGCCATTTCTTCACGTCGGCGGGCGTTTTCATCTGCTCGAAGGCCGCCTCGCGGCGATCCATCGCCTCGTTGGCCAGGTGGAGCCAGTATTCGTGGACGACCCGATGGGCCGGCGTGCCGCCGACCAACGGCCCTAGCGCCTCGGTCGCCGCAGCCGCCGCGCCTTTCGTTGCGTTCGCCCCCGCCGCCGATGTCCCGGCTGCGGCCGGCTCGGCAGCGCCGACTTGTGCCGGCGAAGTTGTTAGCGCGGCGGCAGCCAGCAGAGCCAGGGACCACAGTGGGGCGGCGAACAAGCCCGAGCAGCGACGGCGGTTCGTGCGTCTCATGGTGCGACTCCTCCTCGAGTGTCGTCAGGACGGCAGAGCAGTGCGGCCGGCCAACCGTAGGCCGGATCATTTGCGGATGAACGCCACCTCGAGTCGGCGTTCCTCAGATGCGGATCAATTGGCGTGCGGCGAAGGCGGTCGGAGTTCTGTCGTTCTTCGCCGGAGCGCAGCGCCGGCAACGGTCTTCGCGGAAGCGCCGATCAGCATAGGCTCGGGCCATCGCCGCGGTCAAGTCGCAGCCCGCGGCAGGTGCAAGATTCGGGCCAGGTCGTCGCGGCGGATCGGCTTGACCAGATGTTCGTCGAAGCCGGCCTCGCGGGTGGCGTCGCGATCGGCGGGTCGGCCGTAGCCGGTCAGCGCGACCAGTCGGATAGCTTGGCCGCGCGCACTGGCGCGAACTTGCCGGGCGATTTCGTAGCCGTCGATGCCGGGCAGGCCGATGTCCACCAACGCCACATCGAAGTGATCGTGCAGCAGCAATTCGAGTCCGTGGCGCCCGTCTTCCACCGCTTCCACAGAGAATCCCTCCAATTCGAGCACGGTGCGAAGCATTTGGCGGCTGTCGGCATTGTCTTCGATTAGGAGAATGCGTTGCGGCGCGCGGCAACGAGGCCCGGCGTCGGCCGAGTCCGCTTCGTCGTCGGGCTGCGGTCCGGGGGGCAACTGCACGACGAATTCGCTGCCTTTGCCGGGGCCCTCGCTGAACGCAGCGACCGTTCCGCCGTGAAGCTCGACCAGGGATCGCACCAAGGTCAGCCCGACGCCCATTCCGCCGTCGGCCCGATCGATCGGCTTGCCCGCCTGGACGAACAGCTCGAAAATGCGGTCGAGCATTTCCGGCGCGATGCCGTGCCCGCTGTCGGCCACGCGGAGCACGATCCGCCCCTCCTCGCGCATGGCGCTGAGCCTGATCTCGCCGCCGGCCGGGTTGTACTTCATGGCGTTGGTCAGAAGGTTCACGGCGATCTGCTCCAAGCGGGCGGCATCGCCGAAGACGAACAGCGGGCGACTGTCGAGGTGAACGTGGAGGGAGAGATCGCGGGCCTCGATCTGCGGCCGCATCACTTCCACGGCCGACTCGACGGCCGATCGCAGATCGGTCGGCTCGCGGCGGATGTCGATGCGCCCCTGCGTGATCCGCGACACGTCGAGCAAGTCGTCGAGCAGGCGGGCCATCTGCTTCGCCTGCCGCTGGATCACTCGGCACGGCTCGCGGACGGCCGACCGATCATCGAGGCGCGCGTTGAGCACATAGGCCCCGTTGAGCACTGCGCTGAGCGGATTGCGGAGCTCGTGAGAAAGGATGGCCAGGAACTGGTCGCGGCGTTCGATCGCCTCGCGGGCCACCGCCTCCGCCTTCTTCTGCACCGAGATGTCTTTGGCGATGCTGGCGATGGCCAGCGGCGCGTTCCGCTCGTCGGTCAGCAGCGATAGCGTCAGCAGCACCGGATGCAGGCGGCCCTGCTTGTCGCGGCGCACCGTTTCCACGTTCCGCACCGCCTCCGAACTGACGCACCGGCGGCGCAGATTGATCGAGCGGGCCACTTCTTCCTCGGCCATCAACACGGCGATCTTCTCGCCGATCAATTCGTCTCGCGTATAACCGTAGGCGCGCTCCGTCTCGGCGTTGACGTCGATGATCGTTCCGCTGAGGTCTTCGATGATGATCGGATCGGCGGCGTCTTGAAACACTTTCGACATCAGGCGGAGGTTCTTTTCCACTTGCTTCAGTCGGCAAACGTCGATCAACGTGACGACCACGCCGTCCACGCTGCCCTCGACCCGATAGGGCAGAATCCGCAGCAGATACCAGCGCCCTTGGCGGTCTTGCACTTCCTGCTCGCAGGGTTGATTGGTCGCCAGCACGGCGGCGATGTCGTCGAGCAGCGACTTGCACTCGATGTTGCTGGCGAAACTGTCGATGCGCCGCCCCTCGTCTTGCGGCAAGATGTGAAACACCTCGGTGATTCGCGGGGTGAACTTGCGGATGCACAGGTCGCGATCGAGAAAGAGCGTGCCGACATCGATGCTTTCCAGCAAGTTGTCCATGTCGTTGGTCAACTGCGTCAACTGGGCGATCTTTCGCTGGTGCTCGGCGTTGACCGTGTACAGCTCTTCGTTGACCGAGTGCAATTCCTCGTTGGTGCTCTGCAACTCTTCATTCGAGGCCACCAGTTCCTCGTTGGTCGCCTGAAGCTCCTCGTTGGCCGTTTCCAACTCCTCGATCGTGGCCTGAAGGTTCTCCTTGGTGTAGCGGAGTTCGTCTTCCAGCGAACGCATCTGCTCGCCCGACATCCGCTGCAAGTCGAGCTGCTCGTCGGTGGGCGGCGCCGTGCGCCGCGCCGCGCTGCTTTCGAAAGCGACCAGCAGGTAGGGCGCGGCCGCGTCGCGCACGGCGATCGGCGTCACCTGCACCGACAACTCCTCTTCGCCGTTGCCGGCCCGAACCCGAACCCCGCCGTAGGTCACCGTGGCCAAGTCTTTCACTGCGCGCTGAATCGCTCCGGCCAAAACCAGCTTGAGTTCCTTCTGCACCAGGTCGAGCACATCCGTAGTCGTCCGGCCGTCGCGCGGGGTGAGAAAGCGGCCCGCGCCGCCGAAGGTGTGCACCAACTGCCGCCGCGGGTTCAACAGCAGGCTGGGCGGCACGAAGCGCTCGAGCATTGCGTCGTACGCCCGCAACAGGTCTAGGTCGGGCGCGGCTCCCGAGTGTCCGGCGCCCAGCGCCGCCGTGGCCCGAGTGGGCGCGTAGCCGGGGGTGAGCGGCAAGCGGAGATCGGCCGGCAGGCGGATGTCGCGCCGCTTGCGGAAGATCTTCCAATGGGCGTCGATCTGCTGGAACTCCTCGGCCAATTCGCCGGGGCTTTCGCTCGGCCCGAGGAACATCACCCCGCCCGCTTTCAGCCCGAAGTGGAACAGCGAAAGCACCTTCTTCTGCGCCAGCGGCTGGAAGTAGATCAGCAGATTGCGGCAGGAGATCAAGTCGAGCTTGGTGAACGGGGCGTCCTTAAGCACGTTGTGCGGGGCGAAGACGATCGTCTTCCGCAGCTCCTGCGACACCTGGAACTGATCGCCGCGGGCGACGAAATACCGTTCCAATCGTTCGGCCGACACCTTGGCCAGGCTCTCCCGGTCGTACACGCCGGCGCTGGCGAAATCGAGCGACGCCCGATGCACGTCGGTGGCGAAGATCTTGATGTTCCTTGAAAGCGCCATCCGCGTCAGCGCCTCGTCGATCAAAATCGCGATCGAGTACGCCTCTTCGCCCGTGCCGCAGCCGGCAATCCAAACCCGAAGCTCGTCGTGGGGCGAGAGCCGTTCGAGCAATCCCGGGATCACGTCGCGATCGAGGCTTTGGAAGGCCTCGGCGTCGCGGAAGAACTCGGTGACGCCGATCAGAAGGTCTTTGTACAGGGCGTTCAGCTCGGCCGTGTCGTCGCGCAGGCGGGCGACGTAGTCGTCCAAATCGATTGAGCGGTTCAGTTGCAAACGCCGCTCGACCCGTCGCATCACCGTGCTTTGTTTGTAGTGCGAGAAATCGATGCCGTACTCGTCGCGCAAGATGCGAAAGATCGCGTTGATTCCCTGTTCGGAAACGGCCGGCAACGGCAGCGAATCGTCTTCCGCCTGGTGGTCGCGGTCGACGTGGCGGACAATCGCCGCGGGAATCGACTCGGGAGGCAGCACGTAGTCGACCACGCCGGTGTCGAGCGCGCTTTTCGGCATGCCGTCGAACTTGGCCGTTTCCGGGGCTTGCACAAAGACCAATCCGCCTGCCTCGTGAATGGCCCGGATCCCGCGCGAGCCGTCGCTGCCGGTGCCCGAAAGCACCACCCCGATCGCCCGATTGCCCGCGTCTTGCGCCAGCGAACGGAAGAACACGTCGATCGGCAACGGCAGCGCCTGCGTGGGGTCTTTGTCGGTCAGCAGCAGTCGGCCGCCGGAGATGATCATCTCCTTCTTCGGCGGAATCAGATAAATCGAATTCGGCTCGACCAGCATGCCGTCGGCAACGCGATGAATCGCCAGTCGCGTGTGCCGCGAAAGCAACTCGTCCATCAGGCTCTTGAAGTCGGGCGAGAGATGCTGCACGACGACGAATGCCGTGCCCGAGTCGGTCGGCATGTGATCGAAGAACGTCTCCAGCGCCTCCAACCCGCCCGCCGAAGCCCCGATGCCCACGATGGCCGCGGGACGAACGCGATTTCCACCCCCGGAACCACTGACCATCCCACCCTCCGACTGCGTTGGCGAACCCCAAGAACCTCCACTTATGATGCGCGACGGAAACTCTGGCCAAACAATCGCAATCGAACAGCGCAAAGCTTTGCCGTTGCCGGCGTCGCTTTTTGGCATTCTACCGGGCAAGGCAACTTGGCAATCGGCCCGGGCAATTCGGCGGCGGGAACCGGCCGTTGCATCGTCTGGCGGAAGGGCAATAATGGGTAGCTTGTCGGCCCGGAGGGAATCGCCCGGACCGAAACCCGGCCGGTCTTTGCGGGAATCGACGGAAACGCCCACGATGGCAATGGAGGAATCGATGGCCGACTTGCGACGCGCCGCCGCTCAATGGCTCGACGGCCTGCGCCGCGGCGGCGTGACCCATTTGCCCAAGCGGCCCGCCACGCTTGCGGCGGCGGGCGCGGCGCAGACCCAACCAAGCGTCGAAAGCGAGGAGAGCGTGAAGGCTCGAAAAGCAGAGAGCGCGCCCGAAGATCGCGCCGCCGCTTTAGCGGCGCTGGCCGCCGAGGTGGCGCGCTGCCGCCGCTGCGACGAACTGGTGCGGAATCGGACGCAAACGGTCTTCGGCGTCGGCAATCCGCACGCCGAGCTTGTCTTTGTGGGCGAGGCCCCCGGGGCCGATGAAGACCTCCGCGGCGAACCCTTTGTCGGTGCGGCCGGGCAGTTGCTCAACAAGATCATCGCCGCCTGCGGGCTGAAACGCGAAGAGGTTTACATCTTGAACATCCTTCGCTGCCGCCCGCCGAACAATCGCACCCCGTTGCCTGACGAAGCCGAACGGTGCCGCCCCTTTTTGCTGGGCCAATTGAACATCATCCGTCCAAAGTTCATTTGCTGCCTCGGCGCTTGTGCCGCGCAAAACCTGTTGCAAACGGTGGAAACAATCGGTCGGCTCCGCGGCCGGTTCTTCGAGTTCCACGGCGCGCAGGTGGTTTGCACCTATCATCCGGCCTACTTGCTGCGGAATCCGTCGGCCAAGCGCCACACCTGGGACGACATGCAGATGCTGCTCCGCGCCATGGGCCGCGAAATCCCGAAAACCGGCTGAACGAAATCGAGGAACGGCAAAAACGGCCTAACCCGGATTGCGCACCGGGCCTTTGTGATGGGCGGGACGGGGTGGGAGGTTGACGGTCGGCCGCTCGGCTGTGCCGGCGACTGCTGTTGCGTTTGTATCGACCGAAACTGTTTGTCCGCACGGTCGGGACTTACCTGCCGGAAACTCACTTCCTGAAGCGCGATGCGTCGGATCCATGCGGGGCTTGGAGCAAACCCGTGAGAAGAAAAGCCGGCGGGCGCCGGCGGCCCTACGTCGCACTCATGGCGAACGCTCGTCGAGGATGTCGGGCGTGGTGATGTCGGCCTGCGAGTGCAGATGCTGGGTGGATTCGGGCGTGGCGAGCACCTTGTAGATGCACCAGCCCAACAGCGCGGTCACTCCGCCGACCGACAGCAGCATGGCGATCCAACCGCCCAAGGTCATGGCTTGTCCCCTCCGGCGGCGCGCTCGGTGGCGCGCCATCGTTGAACCGATTGCGCGATCAACAACGCGAACAAGGCCGACACCAGCAAGATCATCCCGATCGAAAGCTGCACGGTGCGATTCTCGACAATTGCTTGCAGCCGCGATGGCTTGCCCGCGGGCGGCGCGAACAGCGATTGATAGGCCCAGGCCAGAAAGACCGCCAGCAGGTAGGCCGGCGATACATACTTGATGATGAACTTGAAGATCCGCGGCACGCGGATTTCCGCGCCGCGGTCGAGTTCTTCGAACCCGCGATCGACTCCGAGAATCCAGCCGAAGAGGATCACCTGAAACAGGGCCAGCACATAGATGCCGAAGGTGCCCACCCAGAAGTCGATCGTGTCGAGCGCGGCGAGATCCTTGGAGAAATAGACGACGAAGGCCGAGCCGACCGCCGTGATGAATCCCAGCATGGCTACCGATGCGCGCCGCCGCAGCCCGAGGCCCTCTTCCAACAACGCGATGGCCGGCTGGAGCATCGAAAGCGAACTGGTTACGGCCGCCAGGAACAGCAGGAAGAAGAATAAGAAGCCGATCAGGTCGCCGCCGGCCGGCAATTTGCCGAACACGTTGGGCAGCGTGACGAACCCGAGGGCGAAGGTGCTTTCCGAGGCTTGCAGCGTCTCGTGCCCGAAGAAGACGAAGGCGGCCGGAACGATCATCAGTCCGCCCAAGGCCACTTCGCAGAACTCGTTGCCCGCACAGGCCGTCAGGCCGGAAAGCGCGATGTCGTCGTCGGACTTCAGGTAGCTGGCGTAGGTGATGATGATGCCGAAGCCCACCGAGAGCGAAAAGAAGATCTGTCCGGCGGCTTCCATCCACATTTCGGGCTTGCGAAGCGACTCGAGGAACCCCAGCCGCTCGGTCGCCGGGTTCCACATGTAGCCCAGCCCGTCAAGCACGTTCAATTCCGGCCGTTGCGGATCGGGCGTGCCCAGGGTGAGCACGCGAATCAGCACGATCACGGCGCAGACGAGCAGGGCGGGCATGGCCCAACTGCAAAACCATTCGATTCCCTTGCTCAGTCCGCGGTAGATCAGCACGAAATTGAGCACGAAGCACAACACGAGGAAGAACACGCCCGAGCCGAGCACCCCTTGGCCCTCGATCGCCCAGGCCGCTCCGTCTTCCTCGATGCCCGTGAACTTGGCGAAGAACTCGCGGAACTGTTGCGGATTCTCGAAACCCATCGCCCCGAACAGGTAGCGGACGGCATAGGCCAGGCACCAGGCCTCGATATAGACGTAATACATGTAGATCATCACTGGCACGACCATCGCCAGCACGCCGACGTAGGGAGCGGCCCGATTCCGCCACAGAACGCGAAAGATGCCCGGCGACGAGTTGTAGCCGTATCGGCCGCCGTAGCGGCCCATCGCCCATTCGGTCCAGGCGATCGGCAGCCCCAGCAGCAAGAAGGCGATGAAATAGGGGATCATGAATGCGCCGCCGTCGTACTTGGCGGCCAATCCCGGAAAACGGAGGAAGTTGCCCAAACCCACGGCGCTGCCGGTGACGGCCAGAATGACGCCCAGCCGCGTTCCCCATGTTTCCTTCATGCCGGTTTGGTTCATCGTCACCCCAGAACGGAAGAGGAACAGAGTTGCAAACGGCGCTGCGAAGCCTGCCCGAACCGGCCGATGCGAAACCGTTCGCCCGCCGGTCCGCGCCGCTCGGAGTTACCATACCCCGAAGCCGTTGCCGCGGCAAGCATCGGCGGCGCACGATCAGTCGGTGGTTTCCATCCGCCGCCGCATTTGGCGAACGGTTTGGCAGAAGGTGTCGGCGTCGAGCGGGCGGCCGCGGCGGCTGATCACCTGCCCATTGACGATCACCGCCGGCAGCGAGAACAGTTGCAGCGCCGTTTGCAAACCGGCCCGCAGGCCCGGCCGGTAACGCCAAACCTCGCGCCACAGGCGGAAGAAGAGATAGAATTGGTTTCGGGGATCAACCACATCGACGCGGACTTGCTCCTTCCCGTCGATCGGCGGAAAGAAGTCGCGAATCAGCCGGTGCAGGGCGCCCAGGGCGACTTGGTCGCGACGGGCGTCGGTAAAGATTTCGCGGCCGCCGGAAACCAGCTCGTCGTCGCCCACCGTGCCGCAGCAGCCGCCGGTGAGTTGCTCGGCCTGCTCGCGGATCAACAGCACGTGGATCGGCTCGATCATGTCGTCGGCCCTCGTCGCGAGCTTCGGGGGTGGGCGATCGGCGGCCCAGGGACGCGGCTATTCGCGCTGCGCGCCCGGCGATGCCCCATCGGGCGGTCCGGTGTCGGCCGCAAGTCCGTCGGCCGCGACGCGCCCTCGGGCGAAGGCAGCCAGCCCTTCGGCCACCAGCCAGAACGCCAGCACCAACACGCCGCACGAAACAAGGAACAGGTTTCTTTCCTCGCCGGTCCACGACTGCTTGCCCCAAAGGTCGAGCATCTTCCAGATCATCGCGTAGCTGGAGACGGCGAGCATCAACACCATCGGCACCAGGGTGTAAAGCACCGGTCGGCCCAATTGATAGAGGAACAGGCTGACGGTCAGCAAGGTCAGGCCGGCCAGCAGTTGGTTGGCCGTGCCGAACAAGGTCCACAGTGTTTTGCCGGAGACCAGGGCGAAAAAGGCGATGCCGGCCACGGCCACGGCCGAGGCGAAATAGCGGTTGGCCAGTTTTTCCAAGCGAATCGATCGGCAGATCTCTTCCACATTGAAACGGAGCAGGCGCGTGGCCGAATCGAGCGTTGTCAGTGCGAAGGCCGTGATCGTTACGGCCAGGAAGGTGCGGCCGATTTTCGCGGGAATGCCCAAATGGTTTAGGAACTCGGCCCCGCCGAGCACCACGGCGCTGAGTTGGGCGGCCAGTCCGCCGCCGCCCACGCCCTTCCAACTGGCGTACAGCCCGTCCGGCCCCCAATACTGCGACTTCAACCCGGCGGCACAGGCCATGATGACCAACACGGCCAAGGCCCCTTCGGTGAGCATGGCGCCGAAGCCGATCGGCCGGGCGTCGGGCTCGCGGTCGAGTTGTTTGACCGTCGTGCCGCTCGACACCAGCGAGTGGAAACCGCTGACCGCCCCGCAGGCGATCGTTACAAAGAGGAAGGGGAACCATGGGGGCGAGCCGGGCACGTCGGGCCGGAACCACGGGGCCTCGATGTGGGCGGCCTCTGCGCCCCGGATCGCCGCCAGGCTCAGCCCCAACAGCATCGTGCCCAGGGCGAAGTACAACTGAAAGCTGTTGATGTAATCACGCGGCTGCAACAACAACCACACCGGCAGCACCGACGCGAGGAACCCGTAGGCCAGCAACGCGAAGATCCAGCGAAGCTGCACCTGCGGCACGGCCGTGGCCAACTCTTCGACCGCCGCGTTCCGCCCGGCGGCCGAAAGATATCGTTTGGCGGCATCGGCCCCGTAGGGCAGCTCGATGCGCTGCTCGGCCTCGGGCGGGGCGTTCTTGCCCTCTTCGATGGCCGCGACGGTTTCGGCGCTCAGGCCCCACTGGTAGGTGCACACTGGCTGCTCTACGCCCCAGATGATGAGCCCGGCAAAGGCGGCCAGCGCCACAAGCGTCGTCAGCCCCAACGGCGCGCGGAAGCGATAAACGGCCGTGCCGAACAGCACGGCCACGATCATCAGCCCGACCGAAGGGATGATCGCATCGGGATTGAAGTTGACGAACAGGTCGGCGATGGCGTTGCAAAACGCGCCCATCGCCAACGCCATCAGGAAGTAGATGATCACCAGCGAGAGCAGCCGGGCTCTCGGGCCGATCACGCTTCGGGCCACCTCGCCGACCGACCGCCCTTGATGCCGGAGACTGACGAACAGTGCGCCCAGATCGTGAACGGCGCCGAGAAAGATGCAGCCGAAGAGAACCCATAGCAAGGCGGGGCCCCAACCCCAGATGACGGCAATGGCCGGGCCGAGGATCGGCCCCAACCCGGCAATCGAAGCGAAGTGGTGCCCGAAGAGGATCGGCACGCGGGTGGGCACGTAATCGACGCCATCTTGCAGCGCGTGGGCGGGCGTAACGCGGTTGGGGTCGAGCCGGCAGATGCGATCGGCGATAAATCGGCCGTAGGTGAAATAGGCCGCCACGAGCACGGCAAAGGCCGCCAACGCCACGACTGCTGCGTTTTCCCACATCACCCGATTCCTCCGTCACCCCGGCCCGATCGATTGCGCCCCGCTGCGTTTCGCGGAAATCATCATAGTTCGCTTTGCACCGATCGACAACGCCGTTTGCCGAAGTTGACCGGCCCAATGCCGCGGCAGCGCCCGGCGGCCGGGAAACCGGCTTTTCACGGGGGCGATAGACGGGCCTTTCGGCCGGTCTATAATAAGGCCGAACGGTGCTGGAGAAACGGTCGGCGGCGATTCTGTTGTTTTACGGCTTCGCGGATGCGGTTTCGCGCTGCTCGGGAAATCTGGACAAGGGGCGCCGGAGGGCCCGTTGCCGCAATAGGCTTTTCTTGAATCGGTGCGGCGGGGTGGTTGTTCTCATCGTTGACGGCAAGGGCGATTGCCGCCTTGTAAGGGGAAATCATGGCTGAAAAGATCGAAAACGTGGTGATTATCGGCAGTGGCCCATCGGCGTGGACGGCGGCGATCTACTCAGCCCGAGCCAATCTCGAACCGCTGGTGTTCGAGGGGGCGATTACGGAGGAGAACCGCCTAGCCGGCACGTTGCCGCTGGGGCAATTGGCCCTGACCACCGAGGTGGAGAATTTCCCTGGGTTTCCCGCCGGCGATTTAGAGGCCTATTTCGATTCGGCCATCGCGCCCGAACGCCGCCAACTCATGGCGCCGCATCATAAGGAGGGTGTCAGCGGGCCCGAGTTGATGGAATTGATGCGCCAGCAGGCCGTCAACTTCGGCACGCGGATTATTACCGACGACGTGGTCGATCTCGATGTCGCCACACGGCCGTTCGTCGTTCGCACCCTCGAAGGCGCCGTTCATCAGGCGCGGGCGGTGATCATTGCCACCGGCGCGCGGGCGAACTACCTCGGGCTGCCGTCGGAAGAACGCTTCAAGAACCGCGGCGTCAGCGCCTGTGCCGTCTGCGACGGCGCATTGCCGCGGTTCCGCAACAAGCCGTTGGTGGTGGTCGGCGGGGGCGACTCGGCCGTCGAAGAGGCCGACTACCTGACCAAGTTCGCCAGCGTCGTCTATATGGTTCATCGTCGCGATCAGCTTCGCGCGTCGAAGATTATGGCGCAACGCGCGATGAGCAACCCGAAAATCAATATCTGCTGGAACACCACGCTCGACGAAGTGCTGGGCAACGACACCGACGGAGTAACCGGCGTGCGGCTGAAAAGCACTGTCGGGCAGCCCGACGTGGAACTTCAAGCCTCGGGTGTGTTTTTAGCGATCGGACACACCCCGAACACGAAATTTCTCGAAGGCAAGTTGGCCTTGAACGAGAAGAAGTATCTGGTGCTGAGCCGGCCGGGCCGAACGTACACAAGCGTCGAAGGCGTGTTCGCCGCCGGCGACGTGGCCGACGATTACTACCGCCAGGCGATTACGGCGGCGGGCACCGGCTGCATGGCCGCTCTCGACGCCGAGCGATGGCTGGCCGCCCAAGGGCACGAAACGTCGGCCGCGCGGCCTGAACGGCGGCGCGGCCCGCGGCATTGGCGGCGGCGCGAAACTTCCCTGTAAGGCATCTTGGCAGGAATCCGGCTTATGACGGAACGGATGACCGTGGCGGCCGCGCGGCGGCCCGAGGCTGTCGGGCGCGACGTGTTGGTGCAAGGCTGGGTGCGCACCCGCCGCGACAGCAAGGGCGGATTCAGCTTTGTCGAGTTGAACGATGGATCGTGCTTCGGCAATCTTCAGGTGATTGTCGAGGCGTCGTTGCCCAACTACGAATCGGAGGTCAAGCGGCTGCCGGTCGGCGCCGCGGTGGCGGTTGAAGGCCGGCTGCGGCCATCGCCGGGCAAGGGCCAGGCCACCGAGTTGGCTGCCGAGCGGCTCACAGTGTTCGGCTGGGCCGACCCGGAAAAGTATCCGCTGCAGAAAAAAGGGCATTCTTACGAGTTCCTGCGAACCATCGCCCACTTACGTCCTCGGACGAACACCTTTGGCGCCGTGGCGCGGGTGCGCAACTGTGTTTGCCGCTCGATCCACCAGTTCTTTCAGGAAGAAGGGTTTCTCTACGTCCACACGCCGATCATCACCGCCAGCGATTGCGAAGGCGCCGGGGCGATGTTTCGCGTCACCACGCTCGACCCGGAACGGCTTCCGCGGCGCGACGGGAAGATCGATTGGCAGCAGGATTTCTTCCAACGGCCGGCCTACCTGACCGTCAGCGGGCAGCTCGAGGGCGAAACGCACGCGTGCGGGCTGGGCCGCGTTTATACCTTCGGGCCCACCTTCCGCGCAGAAAACTCGAATACCACGCGCCACCTGGCCGAGTTCTGGATGGTCGAGCCCGAGGCCGCCTTTTTCGACCTGGCCGACAACATGGCCCTGGCCGAGCGGTTCCTCAAACGCATCTTCGCCGACGTGCTCGAACAGTGCGCCGAAGACATGGAGTTCTTCCGGCAGCGGGTGGCCGGCCACGTGGTCGAAAACCTGCAAACGATCGTCGCCGCGCCGTTCCGCCAGGTGAGCTATTCCGACGCCGTGGCGATATTGGAAGCCTCGGGCCAGCCGTTCGAATTTCCGGTGGCTTGGGGCAACGACCTCCAGGCCGAGCACGAACGCTACCTGACGGAACAACATTTCCACTCGCCGGTGATTCTTTACGACTATCCGCGGCAGATCAAGCCGTTTTACATGCGGCTGAACGACGACGGGCGAACGGTCCGCGCCATGGATGTGCTCGTGCCGCACGTGGGCGAGATCATCGGCGGCAGCCAGCGCGAAGAACGTCTCGACGTGCTCGAAGCCCGCATGGCCGAGCAGGGACTCGACCCCAGCGACTACTGGTGGTATCTCGACCTGCGCCGCTACGGCACCGTGCCCCACAGCGGGTTCGGTTTGGGGTTGGAACGCGCGCTGCTCTACATCACCGGGCTGGGCAACATCCGCGACGTGATTCCTTTTCCGCGCACCCCGGGCAACGCCGAGTTCTGAACCGTCGCGGGCCCCTGTCGGCCGTTGCCGGTCGCTGCTGCTGCTGGAGCCCGCCGGGCCGAGCTGGGGCGGTCTGAGTTGCGTCAGTCCGAGTTGTGCCGGTCTGTGTGGTATTGGTCTGTGTGGCGCCGAGACACGCCGCCGACATGTGGCTGTCGGCCGAATTGGGCCGATCGTCGCCGCCCATGTGCCGCCTTCGGCGCGCGTTTCGTTCACCGCCGGCGGCAACGAGGGTAGAATGGCGGCATGAATGCACAACACTCTCCGCAGCATCTTGGGCGTCGTTGTTTTTCGGCCCTTGCGGCGCAGGCAGCCCAAGCAACGCTCGTTATCGTCCTCGCCATCGTATCCCCCGCTGTTTCGGCGAGCAGGGCCGTGCGCGGCGGTTCTTTCGAACCGGCCTTTGCTATTGCACTGTTCGCAGCCAAGCCATTGCACAACAGCAACGAGACGCGCGAGGTGGGCGAGTTGACCATCCCGCTGGTCAGTCCGTTGAATCCCGAAGCCCTCGAACGGCTGCGCCGCTGCGTGCGGGCCGAGCCGAGCGCGCAACGATGGGCCGAAAAACTCCGCGACGAGACCCGGCCGCTGTTCGACCTGGCGCCCGACCCGCTTGCCGAAATCCACTACGAGGGCTTGGTCAACACCGACCCGCGCCGGCAGGCCGCCGTGGCCAAGCTCCAACAGATGGCCCATGCGGCCGTGTTGATGCGCCACTGGCAGCTTTCGGGCGACGCCCGATCCGCCGCGACGCTTCGGGCGCTGATCGTCGCCTGGGCCCGCACCTATCGGCCCACCGGCAACGATGTCAACGAGAACAAGCTCTACCCGCTGCTGGTAGCCTATGCAGCCCTGCGGCCCGAAATGCCCAAGGCCGATCGGGCGGAGGCCGACGCCTGGGTCGATCGTTTCGGCCGGCTCCATGCCGAGGCGGTCGATCGTTCGCAGCAGTTCACCAATCGCTACGCCAAGCATCTGCGGCTCTTGTTCGTGTGCGGGCGAATTCTCGATCGGCCCCAGTGGGAGGAGCAAGCCCTTGAAGGAGTCCGCCGCTTCGTCGCCCGAGGCCTGTACGCTGACGGCACGAGCGAAGACCTCCATCGCCGCGACACGCTTACCTACCACTGCTCGGCCCTGACGCCGGTGGTTGAACTGGCGATGTTGGCCGGGCCGAAAGGGCGGGAACTTTACGGATGGACGGCGCCGCAAGGCGGCTCGATCCGCAAGTCGGTTGCGTATGTCGTGCCGTATGCCGCCGGCGAGAAGACTCGCGAGGAATGGAAGAACTCCACCGTCGGGCTCGATCGCCGCCGGGCGGCCGCCGGGCTCGAACACTATCGTCCCGGGCGGCTCTTTCAGCCGGTTGAAGCGTTGGAACTGATGGAACTGGCCGAGTTCTTCGAGCCGGATATGCTGCCGCTGGTGCAGAAGCTCGCGGGCCGTCCGAACGAGCGTTTCCCCACCTGGCAAACACTCGTCAATCGCGCAATCGACCGCCGACCGGCCGAGCAATGGCTGATTTCAGGAACACGGCGAAAACGTTGCCGTTGATACCAAATCGCCCTGCTCGCTGACGATGCAGACGGCATCATTATGCTCTTGGTCGCATGCTGCACTGCCCTCGCGCATCGATCGCGATACCGCGTTGAAGTCCTTTACGTTCGGCGTTTCCGAGTGAGAAACAGTGGGAAGCTTAACAACGCCAGTGCCAGAGCAGAGGGCTCAGGCACTGGCGTGAAACTCAATCCCGTGAGGTTTCCCACGGTGGGATAACCGCTGTTGTAGCCCGGAGAATACGAGAACGACTTGATATCCACTCCGCCGAACAAGCCGGAAACATCGATTGGATATTGGGACCACTGGTCAAAAAGCACGCTTCCCAGGTTCGTACCGTTGGCCGATACGGCTGAAAAAGTCACATAGGCAGTGTTATATCCGCTTGACCCCCCTTGGAACAGCTCGATCGACGTTGCACCGCCGCTGTCAAAAGAGAAGGTGACCGTTTCCCCCGGCTCGATCCATGGGTTGCCGTAAGTGCCGCCGACAACTCCAAGGCCCGAGATGGAGTTATTGGGCACATAAGTAAATTGAATGAGGTTCGATCCAGTGATGGTCAATCCGTTTACATTTAGCATGGAAGTGCTGAAGTTCCCTTGGTTCTCAAAATCAACGTTCACGGTGTCGGCAAATAGCGCCGAAAACCCGAATGTGATCAGAACCATGGCAAGCATGAGACTGTTGGCACGCATTTGGATTCTCCCGAGAAAGAACTTCGCGTTAGGTACGTTGCGCGCACGACCGAATTGCTCAAAGCACGAATCGCGCCCGAGATCGGCAGACGCCCGTGTTGGGCGACTCAGATGGCCTTGCGGCCATGCGGGGTCTGCGCGGAATGCGGCGTTGATCAGCCGCACAGAGCGTGACAGCATCGTCCGTTGGTGATCACCTTTTGATGAAAACCAATCGGCGGGCGAACGCGACAGCTTGGTGCGAGAATCAGCGAGGCAATCCGGACCAACCGCAGCCGGAACACATCGAGGAGCGCTGCCTCACTCGTCTTTCGAAAGATGGCAACACAAGTTCAATCGAGGCGACTAACGCTTGAACCGGAAAAACAACTGACTTGAGTTCAAACACCGCCTCGGGACGGGCGTCGACACAATGCAACTTGGATCATATTAGTTCTGCAGAACGGCTTATGCAAGGTAATTTCTTTCGCCGTTTCACTTAAAAAGCCTTTACGGCAGGCAGGTGCAACTCGGCAGAACGCGAGTCGTGGATGTTCCTGTAAATCGACCGAGAACAGGGCAGTCTGAAGCGTTCCCAAACGGAAACGCCCGAGCGGACGTTCGGAGTTCCACAGACGCCGCCCGCTACCCGCTGGACGTTTTAGAGCATTACGGCAGAGTGGGGGTCGCGCTGTTGGTCAATGGATGACGACGGTGTTGCCGGGCCAATCGGCCGGTGTTGCACATTTCGGTTCCCGCATTCCCATGCGTTCTCGATCACAAATGCTTCGTCGGTTCTTGAACACCAGAATGCAATATGGTACCAAAGGGTGGTGTGGCATACTCCGCGGATATTCCAGTAGAAAGGGGCGGACATGAGATGGTTGGTTGTTCTTGCTGCTGTTCTGGCGTTTGGCGTGAATGAGGCATCGGCACAGTGGAGCAGTCGGCCGAACGTGTTCGGCGGATTCAACACAACTGGGCCGGGCGGTCAAACCTGGAGCAGTCAGCCGAATGTGTTCGGCGGGTTCAACACGACCGGGCCGAGCGGTCAGCCTTGGAGCAGTCGGCCGAACGTATTCGGCGGGTTCCATACGACCGGGCCGAGCGGTCAGACTTGGAACAGTCGGCCGAACGTGTTCGGCGGGGTTGATTGGTAGGGTTGTGGAATCGTGTTCATAATCAACCAATCACCCCTCGACTGCGCTTTCTGGGATTGCTCTGTTGGCTCAGGCGGATTGGCGGTGACAAGAAAAGGGCTCTTGCGTCACGATGGTCTCGAACGGAGTGTCAGCGAAATGAAAACGACGATCACCGGCCTGCTGTTCTCGCTGATCACGGTTTCCGCCCACGCCCAGACCAGCCCGTTCTTCGTCTTCGACAACGGACTCCGCGGCGATCAATGGACGACGATCGACGCTCAACTCGATCTGGTCCAACAGATCGGCTTCGACGGCCTGAGCTGGCGCACCGATTCGCCCGAGCGGGTCAAGCAGGTGCTCGACGGCGCCCAGCGGCGCGGGCTGAAGGTGTTCGCCATTTATTGCAATCTCGATCTGAAAGACGGCAGGATGGTGTACGATCCGCGGCTCCGCGAGATCATCGCCCTTTGCAAAGGCTCCGAGACGATGCTCTGGCCGAACATCACCAGCAAGCAATTCCCGCGCTCGTCGCCCGACGGCGACGAAATCGCCGTGGCGGGCCTGCGCGAGCTGGCCGAGTTGTGCGAGGCCAACGGGCTGCGGATCGCTCTGTACCCGCATGTGAACATGTGGTTGCACCGCGTTGAAGACGCGGTTCGCGTGGTCAAGAAGGTCGATCGCAAGAACGTCGGCCTGACGTTCAACCTTTGCCACGCTTTGCTCGATGGAGCCGAGCCGCGCGTCGCCGCGCTGATCGACGAGGCCGCGCCGCATCTGTTCATCGCCAGCATCAACGGCGCCGACAGCGGGGCCGGGCCGAAGGAGATGGCCCGCGTCATCCAACGCCTCGATCAGGGCAGCTACGACGTGGGCGCTGTGCTGCGGAAGTTCGACCAGGTCGGCTTTCGCGGGCCGATCGGGCTGCAATGCTACCAAGTGCCCGGCCCGGCCGACGAAATGCTTCGCCATTCGATGGCCGCCTGGCGACGGCTTAGGGCGAAGCGCCCCTGACGGTCGCGGCGGTCGGCTCTTTGGTCGGGCCGATGCAGTAAAGGTGTTTCTCGGCTCGAAGGAAAATGCAGCCTCGGCTTACCGCCGGCGAAGCGTAGCAATCTTCGCCCAGGTCGTTCTCGGCCGCCAAGTCGAATTGCGGCCCCGGGCGGATGATCTTCGTCACGCCGCGGTCGGAAAGGAAGTGGATCACGCCGTCGGCCTCGATCGGCGAGGCGCTGTAGTGCGGCCCGATTCGCTCCATCCATAGCCGCTCGCCGGTGGCCGCGACGAAACAACTGGCCACGCCGTTGTCGGACACCACCAAGAAGTACTTCCCGCCGCCGCCGACAATCGGCGACGGAACGTAAGAACAGCCCTTCGTTGTTCGCCAAACGACGTGGCTGTCGGTGACGTTGCCGCGGCCGTCGGGCTGAATGGCCAGCATGTGGAACTCGGGAAAGCCCGCCGTCATGAACAGCAATTCGCCGTTGTACACCAGCGAGGCGACGAACTGTTCGGTCGGGCCGTCGATAATCCAATGCCGCGAGCCGTCGCGCGGGTCGTAGCTGGCCACGCATTTGCTGCCCGAAAGAATCATCTGCCGGCGGCCGTCGATCTGGCGAATGATCGGGGTGCAGTAGCTGCGGGTTTTGTTCTCGCGAGGGGTTTTCCAAACCGTCTTGCCCGAATCGCGGTCGAGGGCCGCAAGGTAGGCGTCGCCGTCGTGGTCGCCGTTGACGATCACCAAATTCTCGAACAGCACCGGCGAACTGCAAAACCCGTGTACGCTGGCGAACTCGCCGGGCCGCACCAGCCAGCGTTGGCGGCCGTCGAAATCGTACGCCGCTACGACGATCTCTTTTTCGTCGAGAAAGGCGACGTACACCAGCCGCCCATCGGTGGCCGGCGTGCTCGACGCATAGCTGTTGAGCCGATGCTTCCGTTCCAACGGCGACCGCACCACGGTCCGTTCCCAAAGGATGCGTCCCTGCACGCGGTCGAGGCACACGAGCACGCGCTGCAACTCGCTTTCGCGGCAGGAGACGACGAAGACGCGGTCGCCCCAGACGATCGGCGAGGCATGGCCCGCCCCGGGTATCGGCGTCTTCCAACGGATGTTGCGGCCGCTTGGTCCGTCCCAATCGGTGGGCACGCCGGTCTCCAGGCTCGTCCCATCGCCCCGGGGCCCGCGCCAGCACGGCCACTCCTCGGCTACCGGCGCTGCCGCCAAGGCCGATGAACTTGCGGCCAGCAATACGAACAGTGATAGGATGGGGTTTCGCATGGCCCCAGTATAACAGAACGGCGGCGGATTGACGCTCGACAGCTCGGGCGAAACGCCCCGCGCGCCGACGGGCTTCGCTCGCCGACGGGAGGTGGGGGCCGGTTTCGCCCGCGGCGGCCGATTCGCCCGCAATTTAGAAATCGCGCATGAAAATCCGGATCGAAACCTTCAGCCAATTGCCTTGCCACTCTTTGGACTCGATTTTGCCGAAGAGGAGTTTTCCGGCGTCCATCAACCGCGCCAGCGCTTCGTTCTTCACCCGAGGAACGTAACCGAGACGATGGCCGGTCTCGGTAAGAATCACGATGGCCAGCGCGTCGTGCGGGTTTTGCGGCTCCCGTTCCAGCGGCAGCATCATGCCCGGAAGCAACTGCGGCTCGACCGTCTTCACATCATGGTAAGAAGTCCCGGCGATGTGGCACTCGATCAGCATGATCTCGCGGGCGAACGGCTGTAGCATGCCGTCTCTTCCGAAGGAGCCGCGAATCAACGCCAGTTTGAGCGGATCAATTTTGACTAAACTGCGGTCCTGCATCGGATTGCGCTGCGAGTTGTTGCAAGTGCGATTCCAGTCGCAATCGGTACGTTTGCAACTGATGGATTTCGGTTTCCAATTCGGCCCGCCGCTTTTCGACCCACGCGTCGTCTTCCAATAGATCGCGCAAGGTGAAAGGCGGCTCACTCTCGATGGATTCGATCTTTTCAAGCATCGCGCCGATTTGCCGAGCGAGCGTCTCTCGGGCGTCGTTAAGCTCTTGCAAGGTTGTTGCCGTCGGCGGAGCGGCGCCCACCCTTTCCGCCAGCAGCGCCAGCGCCTGCATTTCCGCCAGATCGCCCACGGCGAAAGCCGATTGAATGCGGAGCCAAAGGCGCCGCTGCTCGTTCGTCAAATTCGGATGGACGTCGGGATGCAGGCGTTTGACCAGAGACCGATAGAGCTTTTTCAACTCTTGGTCTTCCTCTGCCGATAAGAGGTTGTTCATTCGCTTCTCGGCGGCATCGATCCGCTCTTGCAATTCCCGGAGCTTGACTTGCCAGAGTTGATGCTCGCGTTCAATCTCGGTTTCAATCGCGGCCCAATCAGGGCGTTGGCCGCGATTCAGCGCGGCCTGAACCAGTTCGATCGTTCGCTTCAACCGCGCAACTTGGAACTTCGCTTCGAACGCCCGCAGCTCCCAAAGGCCGATTTTCATCTCGTACAGCGCAAAAAGGTTCGGCCGCACCACCTCGATCAGCTCGTCCCATTGCGTCAAGAGCCGCACCAATTCTTCGCGGAGCAGGGCGATTTGCTCCATCAGCCGACGGGCTTCGGGGTGGAGTTCGATCGGCTGTTCGCTCATGTTGCCCTCGACGGGAAGCGAAACGGGGTTGGCGCCTTGCGCAACGAGCGCCGGCGGCGCGCCGCGATCGGAGTCGGAGTTCGTCCGCCGGCTCGGGAGATGCTCGCGGGCTGCTTACGGCACGACGCACGACCGCGGAAGAATGGCTGATGCCGGGCGGCGACTCGTGCCGTTCCGCTCGAGTCGTCTGTTGCGTGGAACCGAAAGCAACCTGTTCCGACACCGCCTCAGGAACGCCCCTTCCGCTGGTCGTCTCAAAAGGCCGAACCGTGTTCGGGGCTGTATCATACCGCGCTTTGCGGCGGGCGACAGCGCGTTTTTCGCCCTCGGGCGGTCGGAAAGCCAACGCTCGCGGCGCGGCGGCTTCAGGCAATGCCGATTCTGTGCGGGGCCAAGCCGACAGGGACGCGCGCTTCCGGGCGCGCATCCCTGTCGCTGGGGCGCCATCCCGTCGTTGCCGTCTCGGAAGCATTACGACAATCGAGGGGGCTCTGTTGACTTGGCGGCGAACCCGCGCGATTTCGGCTACCGGCGCTACCGGTCGCGGCGTCGCCAGTGGGCGGCCGCGCCCAGCAGCGCCCCGGCGCAGCCCAGCAGTGCAAAGGTTCCCGGCTCGGGCACGACCTCGAAGTGGAACGTGGCCGTATCGGTCACGGGATTGCCGCCGATCGATCCGCGGGCCTCGAAGGTCACCTCGTAAATGCCCGGCTTGGTGAACCCGAAGGCGTAGTGGTCGTGCCCGCCGACGGACACTTCGATTTCATCGGCCGACGAGATGCCGTCGCTGGTGGCCATGTAGAAGTCGGGGCCGGGAATCCACGCCGAGAACTGCCCGCCGGCCGCCGGTCCCGACCCGCTCAGGGCAATCAACCGCAGGTAGAGCTTGTCGCCGTCGAACACGCCCAGATCGACATCTTCGGCCCCGATGCCCAGGAACGGCGAACCCAACGCGGCCGCCCCGGCGGCGCCCGAGTTGCTAAACGGCAGGAACCAGTACGGTTCGCCGGCGGCAACGCCGATGGGATCCCAGGCGGAACTCGCGTTGCGCCCGCCCTGGCTGACAATATAGTTGTACGTCGATTGCGGCACGCGGATCAGCGCGTCGGCCGGAGAATACTCGGTATCGGCCGGGATCGGCACGCCGTTGATCACCGCGCCGCCGTGGGCGTGCAGGTGCAAGTCCAGGGCCGAGCCGTCGCCCAGACCGATGTCGGCATGTCCGGCCGAATAGACGTACGTGTACGCCGACGCCCGATCCACACCCCCCGCGAGGATCACTGCGGCCGCGGAAGCGGCCGTCAGCGGAAGCAATCGATTCTTCAAACTGTTCAAGAAGTGTTGCATCATGGAAGCTCCTTCAAGTGCTTATAGAGTGTCGTTGCGTTTGTGAACCCATGCGTTTTCTTCAGTGAAAACGAGGGCTGATCGGAAAACGTTTCTAATGGCTCGGCCGCGAACCGCCGAAGAGCGATTCGAGGCCGTCGAAGAACTCACGGAGCGCCGGCGAGTCCATCGCCGGGGTCGTCGCGTCCGTTGCGCGAGCCGGCTGCCCACCAGACGCGCATGTCCACTTCGTTGCTGACGAAGACTACGCGTCCGTCGCCCATCAGCGCTTGCACGCCGCCGGGATGGCGGCTGGAAGGGGTGATGAGCACCGTGCCGTCGAACTCGCCGCCGGCCAAGTGGCAATGGCGGGTGTTGATCGGCAGCACTTGCATGTAGATGTTGCCGGCCAATCCCCAGCCGGAAATCCATGCCCGGCCAATCGACTGCGAATAACCCGGGTCGGGCGTTTTGGCCGCCCCACAGTTGAGGAAGTACTTGTCGAGCGAGCGCGCCGTGGTCGTCCCGCCCGCGCAATACATCAGCGTTCGCGGGTCGGCCCCGGCGAATTCCTCGCCCTCGATCGTGCTAATCAGCCGCTCGGCCGCCATCACCGTGTTGGAGAGCCCGTCGGTGAAGTCGCCCGCCCGCACCCGGCTGACATGCCACGAGGCGGGATGAGCGGGGTTGCTCAGCCCGATCGCGCCGTTGTGTTTGGCGGGCACGGGCCTGGTGCCGTCGATCCCCGTACACATCGGCGGCCAGCCGACGTTGGCGGCGTAGTTCGACGGAGCGGGCCGCGCGCTGCCCATCGCCTCAGAATCGCGGAACGAATCGGAGGGGCAAAGGAAGGCGGCGACCGGCACGGCCGCCGCGCCCGCATTGCGGTGGCTGCGGCTGATCGTGCCGTCGAACGGCGTGTCCGCGTTGTTCACGCGGAAGTCGATCGACTTGGCCAGCGGCTGCTGCTCGATGTAGGGCAACAACTCGGCCAGCCAACTGAAATAGCCTTTGCCCGCGCCGCCGCGGCCGTCGGGCGCGCCGGGCCCGGTTTGGTTCACCGGAAAGTGCCCGATCGCGCCGTGGAACGAGTGCAACGCCAGCCCCAGTTGCTTGAGGTTGTTGCCGCACTGCGATCGCCGCGCGCTTTCACGCACCGCTTGAACGGCGGGCAGCAGCAGCGCGATCAGCATGGCAATGATGGCAATCACCACGAGCAATTCGATCAGCGTGAAACCGCAACGATGGGAGCGGGTCATCGATTCCTTCCTTCGGCAAACGAAATGCGCAACTCGGGCGCTGCGCCGCCGGCGTTCGCCTGCGTTCGGGTACAAGGGAGGTCGGCGAAGAGCCGGAAACGAAACGGTGGTCGGACCGCGACGGTTTTCCGAGCTCTCGCCGACCATAAGCCGAGGGCGCCCGCATCAATCGCAGGCCCTGCCGGTCACGATTCGCCCGCGCAGAGCGGCGCTGCGGCATCGCAACAGCCGGCGGCTGCGCAGCGCAGCATCGCCGCGCAAAGCACGATCGCGGCAAGGGGGCAGCGCGGCGTACAACAGCGCCGACCAAACGGGCAGGCCGATTCAACACTCGCTCAGAGAAAGCGACGGCGGCCCGCGCGGCAGATGGGCGTTGGAACAACGCTTGAGGAGGACGACCGGAGCGGCCGAATGAGCTTGGCCAATCGGATCGAGGGCCAACACGGGGGCCCAGAGCGTTTGAACCGACTTGGCCAGCGCGGTGAATTGGCAGATTGGGCAGGCGCCGGCATCGTGGCCCGTCGTTTCTTCGTCCGCCGACAGGGCCCGTTCACTGCTTGACGGCGGCCGATCGCGGCCGGCAGCCGGCCGCGCATGGTGCGCGCAACAAACGTGTGCGGCTTCGTCGAAGGGAGACGACAGGCGCCCGTCCGCCTGAACGGCCGAAAGGTTGAGCAGCAGATGCAGCGCGCCGTCGCCCGTCGAGGCGCACGCAAACGCGCCCAACGTGAGCCAAACGACGCACCGGCGTAAGAATGGAACCATAAGAATCCGCGTCGGCCATGGGGCAGTGCAGCCTAAGGCAGCCGCCGTGGGGCGGTCCGCCGGTTTGTTGCCGCCTGCCGCTCAATAGCGCCGCGATCCGACCAAAACTATCTTACGCAACTCGGCAAGCCCCTGCAAGCGCCGCAACGGCCCGCGCCGGTTCGGGTTCGGTTAGAACGCGTTGCAGACTCCCTCAACCGGGCGTTGGGCATGGCGCCCAACGGCGCTTCGAAGGCGAGACTATTGCAGCCAACCGACGGCGCCCCATGCCGCGGCGATCAGCGCAACAGCCAGCGCTATGCCGAAGCATCCCGACCGCGGCGGCAACAACCCGCGGCTTGCCGCGATGGTTCGGCTCCCCCTCGGCCGGTTGCGGCGATATGCTTGGGGTTGTGGAGTGTGTTGTTCCGCGGAGCGAGCATCCTTTCGAGAGGAATGGCCGATGTCCGGCGAGACTTCACTAGCGCTGACGATCCGTGAGCTGCGCCGTC
>JARKPK010000011.1 GCA_029975295.1 Thermoguttaceae bacterium | reverse complement strand
CGAGGGAAGCCTCGACACCGGCGTACGCCGATGCAACGCCGGAACGATCGGGAGTTGCGCCGGCTGAAGCCTCGGGCGCCGGCTCAGGCGCGGCCGGCTCGGGCAAGCCTTCGCTGCGATTCGATCCCGCCCAACCGCCCTCGGTTGCGCGGAGGTCGGAGCCGAAGGAAACACCGACCGCTGCCTTGTTGCGACGCCTCGGCGAACCATCGCGATCACGGTGAGGCAACTTCGCTATTCCTCGTTGCTATCCTCTTTGGTTATTCTTCTCCGGCAGGAAAGGCATGCTCTTGGCCGCAGCAAAGCAGTGGCGCGCAAGCACCGCCGTGCCGTCGGCATAGGCTGCCTCGCTCAGGGTGCGTGGGGCTTGCATGTACGGAAACGGCCGCGCAGTGGGCGGCGATTGCGCGGTGGTCGGCCGATCGGAGATTGACAGCGAACTGCCCGTCGCTGAGGCTTTGGTCGATATTCCGAACCGATTGAGACGCGAACAGGCGGTGTTTCATCCATCGCAGCGGGGCGTCGGCGGGAGGTATAATTGTTTTGCGTTCTGAAATGTTCGATGGCGTATCACAGTGTCGTCGCCGGCTCGTTTCATCTCGGCTTCGCGCTGCCCGACCGGCTTTGGGGTGTGTCTTGACTGGGCAGACCATGTTTAGCTCATTCGACGCGGACACAGCGCCCGAAAGGGGAGATTCCTGACATGCCTTCATTCGACCGAATCACGTTCGATCCGAAGGTGATGGGCGGCAAGCCTTGCATTCGAGGAATGCGCATCACCGTGGGAACGATTGTCGGGCTGATCGCCAACGGGGCAACGCCCGAGGAGATTCTGGCCGACTATCCCGTCCTTGAGCCCGAGGACATTTCGGCTGCGTTGTCGTATGCCGCGTGGCGATCCGAGGAGATCGACGTGCCGTTGATCCGATAAAGAGACTCTTGGTTGACATGAATCTTTCGCCGCGCTGGTGCGAATTCTTGCAGGCCAACGGCTGGGACAGCATCCATTGGTCGCAAGTCGGAAATGCCGACGCATCGGACCGCGAAGTCATGCAATGGGCGTTTGCGCAACAACGGATTGTGCTGACGCACGACTTGGACTACGGAGCCATGCTGGCGGCCACTCAGCCCCCGGACCAAGCGTTGTTCAAGTTCGGGTTCAAGACGTTCGACCGGAGGAGCTGGGGCCTTTGCTGGTTTCGGTCTTGAAACAATACGAGCGAGAACTCGTCGCGGGCGCGCTGCTGATTGCTGATCCGGTCACGTCGCGAATTCGTCTGCTCCCGCTCAACGAAAGCGAGCGTCGCTGAGCCGATCCGGCCGACGACGATGAGCAATTGCAACAGCGGGCGGATGAGCAGATCATTCGTCTTCCGGGCGGCCCATCAAGTCGTACACCCAGTCGGGCGGACGACGGGGGCGGCCCGAGCGGTCGGTGATGGCCTGGATCGTGTGTCCGCGGCAAACCGGTGCGCCGTCGGCCGCGCGGACAATCTCGACATCGAACCGCATCCGCACCCGCCCGTGCCACGAAACCCGCGTGGTGATTCGCAGCAGGTCGTCGTATTCGGCCCGGCCCAGAAACTTCACATAGGCCTCGACCACCGGCAGCAGCACGCCCTCGGACTCCCAC
>JARKPK010000001.1 GCA_029975295.1 Thermoguttaceae bacterium | reverse complement strand
CCGACCGCCCCCGATGCCGCGAAGCCGAACGATCAATCGGCGCAGCAACCGGTCGAGCCTTCCTCGCCAAGCGGCATTGCGACCCCGTTGACGCCGGGCGGCGGCGATCAGATGCCGCCCAAACCCGACGAAACGCCGACCGTCGAGCCGCCCAAACCCGACCAACCCGCCGCGCCGGGGCCGGCCCTCGTCCCCGGTGGGCCGATGCCCGACCAACCGGCCCTGCCCGGCGACACCCCTCCCGGCGAATCGGCGGCTCCGCCGACGGTGAAGAAGGAATCGCCCGTCCCGCTGGTGGACCACCCGGAGAAACTCACTCGTCTCGATCCCGAGCGTCCGCTGTGGATCGACAAAGAGAACAAGCGCGTGGTGATGGTTGGCCAAGTGTGCCAGACCAACGTGCCGTTGGAGATGTTCGCCTGCCTTGCCGGCACCAAAGAGCATGAGTCGGTGGTTACCGTCGATGTTAAGGCGTTCGCGGTTCACGCGGCCTTGTTGGCCTTGGGCGCAACGCCGGGTACGTCGGTTGTGTTTCATCCCGAGTACAAGCCCGCCACCGGCCCCGAGGTCGAAGTCACCGTCGTTTGGAAAGACGACAAGGGCCAGCAACACACGGCCCGCGCGCAAGACTGGATTCGCGACCAGAAGTCGGGCAAGGCGATGGAGCATGCGTGGGTGTTCGCCGGCAGCCGTTTCTTTGAAGACGAGGTGACCAAGCAGAAGATCTACATGGCCGAGGGCGGCGACTTCATTTGCGTGTCGAATTTCCCATCGGCCATGCTCGATCTGCCGGTGGCCAGCCCGCAAGACAACGCCGACCTGATCTTCGAGGCTTTCACCGACCGGATTCCTCCGCGAGGCACGCCGGTGACGCTGATCTTGACGCCGAAGCTCACTGCCAAGAGCGATTCGCCGGCGATCAAGGATCCGAAAGAGGCTCCGGCGAGCGATGCCGCGCCCAACGGCGCCGATTCGCCGCCCGTACCGGCCCTGACGCCTGCAATGCCGCCCGACGCAGTGCCGGCGCCGACGGCGCCTGCGGCGCCCGGCGCGACTGAGCCGTCTCCTTCGCCCGATACGCCCGTTTCCAACGCCGATGCGAAAAACGCGGGTTCGGCCACTCCCGCGCCGGCGATCGCCCCGCGCGAGCCCGTCGGCCCCGCGCCGGCCGGCGAAGCGAAGAAGGCCGACTAAGCGCCCCGCCGGCAAAAATGCATGGACGGCGCGCCCACCGTCAAAGGAGCGAAGAGCGATGCGCTGTGCGGTTGCGCGTCGCCCTTTCGTCGGAAAAGCCTTTGCTCGGCCCGCCCTGCCCGGCAAAGGACGCTGCGACAGTTCGTTGCAGCTTAGCAGCTTACGAGCCGTTGGCGGCCGTTGCCCCGGTGCGTTCAGCGGCCAAGTCGCGCACTCGTTTCAGGTCGAGCTTGCCCGTGCCGAGCACCGGGATCGATTCCACTTGAATGAAGCTGTCGGCGCCGGGAATCCACAGCGGCGGCAGGCCCCGGGCCGCCAGCGCACGGCACACTTCCTCGGGCGGCTGCTCCAATCCGGTGTGCAGCACCACCAAGCGTTCGCCTTTGCGCGGGTCGGGCACGGCCGTGACGACCGCCCGAATATCGTCTTCGGGCACGCGCAGCACTTCGTTGATCGCTTCTTCGATCCGCAGGTGCGGCACCATCTCGCCGCCCAATTTCGAGAACCGCGCCAAGCGGCCCGTGATGCTGATGAATCCGTCGGCATCGATCGTCGCCACGTCGCCGGTGACATACCACCCGTCGCGAATCGCCTCGGCGGTCAGATCGGGGCGACCCAAGTAACCCTGCATCACGCCCGAGCCGCCCACCAGCAACATGCCCGATCGGTCGGGCCCCAGTTCGGTGTTCGTATCAAGATCGACCACCTTGGCTTTCACGCCCGGCAACGGCCGGCCCACGGTGCCTTCGCGCAATCCTTGCGGTTGATCGGGCCGTGCCCGTTTCGGCGGAATGTTGGCCGACACCACCGGCGAAAGCTCCGTCGCCCCGTAGCCCTCGATCGGCCGGACGCCGAACGTGCGCTCGAACGCCTCGGCCAATTCGATCGGCATCTTCTCGGCCCCAACCACCACCACGTCCAACTTGGCGAATTCCGCGGGCTCGCAGCGCCGCAGGTACGATCGAAGGAACGTCGGCGTGGCGATCAGAATCGTCGCCCCGTGACGCTTGGCCAGCTTGCCCACCTCGCGCGCCTCCAGCGGCGAGTAGTGATAAACGCCCATCGGGCCCAAAGTGAGCACCGTCCAAAGGGTGACGGTATAGCCGAACGAATGGAACAGCGGCAGCACCCCGACCAGCACGTCGTCGTCGCGCAGATGGATGATCGCGTCGATGGCGGCAACGTTCGAGCCCACATTGCGGTGGCTGAGCATCACTCCCTTGGGCCGCCCCGTCGCTCCCGAGGTGAAAATCACCGTGAGCAGATCGTCGGGCCGAACCTGGTGCAGCTTCAGCCGACGGGCCAGAAGCGATTGCGGCAGCAGAAAGGCCTCGGCCGCACTGAGCAGTTTGTCGGTCAGGCGGACGCGGTCTTTCAGATCTTCCAAGAAGATCGGCTCGACCGAAAGTTCGATCGGGAATCGCTCGCGCAGCTTGTCGAGCACTCGACGGCTGGTGATCACATGCTTCAGGCCCGCCTGAGCCACGCAGTCGTTGAGCACGTCGGAGCTGAGCGTGTAGTTCAGATTGACAGCCACGCGGCGATCGATTGAGACTGCCGCGTTGGCCAGCACGCCCGCCACCGAAGGCGGCAGCAGCAAGCCCACCATTCGCTCGTCCGCCGCCAGCTTGCGGCGCAACAAGCGCCGCAACACCAACGTGCGCAGCAGCAACTCGCTGCCGGTCATCTCCATGCCCGTGCTGTCGGCCAGTTTCTTCCGGCCGCCTGCCGCGCGGCATGCCGCGATGAACTGCCGCGGCAAGTTCAACATCGATTCCGCCGCATTCATCCGCCGGGCTCCTTCATTGCCAGTCGATGGCCGTACTTCGCCTACGCCTTGCCGGCAAAGCCGAAAACCGCGCCGGCCTTTGTTCGCCGTAGGTCTCCCGTTGTAATAGCATCCACCCCATCCACGTTCCAAACACCACGCAGCAGGCGCCCCGACCGCCCTTCCCTTCCCGCCAATCGTTTCGGCCGCTTCCCGGTCATTCTACGCGCGCCGACCCGCCGGCCAATGCCAATACGGCCGCGCGCACCTGCTCCGGATCGGTCGGGCCGACGATCGCCGGGCCGAACCGCACCGTCACCGGATACCGCCAACGGCGCGGCAGTTTCCAGAAGAACCGGCCGCCCTCGTTGCTGAAAATGCTCCCCCATAGCCCGTCGAGATACACCGGCACGATCGGCGCGCCGCTGTCGCCCACCATCGCCAAAAAACCGGGCTGAAACGGCTGCAATTGCCCGTCGCGCGTAATGCCGCCCTCGGCGAACACGCCCACCGCACAGCCTTGCCGCAAGGTTTCGCGGGCCAGGCGAATCGCCTCGACGATCTGCCGCCGGCCCGGCCGAATCGGGATGATTTCGGCCAGGTAGCCCAGCCACCGCAGCCACCAACGGTCGAAGTAGTCGGCGTAGGCCACCATCCGAATCCGTCGCGGAACGTGCAAAACCAACATCGGTCCGTCGATCCACGTAACATGATTCGAAACCAGCAGCACGCCCCCTCGGGCGGGCAAGTGTTCCAGCCCCTCGACCCGAACGCGATAAATCAATACGCACAGGCATTGAAACAGGAACCGCACCAATTCACGCAGCAGCCAGCGGCACGATGCCGCAGCCACCGCCGCTGTGCCCACCGCCGAAAGAAGAAAGATCGCCGCGGCCGACAACGCCAGCACCCCATTGAGCAGCCAAAACACGCCCGAGGCGGCGATCGTGCCCGTAAACGCCAGCATCGAGGTGACAGCCAAGATGCCGCCCCGCAACCGGATCGGGCTGCGGTATTGCAGGAAGGCCAGAAGCGGCACGTCGTAGGCCCCCGCGCTGAGTCCCAACAAAAACAGCCAAACGGCGCTCAGCCGAAAGGCCGTGCTCGAAAGCGTCCCGTCGCCCGCGGGCACGAAATACAACGCCGCGCAGTTGAAGGCCATGCCCAAGGCGGCCAGCGGCACAATTCCCATTTCGATCCGCCGCCGCGACACCAACCCGGCCAGCAAGTTGCCCAACCCTAAGCCCACCACCGGCGCGGCCAGCACCCAGCCCACGTCGGCCCGCTCTTTCAACTGCAACGGATCGGCGGCAAACCGATCAGCGTTCAATTGAAACAGCCCGGCCACCGACCAGAACATCGCGCTGCCCACCGCCGCCCAGAACAGCGGGCGAAGGCGGAACAGGCCGCGCAGATCGCGCCACGTTTCGCGGGCGAAGTTCCAAACGAACGCTCGATGCTCGTTGGCCGCCCGCAGCGGACGGATCAACAACGCCGTGGCCGTGCCCGCGGCGGCCGTGCCCACCAACGCCGCTGCCGAAAGCCACCAATGCGATTGGCCCAACGGCTTGGTCCAGTCGTAAAGCAGCCCGCCCAACACCGTGCCGGCGACAATCGCCGCGATGGTCGTCATGCCCACCAAACCGTTGGCGGCCGCAATCCGATCGGCGCGCACGATCTCGGGGATGGAACCGTACTTCGACGGGCCGAACAGCGCGCTCTGCGATCCCATGCAGAACAACACGGCGAGCATAATGTAAACGTTGCCGGAAAGGATCGCCCCGACGCCGGCCGCCATGCAAATAATCTCGAGCGCTTTGCAGCCGAAGATCACGCGGTGCTTTGCAAACCGATCGGCCAACCAACCGGCCGGCGCCGCCCACAGCAGAAAGGGCAGCACCAACATCACCGCGCCAAGCGAAAGCACCAGCGCGGCCGAATCCTCCCCCCAGCGCTCTTTGCCGATCGGCACGATCAGCCAGCGGAACATGTTGTCGTTCATCGCGCCGAGGAACTGCGTGATCAACAGTCCGATGAAGCTCCGCGAAAACAGACCCTCGCTTCCGCGGCCCGCGGCCGCAGTGTCGCCGTCGGCAACGTGCCGCGGCTGTCTCACCCCATGGCCGCGCTGGTCCTCGGCCTGCTCGTCGCGTTGTTCCATCCGCATCACCTGCCGTCAATCGTTCCCCGAGCCTCAGAAGTCCGATGCTAAGCGCGACAGACGCCGCCGCCTGCGGAACCCGCCCGGCCGTTGGTCGGCCCATCAGCACGGTTTTCCTCAAACAGAACACGATTGTGTTCGATGAGGCCGGGCCGACGGCCGAACTGACCGCGAGCCGTCCGGTTTCCGTCAAACAGAATACGATTGTGTTCGCTGTGCATCGGCCGCCCGAGTGTGTTTCGCCCGGATGCCCGAAACGCCCGGCCCGAATCGCCTTCGATCCGCCGGCCCAAGCCGTGCCCGCACTTCGCGCAAACGCGGCCGCAACTCACCGAAACAAGGCCGATTCTTCCGCCCGCACCCGAACAGCCCGTTGAAATAGTATTTGCAAGCACACTTGGCAGCGGTTGCAAACTATTTTGCCCACAAGGGCTTGTGCAAGCATTTTGTCTTTCAACGGGCTGCCAACCGGCCGCCGTCGAGCCTGCGGAAAGATACCGTTTGCCGCCCACGCCGACAAGACCGACAGACGATGGCCCGATTGACTATTGGGGGGCGGACGTGCCGATCGCGGCCGGACGACGTCCGTGGGCATCGCCCCGGGGGGAACGGCCCAACCGTCGGCCGCAGCGGCGTGTAGAAGGCGTTTTTCGGAATCCGCCCGTCCCGGGCCGTCGCATGGTTCGGCATGGAAAGGGGCCGCGGCAGAGGGAACGGCTCCGGCGGTTGCCGTCTTGTTGATCGCGGGCCTTACGATCGCGACGCCGGCAGGGCCGAATGCCATTGTTCGCAAAAGGCGACCAACGAAGCGGTCGGCGTGGCGGCATCGAAGCAGCATTGGGCGATGACGCTGAACGGGCGAATCTCTTCGGCGGACGGGCGGGCCGCCGGTTTGCCCGAGCGAAGATCGTGGGCGTCGCGAAGCGAGGGCGCGTGCCGCGCGTCGTCGTAGGGATGGAGAATCCGCCGCACGGCCTGCCGTACCTCGGCCGGGCTGCCGGTTCGCAAAGTTTCGGGCCGATCGAGCCCACCCCAGAACGTGATTTGCCCGGCGAATCGCTTGACCAGACGGGGGAAGCTGGAACACCCCCATTCCGTATAAACGGCATCGACGCCGATCTTCACCAGATCGTTGACGATGTCGTACACGTTGCCGCCGGTGAGGAAGAAGGCGAACTTGTCGTTCTCGTGCAGGATTCGGCAGTACTCTTGATAGAGCGGTTTGAACAGCTCGCGCCATGCCTGGGGCTCGACGAGCAGGCGCTCGGGCCCGCCCCAAACGTCGCAGAACACCACGCCATCGACAGGCAGCCGGCTCCAAAGCTCGATTTCGCGGCAGGCGGCCTCGTGGATCATAGCCAGCAAGCTCCGCAGCGGCGACGTCGGCGAGCGCTTCTCCTTGGCCATTTCGGCGAGCACGCTTTTCGAGCCGCGCAGCGCGCGGAGCCGCTCGAACGGCCGCACTTCGCTTTGGGCCAGAACAAAACACGTTTCCCGTTCGACGAGCGCGGGCAGATGCTCGAACCGTTTTTCGTCGAGCAAATCGCGCGGAGGCCGAAACTCGGCGGCCTTCTTGGCGTCGGCAAGCGGGGCGGGCGAGGGTTCAACGAACGGCGCCCGCGGCCCGGGCCCCCAAACGCAACCCCAGGCGTCGGGCGCGGCCTCCGTGCCCAAGCGGCCCGCGGTGCGCCGACCGCCGGCCGCTTTGGCCTGCACCCACACGATATCCGAGGGGAAACGAAGAGCAAGCTCGCGCACCTCGTCGGGGCGTTGCTCTTGCGCGTCGGGCGAATACCAAATATCCCGCGGCACGCGGGGGACCGGAGATTGATTGAGCGTCTGCAAAACCAGATCACGGGATGTCATCGTGCGGCTGCAACCCAGGGAGACAAACGCGGCAGTAGGATTAGTTGTGCGCATCGTAGCGAATCGGCCGATCGTGCCGGTCGCAACAGCGAAGCGGTTCGGCCCTTGGCGAATCAGCGGCGGCTGCCTTGCGGCGAAGCGATGCAGCGACCGGTTCGGAGGCGCGAGCCACTATAGTAGCCGCAGCGACCGCCGATTGTAAAGTCTCTCGTCGTCTGCTTGCCTGGGGCCAACACTGCGCGTGCCGTCCCCCGTATGCGCGGACGGGGCGACGGCCGCCCGGCACAGGCGTCTCTTGGCCCGCAGGCCCCGTTGGGCCTTGCCCGGCCGATCGCCGCGGCGCCGGTTTGCGGCCGACAAAACCGCGGTTTCGGGGCCATCATGGTTGCCGGGGGCGCACTAGATTTGAAGGGAGAGCGAGTCGGACGATCGGCCCGTGCTCTCCCAAAGGCTTACGCGGGTTTGCGAGGAGGAGTTGTCATGCCGCTATTCACTCGCCACAAAGAGCAAGAAGTGCAAGGTTTTCTGTTGCGCGTGGCGAACAACAATTGCCCGGAACTGAAAGCGCGGCTTGATGGCCCGCGGCTCGATCGGCGTGTCAACCTGACGCTGGTGGTGTTGGTCGTGCCGTTCGAACGGAACCGCGCGCAGGTGCCCAAGGCGTTTACGGCGGTGACGAAGGAGTTCTCGAGCTCGGGCGTGGCAATCGTGCTCGACGGTCCCAGGCCGCTTGATGAATTGGTCGTGGCGTTTCGCTGGGAAGGCGACCTAGTGTTCGTTCGCGGCAAGGTGAAACATATCCACCCGATGGGCGGCGGGTTCTTTCAGATGGGCGTGAAGCTCCTGCAAATGGTCGATCCGAACGATCACCCCGAACTGAAGGTGCTGCTTTTCTAACGCCCCATCGCCTGAGAACGGCTTGCGGCGGGTTGCCGCATCGAACGCGTTCGAGGTTGTTCGGCCGGCGGCCGAGGCAATCGCGGTTGCTGCGCGCTCGGGGCGCATGGCTGCCGCGACGCTTCAGCCCGCCGCTTTTCGCCGCCAAAGTTCGCGGCAATACCGGACCGTTCCGACGGCCATGGTGATGGCCGTTAGGGGAAAGGCGAATCCGACAACGAAGACAGCCAGGGTGCGGCCCATCTGCTCGTTGGTGGCTTCGAGGATCAAGTAGGCGATGTAGGCGGCATAGTACGCCAGAAAGGCGGCGCCTTCCCATCGGGCGATGCGATGCCCGGTAAAGAAGATCGGCAGGCACGCGGCCGCCACGACGATCATCAACGGGATGTCGAACGCCAACGCCTCGGGCGAAATCTTCAGGCCTTCGGGCGAAACGGCCGCCGCCAACCCAAGCACGCAGAGGATGTTGAAGATGTTGCTGCCGACGATGTTTCCCACGGCGATGTTGTGTTCGCCGCGAATGCTGGCGACCACCGTTGCGGCCACCTCGGGAAGCGACGTTCCGACCGCGACGACAGTCAGCCCGATCATCAACTCGCTGACGCCGAAGAACCGTGCGATGGTCACCGCGCCATCGACCATCCAGTCGGCGCCCACCGAAAGCAGCGCCAACCCAGCCACGATTTGCCCCATGTGGAGCATCAGGCCCCATCGGGTGCGGGGTTTGGCGGAAGCGAACTCGTTTTGGTATTCTTCGAGCACTTCGGGCGGCTCACGGCGCCCGGCGCGGATGGTCCAAACGCCGTAGCCAATCAGCGCGAGGAAGAAGATGGCGCCTTCCAGCCGACTGATCGAGCCTCCGATGCCGGCAACGAACAGCGCCGCAGAAACGCCGATCATCACCGGCACATCGACCCAAAGCAACCGGCTGGAAACAGCCGTCGGTGCAATCAGCGCGGAAATGCCCAAGATCAGCAGCACATTGAAAATGTTGCTGCCCACGGCGCTGCCCAGAGCCAAGTCGGCCTGCCCGGCATGCGCCGACTTCAGGGCAATGGCCAGCTCGGGCGCGCTGGTGCCGAAAGCCACCACGGTCAGCCCGATCACTAGCGGCGATATCTGCGCCCAGGCCGCCAATCGCGATGCGCCGCGGACGGACAATTCGCCGCCGACGACCAGCAGCACCAGCCCGGCGCATTCGAGCAACACCGCCCAAACCATTTTCGCAAGCACTCCTCGATTGATCGCCCCAGAGATGCCGGCTCGAATCGGTCTCGCCGCCGGCCGCGCAAGCGGCGATCTGATCGCGATTGCGCGAGCACCCATTCTATCACGAACGCGCGAAGATGAAATCGACGGCCAACGGCAGAATCGGTTCGTCATTCGGCGAATTCCCCTCGCGGTCGGCTTGGGGCGGGGGCGATTCGGCCGGGATCGCCTGTCGAACCCTGCCGCCGACGCGCACGCTGCGCACGGAGAACTGTTCGGTGGCCGGCTCGCAGCGACACGTCCAAGTCAGATCGCGCCACGCGCCGCTGGGAACCTCGACCTGTTGCTCGGTCGGCTCGGCGATCGACAGCCCGGCGCCATCGCCCGCCCCCTCGGCCCGCAACCAAACGCGATGCGGCTGCTCGGAAAGGTTGAACACCCGCACCGTCAGCCGCAGCTCGCCGGGCAAGGCGCCCTGCCAACGGTAGCCCTCGGCCGATGGCTTCAGTTGCTCGGGCGAATACTGGAACCGCAACACGATCGGTCCGCGAAGCCGCGCTGCGGCGTCCGCAATTCCAGTCGCGTTTGAGGGCGCCGGTTCGCTTCTGCTCGATGCAGCCTCGGGCCGGCCGTCGCCCGGCGCTTCGGGCTTGGGCCGAATCAATCGCGGTTGCACCGCAGCGCGATCGACCCAGGCGTAGGTCAAACCATCGGGCACGGGCAGGCGGTTTGCTTCGGGCTGAATCGCCCGGCCGTCGATGCCCGCGGCGCGAAGCACGGGCAGTTCAAAGGGCACGGCCGCCCCGGCTTCGGGCTTGCCGGTGTAAACGACGACGATGCATTCGGCCTCGTTTTCATTGCCGAACACACGCGCGCGGACGACTCTTGCCTCGCCCGGGGGCAAATCGCCCATCGGCTTCTTTCCGGCCAGTGCGAGAGCGGCAAAGGCGTAGGCGGCCATCGACCGCAACGGCGTGCCCTCGCGGCCCATCATGCCGAAGTTGTGTTGGTTCTCTTCGTAGAACGGGTGCACAAAGGCGAAGTAGCGTTCCACGCCCAGGGCCTTGGCCTCGACGGCCTTCATGGTGATGTCCAGCGCGCTGATCGCGTCGGGTTCGCGGGCCGGGCGATCCGTACCCTTGGGCCACGGGCGACCGCATTCGGTGATCCACAGCGGCATCTGCGGTCGGCCGAAGCGATGCTGCCATCGGCGATAGCCGGCCACCAGCGATTCCATTTGCGGGGCCTTCTCGTAGCTGTGAAAGCTGAAGGCATCGCACACTTCCAGCAGTCCGTTGCGCGCGGCCGCATCGAGAAACCGCGGATGGGCGTGGGCCAGCGCGCCGCCGACCAGCGGCTTCTGCCGCGGCATGTCGCGCCACACGTAGGCCAAGGTTTTCACCAGCGCGACGTACTGATCGGCCGGCATGTCGCCGCCGAAGAAGATGTCGGGTTCGTTCCACACCTCGAGCCCGCCCCACAGTTCGCCCCAACGGGCGGCGATGCTCCGCCACGATCGGGCGGCAGCGATCAGATCATCGGGATATTTTCCCACGCGGCCCATCCAGGCCGGCGAATCGTGGAACATTTCGAGCACGGCCACCGACTCGGCCGCATAGGTCCGGCGCAGCGATTCGAACCGCGCGCCCGACTCCCATTCCCAGCGGTCGGCCGATGGATGAATAGCGCCCCAGGTGAGCCGTTCGCGGGCCATGAGGATGCCGCTGCGGCCGAGCACGCGGGCGTAGCTGTGGCGAAGGGCATCGCTGCGCACCAGCCAGCTTGCCGCGCAGTCGATGGCGAAGAAAGGATCGGCCTTAGCCGCCTCGACGGCCGGCAGACAAACGATGCCGTAGCGCCGACCGTCGCCGGCCAAGGCGATTTCGTAGTAACCCTGCGGCAGCTTGACCGCAGCCGTTACGACGCCGTCGCCGGCCGATTGCGTCTCGCCCTCGGCCGCCGGATTGCCCCAGTAGTCGAAAATGGAGAACTTCGGCAGCGTTTCGGCCCCGGCCGGCCTGCCGGCAACGGTTCGGTGAAACCGCAGCTCGGCCGGCTGCCCCGGCGTGATGAAAAACCGCTGCGTTTCACGGGGGACGAGCGATCCGTCGGCAGTCTCGGCACACAGTCCTTTTCGCGTGAGCGGCATGATCATAGTAAACATCAGAGCGAATGAGGTCGAGATAACCACCCAGGCGCCTATTGCGGCGTGCGGTGGCTCCAGCGCCGTTCCGTCGGCGTATGTCTTGCGTTGCCCAGAAGGACAGCGAATCGGGTCGGCCTCGGGGTTCGAATGATGAACCGGTGGTACGAATTCGTCGTAAAAAGCACGGGCTTTCATCGTAATGCTATCTTTCTATTCCCAAGACATTTCGAGTGTTGTTCCTTTGAAGACCGCAATCACGGCCTGAGTGCGGCAAAACGCCGACCGAAGGGAGATTTCACTTGACTGCCTTTCTAAGAGGCCCGATAATTCTTATGGAGACTCGGCCGAAGGGAGAGCCTTTGCAGGCTGGCCCTGAAGGCGTTGTCTCTTTTTTTATGCGCTTTCATCATCGGCGCCGCGCGGATTTGAAACGTAGCAGATGCCCCACGTTTCGAACACCTGCCCGTCTCGATAGCCCTCGCCGTGGAATTGAAGCTGTTGCAGCCATTCGAGAAACTCGTTGCGGATTTCTTCGCGCACAGGTTTGTCCATTCCTCGACTCGGCAACCGAAACGACCAGTTGATGCAGTAGATGCACAGATCGGCGACCTGGATCGGATAGGCCATGTCTGAAGCTACAAAGAACGGAGTCGGAACGATCCACTGCGTCCGAAATCGTCCGGTCTTTGTCTTAGTGAAGTAGTTTTCGAGTTGACGCACGAATTTGCGATCCTGGTTCTTCTCCGAGCCGTCCATGACCAACAAGCCGTGTTCCTTTCGTCCTTCCAAGAAGTAAAAGAATCGCTCGAGCAAGAACACGACGTCTTTTCGCAGATAGTCTTCTGCAATTCCCGTGGGCCGCGCGAGTCGAGCGGGAGTTGCGGTGGCAAACACCACGCCCCCGTGCTCGCGAAGAAGCTGAAAAACGCCGCGGGCCATCTCGATACACGCTTGACCGTAAGCGGAAAACTCGGTCTTCGTGGGCCGATGCCCTTGCAATCCCTTCATCAAGAATGCCCGCGCATTCCTTCGACGTTCCTCCGCCGGCATCGTTTCGGATTGCCGAGCGAATCTGAATCGTTTTCGATCAAGAAGCGAGCTGCCTTTGAGTTCCTTTCGGAACTCTCGAGGGCGGCAGCCAAAGCTGATCTGCTCGAGATCTTGCATTTGCCTGGTGAACGCCCACAATCGCCGATCTTCGATGGCAACCCCGCCGCGGACCTCGTAGGGCATTTGTTTATGGTCGTGCCCGCTTTCGTCGAGAAACAGGAGCCATGCCATCGGGCGGTCGTCCTAAAGCATTTGTCTTTTCAGTCGCCCCGATCGGAAAAACCGCGACACTGCACGATCATTTCGTGAAAAAAGCCACGTTTCGTGGAGCGACTTATCGGTTCGATGCGAACAACGATTGTCGCAGAACAACCGTTGCCCGGCGATCACCCCTATTCGCCCGACCAGAGGCGTTCCAACAGTTCGGCGGCCTCGGGATCGTGGCGGCGAACCTCGGGCCGAACGAACGGGAAGAAGTCGTTCGTGCCGAACCAGGCCTCGGTCAGCTCGGCGAAATACTCTTGCGGGTTGTTGGCCGCGTAGGCGCGTTTTGTCTCGCCGTGGTAGTAGAGCACGGCCTCGTAACGCTTGGCATCCATCGCGCGGCGGTACGCGGCGGCGATCTCTTTGTTCTCGTAGCCGCCGGGCAGAAAACGGTGATGATAGCCGTGGGCCAATTCGTGCAACACCATCCACGGCTGAACCTTGGTCCAAGAGAGAAACGCGCGGCAGTTGCCCAACTCGACCGCCCCGGCCTTCTCTGGATTGAACCCATTGTTGCTCAGCCACTGGCGCGATGGATGGTAGCACATGCACGCCACTTTGGGATTGGCGTACTCGATCCAGATGGGAATCTGCCGCAATTTCACCAGGGCCTTGCGCGGCGCCATCCGCACAATGCCCAGCAGTTGAGCATCGACCACCTCTCGCGTTTGCTCCCAGGTGCGTGGGTGTTTTTCCATCAGCTCGTCGAGCACCAGCAGCTTCCAGCCGCGCAGCTCGATCGTCCGATAGGCCTCGGTCGGATGATAGGCCGGTTTCGGCGGCTCGGCTGGCTTGTCCGAAGCTGGCGGCTCGGCCGAATCCGCCGGCTTGGGCGATTTCGAATCGGATTTCGGCTCTCCTGCGGCGGGCTTCTGTGCGGCGGCTTCCGCATTCGGTTCGGGCCGAGTTGGCTCCTCCGCATTCTTGCCGGCGGCAATGGGGCGGTCGCTCGCGGAGGCCGCGGCCGTGTCGGCATCGGCAGTTGGGCCGGTGTCGGCCGGCTTGTTTGTTGCAACGTCCGGCACGTTTGCCCCGGCATCGGCCGCCGAAACCGGCGCTAACCGATTCGCAAACCCCACCGCGGAAAGAAACAGAGCCACGCCGAGCAACAGTGCCGTTCGCGTCATCGGCCGGGCCTTTCTTTGTTGTGTTCGATGAAGTGCATGATGGGAAGGAAGACGGAGCAGTCGGCGGCAGCTCGCACCGGCCGCCGCTCTGGCCTGCGGCAAAAACGTTTGCCGGGGCGATTCGCTTGCCTTGGCGATTGCGCCAAGGTGGGCGGCCGACCGCCAACGCTTGAATCCTCATCGACGGCGGCGACGTTAGTGCGCGCCGCGCGGGCCGTCGGGTTCGCCGGGCGCATCGTCGGCAAGGAATGGTTCGCCCAAAATCGTTTCGATCGGGCGACGGAGCGGGTCTTCAGCCTGGGGGTTCGGTTCGGTGTCGGGCCGCACGACCAATCGCTTGCCGCGCACCTGCACGACGACGACCGGCTCGCCCGCCTCGATCGGCTGGCCTTCGCTGACGGCCTCGACCGTCCGGCCTTCGACAACGACCAAGCCGCCGGGCAGCATCTTGCACTTCGCCCGACCGCGTTTGCCCACCACGCTGCGCAGCCAAAGCCGCTCGTCTTCGTCGGGCAGCACGTCTTGTTCGCGCGGGGCCGACAGCAGCACGCGGCGCCCCAGCCGGGTCCGCGGCCAATAGCGGAAGGCGGCGACCACCACACCGGGCAGGCCGACCAGCGTGGCCACCATTAGGCCAATGCCGAACTCGGGAGCATACTGAAACCCCAGCACGACTGCGCCGATGATTGACGCGGCCGCCAAAAAGCCGAGGATGCCCGCGGAAGCAAAGAAGACTTCCATGACGGCCAATCCGAGGCCGAGAATCAGCAACAGTACTGCCCAAGCCCACATCATGGTTTATCAATCGGGGTGAGAACGAGCGAGGCGGCAACTCTCTCACTGTTTTCCGGCGCCGCCGATGCGGCCACCGAGCGATCTATAGCATATCCTAAAGGACAGGCTGCGAGAAAGACAGTTGGGGTCCGCCATCCGCAATCGATTCTTCGGCGGCACAAGGAAGTGCGGTGCAGCGCGAAAAGCTTGGCGCCGGCGCGAACTTTGCCTGCCGGCAGTTGCGTCGTCCGGGTCGGGTCGCGCGGCGGGTGATTTGGTGTACGATATGCGCCGAGGGATCGCTTCGGCCGGGGGAAAAGCAGAAAGCTCGTCGCCCCGCCCTTACCGCGGCGATGACGCCTTGCGAGCCGCGATTGGGCGCCTCCACGGGCCAGACGATTTCGATCGGCAGGGTCTTTCGGATGAGCAGTGATCTGACCGAAGCTCAAGATCAGCCACAGCGTCAGCGAGCGCGCGAGTTGAGCCTGAAGCGCGGGCAACCGCCGACTTCGGTGCCCGGCTACGACGTCGAACATTTTCTCGGCGGCGGCGCCTACGGCGAAGTGTGGGTGGCCGTCGAGCGAAACACCGGCCGCCGCGTGGCGATCAAGTTCTATGCCCATCGCGGCGGGCTCGATTGGTCGCTGTTGAGCCGCGAGGTGGAGAAGCTGGCGTTTCTTTACGCCGACCGTTATGTGGTGCAACTCGTGGGCGTGGGTTGGGATGCCGAGCCTCCGTACTACATCATGGAGTACGTCGAGCGCGGTTCGCTGGCTCAGCGGCTGGCCGACGGTCCGTTGCCGGTTGATCAGGCGGTGCGATTGTTTGAAGAGACCGCGATCGGTTTGGTTCACGCGCATAACAAAGGCGTGTTGCACTGCGACTTGAAGCCGGCCAACATTCTGTTGGATCAAGACGACAAACCACGGTTGGCCGATTTCGGGCAGTCGCGATTGTCGCACGAGCAGGCGCCGGCCTTGGGCACGCTGTTCTACATGGCGCCGGAGCAGGCCGACCTCGACGCCGTTCCCGATGCCCGCTGGGATGTTTACGCTTTGGGGGCCTTGCTCTATTCGATGCTGACCGGCCGCCCGCCCTATTGCTCGCCCGAACGCGAGGAGCAGTTTTCGGACACGGGCGAATTGCGCGAGCGGCTGGCTGCGTACCGGGCGATGATTGCCGAGACGCCGCCGCCTTCGGACCACCGGCGGGTTCCCGGAGTGGATCGCCCCTTGGCCGACATCATCGACCGCTGCTTGGCCAAGTCGCCCGACCGGCGGTTTCCCAACGTGCAGGCCGTGCTCGAGGCCCTTCGGGCCCGCGCGGCCCGCCGCGCCTTGCGCCCGCTGATCGTGCTGGGGGCGATCGGCCCGGCGTTGCTTCTGGCCGTGGTGCTTTGGTTCGCTTGGGTCGGTTTCCGCACAACGCTGAGGCAGTCCGACGCGGCTTTGACGGCCCGCGCCGTGCAGAGCAACGCCTTTGCCGCGCAGTATGTGGCGCGTACGGCCGCCAACGAGCTGGAGCGGCGGTTCGAGGCCGTCGAGCGGGTTTCGCGATCGCGTTCGCTCCGCGAGTTGTTGTTGGCGGCCCGGGCGCAAGAACGGTTCGAGTCGTTGGCCCAACGGCTCAATGCGCCGGATCTTCCGGCGGCCGAGGCGGAGCAGCTTGCCGAGGAGTTCCGCAATCAACCCGAGCGCAAGGCGATTCAGGAACTGTTCGACGAAATCATTCCCGACGCGATGCGTCCCGACGGCGAAGAGGCGTCGAGCTGGTTCGTCTGCGACGCCCGCGGCATTTCCACGGCGCGGGTGCCCGAGGGCTCGACCATCGGCCGGGCGTTCGGCTGGCGAAGCTACTTCCACGGCGGGCTGCGCGACGAAGCGCCGACGTGGCGGCCGCCGCCGGGGCATCAGCTCGGCAAGCCGCATCTATCGGCGGTGTTTCGGTCGCAAGCCACCGGCCGCTGGATTGTGGCGATTTCCGCGCCGATCTTCGAAGACCGCGAGGGAACGAACTTTCTCGGCGTGGTGGCGATGACGGTTGAAGTGGGCCGCTTGCTCGCGCTTCGCCAGGGCGAACGGCAGTTCGCCGCGTTGATCGACGGACGGGCGGGCGATCACCAAGGGCTGGTGCTGCAACACCCGTTGTACGACCGTCTGTTGGCCAACGAGGGCCGAGTGCCCGACCGCTTTCGCGGCCGTTGCGTCGAGGTGGAGCAGCTTCCGCTGGAACCGTCGGCCCCCTCGGCCGCCCATTATCACGACCCGCTGGCCGACGACCCGGACGGCGAGGATTTCGATCGTCATTGGATCGCGCAGGCCGCCCCGATTTTGGTTCGCGGCGAGCCGTCGGGTTGGATGGTCGTAGTGCAAGAGGATCATCAGGCGGCGATCGGAGAAACGATTTCCCGCCTGCGGAGGCAATTGATCGTCCACGGCATCGCGGCCTTTGTGTTGGTGATTACGCTGCTGTGGGGGCTTTGGGCGCTGGCCGTGCGGTTGACCAAGCCCGCCTCGCGGTTGCCGAAACCGCCGTGACCGGCTGCGGCCGTCCGCCGCCGCCGCGCCGTCGCCCATGCCGGCCGGCGGCCCGAGTTCTGCCCGTTTTCCGATTCCCCGTGAGTCGCCCAGCCATGCCCGATCTGATCGCTCAAGGCCCCGAGTTGCAGCAGCGTTGGCGGCGGAGCTTGCCCGCCGACCATGCCGTGGTTCTCGGCCGAACCGCGGGCAACTGGGCCGTCCCGTGGGACGCAGCCGTTTCGCGGCGGCATGTGATGATGCAATGGAATGGGCGGCGTTTGGAAGTTGTTCGCTTGCCCGAGGCGCGCAATCCGGTTTTCTATTCGGGCCGCGAGGCGGATCGGTTCGCCATCGGTCCGGGCGAGCATTTCGTCGTCGGCGAAACGACCTTCACGCTGGCCGATCAGCGTGCCGACGTTTCGGCCGATTTGCCCGCGCCCTTGCGCGAGCAGGCCTTCAGCGCCCAGTACCTCAAGCAAATCCCCTTCCGGCATCCCGACCACCGGCTCGAAGTTCTGTCGCGGTTGCCCGAGGTGATTAGCGGCGCGGCGGGCGAAAGCGAACTGTGCGTGCGGCTGGTAAGCATGTTGTTGGCCGGCGTGCCGCGGGCCGACGCCGCGGCCGTGGTGGCGGCCGACCGGCAAACGCCTGCCGCTCCCAAGGTGTTGCAGTGGGATCAGCGTTTGGCCGTGGCCGACGACTTTCGGCCCAGCGTCGGCTTGATCCGCGAGGCGATTGCGCGCGGCCAAAGCGTTCTGCACGTGTGGCGCGGCCCGGCGTCGCCAGCGGCGCAAAGCTTCACGGCCAGCGAGCAGTACGATTGGGCGTTCTGCACTCCGGTGGGCGGCGCCGGCGCGCCGTGGGCGCTGTATGTGGCCGGCCGGTTCGCAGCCGAAACGGCATCGCGCCACTCGACCGATCCGACTGACTTGCGCGAGGACGTGAAGTTCACCGAGTTGGCGGCCGCCATGCTCGGCGCGCTTCGGCAAATGCGGCTGCTCGAACACCGCCACGCCACGCTCAGCCCGTTCTTCTCGCCCGTGGTTCTCGACACGCTGATGAGCCAAGATCCCGACGAAGTGCTCGCGCCGCGGGAAACCGATGTGTGCGTGATGTTCTGCGACCTGCGGGGATTCTCGCGCGAGTCGGAACGCCAGGCGCGCGACCTGATGGGCTTGCTCCATCGGGTGAGCAATGCGTTGGGGGTGGCCACTCGGCAAATCCGCGAACAGGGCGGCGTTGTCGGCGATTTTCAGGGCGATGCGGCGATGGGCTTCTGGGGATGGCCGTTGCCGCAGCCCGACATGGCCGTCCGCGCCACTGTGGCCGCGCTGGCCATCCGACGCCAGTTCGACGCCACGGCCGGCTTTCGGGCAGGCATCGGGATCGCGGCGGGCCGCGCCGTGGCCGGCAAGATCGGCACGGTCGATCAGGTGAAGGTCACCGTCTTCGGTCCGGTCGTCAATCTCGCATCGAGATTGGAAGGGATGACCAAGCTGCTGCGGGCGCCGATTCTCATCGATCGGGCCACGGCGGCCGAAGTGCGGCGCGACGTTCCGGTCGAGGTTGCCCGCGTGCGGCGTTTGGCCGTCGTTCGGCCCTACGGCGTGGAGACGGCGATGGAAGTCAGCGAGCTGCTTCCGCCTGCCGGCCCGGAATCGCCCCTTGCCGACGAGCACCTCGCCATCTACGAGTCGGCTCTCGACGCGTTCCTTGCGTCACGATGGTCGGAAGCGCTCGACAAACTGCAACGGATTCCGGCCGCCGATCAAGCCAAAGACTTCCTGACCGCGGCCATCGTCCAGCACAACCGCACTCCGCCGCCCGGCTGGGACGGCGTGATTCCGCTGCAAACGAAGTGACCCGGCGCCGATGCCCGACGCATTGCGCCCGAACGCGGCCTCTTGCCGAAGACACGCGATTGACGAGTGACAAGCGCCGCGTCCCGAGCCTGAGATCGGCTGAATTTGCGGCAGCGTCGAACTGTGGAACGCTACGGCTTCGGCGGCACAAGCAGAGCGGGATAGGGATCCTTCAGGCTGAATGGCTTTGCCGTTGCCGAAGGCGCCGCGGGCGAGGGCGCCGGGCTCATGCCGGCAGGCGGACTGGGCGCCGGAGCGGTCGCATTGCCGGCCCCGGCCGATGCCGGGGTTTCGGCGGCGCCGGCCGAAGCGGGCGCGCCCGTTTGGGGCTTCTCCGCCGAAGCAGCGGCCGATTCGGAGCCTGCCGCTGTTCCTGTGCGCGGCACCGAGAAGGCCGAACGTGCGCCCGAATCGGCGCCCGGCGTCGGCGGGGCGGGCAGGTCTGTCTCCGCCGCCTTTTTGGCCGGCGTAGGCGCGTTGCGGGGCGCCGGGTTGCTCAGTTCGGGCTGCAATACGGGCTGCAAAAGCGAATCGGACGCCGGCATCGGGTCCGCGATCGGGTTGCCGCAGGCGTCCAACGGAATCCGGGCGCACACCAATCGCGGCGTGTACTGCGTGTAGGTCACCGGCGTCACCTTTTGCACCACGCGAGGAACGCGAACGGTTTCTTCCACGGCCACCATGCGGCAAACATGGACGGGCTGCTGATCCACCCGCTCCTCATACACCATCTTCATCGACCGCACTTCCACCGGGCGGACGTGTTCTTCCGTCACCATGCGGCAAACCTGCACCGGCACCTTGTTCTCGACCCGCTCGACCACCGGCCGGCTGACCGTGTAGGGAACGCGGCGCACCTGAACCTCTTCGACCATCCGCTGAACGGTATAGGGAACGCGGCGCACTTGACGCTCTTCGACCATCCGTTGCACCGTGTACGGGACGCGGCGAACCACTTGCTCCGGCTGGTACCGGGTGACCTGCACCGGAACCTGCTCGGCCACCGTCTGCGGCACGTATTGCACCTGTTCCACCTGCTGAGCGACCACGTTCGGCTGCCAAACCCGCTGCACTTCGTAGCGGCCGCGCTGGGTTTGCTCCCAATACAACCCTCCCCGTTGATACACGGGCAGGCCCGTCATCGGATCGACCGCCGTATGCGCCGGCTGCCAACGCAAACGGTTGGCCGGCAGTCCCGGCCTGAGCACCATCTGCTCGGCGAAGCCCCCTTGATCGACCAGTTGCGTGCGGCAGGTCACCACCGGCTGCATCACCGTGTGGTACCGCGGCTGATACACCGTTTCGCACACCGGACGCATTACGGTATAAACCTCTTCGCGCTCGGCTGTTTCCACCACCGGGCGAAGCACCGTGTACACCTCTTCGCGCTCGGCCGTCTCGATGATCGGCCGAAGCACCTTGTAGGTTTCTTCTCGCTCCGCCGTTTCGGTTACATAGCGGACGACATTGTAGCTGTAGTCGCGAATCTGGGTCTCGTAAACGGGTCGCGTTACCGTGTAGCGCTCTTCGCGGGTGCTCGTTTCCACCACCGGGCGAGCCACCGTGTAACGCAACTCGCGCGTCTGCGTTTCCCATACCGGCTTGTACGTGGTTACGGGCCGCTCTTCATAGACGGTCTCGTACTCCACACGGTAGGCCGTCACCTCGCGCTGGTCGTACACCCATTGATGAACGAGTTTGTACTCCGGCCCGCTGCACACCACGGTCGGGCAACAGATGTCGGCCGCGGCGCTGCCGGCGCCGAACGACCCCAGCAGGCACCATCCGGCAAGGGCGGCAATACACGCAGTCATCCAGCAACGAGTGATTCTCATGTTCATGCTCCCCCATCACGGCGCATCGACCGCAACCCCTTCGGGCCGCTACGCCATCCAGCTCACGTCGGTTCGCCCCAAGCTCGGCGCAGCGGCCGAACGGCCGTGCGTCGCAGGCATCCCCTGAACACTACTACGCAGAATGACTGCGCATGGGACGAAACTCAGCGACGAGTCCGTCCCCTCCATGCAATCTTGCCGACAAATGGCGTCGTGGCAAATGCATGTCCTGAACCTTGCCGGAGGCGAGCATGTGCAACGTCTTGCAGCACAGCATGTTGCGACGCGGGAAATTTCTTCAAGTTTCTTTCGGGCCGTGCCGAACCCGCAAACTCTACACAACCGCTACAAGACCGAAAAGAACCCCACATTAACACGCATGGGGTAAGAAGGAAGGATGTGCCGGCCCGCGGTGTTCCACCGAGCGAATCGAGCAAATCACTCGTCCACAAGCACCACGATCAGCCGCTTCGGGCCGTGGACGCCAAGGATCAGAATCTTCTCGATGTCGGCCGTGCGGCTCGGGCCGGTTACGATCACCGTTTCGCCGCGCCGCTGAGCGTCGCCCGCCTGACCACTCAACAGCGGCCAGGCCGCGGGCATGTGTTCCACCAATTGCTCCGCCCGAGCCACCACCACACAAACAGGCGGCAAGTAGCACAACCAACGATGCTGAACCGTTGGGCAGGCAATCACGCAGCTTCCGGTGTCGGCCAACAGCACATCGGCCGCAACCACCCCGGCTGAAACAGCGGCCATCTCCCCAGAGGTGCTTGTGTCGTCGATCCAGCCAACCACGCCGGCCGGTACGCGCGCAACCAACTGGCGAACGATCGGGGCATCGGCCGCGGCCAACGTTCCCCAATGCTCTTGCTCGACCAGCGAGGCGAACTGCCGGGCCGCCTCGTCGAAATTGCGAAGCCGCAGCACTTCGCCGTGAACGGCCGACAGCTCGCTTGCGAATCGCTCGGCCATCGTGCCGCGGTCGGGGTTAGTGATCGGCCAAACCTTCGGTTCCGGCGGCATTGCGGCAGGCGCGAACTGGTCGCGGATCGGCCCGGCGGCCGCCAAACGCTGGTGGATGCGCTGCAAGATCTCTTGACGGCTATTCATCGCTCGCCCGAGCCGTTCCGGCCGGTTCCTGTCGTCTCGTCGCGGTATTGTCCTGCAATCGGCACTTTCCGACAATCATCGGCCGCACTGCCCAGCCGATGCGATCTCGGCCCCTGTCGGCGGACCCATCCCGACCGAATCGCTCTCGCTCGGCCTTTGCGCCGAACCTACTTGTTCTTTTTGCGCCACCAACCGCGGAAACTGCCTGCGGCCGGGGGTTGCGGCAGTTCGCGTCCGCGGGTCCACGCCCCGAGTTTGCCCGGGTGCCACGGAAGGAACTTCGCCATGCGGATGCCGATCTTCACAGCCCACATGGTCAGCGCGTAGCGTCGCGGGCCTTTCATCATCCAGGCCCAACTGCGCCACATCAGCCGCTCCAGCGGCGACCGCATCGGCGACGGCTCGTTGACCGCCCGATGACGCAAATGCACCAACTGGTGCGGAATGTCGATCTTCACCGGGCACACCTCGCCGCAGGCCCCGCACAACGACGAGGCGAAAGGCAGTTCGCCCGCCCTCTCGAAGCCCAGGTAATGCGGTGTGATGATCGCGCCGATCGGCCCCGGGTACACCCAACCGTAGGCCCACCCGCCCGTGCGCCGATACACCGGGCAGGCGTTCAGGCAGGCGCCGCAGCGAATGCAGAACAGCGACTGCCAAGCGGCCGGGTCTTTCAGGATGTTCGTGCGCCCGTTGTCGATGATGATCACATAAAGCTTCTTGCCCGGCAGCGGACCGTGGATCAAATGCGTGTAGGTGGTCAGCTTTTGGCCGGTGCCGCTTCGGGCCAACAAGTTGAGAAACACCGGCAGATGCCGGATCGAGGGGATCACCTTCTCCACGCCCATCAGCGCCACATGCACCGGCGGAACCGAAGTCGATAGCCCGGCGTTGCCCTCGTTTTCCACAACAACCATCGTGCCCGTGTCGGCCACGGCGAAATTGCAGCCCGAAACGCCCATGCCGGCCCGCAAGTACTCTTCGCGCAGGTGACGCCGGGCGATATCGGTCAGCCGCTGATGTTCGGCGCTGAACGGCTCGCCCAACTTCTCGGCGAATAGCTTGCCCACATCCTCGGCCGACATGTGCAGCGCGGGCGTGACGATATGCACCGGCCGTTGCCCGGCTAGTTGCACGATGTACTCGCCCAGGTCGGTTTCGATCGGGCGGATGCCTTCCTGTTCGAGGACATGGTTCAATTCCATCTCCTCGGTCACCATCGACTTCGATTTGACCACGCTCCGCACTTGGTGCTCGCGGGCGATGCGCAGCACATGGCGGTTGGCCTCTTCGGCATCGGCGGCCCAGAGGACCTCGGCCCCCTTGGCCGCCATGTTCCGCTCGAACTCGACCAACAGCTTGTCGAGGTTCATCAGCGCGTAGCGCTTGATGGCGTTGGCCTGTTCGCGCCACGATTCGAAATAGGGAATCTCGGCCGCGATCTGCCGGTTGTGTTTACTGGAGCGTTCGGCCGAGGCCGCCAGCGAGGGCGACCCGTGCGGCTCGCAAAGGCCGTGCGTTTGGTCGGTCCAGAACTCGGCGCCCGAAAGATGCTTTGCCTTGTCGTCGTTCACCGCTCACACTCCCGCGGCCAAGATCTCGGCGATATGCATCGCCCGAATGTGTTGCGCCTGTTCGTTGCGTTTGAGGATGCCGCCGATGTGCATCAGGCAGCTCACATCGACGCTGGTGACGACGTTCGCTCCGCTGCGAAGGATGCAATCGACCTTCGTCGCGCCCATCGCCAGCGACGTGCCCGGCATCTTCACGCTGAACGTGCCGCCGAACCCGCAGCATTCTTCGATGTTGGGCAGTTCGCAATACTCCAGTTGTTTCACGTTCCGCAGCAGGCGCAGGGGCGTTTCCACCAGCCCCAGCTCGCGCCGTCCGTGGCAACCGCTGTGCAGCGTCACCTTTTCGGCGAACGTCGCTCCGGTGTCTTCGATGCCGAGAATATCGACGAGGAACTCTGTCAGCTCGAACACCCGGCGGCCCACTTCGACCACCTGCGGCGAAGGATCGACATGGCCGAAAAACACTCGGGCCATCGCCGTACACGACCCCGAGGGCGAAACGATCCACCGCTGGTCGGCAAACACCTCGCAAAAGTGCTGGATCACCGGCCGGGCCTCGTCCCAGTAGCCCGAGTTGAACGCCGGCTGCCCGCAACAGGTCTGCCGATCGGGAAACACGACCGGAACGCCGAACTTCTCAAGCAGCTTGGCGCACGCCTGTCCGATCGTCGGAAAGAACTGATCGACGTAGCAGGGAATGAACAGCGCCACCGGTTCGCCGCGCTGATAAGGCGGGTCGTCTTGTCGCGGGGCCCGGTGAACGCCCGGCGCGACGTGTGCGGAAGAAGACTCGTTCATAGATTGTTCAATTCGACCTCCGGCGCCCACGGCCGAGCATCGCTTCGGACTGCCGAGAAAACGCCTTCGCTTCGACGAAAGCGAAAACAAGCGAGCCCACCCACGGACACGGCATGCCGCGCCGATGTCGATGGTTCGCCCCGATGATGGAACCAATATAAGTCCGCGGCTTCGGCTTGACCAGCCTATCGCTCGGACAACGACCGCGATAAAGTATCCAGAAGGTGCGAAAACGCGAGCCGACGCGTGCGACGGCCGCAGGCCGATCGGTCAATGAACCGTTGCTGACTGGGCAAGAAATGCGCGCGGCGACAGGTGATGGCGCCGCCCGGGTTTCCCTTTTTTGTTCTTGGCGGTTTCGCGGCAACGATGCGGAATGGGATTCATACGACGTTGTTCGCCCTTGGCTTCGGCCTGCTCGGTTTGGGCGCGGCCGCGCCGTGGTTTTCGCGTGCGTCGGATGTGAGACTCCCGCCGCCCGAGCACTGCGGCCGCATCGTCTCGCTCGCCCCGAGCGTTACCGAAACCTTGTTCGCCCTCGGGCTGGGCGATCGCGTGGTGGGCGTGTCGCGGTTTTGCGATTATCCGCCCGAAGCGGCCTCGCGGGCGGTGGTCGGCGGCTATGTGGATCTGAACTACGAGGCCGTTCTCGCCGCCCGGCCCGATCTGGTCGTCGGGCTTACGGAACACCGCTTCCACCAACGCAATCTCTTCAAGCTGGGGATCCCGACGCTGCTGGTCGATCACCAATCGCTTGAAGGCGTGTGGGAGTCGTTGGAAACGCTCGACGACGTTTGCGGCGCCGATGGTCGCGGGCGCCGCTTGGCCAAAGAGATTCGCCGCCGGCTCGATCAACTGCGGCAGCGGTCGGCAGGCCGCAACCGCCCCCGCGTGCTGCTGGTGCTCGAACGCGAGGGGTCGCCGCAGCGAGTCTCAGCCTGCCGCGTCGTCGGCCGCGAGGGCTATTTCGATCGCATGATCGAGTACGCCGGAGGGGTGAACGCCTGCCGCGAAGCGTGGGTCCGCTACCCGATGGTTTCGGTCGAAGGGCTGCTGGCCATGGCGCCCGAGGTGATCGTCGATATGTCGCCTGCCGCCGGTCCGAGCGAAAAGGCCCCGTCCGACCTGCGCGCCGCGGCGGCCCAATCGATCGCGGCGAAAACCCCGGCACAGGCCGAAGGCGGCCTGGCCGCCTGGCGCTCGCTGCCGAGGCTGCCGGCCGTTCGTCAAGGCCGAGTGTACGCCCTCCGCTGCGACTTCGCCTTCCGCCCCGGGCCGCGGGTCATCGAAACGATCGAGGCGATTGCGTCGCTAATCCGTGCGGACGATGCCGAACTGCGGCCGGTTTTCCGGCCGTCGGGAGACAACTGAGCTTCACAGCAAACCGTTTTCGAAAAGCTCTCGACGGCCGCAATGGGGCGAACGCCGGCCTTGTCTTGGGCCGCTGGCGTGTCTCGCAACAAGTGATTAGACTGAATGTGGTCTGTGGTATGAGCATCGGGCTCCGGCTTTCCCGAGAAGGTTTGTTTGTCGCCTCGGTCTTTCTCGCGCCCTTGAGTTGCATTGGAGCTCTTTTGGTTGAAACGGACACAGTGAAAGCTGCGCCATGGGCCTGAGCAACGCCGAATTCGAGAACATCTTGACGGACACGTCAAAGTGCATCGAGGGGGATATTTCCTGGCAACTGGACGAAGACCATTCTCCTTGCGTCGATTTTCGGGCTGAGGTGACATCGTCGCCAGGTTGGCCGCTTTTCGTCCGCGGAAGTCTGAATCGATTGATTGGTGCAGTATCGTTCGTTCTGATTTTGAAGACAGTCGGTCGTATCTATGCGCTTGATTTAGGGAAAGACCATCACAATCCGCAGTGCGACTTCGTCGGTGACTGCCACAAACACCGGTGGACCGAGCGTTTTCGGGACAAAGAGGCGTATTGCCCGCAGGACATCACGGCCGATCCTGCGAATCCGACAGAGGTTTGGAGGCAGTTCTGCGAGGAGGCGCGCATCAGTCATCGGGGCGTGTTGCATGCCGTTCCCGACGCGCAAAGGGAGCTTTTCTGATGGCGGATCCTTCGCTGTGCGAACAACTGCACAATGGCATCGGCGAGCTGTTTGTGTGCTCGGAGCAAAACGGTTATCAGCGAATCCGGACGCCCTATCTTTATCCGGACGGCGACGTGATCGACCTTTTCTGCGAGACGAGGGACGACGTTCTGACGATTTCCGATTTGGGCGAAACGACGCGATGGCTTCGCATGCAATCCCTTTCGGCCAGACGCACCGCCAAGCAGAACGCGCTGATCGAAGACGTCCGTTTGACACACAATGTCGAATTCTTCAAAGGGATGTTGCTGGCGCGCTGTCGGCGCGGCGAGCCGCTCGCCCCGGTAGTCATGCGATTGGCGCAGGCCGTGCTGCGAGTAGCCGATCTCTGGTTCACGTTTCGCAATCGTTCGGTCGAATCGTTCTCCGATGAAGTGGCCGATCTCCTTGCCGAGCGCCAATTGCCGTTCGATCGGGCAGTCAAGAACGTCGGTCGCTCCGGGCGAACGTGGACCGTTGATTTCCACGTGCGCGCTCCTGCGCGCAGTTCCTTGGTTTATGTGTTGAGCACCGGCAGTCGTTCGGCAGCCAAGGGTGTTGCGGAGCATGTTCTGGCCGCCTGGTACGATCTGAGCCATCTTGCCGTCGGTCCGGAATCCGTTCGTTTTGTCTCTCTGTTCGATGATACGGTCGATGTTTGGAACGACGAGGATTTTCGCCTGCTTGATAAGCTATCGACGGTGGCCCGCTGGACGGAACCGGACAAGTTCGCCGAATTGCTCACGGCGGCCTAGTCCGCCCGACGGCGATGCCCGCAGTCCGCCCGAGTGTTGCGTCGCGAACCGGGCCGAGTAAGACAGTTGCTGACCTTTTTCATCGACCGACTTTTGGAGGCTCTCGCGCATGTGCTTCACTCACGATGATTGCGGCTCGTATTCTCTCGCCTTGAATTCAGCGGCTGCGCGCGGTTCGAACGGCCCACGTTGGTCTCTCTTGATGCGCCGCCTTTGCATCTCGGGCGCGTGCGCCGTCGTGATGATTGCCGACGGCTTTGTATTCTGCCCATTGCTCGGCGCATCCGAGCAAGCGGCGCCCGCCGCAACGGCGGCGACGGCCGGCAGCGCCGCCGATCTGGCCGATTCGCTCGACGCCTTCCGCGATCCGAAAGACGGCTGGCTCACGTGCAGCGACGTTGCACTCGACCCGAACAACCCGAAGAAGCTCGTTTTCGAGCCGGGCAAGGGGCTGTTGCTGAGCCTGGGCGAAGGCAAAGACCTTTCGACCAAGCAGAACTTCCGCGATTGCCGCGTGGAACTCGATTTCATGATTCCCAAGGGGTCCAACGCCGGCGTCAAACTCTCCGGCTGCTACGAAATCCAAATTCTCGATTCGTTCGGGAAGACGAAGCTCACCGGCAGCGACTGCGGCGGCATCTATCCGCGGGCCGAGTTGAAACCCCGCTATCGAACCATCGACGATGGGGTTCCGCCTCGGGTGAACGCCTGCCGCGAGCCCGGCCAATGGCAAAGCCTGGTGATCGTTTTTCGCGCCCCGCGTTTCGACGCCGCGGGCAAGAAGACGGCCAACGCCCGCTTCGAGCTGGTGAAGCTCAACGGCAAGGTGATTCATGAGAACCAAGAAGTGGCCTATCCCACCGGCCACGCTTGGCACAACGCCGAAAAGCCCGAAGGCCCGGTGCTCTTGCAAGGCGATCACGGGCCGGTAGTCATCAACAACCTGCGGATCACGCCGCTGGTCGATTGACCGCCCGCGGCGCGCACCGCTCAGCAAATTCGCGGCATCTGTTCGCCGCTAAGCAGGTCGAGGATGCGGCCCGGGCCGTAGGGCCCGAGCAGTTCGACCACGCCGGGTTGTTCGACGGAAACCTCGCCGATGATCGCGGCATCGCGGCCGAGCGGGTGCGATTTCATCGCTTGAAAAACCGCCTGGGCCGATCGCTGCGCCACCAGCGCCATCAGTCGGCCTTCGTTGGCGGCGTAAAGCGGGTCGAGGCCGAGCAGTTCGCAGGCCGCTTGGACGGCCGTGCAAACCGGAATTTCCGTTTCGCGCAGCGCCATGCCGACCGCAGCATCTTGAGCGATCTCGTTGGCGGCGGCGGCCAGCCCGCCCCGCGTCAGATCGCGCAGGCAATGGACATCGTCGGGCTCGGCGGCCGCGAGCATCGCCGCCACCAATCCATTCAACGCGGCGCAATCGCTTTGCAGACCGGTTTCGAACTCCAGTCCCTGGCGAACGCTCATAATCGCCAATCCGTGCCGGCCCAAGTCGCCGCTGACGATCACCTGATCGCCAGGAGCGACACGGCCGGGGCGAATGTCAACGCCCGGCGGAACTCGGCCCACGCCCGAGGTCGTGATGAACAACCCATCGCCCTTGCCGCGATCGACCACCTTCGTGTCGCCGGTGACAATCCGCACCCCCGCCTCGGAGGCGGCCCGGGCCATCGAGTCCACGACTCGACGCAACGATTCGAAGGCGAACCCTTCCTCGATGATAAAGGCGGCACTGAGGGCCAGCGGTTCGGCGCCGGCCATCGCCAAGTCGTTTACCGTGCCGAAGACGGCCAAGCGGCCGATGTCGCCGCCGGGAAAGAACAGCGGGCTGACAACGAACGAGTCGGTGGTGAACGCCAACGGCCCGGCGGACGGTTCGATCACTGTGCTGTCGTGGGCGGCGGTGCGGGCCGGCGCCGCGAGGCGGCCGCCGCGGGGCGACCGATCGTCAGGGCCTGCAAAGGCGGCGCGGAAAAGCCCCTCGATCAGTTCGCGCATCAATCGTCCGCCGCCGCCGTGGGCCAATTGCACGGTTGAGTGCTGCGAGAACGGTACAGGGCATTGCATCGAGAAGTCCATGGCAGTGGCGATTCCGTGTCGGGCAAGTTGGAAAGGGCGCGAACGAACGCTGTTTCCGCTCCGGCGACGAATGCAACAAACCTTGCGATTCGGGCGGCCGATTTCGCGGAGAAACCTTCAACGCAATTCGCTGTTCTTTCCCGAAGATCAATCCGTCGAGGCCTGCGACGGCCTGCGATAACGATAGTACGCGGCGCACGCCCCTTCAGCCGAAACCATCGGAGCGCCCAACGGGTGTTGCGGCGTGCAGCGCTGGGCGAAGGCCGGGCATTGGTGGGGCCGAATCAGGCCCTGCAACACTTCGCCGGCGCGGCACTCGGGCGATTCATTTGCGGTAATGCCGCTTAGATCGAAGCGACGCTCGGCGTCGAACTCCGCAAACGCCGGGCGCAGGGCCAGCCCGCTGTCGGGAATCACGCCTATTCCGCGCCAGGGGCGCGACACCGGCTCGAACACCTCGGCCATCGCCCGGAGGGCCGCCGGGTTTCCTTCGGGGCGCACGGAACGGGTGTATTGGATTTCGACCTCGCTGCGGCCCGACTCGAGTTGCCGGACGCACATGAGAATGCCCTGGAGGATATCAAGCGGCTCGAAGCCGGTTGCCACGATCGGCACGCGATGCTCGGCGGCGATCGGCGCGTACTCGCTCGTGCCGGTGATTGTGCATACATGCCCGGCCGCCAAAAAGGCTTGCACGCGGCAGCGGGGCGAAGCCAGCACGGCGCGAATCGCCGGCGGCACAAGCACATGGGCCGTCAAAAGCGAAAAGTTCTTCAAACCGAGTCGGGCGGCGTGAAGCACAGCCAGGGCGTTGGTCGGCGCGGTTGTTTCAAAGCCGACGGCGAAAAACACCACATGCCGATCGGTGTTGCGTCGGGCCAGTTCCACCGCGTCCATCGGCGAATAAACCACCCGCACGTCTCCGCCCGCCGACTTCATCGCGAACAGATCGCAATGCGAGCCGGGCACCCGCAGCATGTCGCCGAACGAACAGAAGACCACTTCCGGACGGGCGGCCAGGGCCATCGCACGATCGAGAACTTCCACCGGCGTGACGCACACCGGGCAGCCGGGCCCGTGAATCAGCGTCAGACTCTCCGGCAACATCCGATCCAACGCAAAACGCAAGATCGAGTGGGTTTGTCCGCCGCAAACCTCCATGATGCACCAGGGGCGCGTGGCTGCGGCGCGAATCGCTTCGGCGGCTCGCCGCACCTGATCGGCGTCGCGATATTCGGAAAGGTACTTCACAGAGTATTTGGCTCTTGCAGGCGATTGGTGATTCGTTGTTGCGGTTCGTCGGCGGGCGAGCCGGCGACGTTCGCTCCTCAGTGGATGGACCAAGGCGCGTCATCAGCCGTCGGGCTTCGGGCCGGCGTCGGATGGCGGCGGCGCGCTGCCCGGCTCGGCGTCGGCCGCCGCCTCGATCTGTTCCACCAGCGTCCGCATTTGCTCGGCTTCTTCGGCGTCAACCACGCTCAGCGCGAAGCCCACATGCACCAGCACGTATTGCCCCACCTCCACTTCCGGCGTGTAGGCCAAACACACCTCTTTGCGCACGTCGCCGAAATCCACCTTGCCCATCGGCAGTTCATCGCGGGTGTATCGTTCTACCAGTTGTCCGGGAATTCCCAAGCACATAATGCCAGCCTGTCGGGTCAGTGCATTGAATGGGTTTCACGCAGCGGGCGTTCATCTCATCACATCGCTTAGCGCGGCCAGGTACAACTGCCCCAGCGCCACGCCGCCGTCGCCCGGCGGGAACTGCCGCGGCAACACGCAGCGGAACCCACGTTCTAATAATCGCAGATAGAGCTTTTCGGTCAACCGGGCATTCTGAAAACACCCGCCGGTAAGGGCCACGGTCGCCTGAGGCGAAACCGCCCGCGCCGCCTCGGCAGTAGCCACGGCGGCTTCGACCAGCGCATTGTGAAATCGCCCGGCGATGACGCCGGCGGGCGCGCCGGCGGCCAAGTCGGCCAGAACGTGTTCGACCAACGGTTGCCAATCGAGCCAAAGGGGCGGCTGTTGCACCGGGCCGTCGGGCCCGGCGCGGGCTGCGGCCGGTTGGCCCATGGGTGAACGACGCAGCGGCAAGGGATAAGACGCGGTTTCGGCCGGATCGGCGATGAACTCGAGGGCCATCGCCGCTTGCCCCTCGAAGCTTGCCCGCGGAAGCAGCCCGCACAACGCGGCAACGGCGTCGAAAAGCCTTCCGATGCTGCTGGTGATCGGTGTGTTGACGCCCCGCTCGATCGCGCGCAGCAGAGTTTTCCATTCGTCCGGATTGAGCCAGCGTCGCGCATATTTTTCCGCATGGTCGGCCGCCGACTCTTGGGCAGCGAACAGCAACCCGACGGCCGCGCGATACGGCTCGCGGGCCGCCCGATCGCCGCCGGGCAACGGGAATGGGCGGAGGTGCGCGAAACGGCGGTAGGCGGCCCCCTGGCACAGCAGCGATTCGCCGCCCCACGCCGTCCCATCGTCGCCGTAGCCAATTCCGTCCCAGCAAAAAGCCAGCGCATCGCCGGCCAGTCCGTGTTCGGCCATGCACGCGGCCGCATGGGCGTGATGATGTTGCACGCGGAGCAAGGCCGTTCCGTGCCGGCCCGCCCATTGCTCGGCGAAGCGCGTCGAGGCGTAGTCGGGATGCCGGTCGCACACCACCCCGGCCGGCTCTACGCGGTAGAAGCTCAACAAATCGTCGATGGCGCGGCGAAAGACATCGAGCGCCGCCGCGTTGTCCAAGTCGCCGATGTGAGCGCTCAGCACCGCCTGCCGCCCCACGGTGACGCCCACGACATTCTTCAAATGACCTCCCACGGCCAGCCACGGACGCGGTTCGACTCCGTCGGGCAACGGCAGCGGCGTCGGCAGCGGAGCGTAGCCGCGGGCACGACGAAGGACCATCGGCCCGGCCGGTCCGCAGCGAGCCACAGAGTCGTCCACCGGGCGAACGATCGGACGGTTGTGCGCCACCAACTGATCGGCAATAGCGCGAAGCCGCCGCCGCCCGTCGTCGAGCGAAATCGCCATCGGCTCCTCGGCCGCGTTGCCGCTGGTGCAAACCAACGGCCGACCGGCCGATTGAATCACCAACTCGTGGAGCGGCGTGTACGGCAGCATCACTCCCAAGTAAGGATTCCCCGGCGCCACCCCCGTTGCAATCGGACACCCCGCCGCATCGCCGCGGCGGCGCAACAACACGATTGGGGCCGCCGGGCCGGCAAGCAGGCGGGCTTCATCGTCGGAAACCAAGCACAGCCGCTTCGCCTCATCCAAATTCGCCGCCAGCACGGCGAACGGCTTGTCCGGCCGTCGCTTCCGCCGCCGCAGCTCGGCTACGGCCGCCTCGTCTGTCGCATCGACCAACAACTGAAACCCGCCCAGCCCAAGAAGGGCCACGATCTTCCCACTTCGCAGCAGGGCGCCAACGCGTTCGGGCACGTCGGTCGAATCGTGGGCAACGTCCGCCTCAGCCGCGACGCCCGCGGCGGGGTGTTCCCTCGCTCCCATCGCAACGCCGCTTGCTTGTTCGATCGGGTCGAAGAACAACCGAGGACCGCATTGCGGGCAGGCAATCGGCTGCGCGTGATATCGCCGGTCGTCGGGGCTTTCATACTCGGCGCGGCAGGCCGCGCACATGGCGAAGGCCTGCATCGAAGTCCGCGGCCGATCGTATGGAGCGCCGCGCACAATCGACCATCGCGGGCCGCATTGAGTGCAATTGGTAAACGGATAACGGTATCGCCGCTCGCCGGGGTCGAGAATCTCGGCGCGACATTGATCGCACATCGCCAAGTCGGCCGGCAACACCGGAAGCGGCGCGCCCGATTGAAGGCTGGCGATCATCCTGAATTCGGCCTCGTCTTCCTCAGCCGGAAGCTGATCGACCAACAACTCGTCAATCCGGGCGGCCGACGGGGCTTGGCCTTCGAGCTGAACCAGGAACAGATCGAGAGCGTCGGTGGGGCCCTGCACCTCGATGGTCACTTGCCGGGTTTCGTTGCATACCCAACCGCTCAGACGCAATCGATGGGCCAGATTCCACACGAACGGGCGAAAGCCCACGCCTTGAACAACGCCGCGCACACGCACCCGTCGGCGTTCGATGGTCGTCGTCGCGCCGGGCGAAGCGGAGCCGCCGGGCCGCGGCGCGTCGGAAGGGTTTCGCTCGAACGTCGTCAAAGGGTTGGTTCTCCCGCCGGCCGTTCCATCGCCGGCCGGAATGAGCCGCGACGAAACGCCGATTCGAACTCGCCGTCGCATTGCAGAATCGGCCGGAGGCCGGTCGGCCTTGTCGCTTCATCATTCCCGACCATTAGCGCTCGGCAGTGCGAGTTTACGCGGCCGGCTCTTGGGCCGACGGTTCTCGCACTGCGGGCGAGCGAGGCAACCCGGCGGCCCGAATTGCCCGCGCGATCACCTCACGATAAATCGCCAGCCGTTGTTCGGCGTCGTCGAGCGCGCCGCCGAACGATCGCTTTTCGTCGAGGTAGATCATCGGCACGGCCAACTCGACGATTTTCAGTTGCAAGGCGGCTGCCTGCACCCATAGCTCGAGCGGCATGGCATAGCCGGTTTCCGTCAATCGCGCTCGGGCCAGGGCCGAGGTGCGATAGGCCTTGAAGCCGCAAAAAGCGTCGGTCAAATTCAGACCCAACAGGGCGTTCAACTCGGCCGTGATCACGGCGTTGATCTGCTGCCGGTCGGGCGGCGGCATGTTGTCGCCTTCGAAACGGCGTAGGTAGCGGCTGCCGGAAACGATGTCGGCGCCGGTCGCCTCAATCGCTTCGATGAACTTGGGGATCAACTGCGGCTGATGCTGGCCATCGCAGTCGATCGTCACCAACACGTCGTAGCCCTGGTCGATCGCCAACGCAAAGGCCGATCGCAAGGCGGCCCCATACCCGCGGTTGCGCGGATGGCGGACGACTTGAATTCCTTGAACCCCGACGAGCTTGTCGGCCGTGCCGTCGGTCGATCCGTCGTCCACCACCAGCACCGACGGGCTGTACGTTTGTGCGCCAGCCACCACGGCGACCACGTAATCCACCTCGTTATAAACCGGCAGGGCTGTCAAAAACCGCATCGTCATGTTCCCTATTGTACCAACCGGACAGACCGATCGGCCAGCCGCCTGAGAACCAACGGCGATGCAACCGTGGCCGAACAACGCCTCGCGCCGCTATTTGCCCTGAAACAGCCGAAGGCCCGGGCTTTGGCCGGGGGCAGCCGACGAGTCGACGAGTCCTCGTCCAAGGGCGAGCCGGATTCGGGTATATTGTGCGTCAGGACTATGCGGGGCCAATGGGTTCGGGTGAGCGATCCGGTGAAGCCGGCCGCCCGGGCTGTATTGTCCGTTTGTTCAAAGACAGCGCGTTGATGGGCCTCGGTGCGGGTTGGCTCGGGCCGAACTGGTTGCAAGACCGGTTGCGCGACGTATCATCGACGAACAAGGCTTGATGCCTCCTGGAAGGAGCGGCAATGGCATTGCACGGCAAGAACTTGGTTGGTTCAAAACACTCGGCGTTGGGCCGCGAGCGATTCCAAGTGACGGCGCCGGCCACCGGCGAGCTCTTGCCCGGCGAGTTTGCCGTGGCGACCGAGGGCGAATTGCAGCAGGCTGTGACGCAAGCCGACGAAGCGTTTCGCAACTGCCCGCCCGACGCCCGTCGCACAGCCGACTTGCTCGATCTGATTGCCGCAAAGATTGACGACTTGGGCGACACACTGATCGAGCGTTGTTGCGCGGAAACGGCGTTGCCGCCGGGCCGAATCAAGCTGGAACGGGGACGAACGACCGGCCAGTTGCGGATGTTCGCCGCATTGGTGCGTGAGGGCTCTTGGGTCGAAGCGCGGATTGATCGCGCCGACCCGCGACGCCGGCCTGTGCCCAAACCCGACTTGCGGCGGATGCTTGTGCCGCTGGGCCCGGTCGCCGTCTTTCCAGCGAGCAATTTTCCGTTGGCCTTTTCGACGGCCGGGGGCGACACTGCCTCGGCGCTGGCCGCCGGATGCCCGGTGATCGTCAAGGCGCGGCCGTCGCATGCGGGCACATCGGAGCTGATCGGCGACGCCATCGCGGCCGCCTTGTCCGAGCTGGGATTTCCCGGCGGATGGTTCTCGCAGTTGCATGGGCCGGGGCGTTCGCTAGGCCTTCAGTTGGTCGAGCATCCGGCCATCAAGGCGGTTGGCTTTACCGGCTCGCTCTCTGGCGGCCGGGCTTTGATGGCGGCTGCGGCCGCCCGCCCGGAACCGATCCCCGTGTATGCCGAGATGGGCAGCGTCAACCCGGTGTTCCTTTTGCCCGAGGCTTTGCAGCAAGCGGCGGAATCGATAGCCGAGGGATACCACCAATCGCTCACTCTGGGCGTGGGTCAGTTCTGCACCAATCCGGGGTTGGTTTTTGGGGTTCGCGGCCCGGCCTGGGATCGTTTCAGGGCGAAGTTGGCCGAGTTGGTCCGCGGCACGCCGCCCGGCTCGATGTTGTTGCCGGCCATCCACCGCGATTACGAAGAAGGCTTGGCCCGTTGGCGCAGCGACGGCCGCACCGCCTGTGTGGCCGAAGCGGAGCAGCCCGGCGACCCGGCGCGGTGGCAGGCCCGCGCGGCCGTGTTCGCTGTGCCGGTGGACGCCTTCCTGGCCGATTCCTCCTTCCATCAAGAGGTCTTTGGACAGGCGGCGTTGCTGGTCGAGTGCGACCGGGTGGAACAAATGCTCGCAGCCGCCGAAGGCTTGCACGGGCAACTGACCGCAACGATTCATGCAGCGCCCGGCGAGTTCACCAGCGCGGCGCCGTTGTGGTCGATCCTTCAGCGCAAGGCGGGCCGCGTGTTGGTTGGCGGGTTTCCGACGGGCGTGGAAGTGTGCGCGGCCATGCACCACGGCGGGCCTTACCCGGCCGGCAGCGACGCCCATTTCACCTCGGTCGGCACGGCCGCCATTTTGAGATTCGCCCGTCCGGTTTGCTATCAGAATGTGCCGCAAGCCCTGCTGCCGCCGGAGTTGCACGACGGCAATCCGTTAGGCATTTGGCGACTGGTTGACAACCAGTGGACCCGCGACGCGATCGCCCCGGCTTAACAGCCTATTGAAAAAGGCCCAAAGGTAGTGCGTGCTAGCATCGAACTCCTCGGGAAATATGCAGCCAGCATCGCTGGCGAAATCGACTTTTCCAACGGGCTGTCACGGACGATCGACGCGGAATCGGCTGCAACCCGGTGAACGTGGAGAACGTTTCCCATCGCAAGGGGACAATTAAAAAGGCGATCGACGCGGAATCGGCTGCGGCGCGGGCGGGGGCCGGCCGGGCGAAACGCCGCGACCTGCGATGGCCAAGTGCGAACCCGATCAGTCGATCTGCGGCAGTTCGGCCAGCGACTCTTCGATCTTTTCTTGCGGATAGGAGTAGTCTTCCAGGTCGCCGCTAAGATAACGATCGTACGAGCCGAGGTCGCACAATCCGTGACCGCTAAGATTGAAGAGAATGCATTTTTCTTCGCCGGTTTCACGGCAGCGCAGGGCCTCGGCCACCGCGCCGCGCACTGCGTGCGAGGTCTCGGGAGCGGGAATAATGCCCTCGGTGGCCGCGAAAAGCCGGGCTGCCTGGAAGCACTCGGTTTGATGAAACGCGGCCGACTCGACCAACCCCAACTTGGCGGCCAAACTGACCATCGGCGCCATCCCGTGATAGCGCAATCCGCCCGCATGGATGCCCGGCGGAACAAAACCATGGCCCAGCGTGTGCATTTTCACCAGCGGGGTGAGCTTGGTCGTGTCGCCGTAGTCGTAACGGTATTGGCCGCGGCTCATCGAGGGGCAGGAATGCGGCTCGCAGGCCACGAACCGCGTTTCGCGTTTGCCGGCGATCTTGTGCCGCAACAGCGGAAAGACCAAACCGGCAAAGTTGCTCCCCCCGCCAACGCAGCCAAAGACGACGTCGGGCCAATCGCCGATCATCTCGAACTGCCTTTCGGCCTCGAGCCCGATGATCGATTGGTGGAGCATCACGTGGTTGAGCACGCTGCCGAGGGTGTAATTCGTGTCGTCGCGATGCATCGCCACTTCAACGGCCTCGCTGATCGCAATGCCCAAGCTGCCGGGGCAGTTCGGATCGGCCGCCAGAATTTGCCGGCCGGCTTCGGTTTCGTCCGAGGGGCTGGGGGTGACCTGCGCGCCCCAAAGCTGCATCATCGAGCGCCGATAGGGCTTGTGGTTGTAGCTCACCTTTACCATGTACACTTTGCATTGCATGCCCAGCAGCGAGCAAACGAAAGCCAGCGAGCTGCCCCACTGCCCGGCGCCCGTTTCGGTCGAGAGCCGCAAGATGCCTTCCTGCTTGTTGTAGTACGCTTGCGGCAAGGCAGTGTTGGGTTTGTGGCTTCCCGGCGGGCTGTGGCTCTCATCTTTGAAATAGATGCGCGCCGGCGTGCCCAACGCCTTCTCCAAATCGTAGGCGCGCACCAGCGGCGTGGGACGCCAAATGGCGTAGAGACGGCGGACTTCGGAGGGAATCTCGATCCAACGCTCGCGGCTGACCTCTTGCTCGATCAAAGCGCGGGCGAAAATCCGCGTCAACAACTCGGGGCCTACCGGCTCGTGCGTGGCCGGGTGCAACGGCGGCGGAACCGGCTCGGGCAAGTCGGCCTGAAGATTGTACCAGGCGGTGGGAATATCGTTCTCGGTCAACAACACCCGTTTGCACTGCATAACCGTTTCCCCTCAAACAACTTTGGCAACCTTTGAACGATCCACGCCCCTCGGAACCCAAACGGCGATCTCCCGCCGGTTCGCCATCGCCCAGCGGCGCCGAGGCAACCCGGGGGAAACCATTAGATTAATCGGGCTTGGCCGTTCTGTCGAGTTCTCTTGTTCTCTTGACCCTTGCCGAGGGTTCGAGTATCTTTCGGCCCCCTGGAAGCCGGCCGACTTGGGCCGAGCCGCCGAGCCCCTGGGGCAAGCCTCCCGAATTCCAAGCGGCATGACGCCTTTCGCCCTTGCATCCCGAAACCTTCGCGCGGCCGGCCGCGTCGGCAGCCTTTGCTGCCTATGGGCGATCACGCTTGGATGCACGATGCCGATCACCGTTCCGGGCAAATCGCCGCTGGTGGCGCCCCAACTCTCGCCCGACAGCGCGGTCTTCGATGTGGTGATTGTGCGAATCCCCTGCTCCGAGCAGGCCTCCGCTCAGAAAATCTGGGAAGAAATCGACGAACAGCACTTGCCTGCCGATCTGCGCACCCGCTTGGCCCAGAATGGGTTTCGGGCGGGCTTGGTGGGCACGACGCTCCCGATCGACCTTTCGAAGTTGCTCGACTTGCAATCGCAGCCGGCCGAACAAGGATCGGGCACCACGATCGCTTTGGCCGACTTGGCTCAACCCATCCGCAACGAACACCGCCACATGCCCTTGCGTTCGGGCCGGCGCGGCGAAGTGGTGACCTCGGGCACCTACGATCAACTGCCGGTGCTGATCCGCACCGAAGACGGCGTGTGCGGCCAAACCTACTATCAGGCCCAAGCCGTCTTAGCCGTTACGCCCACACTGCTGGCTGACGGCCGGGTCAAGATCGACGTCGCTCCCGAGCTGCACCACGATCAACCGCGGCAGCGCTGGGTGGGCGATCAGGGCATATTGCGGCTCGAAGCAGGCCGGCCCCGCCGAGTGTTCGACGAATTGGCCGCCTCGGCCACGTTGAGCCCGGGCGAAATGCTGATCCTCGGCTGCCTGCCCGACCGGCCGGGAAGCCTCGGGCACAACTTCTTTAGCGAAAGCGGCGAACAGCCCGTGCAAAAGCTCGTGATCTTCCGGCTGGTGCAAACCCAGCACAGCAGCTTATACAATCCGCTGCCGCCCGCGGCCGAAGCCGAGCGAAATTGACTGTCCGCCGCGGCCTCGGCCCATCAGAACCGGCGTCTGCCGTCTGCCATCGCGCAGCCGCCTGCGGTCGCGCATCGGTCGCGTTGCCGCCGGCCTGCTTCGCCACCAGTTCCTACTTCGCCACCAGTTGACGGACCGACTCCAACTGACCGGCCGAGCCCAACTTGGTGTTCTTGTGGATGATGTAGGCGGCGTAAGCTTCCATAAAGGCCTTCCCGGGCGGGCGAAGGTCGAAATTGGCCGGGTCGTCGCGGAACGATTCGCGGTGGATGGCGCACCATACGAGCCGCCCATCGGTGTCAATGTTCACCTTGCACACGCCCAAGCGGGCCGCCTGAATGTATTGTGCCTCGTCCACGCCGCTGGCGCTCTTCAGGGCGCCGCCGGCGTTGTTGATCCGATCGACCCACTCCTTCGGCACGCTGCTCGATCCGTGCATCACCAGCGGGAAGTTCTTCGGAACCGCTTGCTGAATCTCGGCCAGCCGATCGAGCCGGATGCCTTGCGCCCCGCTGAACTTGTACGCCCCGTGCGAAGTGCCGATCGCCACGGCCAGCGAATCGCAACCGGTGCGCGCGACGAACTCGGCAGCCTGGGCGGGCTCGGTCAGGCACACGCTGCCCACCACGTCCTCTTCTACGCCGCCCAGCTGGCCCAACTCGGCCTCGACCACCACGCCCTTAGCGTGCGCCCGATCGACCACTCGCTTGGTGATTTCGATATTCTTCTCGAACGGCTCGTGCGAGGCGTCAATCATCACCGAGCTGTAGAAACCGCTGTCGATGCAGTCGTAGCAGACCTCTTCCGTGCCATGATCGAGATGCACGGCGAAAACCGCCTCGGGAAAAACCTCGGCGGCCGTGCGGATCATTGCCTCCAAAAAACGCTTGTCGCTGTAGCTCCGCGCTCCGCGCGAGATCTGGATGATAAACGGCGCGCTCTTGTTGGCATCGACCGGATCGCCGTTCGACTTCGACTTGCCCAAGTTGCCGCGGAACAAACCGACGGTTTGCTCCAAATTGTTGATATTGTACGCACCGATCGCATAGCGACCGTACGCATGCTGAAACAGCTCCTTCGTCGTAACAATCATGATCTCGCGCTCCCAAATCGAGCTTCAAACAACTGCCTTCCAACGGCTCTCCAAGCATAGGCCGCCCCGCCGGACGGCCGTTCGACGGGCGATCCGGCCGGGTTCGAGCCACCGAACTTGCATGAGGGCATGCTAGAGCGGTTCGGACCGGCCCAATGCCGCAAACCAAGTATTCTACCCCAAGGCCGGCCCCATCGGTAGGCAGACCCACAGTGGCTTGCGCACAACGCGGCAACGGATGGACCGATGCAATTCGGCCACGATATTCCATCCGAACGGCCGCATCCACCGCACTTGGTCCAAGCGATTTTCCGCCCATTGATTCGGCGAATTCGGCTGCCCGGGCAAGCCCGGCGACACGGGCAGCGTCCTGGCGTGCAGAACCGGCCGCCCGCGAGCGCGAATAATGCCCGTGTCGCGCGAATCGACACGCATGTCGGATCGATCGACGCTCGGCGTCTCTTGCCAGCCAAAGGTTGCTCTATAAAACATTGTGCTCCAATCGTTTGCGAAAATCCTTGCACCCGGCACGGAATATGCCCAAAGTGGTTGTGTTTTGCAAACACGGGTTTTCGGCCAGCAGGCCGAGCCTGTTCTGATCTGATCGGCGGTCGGGCAGGCCGGGCCGATCAGGCAGGCCGGTTGGCGGTGCGGATTCGATCGGGGTTCTCGCGGGAACGGAGGGAATTATGAGCGTTAGCTACAGCATCAGCAGTCGGCAACCGCGGCGGTATCGCGGCTTCACCTTGGTTGAGTTGTTGGTGGTCGTTGGGATCATCGGCCTGTTAATGACGATGCTCCTTCCGGCGCTGAGCACCTCGCGCGAATCGGCGCGTTCGGCCCAGTGCCAAGGCAATCTGCGTCAACTGGGATTGGCCCTTTTGCAATATGCCGACAGCCGCGACGGCGTTCTGCCGCCGTTGCGGGCACAGGAGCCCGTGGCGATCCCGTTTGCCAACAATAACGATCGGATCGTGGTCCATCGGCCCCGCTGGCCTACGCTGCTTTCGCCGTTTACCGAAGGAGCGTTCGACTTCGACCGATGGCGGCAACTGAGCGCAGCCACGGGCAAGACGGACGACGAATTCGTTCCGGTGGACAACAAAGTGTTTGTGTGCCCCAATGCGCCAGAGCGCACCACGGTGCGCAACTTGGGCTACGGCTACAACTATCAGTTCTTGGGCAATTCGCGGGCGAAGTACTTCGACAGCCCCAGCACGCTGCCCGGCGCCGAATACGCCCGTTTCCCCGTCAGCCTTAGCGGCATTCCGATGACCTCGCGGACCGTCGCCTTTGCCGATTCGCTCGGTTCGGCCGGCGAATGGCCCACCTTGGAACGGTTGCCTTACAGCGGGGCCGAACGGCTGCTCCAATCGGTGGGCAATCACGGCTACACGCTCGACCCGCCGCGATCGTACACCCGCGACGGGGTGACGTTCACCAACGCCCATTACGGCCCCAATGAATGCACGGCCAACTCCCGCATGTGCCCGGTCGAACCGCGGCATCGGGGGCGCGTCAATGCGGTGTTTCTCGATGGGCACACGGCCTCGATGACGCCCGAGGAACTCGGCTACTCGCTGAACAACGACGGTTCGTTCAACCGCAACGGCGTGTCGAACAAGTTTTTCAGCGGCACAGGCCTCGACGCCCAACCCGCCCCGTGCGATCCGAATCGGCCCTGAGTCGGTTCGCGCGACAAACGGCTCGGCGGAGAGCGAAGCGGTTCGGCCGATTGCGTGCGTACCAACGACCGAGCCGCTCGGCTTCTGCCGCAATTTCGCTGATTGATCATCAGAAAAGCAGTGCAACCGCGCAATCGCCGCCGGGCGGCCGAGGCTTGCCTCTCGCCCTTCGGCGGCGTTGCATTGCTGTTTCGCGCATCAATAGACTTGCCGCTCTCGGAAGGCCCGACAAGCCGAATGAGCGGCGCACTGAGGCGTCATGAACGGTCCGCTTTGCGACGACCCTGCCATCGTGGTGGCCTGCCCCCGCTGCGCCACGGCCGGACGCGTGCGGTTCAGCCTGCTGCCGCACGTGGTTCGTTGTCCGCGGTGCGCGGTTCGGTTTTGGATCGGTCGCGACGGGCACGTCAAGTCGGAAGACGAGGCTCGGCTGGTTCGCTTCGTTTGCCCGCGATGCAGCCAGAAGGAGTGGATGCCGGCCGATTTCCTGGCCGCCGGCGCGCACTGCCGCACCTGCGATGGCCGCTTCTACCCGGACGAAGAAGGGCAGTTTCATCCGCACCCGCCGCCCCGAACGGCCGAACGATCGTCCGACCGGCGTCCGCCCTCGAACGAAGCCCGCCCCGGCCGCAGCCGCCGCTGGCCCTGGGCAGCGCCGATTCTGATCGTCGGCATCCTACTGACCGTGGGCGCGGCCGCATGGTCGCGCAAGGGCGCTGAATCGCCGCGCGGGGCCGTGCTCGATTTCACGCGGGCGTGCCTTGCCGGCCGCTTCGAGGATGCTCGGACCCGCGTGCCGGCCGAGGAACTGCGGAGTTTCGACGTTTGGGCGGCCATCAACTTTCCGCACGCCGCCGACCCGATGGCCCCGAAGCCGGTCGCCCCCACTGTTTCGATCATCGAAGTCGCGCCCGACGAACCCCCCGCTCACGCGGACGCCGGAGCGGCGGTGGAGCACCAACGCAACATCGTTACGAATCCGGAGCGCGCCGCCGGCGACGTGGGCGAACGGAATAACTCAGTTGTCAGCCCTTCAACAGCGGCCGGCGATTGCCTTCGCGTGCGGCTCCTTCTGGGCGGCGAAGGCGAGGGCCAGCGAATGCAGACCCAGTTCTGGCGACGGGGCGACTCCGGCTGGCAGTTCGACCCTGTGCGCACCTTGGCCGCGCTGGGCCCGCCCGACGAACCCCGCGCCGTCACCCGGCCGAAACCGCCCTATTCACGCCAGCGGCGTTGAAGCATTGCCGGAGCGGCCCGAAGTCTGAGGGAGCGGTTTGAGATATTAGCGAACGGTCTGGGATTGGATCTCGCTCTATCGGCCCAGAGGATGCTTGGAATCGAAACCGGAACGCAACAGGGCCGCTGTGCGTCGGTTGCCTCGCTCAAGGCGTATCGAGCCTGCAAGTTCGGGAGTGGGCCCGCCGGTCGTAAGGCCGTCGGCCGCTGCGAGCGGCAGTATCGCGGGCGGCGGCACGAATACGGCGAGCAGAGATGTTGCTAAGTCGTGTCGATCTTTGGCGAATCGTTGCACCGGCGCGTCAACGCCGGCCGTCGTCGATCGTTTCGCCGTCGAAGAACCGGCGGCCTGACGACATTTGCAGCCGGTCGCGTGCGGCGCTGTACGGGCGGAGGCGGATCATCTCGGCCGAACTCTCGAAAGAGCCGTGACCGGGAACGCTCAGCCGCACATGAAGCGTGCCGTACGGGCGAAGCGACCGCTCGAACTCGGGATGGACCGCTTGGAAAGGAAGCCGGTAAACGGCCGATTCCGGCCGAAAATCGGCGGCCCGAACCCGCTGCTGCCACGAAGCGATTTGTCCGATGCGTTCGGCCCGATGCGGCGTTCCCACGTCTTCGCCCCACAGTACGGCTTGCAGTGTGCCGTCCACGGGCCTCGGGCGACCCGAACGATCGTAGGCGGTGATGCTCAGGCGAATTCCATCAAACTCCACGTCCGAATCCCATTGTGCGGCAACGGCTTCGGCAGCGATCCAGGCAATCGGCTCCTCACGCAACTCGTCGCGAGGGACGCTGCCGACATGGTTGGGCCGACGCGCCGCAGAATCGCTCTTTGCATCTCCAACCGGATCAGCCGGCGCAGGCCGACGGCGTTGCGGCGGGCCTTCGGATACCGCCCGCAGAATGATCGATCGGGCTTCGTCCGCCGATAGGATTTGTCCGGCCACCTCCACCCGCGCGATCCGATCCCAGGCAACGGCGCGCGTGATCATCATGCCCGGTCGGCTTTGCGATAGGTGCAATGCTTGCGCGTTGCTCGTTGGCGACAGGACGCCGCGATGCACGGCGCCGTCGGCGCTTGCGACCGCGATTTGGCCGGCCGCCTCTGGGGCAGCGGTCGAATCGCCGCCGCAAGCGGGTGCAGCCGAAAGCGCAGAGAACGCGATCAACACCACAGGCCAACGCATCACTGCTCGATCCTCGGTTTCTGCTCGAACGCTGTGGAAACCGCCGCATTATCGGGCTACCGCCTTCGCCGGCAAACAAACCGCAAAGCTTGGGGTTTGCTCTCGGCGGACGGGCCGCGCACAACATGCAGTCGCAAAGGCCATGCCGCGGCCCGGCCGGCGCAACGGTCGATCGCTCGGCTCGCTTCCGCAACATCGAAGCCCGCAGAAGGTTCGGCACGCCGTTGCCACAAGGCGCCAAGGCCCGTTGGGCAGTCGTGCCGCCGCTGCCGACGGGTAGCGCGCAGCAAAAAAACAACGCGTGCGTGGCACAACGGCAACGCCGGCGCGTGTTGGTGGAAGGCAACGGCAAGCGACGGGCGACTGGCCGCCGCAAACCTCTTGGAGGGCGGGAGAACGCGACGTATGGTTGATCAAGGCCCCGAAACGCAACGACAACGGGGAAGGGGATCCTCTGGTCGGCTGCCGGGCAGGCTGCCGCCTGCGGGCTCGCCGAGGGCTTCCGGTGGTCGAACGTCCCAATGGTGATGTGTGAGAGTTGACGATGACTAGGAATAGAACGTTGAAGCCGTTACGGCTGTTGCTTGCCGCTCTTGCGGTCGCTGTGGCGGCATGGGGCGCACCGCGGGTCTGTCGGGCCGATCAATCGGCCGACAATGACCGAGGGCGAGCGGCGCCTTCGACCACAGCAGAGGGTCCGCGCAACTTCCCTTGGGTTTCGAGCAGTTTATCCGGCGCGTCCGCTTTGCCGCCCGCGCCGGCGTCTGCCGCCGAGAAATCGCGGACCAACATCGATCCGCCGCCGGCAGCGGCCGGAACGGGCTCACCCATCGCATCGTCTTCGACCTCGGCTCGCGCGTCGAGAGCTAATGATGGCGGCGGGCGCCTCGGCGAGGCATTGCCCGATCTTGCGGCCGACAAATCGGTCCGACTGCGCGAAGGAACGGAATTGAAAGATCGATTGGCGGTGTTCAAGCCGGCAGGCGATCGGACGTTGTGCTTCGTCTCCGGCGTTCCGCATCGGATGATCGTTCTGGAGAATCTGGCATTGGAGCGGGTGCTGCAAACTCTCGATCGCAGCTCAGTCGAACTGCAATGGAGCATCCGCGGCGTGGTGAGCGAGTATCGCGGAGCCAACTATCTGCTCATCCAGCGAGCCGTTGTGCTGGGCCCCACCGGCGTTCCGCGCAGCGAATGAAGCGGCTTGCCCGCCGACGGAACAGCCGCGACCAAGGTGATCCTCCAATCATCGCGGCAACACCGCGACAGCGATGATTCCGGTTCGTTGCGGTTCCACGTTCGAATCGCTCCGCAGCGATCTGTTGCAACGCGATGGACCATGCCATCGTCGAACAGGCGTAAAGAAGCAGAAAGGCGGCGATTTTCGCGGCGCTCTTGACGTGCTGATCCCTGTCAATAAGATGGTCGAAAGGCGGCTTGGCGGCCAGGCGACCGGCGCGTCCGATCTTTGAAGGGAGCATGTTCATGCCCGGCTATCGGCATATCGACGTGAGCGAAGTGGGCGACGTGACCGTGGTGCGATTCCGCGGGCATCGGATCGTGGACGATATCGATATTTTGGAACTCGGCCAAGAGTTGTTTCAATTGGTTGATGTCGATAAGCGCGAGAAGATCTTGCTGAACTTCTCGGCCGTCGAGTTCCTCGGCAGCGCTACGCTAGGCAAATTGATTACGCTGGAGAAGCGGGTGCGCAACGCGGGCGCAAAGATCAAATTGTGCAACATTCGGCCGGCGATTTTCGACGTGTTCAAAATCACCAATTTTGATCGCGTGTTCGAGATCTACCCCGACGAGGCCGACGCCCTGGCCGCTTTCTGACCGGTGTTGGCGATATTCGGGATCGAGACCAACAGCCCCCTGGTCTCTCATGGATTTCCTGCTGCGAACTGATCGCACCGGCAGAGGAAACACGAGCTTCTGGCTGCGGCAAACGGCCGAAGGATTCGCCTAAGTCGAACGTTCTTCCTGAGAAAGGTTGTACAACGAGGCCGACGGGCGAAAAGCCGTTGGTCGGGAAAAACCTTGTCCCGCCATCGTGTTCCTTTTCCCGGGGCGACAATCTGCACCGAAATTGCGGCCGTCGCCTCGTGCAATATCGTCGGCAAGCGTTGCGGGAAGACCAAACGGCATGAACGACGAGCCACACGTTTGGCGTCTTGATCGCGTGATTGCCAGCGAAGAGGCGGCCGCAAAGGCCGTTCTCGATGAGATTCTCTCAGCCTTGCGATTGCACCACTGGCCCGCCGCCGACCTTTTTGCCGTGCATTTGGCCGTACACGAGGCGCTGACCAACGCAATCATCCACGGCAATTGTCGCAACCCGGCAAAAAAAGTGACCGTTGCCTGCGAGTTGCAACCCGATGAGCTAACCGTGGCGATTGGCGACGAGGGGCCAGGCTTCGACCCTCATCGGGTGCCTGATTGCACGCATCCCGACCGACTCGATGCCCCCGGCGGTCGCGGCGTGGCCTTGATGCGGTCGTTCATGGATTCCGTGAGCTTCAGCGATCAGGGCAGGACGGTTCATCTGAAAAGACGCCGTTCTTCGGCCCAAGGCGGTGCGGGCTGACAGCGCGATCGCGTAAGTCGCGCGGCGACAAGCTTTTCGTTCGCCCGACACCGGGAGTTTTCGAACAAGTGTTCGGCAAGGCCGCTTCGCTCTATAATAGCGCTCTTTGCGGAAGCCGCGGGATGTTGGGGCGGCGCGCGTTCTCTCGGGAAATCGGTTGGACCACATGGCGACGAGCGAAATCGTTGTTCGCGGCGCACGCGAACATAATCTCCGCGCCGTCAACTTGAAGTTGCCACGGAATCGGCTGATCTGCTTTACCGGGGTAAGCGGTTCGGGCAAAAGCTCGTTGGCGTTCGACACTCTCTACGCGGAAGGGCAACGGCGCTACGTCGAAAGCCTTTCGAGCCATGCACGGCATTTTCTCGGGCAAATGCCCAAGCCCGACGTGGACCTGATTGCCGGGCTCAGTCCGGCCATTTCGATCTCGCAGAAGACCGGCGGCCAGAACCCGCGATCGACCGTGGGCACGGTCACCGAAATCTACGACTTCCTTCGCGTGTTGTATGCGCGGGTGGGCGACGGCCATTGCCCGTCGTGCGGCCGCCCGATCACCTCGCAAACCCGAGAACAGATTGTCGGGCAGATCGCCTCGCTGGCGGCGGGCACGCACGCCGCCATTTTGGCTCCGGTGGCTCGCGGGCAGCGGGGCGAGTTCCGCGATCTCTTGGCCGATTTGGCGCGGCAGGGTTTCACCCGCGCCCGAATCGACGGACGCGTGGTGCGGACCGATGAGCAGACGCCGTTGGATCGGCACATGCGGCACGACGTCGAAGTCGTTGTCGATCGGCTGACCCTCGGCGACGAGCAACGCGGCCGACTGATCGAAGCCGTAGAAACGGCCCTGCGTTTGGGCGACGGCGAGGTGATAGTCGCCCTGGGCGACGAGTCGGGCCGGACGGCCGCCACGCCCCCGGGCGAGGCGAAAACCGCCGAGATGCGGTTCTCGGCCCACTACAGTTGCACGCACTGCCAAGTGAGCTTCGACCCGCCCAGCCCTCAGTTGTTCAGCTTCAACAGCCCCCGCGGCATGTGCCGCGCTTGCCAGGGGTTGGGCGAGTTGAACCAGTTCGACGTGCAGCTTCTGATCCCCGATCCGACGCGATCGATTCAGCAAGGCTGCGTCGCGGCCATGCGCCCTTGGCGGGAAATCGGCCGGATGGCGCGATGCCGATTTCGGGGCGTGGCCGCTTATTTGGAGAAACGATACGACTTGCCCTCCGGCAGCGTGTTGGAAACGGCTTGGGAAGAACTCGATCCGCGTTGCCGAGAAACATTGCTCTACGGTGCGGGCGACGCGCACATTACGTTCACTTGGCGGTCGGGGCCTCTGGGGAAGAAATTCGGCGGCCGTTTCATAGGGATCATCCCCGAGCTTCTCGAACTGTATCAAGATTATTACGGTACGCCGCTGGAAGCCCGACTGGAGCGGTTCATGTCGCTCCAGCCGTGCGCGGAATGCGGCGGGAAGCGGCTCAATCCGCAGGCGTCGGCGGTAACGCTGACGACGGCGTCGGCCGCGTTCGCCGCCAAGCCCGCGCTTTCGCTGCCGGAAGTCTGCGCGCTGCCGGTGCTCGACGCGGTCGAGTTCTTCCGCCGCTTGCAGCTCACTCCGCTGAAGGAAACGATTGCCGGCGAGCTGCTCAAGGAGGTCCGCGGCCGTTTGGGGTTTCTGGCCGATGTGGGGCTAGACTATCTCTCGCTCGACCGCGCGGCCCCGACGCTTTCGGGCGGCGAAATGCAGCGCATCCGATTGGCCGGCCAGGTGGGCTGCGGATTGTGCGGGGTGCTCTACATTCTCGACGAACCGTCGATCGGACTGCACCCGCGAGACAACGGGCGGTTGCTCACCACGCTGACGCGGCTGCGCGACCAGGGCAACACCGTGGTCGTGGTTGAACACGACGAAGACACGATGCGAGCGGCCGATCACATCGTCGATTTCGGCCCGGGGCCCGGCGTGCGCGGGGGCCGAGTCGTGGCGGCCGGGCCATTGTGCGACGTGGTTCAACAGAACGAGAGCGTTACCGGGCAGTATCTCAGCGGCCGGCGAACGATTGAAGTGCCCAAGCAGCGGCGGCCGGCGGGCCAGGCGCGGTTGATCGTCCGCGAAGCCACGCACAACAACCTGCGCGGCATCGACGTGGAGTTCCCGCTGGGGCTGTTCGTGTGCGTTACCGGCGTCAGCGGCTCGGGCAAGAGCTCGCTGGTGCGCGACATTCTGGCCGAGTCGCTCAATCGCGAACTGAACGGCGGAGCGGGCCATCCCGGGGCTCATCGGAAGATCGAGGGGCTCGATCACCTCGACAAGATGATCGACATCGACCAGTCGCCCATCGGCCGGACCCCTCGCAGCAATCCGGCCACGTATATCAAGCTCTTCGACCAAATCCGCGCCCTCTATTGCAGCTTGCCCGAAGCGAAGGCCCGCGGGTTCCAACCGGGGCGATTCAGCTTCAACGTCGCCGGCGGACGATGCGAGGCGTGCGAAGGCCACGGGGCCGTGAAGCTCGACATGGATTTTCTGGCCGACATCTGGGTGAACTGCGCCGTGTGCGGCGGGCGGCGATTCAACCACGAAACGCTGCACGTTCGGTTCAAGGGCAAGTCGATCGCCGACGTGCTCGACATGGACGTGCAAGAGGCCCTGAATCATTTCGAGAACATTCCTCGCGTCGAGCGCATGCTGCAAACGCTGCACGACGTCGGCCTCGATTACCTGAAACTGGGGCAACCCTCGCCCACGCTCTCCGGCGGCGAAGCGCAACGCATCAAACTTGCCCGCGAACTGGTCAAACGCAGCACGGGTCGAACCCTGTATCTGCTCGACGAGCCGACCACAGGGCTGCACTTTGCCGACATCGAAATGCTTTTGAAGGTGTTGCACGGTTTTGTCGACGCGGGCAACACCGTCGTTGTGGTCGAACACAATCTTGAAGTGGTGAAAACGGCCGATTGGATCATCGATTTGGGGCCCGAGGGCGGCCGCGGCGGCGGGCGGCTGGTGGCGTGCGGAACGCCGGAAGAAGTGGCCCGCTGCGAACAATCGCACACGGGCCGCGCGCTGCGCCCGCTGCTGCAACCCGATCATCGCCCCAGCCTCGGCGGCGGAGCGGCCCCCGCAACGCCGAGCGAGCCGGCGGGCGACGACCGTCCCGCGGCCGACGCCATCGTGGTGCGCGGCGCGCATCAGCACAACCTCAAGCACGTCGACGCGGTGATCCCGCGCGATCGGATGACGGTGTGTTGCGGGCCGAGCGGTTCGGGCAAAACTTCGCTGGCGATGGACACGGTTTACGCCGAGGGGCAGCGGCGTTACGTCGAAAGCCTGAGCGCCTATGCCCGCCAGTTCGTCGGCCAGATGCCCAAGCCGTTGATCGAGCATATCGAGGGCTTGTCGCCGGCCGTGGCGATCGAGCAGAAGCACTCGGGGCATTCGCCGCGGAGCACCGTGGGCACGATCACCGAGGTGTACGACTACCTCCGCATCGTTTTCGCACGGCTCGGGCAAACCTACTGCCCCGACTGCAACGTGCCGATCGGCGCGCAAACAACCGACGAAATCGCGGCGAAGCTGCTGGCCCGCCCCGAGGGAACGTCGCTGCACCTGCTGGCGCCGATTACGTTGGGCCCGGGCGAGACCTTTCGGTCGAAATGGGACGAGTTGCGGGCCTCGGGCTTCGTGCGGGTGCGCGTCGACGGTCGGACCTATTTGCTCGACGCCCCGCCGGAGATCGATCGCCGCCGCCGCCATCAGGCCGCCGTAGTGGTCGATCGGGTCACGATTCGGCCCGACGCCGCGGCGCGAATCGCCGGCAGCGTCGAAACCGCGCTTTCGTTGGGCAAGGGCGTGCTGATGGCGGCCGAGGTTCGGCCGGACGAGCCCGAGGAGCATTGGCCCCTGGAAACGCATAGCCGGCACTGCGCCTGCGCACAGTGCGGCCGCAGCTTCGAGCCGTTGCAGCCGCACCATTTTTCCTTTAACAGCCCCATCGGATGGTGTCCGGGCTGCGAAGGCTTGGGCGTTCAGCGGGGCGCCGACCCGAAAGAACTGGTGCGCAATCCTCAGGCCACGCTGGCCGAAGGCGCGCTGATTGCCTGGCCCTCGCCCTCCCTGCCGCTGACGCAGAAGATGCTTTCGGCCTGGTGCCAAGCGGTGGGCGTGCCGATGGATGTCCCCTTCGAGCAGCTCGGCGCGATTCATCGGCGGTTGATCTTTCACGGCACTGGCGATCGGTGGTTCGAGGTTCGCGATTGGGACGACTCGGCAGCCGGTCCGCTGCGATTCCAATACAAGGGCGTGTATGCCGCGTTGGAGGAGGCGGGGCGGCTTTCTCTAACGCTCCGCGCTGCGACGCGGTCGCTCGTGGCCGAAGCCGAATGCACGCTGTGCGCCGGCAGCAGGCTGCGGCCGGAAGCGGCGTCGGTCCGCTTCGAGGGGCGCACGATCGATGAGTACACGCGGATGCCGCTGAGCCGTTTTCTCGACGTTTGGCGGAGCTTCGCGCCGACCGATCGGCAGCGGCATATCGCCGGCGAAGCGCTGCGCGAGATTATCGACCGGACGCAGTTCCTCGTCGATGTCGGCCTCGAGTATCTGTCGCTGGCTCGCCCCGCCCCCTCGCTTTCGGGCGGCGAGATGCAGCGAATCCGCCTGGCGGCGCAGATCGGCAGCGGCCTGTGCGGCGTGCTTTATGTGCTCGACGAGCCGACGGTCGGACTGCATCCGCGCGACAACGCCCGGCTCATCGCCGCGCTGCGAAAACTGCGCGACTTGGGCAACACGCTTCTATTGGTCGAGCACGACCGCGAGGTGATCGCCGCGGCCGACCACGTGCTCGACTTCGGCCCTGGGGCGGGCCGATTGGGCGGCCGGATCGTCGCCCGGGGGAAGCCCGACGATTTGGGCGGCCAAGACGAGTCGGTCACCGGGCCGTATCTCGATCGTCGCAAGGCGATTCCGGTGCCCTCGAACCGCCGTCCCGTGTCCGGCGTCAACGGCGGCTTGCATTGGCTTTCGGTGCTTGGGGCCGAGCATCACAATCTCAAGCGGATCGACGTCCGCTTTCCGCTCGGACGGCTGATCGTGGTTACCGGCCCGAGCGGTTCGGGCAAAAGCTCGCTGGTTGACGACGTGCTCTACGCGGCCGCTGCGCGCCGCCTGCACCGGGCCGAAACCTTTCCGGGAAAGCACGCCGCGATTGCCGGGTGGAATCAGATCAACAAGGTGATCCGCGTCGATCAACAGCCGTTGGGCCAAACGCCGGCCAGCAACGCCGCCACCTTCACCGGCGTCTTCGATTTGATTCGCGCGCTCTACGCCGAATTGCCCGAGTCGCGGCTGCGCGGCTATTCGGCGCGTCGGTTCAGTTTCAACGCCCCCGGCGGGCGATGCGAAAAATGCGAGGGAAACGGGCAGCTTTGCATCGAGATGCACTTCTTGCCCGACGTGTGGATCGAATGCGACGAGTGCCATGGGCATCGTTACACGCCGGAATTGCTTGCCATCAAGTATCGCGGAAAGTCGATCGCCGACGTGCTGGAGATGTCGTGCGCCGAGGCGCTGCGCCATTTCGAGAACATCCCGAAAATCCGCCGCATTCTTCAGATGCTTTGCGATGTCGGGCTCGACTATCTGCCGCTGGGCCAGTCGGCCGCCACGCTTTCCGGCGGCGAGGCTCAGCGCGTCAAGCTGGCCGCCGAGTTGGCCCGGCCCGACACCGGCCGCACCCTCTACTTGCTCGATGAACCGACCACCGGCCTGCATTTCGACGACTTGGCGAAGCTGATCGACGTGTTGCAGCGGCTGGTGGACTTGGGCAACACCGTGATCGTGGTCGAACACAATCTCGATGTGATCAAGTCGGCCGACTGGGTGATCGATCTGGGGCCGGAAGCCGGCGATGCCGGCGGCCGGGTGGTTTTCGCCGGCACGCCCGAGGACTTGGCCGCCTACGCGATCTCGACCATCGACCAACAGGCCCGCAATGGCCAAGCAACGGCAGCCGGTTCCCCGCAAGCGAAACGGCCAACGCGGGCGGCGCGCAAGTCGGGGCGGTCGGCCGAAACGGTCGCGGCCCCGGCGGTGGCCCGAGCCGTTTGGGCGGCCGACGACGACGCGCCCTCGGACGCCACGCGGAAATCGGGCCCTCGCCGGCGGTCGGCAGCAGCAACGGCCCCCCAGTCGCCGCTTGCCGAATCGCCGACAGCGGCGCCCTCGGCGGAGCAGTCTGTGGTCGGCGACGAAGCGCGTCGCCCGATTGGATCGCAGTCTCAAGCCGAAACGCAGCCCCAAGCTGAAACGGCGGGCCCCCGCCTGCGCTCGTACACCGGCGAGGCGCTCGCGCCGGTGCTTCAAGCAGGCCCCTATGCGCCGCGGAAGACGTTCGATCCGAATCGCTACGATGCCCCGCGGCCCGACGACTTGGAACCGGAAGAGGTGGGCCGCAACGTCGAAATGCCCTGGCAGGTCGATGGCCGCCGCTGGCACTTGGTTGATCATCTGAGCCGAAACGGTCAGCCCTGCGCCTGGGATGCTCGCGCTTTGGAGGCCGTGATCGATCGACTTGCCCAACACACCGACCTGTTCGCGCCGCCCGATTGGGAGATGCCGCACGCGATCGAGGTTTGCTCCGCACAGAGATCGGACATGTGGTTTTGCCGGGCGTTGACGGGCGATCGCTGGCTGCTGAAACTGAGATTCCGCACCGCCCGCAACACGTTCCGTCGAGAAGAACTGGTGCGGCGCCTGAATCTGCGCCCCCTGAACGAAATTGACGAGCTGCCCATTTACGGCATCGAGCAGCGGACTCGGGTGGGGAACACGCAGCGGACTTGGCAAGAGGTCGAACTGCGGGTTTTCAGCTTCGCCGAGATCGACCGGCCCGAGTTCTGGCGATTCCTCGACGAGGCTGTCGAGAGGTTCCGCCAGATTTGTCAGCGCCGCGAGGAAACGCCGGCGGCCGTCGAGCCTTGGAAACAGCTCGGCCGAAAATGGCACCTGGCGCGGCGCGGGTTCCCGCTGGGCAAGAGAGTCGACTGGCCGCCCGCGGTGCTCGAAGAGCTGGTCGATTTGCTTTCCACTGCGGCGGGCGACGGCCAAACGACGTGGGACAACAAGGCGTCGATCACCGTCCACCTGCCCGGCCGCGACGCGCCCTGGGCCGTTGTTTTCACCAAACGCGTTGATGCGGTTCACCTTCATTTGAAAGGCCCGAAAAACCTGGTGACGCTTGGCCAATTGCGCGAATTGAAGTGCAACGCCGAACTGAAGCAAGATTCCGACGGAGACACCCTCTGCCTGGCGTTTCGTAAACCGGAAGAATTGAAAGACCCGCGTTTGGTCCACCTGATGACGAGACATGCCGATGCGACCCAGAATCGCGTCTGAACCCGTGGAATCGCCGATGGCGGGCGGCTTGAGGCTGCCTGCGCGGTTGCTCTTTCGCTTCGCAGCGCCGTGCCGCCATTCAGCCGCCCGGTGGGCCCGAAGCGGCGTCCATCTTGGTCCGGAATACCGGCTGCCGTGTCTAAATTCGCTCGAGACGGGTAAGCCCGGCTGGGCCGACTTCCGCATGGCCTGGAACGAGCAAGGGCTTCTTTTTTCGGTGGGAATGCGCGGTGCGAAGCCGTCGCCGCCCTCTCGAGCCAGAGACATCGACGACGCCGACGGGGTCAGTTTGTGGATTGACACCCGCGATGTTCACGATGTGCATCGCGCAACGCGCTACTGCCACCGCTTCTTTTTTTGGTGGGATCAACGGGATGTCGCGGCTTTGATGGCGACGATCCACAATTCCCGCGGCAAGCCGAAGGCGATCGACGACGCGTTGCTCCGCGGGCTGCTGGTCGCCGAGTCGGATCGGTTGCGGATCGACGGTTTCATTCCCGCCAAGGCGTTGACGGGATTCGATCCGGTCGAATATCCCCGCTTGGGCTTCAACTACTCTGTGCGCTACCGCGGTTTGGGCGAACAAACGTTTTCCAGCGGCTCGCCGTTGCCTTTTCGAACCGACCCGAGCCTGTGGGGCACGCTCGATCTGCTGCCGCCGGAGCCCGCCCAGGCGAAATAAACCCATACAAAGCGGATCTCGGCCGCTAAGGCAACGACTCGGCAGATTGCTCGTTTCGCCCGCGCGAAGCGCGTTTGGTTTTGAACGCTCTTGTTTGGCGATCGAAAGGGCAAAGCAGCTCCGTCCTGGCCGGGCCGTGGGTCGCCGCTTTCGGCCGCCCGCCACGATCATCGCGCGCCGGCGTCGCTGGTGCGCAAGAGGGGCGATTGCGGCGAGCCTTTCGTGCGTCGGATTTGTCGGGGCTCGGAGGCTTGGCAAACGGCCCGTCGCGTGCGAATCTGGATGGGTTCGCAACTCACGAAGGCGACGGAGAAGGCGGACTGCCGCCCATGCGAACCCGTTCTGCTCCGCCGCCGCGTCCGGACGTTCGATGTTGTTGGTCTTTTCAGCGGCAGCGCGACTGCTGCGCCGTTCCGAGGAGCGCCTTTCATGGCTCGTACGGTTTTCGTATTGTTCGCGATCGGATGTTCGGTGTGGATCCAGCCGGCCTCGCCTGCCGAGCGAATCGAGTATCCCAAAACGTCTCAGGTCGAACAGGTGGACGAATTGCACGGGGTGAAGGTGGCCGATCCGTATCGCTGGCTCGAGGCCGACATCCGCCAGTCGCCCGAGGTGGCCGCGTGGGTCGAGGCCCAAAACAAAGTCACTTTCGCCTTCCTCGAATCGATCCCGCAGCGGCCCGCCATCCGCCGCCGCCTGACCGAATTGTGGAACTTCCCCCGCTACTCGCTGCCGGTGAAAGAGGGCGGCAAGTATTTCTACCTGCGCAACGACGGCCTACAGAACCAATCGGTGCTGTATGTGGCCGACGGGCTCGACGGTCAGCCGCGCGTGCTGATCGACCCGAACACCTGGTCGCCCGACGGCACCATCGCCCTGGGCGAATGGGCCGTCAGCCGCGATGGGCGACTGCTGGCCTACACCCGCTCGGAGGCCGGCTCCGATTGGTCCACCTTCCACGTGATCGAGGTGGCCGGCGGCAAGCCCCTGGCCGACGAGCTTCGTTGGACCAAGTTCTCGACTCCCGCTTGGACCGCCGACGGCAAAGGCTTCTTCTACAGCCGCTACCCTGCCCCGCCGCCGGGC
>JARKPK010000181.1 GCA_029975295.1 Thermoguttaceae bacterium | reverse complement strand
GTTGGCCCCGATAGCTCGGCCATTGCGGGGCCGTAAGACACACGAGGGCGGAAGCGTGCGACACTTTCGGCAGGGCACATCGGCCGATTGTGTGCCACTGCCGGCTTGCCCGGCAGTGCGGGGACTTGGTTGCTCTTGGCTCGGAGAGTGCAGCGGCTCGTCTTGGCTGTTGGAGTGAAGCACGGCGGGACAAGCCCGCCGCGGCACCCGCTAGGTTTGCTGTGGCAGCCGCTTGTTTTGCAGCCGGGTGGCCGCGATAGCTCGCCTATCGCCGTACCGTCAGGCACAAGAGGGCGGAAACGAGCGTCACTTTCGGCAGGGCGGCGCGGCTACGGTTCGATCAGGTACGCTTCGTTGCCGACGGCCAGCAGCACCGGCTCGTCGAAGGCCAGGTATTGGGCCAGCGTTCGGCCGTGGCGTCGGGCCAGTTCGAAGTATTCGTCGCTGAACTGTTTGATGCGTCGGGCTTGTTTCTCTTGCTCGGGCGTGATCCGCGAGTCGATCCACTGCTTATCGCGGCGGTAGAACGTTCGGTTGCCGACTTGGCGGACGTTCTGCGCGACGGCGTCGGCCTCGCGCTTGCTTTCCTCGGCCAATCGGTAGGCCCGCTCGTCGCCCGCCCCGCCCCGACCGCCCGGCGCGGCCGCGGCCTCGGCGGCAAAGCGATGCAGCGACATATCGGCGGCCGGAGCGGCCGGGCCTGCCGCACCCATGCCTTGCAGGGCGCCTTTCATTGCGCGTTGCGCCACGCCGGCCGAGCCGTCGGTAGCGGCCAAGGCGTCGAGCCGGTCGGCCGCGCGGCGGGCATTCTCAGCCGTGCGGTGGATGTTGACCGAGTCGTCGGCCATGAACGACGTGTACGGCGTGAGGATGCCGTGGCGGGTGGAAATCGCCACCAGCTCTTTGATCAACTCGTCATTCTTGCCCTTCAGGTCGATTTCGTCGAGGATTTCGCCGATGCGCCGGCCGGCCCACAGCTTTTCGATGAAGCCGTTGGTTTCGTCGGTGCTGTGTTCGACGAACGAAGCGGGAAAATCGAACTTCTCTTCCTTCTCGCCGATTCTTCCGCTGACGATCACCTTGGCCGTGCCCGGCTTCTTATAACGGCCGACGACCACCAACTGCTCGCCGGCGAACAGGTCGAACGACCCTTTCGGATAAACACGGTTGACTAGTGCGCCTTCTTCCGGCTTGGCGTCGAAGGCGAAGTCGAGCTTGACATCGGTCAGCACGGGCGACTCGATCCGCGCGTAGAGCTTGCCGACGTGGCTTTCGATGTCTTCCTCGGGCCGAACGTAGATGCTTTGCCCGAAGTTTTCGCGCACCAGCCGATCGAGCAGCCGGCTGTTCACGTCGTAGCCCACGCCGAAACTGAAGACTCGGGCGCGAACCTTGTTGAACGTTTTGGCGGCCTCGATGATCTTCGCCTCGTTGGTTTCGCCGGCGGTGGGCAGGCCGTCGGTGAGAAAGATGATGTAGGTGGGCCGTTTGTCGTCTTGCAGTTGCGCCAAGCCGGCCTTCAGCGCGCCTTCGATGTTCGTGCTGCCGCCAGCGTAAAGCCCTTCGACGAAGCCCAACGCGGCCTTGCGCGTGTTTTCGTCGAACCGCTGCAACTCGGGCCGGAACGCTTCGACCTGGCTGTCGTAGGCGATGATGTTGAACAGGTCGCCCGGACGGAGCTTGTTGAGCACGTCTTTCAGGGCCGCGCGCACCTGCTCGATCTTCTTGCCGCTCATGCTGCCCGATCGGTCGATGATGAACAGCACGGTTTTGGCGGGCCGTTCGTCGCCGGCCGCCTTGATTTGGGGAGTGGCCAGCAGCAGGAAGTAGCCGTCGTCGCCTTTGTCGGGCCGATAGCTGATCACCCGCGTGCTGAGCTTCTCTTTGCCCACGTCGAAGAACAGGCGGAAGTCGGCCATCGGCACTTCGTTCTTCGAGCTATAGGTAACGACGGCGTGTTTTTCGTCGGGCCGCTTGATCTCGACCGGATGGGTGGGGCTGTAGATGTTCTTGATGTCGTCGCCGCTTTCGATCGTTACCCGCACGTCGAGTTTTTCCACCGGCTTCGACGAATACTTGGCCGTGCTGAGCGGGAAGATGAAATCGGTGAGCCCATCCGATTGCCGCAATAACTGGCTATAGCGGAGCGAAACGGTTCGCTTCGCCCCGGGCGGAACCGGAAAGACACTTGTTTTGAACATGCCCGTGCCGATCCATTCGAGCAGGGCGGGATCGCGGTTCTTGCGGACGATCTCTTCGTAGATTTTTCGGGCTTCGTCGGCCTTGAGCAACTTGGCCGGAAACTCTTTGCCATCGACCATCAAGGTCATCTGCTCGATCGCCCCATCGTAGGGCAGCGGGAAGACGAACGATGTTTCGATCTGCCGACTGCCGGTGTTCTCGAAGGTTTGCGAGACTTGGACCGAGGCCACCTGGTGGGCGATCTTGGCCTGCACCTCGACTTGGTTCACTTTGTAACTGGCGGGCGGCTCCGGCTCGGGCCGAGGACGCGGCCAAACCGGCGGAGGATATGGAGGATGCGGCGGATAGGGCGGATGCGGCGGCCAGATAATAATCGGGCGCGGGAGCGGCACCGCCACGTCGGAATCGACCACCACCAACACGCCTTGGCCGAGGGCCCGTGCCGGGACGAAAACGGCCAAAAAGGCCAGAACCCACAGGGATGAGCGCGCCATAACGTGTTTCCTCCCATCCGTTTCCGCATTGGCTGCCGTCGCACAGGCCTATTCGCCCAAGGCAGCCGATTTCGGTTTGAACGCGACTGACCACGCGGCGGTGGGGCCTGTCGATGGGACGGCAACCACGCCCGAGCAACGGGCAATCGCCACGCTCTCGACCTTTTCGACGAACGGAATCGGGCGGAAGTTCCCGAAAGACCGAGATCGCCGCCTGCCGCCGAGCGGCTGGTTACGCTCGGGCGGAGATCGGCTTGTGACCTCGCGGATCGATGGACCGTGAACCCCGTACTCCGTCGATACTCTGACGATCACAAAAGCGTCCAGCCGGTGCGATAAGGGCGGCGGAGTTGGGCCGCGGCTTCGTCGTCGCCCGGGCAGGTCATCGCCGGCGGGTCGAAATCGATCGCCCGATCGAACTGCGAGGCGATGTTGCCCAACAGCACCAGTTCGGTGAGCACGCCGCCGTAGCCGAAGTTCGACATGGCCGCCGGTCCGCCGCGGCAGGCCGAAAGCCACTCGCGCTCGTGGCTGCCCGATCGGGGCAGGGTCGGCTCGGGCCGCGGGGCGTTGCGCCAGCGGTCTTCGGGCAGCAGCCGGTAGCTGGAATTGTGCCCGGTGGCGTGCAGCACGCCTTCGGCGCCGATCAGCAGGCAGCCCGAGTCGTCGAGCCACGGGCCATTGCCCCCGCAGGCGAGCTTCCGCCCCAGGTGCGGCTCGATCGCCTCGCGAAAGCCGGGCGCCTGGATGCCGTTGCACCAAAGCAGCTTCACCGGCGGCATCGTTCCGCGGGCCGGGAACTCGTAGCGAATCATCTCCCAGTTGGGAAAGCTCACCCGATCGCGGACCGCGACCGCAGCCTCGACCTTGATCGTGGGCCGACGGTTGGCCGCCCCGGGCGGAGCGTTGTTCGCATTGTCGGCGCGGGCGGTCGAATGCGTCGGCGGCGAGCTGCCTGCTGCGGAGGCACTTGAAGCGGCATGTTGAGCGGTCGAGGAGTGTGTTGCGACAGCCGGGCCGATCGGATCTGTGCCCGAGGCGGCCCCGGCGGCGTTCGGCCGAGCCTTCGGTTCTTCGTTCCACAATTCGTACAATCGCAACGCCATGCACGGAAGGTTGGCGCTATGAATCGCCCAGTTGCCCAGCTTGCCGGTGCCAAGCTCGCGCCACGACTGCCACTGCATCCACGCGCGGTGGAATGGACGGTCGGGGGCCGGGCCGAGCCAAAGGTCCCAATCCAAACCGGCCGGCACGGGCTCGCCGCCGTTGGGCGGTGGTCGCCGCGAGTTGCCCCCGCAGTTCCACACCACCACTTCGCGGATCGCGCCCAACATGCCCGACTGCACGATCTCCACCGCCTCGCGGAAAGCGTGGGTGGCCGTGCCCTGGTTGCCCATCTGCGTGGCGACCTTCGTTTCGACGGCCAAACGGCGGAGCGTTCGGGCTTCCCAAATGCTGTTGGTCAGCGGTTTCTCGCAGAAGACGTGTTTGCCGCGGCGCATCGCGGCCGCGCTGATCGGCGCGTGGTTGTGGTCGGGCGTGGCCACAACGACGGCATCGAGCCGGCGGTCTTCTGCATCGAGCAGCTTGCGGAAGTCGCGGTATTTCGGCACGTCGGGCAGCTTGTTGAACGAATCGGCGGCCCGAGCGTCGTTCACGTCGCACATCGCCACGACGCGTTGGCCGATGCGGGGAATGGTTTCGACGAACCATTGCCCGCGCCCGCCCACCCCAATCAAGGCGATGCCCAACTGCTCGTTGGCCGCATAACCAAAGGCCGACGCCGGTTCGAGCAGCAACGGCCCACACACGGCCGCAGCGGCCGAGGCCAACACCCGCCGGCGCGAAACCGCGCCCGCCCGGGGGGATGGTGCGGCTTCGGCCCCAGAGGCCGGCAGCGGAACTACCCTGTCGGCCGAGCTTATTGCAGACGAAGCTACCGACCCTCGCAACTCGCCGACGGCTCGGCTGTTCGCTGGATCAGCGTGGCAATTCGGGCGGTTGGTTTGCATGGGAATCCTGATCCTTCTGATCGAAGAGGATAGGAGCGGATTACGGCGCACTTGGAGATAACCGGGCATTCTTTGCTAAGCGTCTGCATCGGAGGGTAAGTCGCGTTTCTCGTTTTCCGGGGGATTCATTGGTCGTCGGAAAGAAACACGCCGCCCGCGAGGCGACGCGGACGCTGAACGGTTACCCGTTGCCCGAGTCGTACACATCACGGCGATGCCTGACGATAAGCACGACGATCTGCTTCAGATGCTTGTCGCAAGTGTAGAGCACGCGGTAATCGCCGATGCGCAGCTTGAAAACCCCTCGCCATTGTCCCGTCAATGGCTCGGGTGTAATGACTTCGAAGTTCTCGGCCAACCACCGCAACTTCTTCATTACGCGTTGCGCTACTGGCTTGTCTATGCGAGCCAGGTCGTTCTCGGCTGAGGTAGTGAACACCACCTGAAACATGGTCTTACCACTTCAGCCCCAGTCTCGCGGCAACGTCGGAGGCGTCGCTTTTTTCATCGGTTTCTGCTGCGGCCAGGGCGCGCGTCAATTCGACTTTGAACTCATCCCTCAGCTCGTGCCCTTCGTCAGGATCGGCGAACATCTCGGACAAGGTTTGTAGAACCACCTCGCGGATGAGCTTTCTTAATTCGTCGACGCTCAGTTCCCCTACGGTTGTCTGCGTCATGAGTTTTTCCTCAAATCACACATCGAAAGAACCAGACGAAGCTCTACATTTCCGGTAATCGATTGTTCGAAACAAGCAATTCGAGCGAAACCACAAAACAATTATTACTCTACGAGCTTCGCTTTGCGGGGCTGGAGGCCAACCGGCAGCCGGGCCTCGCGCCTGCTGCCCATGCGCGACGCGTTAGTCGCTTGCTTCGAACCAGCCTAATTCTAACCGCTCGCCAAGCACGACACGGTGTGCCCGCGCCGAGTTGTCGAACCCTCTTCGGCTATTCTGGGCGTACCTGTTGGGGGTGTCAAGCAAATGCGAGAACACCGCCTGCTGCCCCGTCCGGCCGGCAAGCGCGCCGATGGAGCCCGACGACGAACCCGAAACGGCCGAAGCGTCGTTCTGGAAGAAACCGCAGATCGAGACGTGCTCGGAGCGGTCGAGAAACTCAAGCTGCCTCATGTCTGCGGCAGCGGCCGCTTTCTCTACGGCGAGAAGCCATTCCGTGATACATAGAGCGGCAATCGGATGGGGCCGACCAACGGGAGGCCTCCATTTGCCGACAGCCGAGGGTAGCGGAATTGCGTTGCTTTTCCGACGATTAAGAGACGCGAAACGAGTCCTGGCACCTTTTCTGTCGGCGGTTGTTGACGCGGCGAGAAACGGGTATATTGAGCGGTTTGGATAAGCACAAAATACGGGCGTTCTCCGGCGTCGTTCGGCCGGCGACGACCAGTGATGGCCGCATCGCCCGACGCCCCGCGCCGAGCGCCCCTGCCGTAAGCGACCGAGTGGAAAGGGATCGCGTTGTCCAACGACTCTGAGCTCCCGCCGGATCAAGCTGCCTCCCAACCCGGCTCATCGCCTGACGGCGCCGTGTCGGCGGGCCGCCTGATCGAGATGCCCATTGAGGACGAACTCAAGGGCAGCTATCTCACATACGCGATGAGCGTAATCGTCTCGCGGGCCTTGCCCGACGTGCGCGACGGTCTGAAGCCGTCGCAGCGGCGCATTTTGGTGGCGATGAACGATTTGAACCTTGCGCCGGGCGCGGCGCGGGTGAAGTGCGCAAAGATTTCGGGCGACACGAGCGGCAATTATCATCCGCACGGCGAAAGCGTGATTTACCCCACGCTGGTGCGCATGGCGCAGGAATGGAACATGCGCCATGTGCTGATCGACAAGCAGGGCAACTTCGGATCGATCGCCGGGCTGCCGCCGGCGGCCATGCGTTACACCGAAGCGCGGTTGTCGCCGATTGCCGCGGCGATGCTCGACGATTTGAAACTCGACACGGTGGACTTCGTGCCCACCTACGACGAGCGGCGCCGCGAGCCGACGGTGCTTCCCTCGAAGTTTCCGAACCTTCTGGTCAACGGGGCCGAGGGGATCGCGGTGGGCATGTCGACAAGCATTCCCCCGCACAACCTCGGCGAGATCTGCGACGCGTTGGAGGCGGTGATCGACAATCCGAGAATCTCGATTGACGAACTGCTCCAGAAGTGCCCCGGGCCCGATTTTCCCACGGGCGGGGTGATTTGCGGGCGGGCGGGCATCCGCCGCGGTTATTTCACCGGCCGCGGGTCGATCGTGCTTCGGGCGCGCTGCCAGATCGAAACCCAAGGCTCTCGGCAGCGAATCATCGTTTCGGAGATTCCCTACCAGCAATCCCGCGACTCGGTCGAAGAGAAGATCGCCATGGCGGTCAACGAGGGCCGGGTGGTGGGCGTCAGCGCGTGCCGCAACGAAAGCGACCTGGAAGAGCCCGTCCGGCTGGTGCTCGAACTGAAGCGCGACGCCAACGCCGACGTCGTGCTCAACCAGCTCTATCAGTTCACGCCGCTGCAAATCACCTATTCGCTGATATTGCTGGCGCTGGTTGACGGCAAGCCGCGGGTGCTGAGTTTCAAAGACCTGCTCGTCGAGTTTCTCCGGCACCGCGAAACGGTGATCCGCCGGCGGACCGAGCACCTGCTGGCCCGCGCGCGGGAGCGCAAGCACACGGTTGAGGGCTTGTTGCTGGCGCTGGCGAACATCGATCAGGTGATTGCCGTGATCCGCAGTTCGAAAACCCAGGCCGAGGCGAAGCAGCGGCTGACGGCGATCGAGGCCCCGGCGGCCATCCTTCGCCGGGCGTTGGGCGACGAGGGCTTTGCCGTGGTCGAGGCCGAACGGGGCCGGGCCGAAACGTACCGGCTGACGCCCGTGCAGGCCGACGCGATTCTCCGCATGACGTTGGGCCAATTGGTCAACCTGGAACAAGAAAAGCTGGCCGACGAACATCGCGGGCTGCTGGGCGAGATCACCGACTACCTGCGCATCCTCGGCGATCGGGCGGAAATACTCAACATCATCCGTCAAGACCTCCGCGAGATGAAGCGCCGCTTCGCCGATCCGCGCCGCACCGAGATCACCGGCGAGGAGATCGGCGAGATCGACCGCGAAGACCTGATCGAAGAAGAGACGATGGTCGTCTCGATCTCGAACAACGGCTATATCAAGCGGACTCCGGCCACCGCCTATCGTTCGCAGCATCGCGGCGGCAAGGGGTTGATCGGCGCGCGCACCGAAGAGGAAGACCCGATCGAGCATCTGTTCGTCGCCAGCACGCACGATTACCTGCTGTTCTTCACCAATCACGGCAAGGTTTATTGGCGCAAGGTGTACGACCTGCCGCAAAGCAGCCGCGACGGCCGCGGGCGCGCCGTGGTGAACCTGCTGAAACTGGCCGACGACGAGCGGATCACCGATTGCCGAGCCATTCGCGACTTCGACAAGCCCGATCACTACCTCGTGATGGCCACGGCCAAGGGGATAGTGAAAAAGACGGTGCTGACGGCCTTCAGCCGCCCGCGAAATCAGGGTTTGATTGCGTTGACGCTCCGCGAGGGCGATACGCTGGTCGATGTGGCCGTCGCCCGCCCCGGCGACGAAATCGTGCTGGCCACGGCCGGCGGGATGGCCATACGTTTCCGGCAGTCGGATGTGCGGCCGATGGGGCGCACGGCCGGCGGGGTGAAGGGCATTAGTTTGATGCCGGGCGACCATGTGGTGGGCATGGTGATTGCGCAACCGGGGGCCGACCTGCTGACGGCTTGCGCCAATGGATACGGCAAACGGACGCCGTTTGGTCCGAACGCCCCGATCAGCGAGGCCGACGAGGCGCCGGCGGACGAGCGGCCGGACGACGACGATGTTCCTTCGCAGGCCGACGAAACGCCGCCCGAGGCCGACGACGAGCCCGAGGCCGACGATGTCAACTCGCAGCGGTGCTACCGCACGCAACGCCGCGGCGGCAAGGGCCTGCGCGACATCCGCACCGTGCCGCGCAACGGGCCGGTGGTGGGCATTGTCCGCGTTGCCGACGACGACGAACTGCTGATGATGACCGCCCGCGGAAAAATCCAGCGCATTCCGGCCAGCGACGTGAGCGTGGTGGGCCGCAATACGCAAGGCGTGAAGATCATGACGTTGGAGGAGGGCGATTCGCTGATCGCCGTGAAGCGCGTGCCGCGCGAAGAGAACGGCCGCGAGGGGAAACGCGACGACGAGGATTCGGCTTCCCACGCTGCGACAAGCGAGGCGGACGAGCAACGCCCCGACGACGGCTCGCTATAGGTGGAGCGGGGCGGGCGGTGAACGTCCGGCCCGAGCCGAATCGTGCGGCGCGCCGGTGTTGCCATTCTTCGAGAGGCGTCAATAATCAACGGCTGCTCTCCTTGGGAGCGGCGATGGGCTTCGCCGGGCGATTGGTGCAAGAGCGGGCGGCCGGGCCGCGGGCAGACCGATTGTTCCGCCCGCTTGTCGGCGGCGAAACATACAAGCGGCGATCGGCAGTTCGTCGCAACTGATCGTTAAAGAGGCAATGCAACCGTCAAATCGCCTTCGGTCCGCGGAAACCGGCCTTTTGCCGGTCCGCCTCGGCGCCTTGGCGTTTCGGGCGTCAATCGGGAGGAATCGATGGCCAAGAAAGCGCTGATCACGGGCATTACCGGGCAAGACGGCAGCTACCTTTGCGAGCTGTTGCTGGCCAAGGGCTACGAAGTGCACGGCATTGTGCGCCGTTCGAGCAGCTTCAACACCGGACGGATCGAAGAGTTCTACAAAGATCCGCACGTGCGCGACGCGCGGATGTTCCTCCACTACGGCGATTTGACCGACGGGATCGGGCTGGCGCGGCTGGTGCGCGAGATCATGCCCGACGAAGTGTACAATCTCGCCGCGCAATCGCACGTGCGGGTGAGCTTCGATCTGCCGGTGTACACGGTCGAGGCCGACGCGTTGGGCACGCTGCATTTGCTGGAGGCGATTCGGGCGGCCGGCGGGACGGCGCGGTTCTATCAGGCCTCCAGCAGCGAGATGTTCGGCAAGGTGGCGGAAACCCCGCAGCGTGAAACCACGCCGTTTCACCCGCGCAGCCCTTATGCGTGCGCCAAGGTGTATAGCTACTGGCAAACGGTGAACTACCGCGAGGCCTACGGGATGTTCGCCTGCAACGGCATCCTGTTCAATCACGAGTCGCCGCGGCGGGGCGAAACGTTCGTCACGCGCAAGATCACCCGCGCGGCCGGGCGCATCAAAGAAGGGTTGCAGGAAAAGCTTTACCTGGGCAATCTCGACGCGAAGCGCGATTGGGGCTTCGCCGGCGACTTCATGGAAGCCATTTGGCTGATGATGCAGCAAGACAAGCCCGACGACTATGTCGTGGCGACCGGCGAGACGCATTCGGTGCGGGAATTCCTGGAAGAAGCATTTCGTCTGCTCGATCTCGATTGGGAGAAGCACGTGGAGATCGACGCGCGGTATTTCCGGCCGGCGGAAGTCGATTTGCTGCTGGGCGATCCCGCCAAAGCGCGCACCCAATTGGGATGGCGGCCGAAAGTGGATTTTCGCGGCTTAGTGAAGATGATGGTCGAGGCCGACTGGGCCACCGCCCGCGAAGAGCGGGTCGTGTTGCAGCATCGCGCCGCTCAACGGGGCAAGGTGTATCCATGATCGATCTGTCGGCGAAACGGATTGTCGTAACCGGCGGGCTGGGCTTTTTGGGGCGGCGGCTGACCGTGCAATTGCGCGAAATGGGAGCAGCCGACGAGCGGCTGCTTACGCCTTCGATCGAGCAGTTCGATCTGACGCGCGAGGGCGACGTCGAGCGGATGTACGAACAGCTCCGTCCCGACGTGGTGATTCATTTGGCGGCCGAGGTGGGCGGCATTGGGGCCAATCGCGCGCAACCGGGCCGCTTTTTCTACGCCAACATGGCGATGGGCCTGCACCTGATCGAGCATGCCCGCCGCCGCGGCATCGAGAAGTTCGTTCAGGTGGGCACGATCTGCGCGTATCCCAAGTTCACGCCCGTGCCGTTCCGCGAGGAAGAGCTATGGAACGGCTACCCGGAGGAAACGAACGCCCCATACGGCGTGGCCAAGAAGGCCCTGTTGGTGATGTTGCAGGCCTATCGTCAGCAGTACGGGCTGAACGGCATCTACCTGCTGCCGGTGAACTTGTACGGGCCGGGCGACAACTTCCATCCGGAAACATCGCACGTCATTCCGGCGCTCATCCGCAAATTGGTCGAAGCCCGCGATCGCGGCGCGGCGGAAGTCGAGGTTTGGGGGACAGGCCGCGCCAGCCGCGAGTTCCTTTATGTGGACGACTGCGCCCGCGCGCTGGCCCTGGCCACCCGCGACTACGACGACCCCGAGCCGGTGAACATCGGCGCTGGTTTCGAGATCACCATTGCCGAGTTGGTGGAGAAGTTGGCCCGATTGACGGGCTTCCGCGGCCGGCTGGTGTGGAACACCGAGAAGCCCGACGGGCAACCGCGGCGCTGCCTCGATACGAGCCGCGCGGAGAAGGCCTTCGGATTTCGGGCGAGCATGCCCTTTGACGAGGGATTGCGGCGGACGATCGAGTGGTGGGAGTCGCAACGAGGCGGGGCGCCGGCAACATGACGCATCGTGCGCTGATCACCGGAGCGTCCGGCTTTCTCGGCGGTTTCCTGGCGGAGCACTTGCTGGCTTGCGGCGACGCCGTGCTGGGCGCCTCTGTCGATGGGCAATGGGAACGGACCAGCCCGTCGGACCTCCGCGGCGTTGTCGAACTGCTCGCCTGGGACGTTTCGCGCGACGATGGACTTGCCGACGAGCACTGGCAACGGATTGCGGCGTTTCAGCCCACCTGCGTGTACCACTTGGCCGGCCTGAGTGTTCCGGCCGACTGCGGGCGCGACAAGCCCACGCCCGAAGCTCTGGCCATCAACGTGGCCGGAACGCGGCGGGTGGTCGAACGCATCGCACAGCTTCGGCACCGGCCGCGATTTCTGATGATCAGCACGTCGCACGTTTATCCGCCGGGCAAAGTGGGCGATCATCCGATCGACGAAACGCAGCAACCCGGTCCGCGCACGCCCTACGGCCGAACCAAGCTGATGGCCGAACAGATCGTGGCGCGGGCGGCCCGGGCGGGGCTGATCGACGCGGTCATCGCCCGAGCCTTCCAGCAGATCGGGCCCCGCCAGAATGCGAAGATGATGCTTTCGTCTTGGGCGTCGCAATTCGCGGCCGGGCGCGACCCGGTAGAGATCTTCACGCGCGACGCCGTGGTCGATGTGCTCGATGTCCGCGACGGCGCTCGCGCCTTCCGCCTGCTGGTCAACGCCGGGCGGTCGGGCGAGGTGTACAACGTGGCCTCGGGGTTGGCCCGGCGCACCGGCCACATTTTCGACATTTTGCACCGCTTGGCCGATCCGCAACGCAAAGTCGTCGAAACCCGACCGGGCCTGAAGCAAGACCCCGTGGCCGTGGTCGATAAGATCGAAAACGACACCGGCTGGCGTGCTACAATTCCCTTGGCGAGAACCGTGGCCGACACCTACGCTTGGTGGAGATCGAGAACGCCGTGAACGTTGCCGTTGTGGGCGCCGGATATGTGGGATTGGTGACGGGGGCCTGTTTGGCCGAAACAGGCAACAACGTGGTTTGCGCCGATTGCGACCGCGACAAGGTAGAATTGCTTCGCCGCGGTCAATCGCCGATCTACGAGCCCGGCTTGGCCGACCTGCTTGCGCGCAACATCAGCGAGGGCCGATTGCATTTCACCCTCGACGCGGCCGAGGCGGTGCGGCGGGCCGAGTTGGTTTTTCTGGCCGTGGGCACCCCTCCCCAGCCCGATGGGAGCGTCGATTTGGCCGCGCTGTGGAGCGCCGTCGATCAAATGGCGCCGGCCCTCGGCCCGGAAACGGTGGTGGTGCTCAAAAGCACGGTGCCGGTGGGAACCAACGCGGCGGTCTCCGAGCGTTTGGCACAACGGTGCGGCGCGCCGCGCGTCGTGGTGAATAATCCGGAGTTCCTCAAAGAAGGAACGGCCATCGACGACTTCATGAAGCCCGACCGCGTTGTGGTCGGGTCGCGCGACGCCCGCGCCGCCGATCTGCTTCGCGAGCTGTATCGCCCCTATTTGCGAACGGACAAGCCGCTGCTGGTCATGTCGCCCGAAAGCGCCGAGATGACCAAATACGCCGCCAACGCCCTGCTGGCCGCCAAAATCAGCTTCATCAACGAGATCGCCGGGCTGTGCGAGCATTGCGGCGCCGACGTGGACGACGTCCGCCGCGGCATTGGCCACGACTCGCGGATCGGGTTCCAGTTTTTGTTTCCCGGCGCGGGCTACGGCGGCAGTTGTTTCCCGAAAGACGTGGCCGCGCTGGTCCGCTGGGCGCAAAGCCAGGGGCTGCCGGCGTCGATGATCGAGGCCGTTGAGCAGGTCAATCGACGGCAGAAGAACCTGCTGGCCGACAAGATCGAACGGCATTTCGGACCGCGGCTTGCCGGCGCGGTGATCGCCGTGTGGGGGCTCTCGTTCAAGCCGGGAACCGACGATATCCGCGAAGCGCCTTCGCTGGTGCTGATCGACCGGCTGTTGGACCGCGGCGCTCGGGTTCAAGTGTTCGATCCGAAGGCGATCGAGAACGTCCGCCGCATTTACGGCGATCGGCTTCGCTACGGCCGGCACCGCGACGACGTGCTGGCCGGGGCCGACGCTTTGGCGATTGTCACCGAATGGAAGGCGTTCTTGCATCCCGATCAGGCCGCGTTGCGGCAACTGCGGGAGCGGGTGATTTTCGACGGACGGAATCTCTTTGATCCGCGGCGGATCGCGGAGGCCGGCTTCACCTATTACAGCGTCGGCCGGCCGATGATCGCGCCCGCCGGCTCGGCCTGACGGCCGGCCGAGCGCGCCGGCGCAGGAGCCCATCGCGATAGTCCGCAAGAACCGGCCGCCGCCGCTGGGCAGTCGCACAGCGCGGCCGCTGGCCCCAAAAGGGCATTGAGGAACCGATGACAGAAGCCTCGCAATTGGTCGAGCTCGAAGCGGAGATCGATCTGTTGGCCGAAAGGCTGCGCCGCTGGCTCGATGCGGCGCCTGCCTGGCCGCCGGCGGCGCGGTGCCGCGCGTTGATCGAACGTCTTTTCGGGCGGATCGATCAGCTTCGCGCGCGGTTGAGCGCTCCGTTGGTGGTGGGCGTGATGGGCGGCACCGGCGTCGGCAAGAGTTTGCTGGTCAATGCGCTGGTGGGCGAAGAAGTGTCGGCCGCGGGAAAGATGCGCCCGACGACCGATCGGCCGCGTTTGATTGCCCGGCCCGGCCTGACGCCCCAGATGCTGGGGATTCCGTCGGAAGCGGTAACCGTCGTTTCTCTCGATCACCCGTTGCTGGCTGAGATCATCCTTATCGATTGCCCCGATCCCGACACCAGCGACACTGGCGACACCAGCGATGCTGCCGACGCTGGCGATGCTGCACTCAGGGGCGCGCCGAGCGACCCCGGCGCGGCTTCCCGGCCGGACGCTCGAAGCCCGTCGGCCCCGGCCGACAATCTCTCGCGGCTCCGCGCCATTGTGCCGCATTGCGACGTGCTGTTGCTCGTTTCCACTCAGCAGAAGTACCGCAGTGCCGCCGTCCGGCGCGAGTGGATCGCCGCGGCGCCCTCGGCCCAATGGGTGTTCGTGCAAACCCATGCCGACCGCGACGCCGACATCCGCGACGACTGGCGCCGCTTGCTGCCCGCCGACCGCCCAGCCGATCTCTTCTTCGTCGATTCTGCGGCGGCGTTGGAAGCCTCGCGATCGCACCGCCCTTTGCCCGGCGAGTTCGCCGCGCTGGTGGAATACCTGCGGCGCTCGTTCGGCCGGGCGGCGCAAACGCGGCTGCGGCACTCGAATCTGTTGGGCCTGACCGACCATGCCCTTCAGCGATGCGCTGAACTGCTCGCCGCGCAAATGCCCGCCGTCGGGCAGCTCAAACAGCAGGCGATCGAGCGGCAACAACAGATCGAGCAGCGGATGACCGCAGCCATCGAGCGCGCCGCCCTCGACGACCGCCGAGGCTGGGAACAAGAGTTGCTGGGCCGAATCGCCCAACGCTGGGGCGCCAGCCCGTTCTCGCTGGTGATTCGCACCTATCAATCGCTCGGGTCGATCCTCATTGGGCTGGGGGTCGCCCGTGCGCGCTCCGCTGCCCAGCTTATTCTCATGGGCGGAATAGCGGCCTGGCGGAAGTTGCAGCAAGGCCGCCGGGCGTCGCCCTTCGACGAAGCTGCCGCCGCCTTCATCGACGAGCAGCTTTTGAACGAATCCGCCCTCATCCTTCGCGGCTTCGCCTACGAGGCCGAAGTGCCCGTCGAAGCGTTGCACGCCGACGCCGTGGCTCGGCAAACCGAACAGGCCGTTGTCGCCGCTTTGGGTCGGATGCGCCGCCGGATCGACGAGGCGCTCAACACGCTGGTTCGCCGCAACTCGGGCTGGTTTGTCCGCGGGGTGTACGAGAGCGCTTGGCTGGGCGTGGTCGGATTGGTGCTCTTTCGGCTGGGGAAGAATTTCTTCTACGATTCGTGGTGGCCCGCCCAGCCGGCGCCGATCGAAGGCGTTCACGCCTACCTGGCGGGCGTGTTTTGGGTGCTCGCATGGTCGGCCGTTCTCATCCTTTCCTTCAGCGGGCGGCTGCGGCGATCAATCGCCAAACAGCTCCGCGGCCCATTGTCGCCGCGCGAGTCGGGCCCGGTCTCCGGCGGTCCGTTCCGCGAACTGATCGACCAATGCGAACGGATCGAGGAGTTTGCAGCCCAATGCGGCCGACTTCGCATCATGCTGAGTGATGCGGCTCGAAAGATCGGCGAGAACTCGGGCCGAACGGCCTCGTGACCCGGCCCGACCCGAACCGCGTTGCCGCTTGCCTTCGATTTACTGTTTGCCGTGAAAACTTAGGGCGGTTAGCTCATCTTCGTTCAACGCGCGGTTGAACACCGCCACGCCGTCGAGGCAGAGCTGCGCCCCATGGGCGATCGGCTCGTCGCCCAGTCCCAGCGCCCGGCCGAAAGTGAACGGCGCGCCCTCGCGGAGCCGGTAGCGCACCTCGTCGCCCACGCGCCGCAGTTGGCCGTCGCTGTGTACCCAGAGCGATGTGGCGATCTCGTCGCCGGGCTGCATCCGCACCTCGGCCGGCAGATCGAAGCTCGATTTCGGCTCGGCCCGGCGCTCGATCGACCGCGGCAGCAGCGATCGGCCCTCGCGAAGCACATCGAACCGCACGCGATGCTCGGGCAAGGCGGCCTGGGGATCGCGCTGCGCCCGATCGTAGATCACGCGCCCCGCCTCGACGTCCACCTGAAGCCAGTGCTCGTACACGCCCGAAGTCGAAACGCGGTAGCCGTTGAACTTCACGATGAACTTCCGCGGCGAAAACACCGGCCAAGTGAACGTGAACGGGTTGCTCGACACCGGCTCGGCATATTGATACACGTCTTGCGCGACTGGATCGGTGATGCGGGTGGGCGTGGCCTTGCCGTTGCAATAAACGGTCACTTCATCGCGGTCGGGGCGGAAGGTCATGGCCATCGCCACCCAACGGCCGTTCTCGAAGGCCCGTCCGTCGATCGCCCGCAGCCGAGCATATTGCGAACCCGGTGCGCTCGACTGCGGATAGCTGGCCGCGCCGGTGGCAGAAATGTGCCCCACCACTCCCTGCGAACCGAACAGCCCGCCGAATAGCGCCGCCTGGCGGCGTCCGCCGTACTTCTGCCAACCGCCTTCGTCCCAGATGCCGGTTACGAAATGCCGCTTGCCGATGAACTTCGTCCAGGCGATCAGCGTGAACGGGTTTCGCCCATGCAGGTCGAGGGCCGTGCGATCGAAGCGGCTCCGCGGCACTTCGGCGAAGATGAAGCCTTGGTTGAACCGCACTGCTCGGCCGAACGGACCGCTGTCGTCGTAAAGCAGCTTCGAATCGTCATCGTCGTAGGGCCAGTCGGCCGGCGCATACGATTTCGGATCGCCGATCCGCCGCAACACGACGGGAAACCGTCGATCGACCGCCGCCGGATCGAAGTGCGACGTCCACAGCCCGTCTTCCATCAGCGTGAAGTCCCAAAAGGCGACCAGGCCCTTCGTGCCCGCCACCTTGGCGATTCGCTCCGCCGGGGTGTCGGCCTGCGATCGGCCCGCCGTGGCGGCGACCACGGCCGCAAGCAACATCAACCCTCGAATCAGGGCCGCAAATGCACGCGATCGGCTTATATTCATCGGCACATTCCCAACGCAGTGAATCGGAACTTGGCTATTCTTATCTTATGTCCGATTATCGCCGATTGCTTTTCCGCCTTCACTACTCGACTGCGTTTTTGCTTCGGCCGGCTTCTCGCTTTCCGGCCGGCCCGACACTGGTCCGCTGGCGGTCGATGCCGCTTGCTCGTGTTCTCTGTTCGCCCCGATCACACTATATCGCCTTGCCATCCATCGGCAAGCGACGGAAATCAACGCTGCCCGTTCCTACCACATCCGCCATCTTCGCGCAATCGCCCCGACCCTCGGAAACCTTATGAACACGAATACCACACCGTCCCCGGCCGCGCCGGAGTGCATCCCTCCGTGTGTTCGATGCCACTGCCGGAAACGCCCGGCAGTGTGGGAAGCTGGCTTTTCTTGGCTCGGAGAGTGAAGCGGCTCGTCTTGGCTGTTGGAGTGAAGCACGGCGGGACAAGCCCGCCGTGGCACCCAGCGAACAGTGCTCGCAGTTGTGCTACAACGCGCGGAAGCAGGGCATTTACGCAGTCGGAACCTTCGCCGGGTGGCCGCGATAGCTCGCCTATCGCGGTGCCGTAAGGCACAAGAGGTCTGTTGAATTGACCCATTCGGGCGGCCTCTGGCCTTCTGCCGCACAAAGGCACGTCTCTTGCCCAGCGAATTCACCTCTTGCCGCTTACGCGGCCGGGATAGCAAGCTATCAAGCTATCCCGGCCACCCTCGGCCACCTTATGAACACGCATGCCACACCGTCCCCGGCCCCGCCGGAGCGCATCCCACCGTGTGTTCGATGCCACTGCCGGCCGGCTGCCATCGGGCGCCGAGACAATTGCGTTGTGGCGTGCGGCCGAGCACCTGTCGCGATCGCTCTGCGATGCTAGATTCAAGAAGCTGTGGTCGAGGGCCTGCAACGCAAGCGGCTCTCTTCGAGACAACCCCGTTGCGGGCGAAGCGAGGGGAACCTTAGAATGGTGGCCAGCGGTAGAATGGCAGCCCGCGATTTGTTCCGCGCTTCGGTGTGCGTTGCCGATTGCCCGAAAAAGGGAACGGCTTTAGTCGGAGCAGAATGCATCAGCGAGGCGGACGGCGGCGCGGCGTGGCGCCCTCGGGCGACCGATCGGCACGAACCGGGGGTTGCCGACGGACCGGCAACAACTCCGCACGATGCGCACGCGCCGATCGGCCAGGGCCGTTGATTGGTGGCAGCCGGCGCGGGACGAGTGGCTGCTGGGGCCGATTTCGAGCCGGGGCGATCGATTCGCCGTGTGGGAATCGCTCGGCCGGTACCGTCGGCCGGGGTTGCCCTTGTAATGCCGCTTTGCCCCCGTAGCTCAGTAGGATAGAGCGGAGCTTTCCTAAAGCTCAGGTCGCAGGTTCGAATCCTGCCGGGGGTGTTCATTTATCTTGTCTTTGCAAAACGGCAGCGGCACGCTGGTGGGCTCTCGGGTGTGGAAAGGCTGCCTTGATCAGGGCGCGGAAGCGTTCGTGCGTGGGCCACATGGGCCGCGACGGAACACTTTGATGCGATCGCCCGCCCGGCGACAATCAGCAAGCACGCTTTAAGTCAACCGCCGGCAAAGAAGAATAAGGCCAGCTTCCCGCAAGCAAGGTTGAAGTCGGCCGCGCGGCAGCAGCCTGATGCCCAATGGCCATCGACAGTCGAGCAGATTCGAATGATGCCGATCAGTGTTTTCGATCTTTTCAAGGTTGGCATCGGGCCATCGAGTTCCCACACGGTTGGGCCGATGCGGGCGGCGCTGCGGTTTGCCGAGATGTTGGAATCGTCGGGCCAGGCCGGGCGGGCGGCACGGGTGCAGGTCGAGCTGTTCGGCTCGCTGGCGCTGACCGGCCGCGGTCATGCTACCGATAAAGCGGTGGTGTTGGGCCTGTTGGGCGAGCGGCCTGACACGGTCGATCCGGATTCGATCGAGCCGACGCTGGCCGAGGTACGGCGGAGCGGACAACTGGCATTGCTGCGGCAGGCAGCGATTCCTTTCTGTTTGGAAAGAGACCTCGTCTTTCGCGGCGACGAGACGCTGCCGCGGCATCCCAACGCGCTGCGTCTGACGGCGTGGGGCGGCGACGGGAGCCCGTTGTTGCGCGAAGTGTTCTACTCGGTGGGCGGCGGGTTTGTCGTGCGCGATGGCGACGAGCCGACGGCTGGACGGGCCGACGGGGCCGAAGTGCCTTTTCCGTTCGCATCGGCTGCCGAGTTGTTGGCCGTCGGACGGCGCTCGGGTCGAACCATCGCCGAGGTTGTCTGGGCCAACGAAGCCGCCCAACGCGCCCCGGCCGACATCGATGCCCAGCTCGATCGGTTGTGGCAGGTGATGCGCGCGTGTATCGACCGCGGCTGCCAAACCGAGGGCGTGTTGCCGGGCGGATTGGATGTGCCGCGGCGCGCGCCGAAGCTGTTCCGTGTCCTTCGCTCACAACGGCCTGCTGCTGACACGATCGGCCCAAGCCGCGCTGTGGATGCAGACGGCGCCGAGCCGACGGACCTCGCGGGCGGCAAGGCGTGCCCAAAGCCAGCAGGCCCGGAAGGCCCCGATCCGCTGCAAGCGCTCGATTGGGTGAGCCTTTGGGCGTTGGCGGTGAACGAGGAGAATGCCGCGGGCGGCAGGGTGGTTACGGCGCCGACCAACGGGGCCGCCGGCGTTGTGCCCGCAGTGCTCGCCTATGCCGTTCGTTTTGCCGGGGCCAACGATGCGGCCGTGCGAACGTTCCTGCTGACGGCCGGCGCAATCGGAATGTTGTTCAAGCAGAACGCATCGCTTTCGGCGGCGGAGGTGGGCTGCCAAGGCGAGGTGGGGGTGGCGTGCTCGATGGCGGCGGCCGGGCTGGCCGCGGTGATGGGCGGAACGAACGAGCAGATCGAGAACGCGGCCGAGATCGGCATGGAGCACCACTTGGGGCTGACCTGCGATCCGGTGGCCGGCTTGGTGCAGGTGCCCTGCATCGAGCGGAACGCGATGGGGGCCGCCACGGCCATCAATGCCGCGCGGCTGGCCGTGCTCTACGGC
>JARKPK010000129.1 GCA_029975295.1 Thermoguttaceae bacterium | reverse complement strand
ACCGGCCGACACCCGTGCATTTCTTGTGGCGTTGCGCCGTGCGGCACGTCCCGCGACTGTTTCGCGCAGCTTCGCTGGCGCCGCCGATGTTGGTTCAAAGTGCCGAGTCGCGATCGCTATCGGCCGAGCGGACTCCGGCGCCCGCGTCAATGGATCCATCGGACCGCACCGCGCTCGAAACACCCTAAGCCGTTTCACTTGCAGGCGGTTTGGGCTTGCTCACGGCGAACGTAACCAACGCGGCCACCACGAGCAACCCCGCCGAGATGTAGTAGGCCCAAACGAAACTGCCGAAAAGGTCTTTCACACGGCCGACAAGCAGGCCGAGCAGAAAGCCGCCCACGCCCCAGGAGGTGAACAGCAGCCCGTAGTTCATCCCGAAGTTCTTGATTCCATAATAGCCCTTGGTGATCGACGGGAAGATCGCCAAGTTCGCCCCGTAATTGGCGCCGATCAAGGCGGCCAACACGATCATCAACCAGAGACTGTCCAATGCCGATCCTTTGGCGACTTGCGAGAGCAAGACCATTAGGCCGGCTTGAATCAGGAAGCAGAGAAAAAGGGTTTGGCGGCGTCCGATCTTGTCGGACAACATGCCGAGAGCGATTCGACCCAAGCCGTTGCCGACGGCGCACGCGGCGACGAGGATGAACGTTTGCGCGATCGAGGTCTGGTCGCTGCCGATCGTTTTGAGCTTCGAGATGATCATCAAGCCCGCCCCGGCCCCGCAGAAATACATGAACCAAAGAACGTAGAACTGCCACGTGCGGAGCATGGCCGCGGGACTGAAATTGACCGCCGCTGCGGCTGCCGCCGCCGATCCGGCGGCGGGCGACCCTGCGGGAACGTAGCCCTTGGGCGGCACGACGAGCAACTGCGACAGCCCGCAGACAACAATCAGAAACGCCACGCCCAGCCAGAGCATCGTTTGCGACACGCCCAACGACTTGGTCATTGCTTCGGCCAGCGGGGCCGCATAAACCGCCGAGAGGCCGAACCCCGCCACCACCAATCCGGCAATCAATCCCGTGCGATAGGCCGGAAACCACTTCACCGCCGGCGGCGTGGCCGAAGCGTATCCGAACCCGATGCCGGCTCCGGTCAGAATGCCGAAGCCGATCATCCAGCCCCAATAGCTGCTGGTCGTGCTGGAGAGGATCATCCCGATGCCGACCAAGATGCCGCCGAAGGTGGCCACCCATCGCGGGCCGAAACGGTCTTGCAGTCGCCCGGCCGGCACCATCGTCAGGCTGAAGACGAGGCAGGCCACCATGTACGGCCAATTCTTGGCCGTGGCGTTCCAGCCCCATGCTTCGGGAATCGCTGCGGCGATGACGCTCCATGTGTACAGCACGCCCAGCGCCAAATTGATGCCCATGCCGGCAAAGGTAACCTGCCAGCCTCTGTTGGGCGCGGCCGATGAGACAGCGCCGGGCGCGCCTGCGGCAGAAGGAAGGGAGGATTCAGGGGACGATCCGCTCGGACCTTTCGACATGCGGTGCTCCTTCGACTCGTGGACTTGATGGAACGGAAAACACGGTCGCAAACCGCCAAGCTTCGTGCGCGTCGCGCGTAAAGCCTTCGCTCTCGCAAGTCGCAAACTCAATGCACTGATGGAGACTTTCAGACGCCCGTGAGACCGGCGGAATGAGAGTCCTCCGTCGAGTGCCGTCGCTGAGGATTGGCACCTGATGTGCCGGTGCTGTTGACCTAAGCAACAGCAATGGTCAATCGCTCGGTCGTCGCCCCTGTCGCGGCGACCACTCGCCCCTCCTTCTAACTGGGATCAGCAATGCAACGAGCCAGCCCAACGGGAAGCTCTTGTCTGTCGATTGCCCGTGAAGCAGTTGTTGCATTTGTTGGCCGAATCGCGGTCGATCGCCGAAACAATAGGCCGAAGCCGCCCGATTCTGTTCCGCTTGCCATCCCCGGACCGCGGCCGACATTCGAAACAGGCCGGGGCATTCGCGCCAGCGCAAGGCGGGCTGCATCGGGAAGGGATTCGGCCCTGAGCTCGAATCGACCGATGAACGGTCGCCCCGAGCCGCCATCCTTTCCGCAGCACTTTGTCTCAGAAAAGCAACGTCGAAAGGCCGACCAACGGAATGCCGGATTTCGCCGGAACAACGCAAGCCGCACCCAACATGACGAATCTGAGGACCAACAAACCCTGCTGTGCGGGCCTCGGCAGCCGATTGCCGCCGATCGTCAAAGCCAAACAATCCACGACGATCGCGGCCGCTATTATGACGACGAGTGGACTCCGACGCTACGGCCCCCCGATGTCGCCGGGCCGATCAGGCTGGGGGCGGTAATCGAACGAGTGCCAATAGGCCCGATCGGTGGCATAGACGTCGATGGCGTCGGTAGGTTTCAGATCGCGCGGCAGAATGCCGAAACGCTGCATTTCCCGAATGTAGTGCTCGTTAGGCCGAAATCCCGGCATGTCGAACCGTTTGTGGGTTTGCAGATCGGCCGAGGCCCTGCGCACGGCGGCAAGGATTTGTTGATAGGCCGGATCGTCCGTGTTTTTGAACGGGGTGTCTCGGCACAGTCCCAACCCGCCGGCCTCTTTGCTCAGGGGGAACATAAGCACCATCGACTTTTCGGGCCGAGAGAGGTTGTACAACATCGACGGATGGTTGATCGGACGGCCGCCGAAGGCCAACATCAAAGGATCGCCCTTTTTGTTCTTCGCGTCGGTGGAATGGCAGTCGCCGCAGCGATCGAGCATCACCTGCAAGGGCGGGCGAACATGGTACATGCCGCATCCCAGGGCCGCATAAGTGCCCGGGTAGGTCGCGCTGGTTTCGATCCACAATCGGAGCATCTTGAACTCGTGCGGCGACACCTGAACGCCGTAGTGGCTGCCATCGACCATCTTCAGCAATTTGCTGGCCGAACTGCCGATGCTCCGAGGCGGGCGATTGCCCAACGGCAAATTCCGTCCATCGGCAACCAACTGCCGCCGGACGATCGTTTCGTAGCTGATCGTGTAGTAAGGCGTCTTGTCGCCGCAAAGGTCGACATGCCCGTCAAACCGATCCGGATTGTGGCACGACACGCAATGGCGATCGAGAATCGGCTGGATGTCGCGGGGGAAGTCGAACACGTCGGGCACGTCGGCAATCGGCTCGACAACGCTCGGCGGCCGGCGCAGGGCCGCCAAGTCGGGCTTGAAATGCGGCGCCTGCCCGCGATGCTCGTGGCAGCCCACGCAACTGATCGTTTCGCCCGGCTGTACGATGCAAAAACTTTGCATCCGTTTGACGGCCATGTCGTTCTCGTCCAACGCCACGAAGAACAGCGACTTCAGCGCGGGCACCTCCATGTAGGCTGATCCGTCCGCCTCAACCGGCACGGTGCCGACGATCTGCGCCAAAGTGAACGAACCGCCGATCGTCAGCGGTTCCATGCCGCCGGAAAAGTTCACCTGCTTGGGAACCTGTTGCAGGATGAGCAATTTCTTCACTTCGCCCGGACGAATGCCGTCGGTCTTCCGCCCGGCGTACATGTCTTGCAGAACGAGCCGCCCGGTGGGCTTCGAAAGATCGACCCGGCTGGGAATGACCGCCTCGCGCGGACGGGGGGCCAGAGGGCGAGGCTCGTGGCATTCCAGATGCTTGTGCGAGTCGGGCGTTTGGTAAACAACCTCGGTGTTCCCTTGGCCGTCCATCACGAAAATCTTGTTCTTTGCCGCAACCAGAAAGCACTCCTCGCTGTAAGCCCATGGGTCGCGGAAGAGCTGCCCCTTTTTGCTGACGTTTCGGGCTGCGCCGGGCACATCGGGCCCTTTGCGCGGATCGACGACGGCCACCGGCCCCATGTGCTCGGGAATGCCGTGCCCGGGCGAAAACGAGGCCACAACCTTGTTCGTGCCGGGGATCGGCTTGGCGTCGATCATCACGATGCCGCCGATCTCATTGCCGAAATAGACCATCTGCGCGGTGCCGTCGGGATTCATCGTCCACAGATGATGGTAATGCACCTGGCTGCGGTCCACGTATTCCCATCGCATGTAGAGCACTCGGCCGTCGGGCAGAACCCAGGGCGTGTTGTCGTGGTCGTTGTTGCTCGAAAGCATGCGGATATTCGACCCGTCGCCGTCGCATCGATAGAGCGTGGTCACGCGGCTGTACCAGCAGTTGACGAAGCGGCGGCAACGCGCCGAACTGAACACAATGCCGCCATCGGGCAAATAGGCCGGCTCGATGTCGTCGTCGGGGCCGTGGGTCAATTGTCTCAGCCCGCTGCCGTCGGCATTGATCTCATAGAGCAGATAAGTTTCCGTCCCGCCCTTGCGGTACGACATCAGAATCTTCTGGCCGTCATAATGCACTTGCGGATCGCGGACGCCGCCTTTCGGATCGTCGAGGAGCACTTTCACCTCGCCGGTTCGCAAGTTCATTCGCAGCAAGCGTCCGCCGTCGGCGTAGCCCGGCCGATGGGGTTCGTTCGAGTAATAGCCGAAATTGACATACCAGTGATCGTTCATCGACACCCGCTCGGCGAAAATGATTTCGTCGCTGCCCTTCATCGGGCCGTCGAGAAACTTCGCCAGCAGAGGGCCCGGCGCGTAATCGCGGGCGGGCTCCTCGGCAGCGCGGGCCCACGAACCCGTCAATGCCCACGAAACACCGTACGCTACCATGCATGCGGCGATTGCGTGCCACGGGGCGTGCAACGGCAGACGGCATGAGTTGCGGTTCGAGGCCAAGGCGCGATTGGCGACGTGCATGGCGTCGTCCTCCGATGCGTTTGGTCGGGCGGGAAAACTTGGCAGGAAACGTGGTGGTTCGCAACGCGAGTATTATAATAGACCCGCGACGACCCTGGAAGCCGATTTCGAAGCCCCGGCGCGCCTTTGCCATTGGAACAGGGCGTCTTCGCCCGAAAATCATCGGCCGCCGGTTGCCTCGCCTCCCCCGGCACTGTTGAGCGTTGACGCGATCGTCCGTTTTTCGTTCATGGCCTCTGACCGCAAAGGTGTTCATCATGGCTGCCCTGTTCCTGGCTTCCGACATGCTGAAGTTCAAGCCGACGATTTTGGCGGCCTGCCGGGCCATCGCGATGGCCGCCGTTTGGTTGGGCCCGATGGCGGCCGTGGTTTGGGCCGCGCAGCCGCCGGGCCCACCGCCATTCGATCCGTTGCCCGGGGCCGATGAGCGGATCGGGCAAATTCGGTGCTGCGATGTGCGGATCGAGGTGCGCGATGCGGAAGGTCGGCCGATCCCCAACGTCCGCGTCGAAGTGAAGCAGAAGCGGCACGCATTCCTTTTCGGCTCGAACATCTTCACTTGGGCTATTCCTGATAGGAGACTTGAGGCGGCCTATCGCCAACGATTCGCCGAGTTGCTCAACTACGCCACGTTGCCCTTCTATTGGTGGAGCTATGAAGCGGAGCAGGGCCGGCCGCAGCACGACAAATCTCAGCAGATCGCCCAATGGTGCCGCGAGCACGGCATCGCCGCCAAGGGCCATCCGTTGATGTGGAACTTCTCGGAACCTCGTTGGCTTCCGGAGGACTTGGCGGCCGTGCGCCGGCTGCAACTGGCGCGCATCGACGATTGCGTGCGCCGCTTCCCCGGCCTGATCGACCGCTGGGATGTGGTTAACGAGGCCGTGCATTTCGACCGAGAGGACTGTTTGCGGCGGGCGCCTCGCTTGTCAGCAGTTTGGAAGGAGGCCGGCCGTGTGGAATGGACACGCGAGTGTTTTGTCGCAGCGCGGCGGGCGAATCCGGGCGCCACGCTGTTGATTAATGACTACCGCACCGATCCGCCCTACGAGAAACTCATCGAGCAGTTGGTCGACGAAAAGGGCAAGCCGCTCTACGACGCCATCGGCATCCAAAGCCACATGCATGGCGGAGCCTGGCCTCCGGCTCGCGTTTGGCAGGTGTGCGAGCAATACAAGCGATTCGGCGTGCCCCTGCATTTTACCGAAGTGACAATCCTTTCCGGCGAACGGCGCTGGGGCGAACAACGCGGCGTGCCCTGGCCTTCGACGCCCGAGGGCGAACGCTACCAGGCCGATGAGGTGGTCAAGTTCTATACCACGCTCTTCTCGCACCCAAGCGTCGAGGCGATTACCTGGTGGGACTTCGCCGACTTTCGCGCGTGGAAAGGAGCTCCGGCCGGATTCCTGCGGGCCGACATGTCGCCCAAACCGGTTTACGACGCGCTGCTCCATCGAATCAAAGGAAAGTGGTGGACCGAGAAAGACTGTGCGACCGACGCGCAGGGAGCAGCATCGCTGCGGGCCTTCTATGGCGATTACGAGGTCGTTGTTGCGGTCGCCGACAAGAGAGTGGTGAAAACCCAGACTGCTGCAAAGGGCGCGAACAACATTTGGCAAATCGAGGTTCGCTAAGCTTCCGTGCAACAAGCAAAGCGGCGACGGTTGCAATGCTAGCGCTCAAGGGCATTGTTTCGCCCGCCGGAACTGCTTTGCATTTTCGGCGGTTTCGTTCTTGGCGGGCCGAGAGCCGCGGAAGTGATTGCCTTGAGACAGCTATTGCGGCGCGAAGTGATTGTTGTTGTACGATGTAATCGCCGCGCAACAACGAGAGCCGCGTGAGCCGCCGTGTTGTGAAGGGCCGCGAGCCAACGCCCCGCGGTGCTGCGGCCGAGAGCGGAGATCATGACCGAACGAGGCACGTCCCGCGAACGGCTTATCCCGCAGATGGCTTGTCCCCCGACCGGCTTGTTCCGCCAACGAGGGCGCCGCTATTTCGGCAAACGAGGGCGCCGCTTGAAGCGAAACAGTCCGGAAGGCTCCTCTTCGCACTCCGAGCCGAAGTCAATCAACTCCAACGTGCTGCGGCGGGTGGTGCGGCCCGAGCGATCGAGTTCTTTCGAAGTATGAGCAATCACGCCGCCGGGCACGTCGGGCGATACGAAGGCGTAGGTGATGACAACGCCTTTGCCGTTCCGCAGCGTGCTGCGCACCAGCGACGCGTCTTTTGTTTCGCCCAAGGCTTTCCAGGGCGTGTGCAGGGCGATAACCTCGACGAGCGATTCGATAACCTGCTTGCCCTCGGCATCTGAGGTGATCGATTCGCGGCGGAGCACGTTGGGCGCAACATTCTCGGACAAGTGAACCGTGGTGACGGTTTTCTGACCGTTGCTCGGACCGTCGAACTCCAACCGAGCCAGGCGGCACGGGATTGTTCGGCCTTCGATGGTTACGCTGCCTTCGCCGGCCGACTTCAAGCGGAGCTGAGCGGCCGCCGGTTCGCTGTGCAGCGGTTGTCGCACGATCTGCGGTTCGTTCTCGAACCGTTTGCCGGCCACTTCGATCGTGACGACAACCTCGAGCGTCACTGCGTCGTCATCAACTGCCTGGAGTACCGTCCGCGTATCGTGCGTGGTGGTGCTGACGACGACCCCGCGTTCATCCAACGACTCGGTGACCACGCGGACCATCTTCCAAGCGCCAGGCTGGAATCGCCCCCAGGGGTGAAAGACACGCATCGACGGATCTTCGCCCGACAAAGCGGCCGAAGCCGCCGACGCGCCGCCTACGGCCGCCACGACGGCAACGAGCCGGAAAATCGCGTGCAGTTGTCTGAGAGCAAGTTGCAATGCGAACATGACCGATAGTGCGATCAGCACAGCGAGGCGGCCGGCGCCGCGGGCGCGCCGGCCAAAGATCTGGGTCTTTCGTAGATCGTTTCGCTCTTAATGGTGAGAACGGCGACGCTCGGCCGCTGCAATCGGGAAAGGCCGACAACCATCCCTTCAATCGCGGTTGTGGCAGCAGCGACCTAATGTTAGGCGACTTCATCAAAATCCATCGAAGGATTATATCAAGACCGGCTGGCCAAACACAGCCGATTTTCTGGGCGTTAGGCCTTTTCGCTCGGTTTTGCCTTGAAGGGTGAAACGGATGTTCCGATTGGGACGACACCGCAAAATGCACAATTCGGGGAGACCTCCTCGGCAAAACTGCTTGCTTCCCCGCGCCGAGCAGCGTGCCGTGATGATGCAATGCGAGAGACAATTCCGCACTGGCCGGATGTCGAGACAGTGCCCGAAGCACTGTTGAATCGTCCATCGGGGAAGGCGTCGCTGTTGGCGCGAACAGCGGTGGAGGCCGATCAGAGTGCGGGCGACGCGGCGCTTCGGGGCTCCCCGAAGGGCAAAGCGGCCGCATTGGCGCACAGCGAGCCTCGACTCTACAATGCTTGCCATGCTTGCCAAGTTGAAAACATTTGCGTTGCAGGGCATTGAGGCGGTGCCGGTCGAGGTGGAAGTCGACGTTTCGCCGGCCGGCCTGCCGAAGACAATTCTCGTCGGGCTGCCTGAAGCCGCCGTGCGCGAAAGCATGCACCGGGTGGAGCGGGCGCTGGCGAATTCGGGGTTCGAGCGGCCGCAGAACCGTGTGGTCATCAATCTTGCTCCGGCCGATCTGCCGAAAGAGGCGGCCTCGTTCGACCTGCCGATTGCCTTGGGGGTATTGGCGGGCAGCGGGCAGATCGCGGCCGATCGGCTCGATCAATATGCCGTCGTCGGAGAATTGGCCCTCGACGGCACCACGCGACCGGCGCGAGGCGCTCTGTCGATGGCCATGGCGGCACGGAATGATCGACAGCTGAAGGGCATCGTCGTGCCGGCCGACAGTGCTGCCGAGGCGGCCGTAGTGGAACAAGTTGATGTGATTGCGGCCAGCAGCTTGGCTCAGGCGGCGGGATTTCTGGTGGGGCAGGTTGATATTGAGCCGACGCCCTCGCGAATAGACGAGCTTTTTCGGACTTGGGCGAACTACGAGGTGGACTTTGCCGACGTGCGCGGCCAAGAGATGGCCAAGCGGGCGATTGTGGTCGCCGCGGCGGGGGCGCACAACATCCTGATGGTCGGACCGCCCGGCTCCGGCAAGACGATGCTGGCCAAGCGGGTTCCGTCGATCTTGCCCGATCTGACACCGGCCGAGTCGATCGAAACGACACGCATCTATAGCGCTGTGGGACGGCTTCGGCCCGGGCAGTCGCTGTTGGCCACGCGGCCCTTTCGTTCGCCGCATCACACGATCAGCAATGCGGGGTTGGTGGGCGGCGGGTCGGTTCCGGCTCCGGGCGAGATTTCACTCGCGCACAATGGAGTTCTTTTCCTCGACGAGCTTCCTGAGTTCAATCGGCAAACGCTCGAAGTGCTCCGTCAGCCGCTGGAAGACGGCACCGTGACGATATCGCGGGCGCTGAGCAGCGTTACCTTTCCGGCCGATTTCATGCTGGTGGCCGCGTTGAATCCCTGTCCGTGCGGCTACCGCGGCGACTCGAGGCGCGCATGTCACTGCACTCCGCCGCAGGTGGAGCGGTACATGGCTCGCATTTCCGGTCCGCTGGTCGATCGGATCGATATTCACTTGGAAGTGCCTGCCGTGGCGTTCAAGGAGTTGTCGGCCGGGGCCGGTGGCACCAGCAGTGCCGAAATGCGGGCTCAGGTGGCCTCGGCGCGGGCCATTCAGATTCGCCGATTTCAGGGATCGCGGCAGCGGTACAACGGCCAGATGACCAGTCGGCAGATTCGCCAGTTTTGCGCCGTCGAGAATGAATGCCGCGAGTTGCTGCGGGCGGCGGTGAACGAACTGGGGCTGTCGGCCCGCGCGCACGACAAGGTGTTGCGCGTCGCCCGAAGCATCGCCGACCTGGAGGAGAGCCCGGCGATCGAGCCGCACCACTTGAGCGAGGCGATCAACTACCGATTGCTCGATCGGCAGCTTTGGGTCTGATCGTCGCGTTCGGGCACGGTTACGACGTCTTCCGCCGCGGTCGGAGAGCCGCGATCAATATGAGTACGGGCAGCGCCAGCAACGCCCAGCGGGGGCGAAACACCAAGAGAAGCAGAAAGACGGGCAGCACCACGGCGATCCATCCCGGCAGCCGCTGAACTTCGTCGAACGCCAGCCACACGACGGCAAAGAGTATCGAAATTCGAAACCACCCGCCGCTGAGCATCGGGAACTGATCCCAAGGCCACATCCAAGTCGCTGCGCCTAGAGCTAGAGCGAGCAGAGCAACAATTCCGGCAATATGGCGGCGCAACGCAATGCTCCGGTTGTGGTGATTGGCTGTTTGCGGAAAAACGGTGTGCGGCAAAGAGGGCCACGTGTTGAGGGGCTGACTAGAGACTACGACACGATCAGAGGGCGGGAGGCCGGCTTCTGCGGGCTGCGGCGTTGTCGCAAAGCGAGTTGAGCTGCTGCCGGCGGGCGGTGCTTCCGCGCCGAATCCCGATGCTTGCGATTATGCGCGAAGAACCGGTGCAAGCCAACGCCGCAGCGAATTGCTTCAATCGCATTCCACGCTGGTTTGCCGGCCGAGCTCGACCGATTGATCGCGGGCAAGGGCTCTCCCATTGGGGGGTGATGGGAGTGCCGGGCCATTGTCGAACAGCGAGCAGTCCGCTATACTATGCGGTTTGTTTGCGCATGCCGCCCTGCTTTGGTCGGCCGTGTCGGGGTTTGCGCCGGCGTTCTTTATTAAAGGGGGGCGGGCAACAGAAGCCCTCGACGGGAGGCCGAGCCCCATCGCACAATGCTCCGATGCGGAACGACGAGCGGGCCGCTTCGGCCTGTCGTTGACTGGTGCGATTCGGGGCGAATGTGTTGGCGTTTCACACCCCTAAAAGGGATTTCGGAGAGTCTCGCATGGTTCAGCAGATGGCAGGTTTCGACGTTCGGCAGGTAGTTTTGCTTAGCGGCACGTTCGGACCGCACGAAGTTCAGCAGATCGTCGAGACCATTTCACGCGACTACGTCCAGTATCAGTTGTTCCGCGACGCGGTCAACGAGTTGCAGGGCCGCGAGGAACAAAGCCCGGCGAGCAACGTGCGTTTGGGTGTCTGCCTTTATCTGCTGGGTCGCTACTATCGCGCGATCGAAGTGCTCAAGAAGGGCGACGGCGGGGCGATGGCTCAGTTCTACTTGGGCAAGTCGTATTTCGCTCGCGGGCAGTATCAAGAGGCGATCGAGGTGTACAAGGCCGCTGAAGTTGCCGGCTACGACGCCAACGCGTGCGCCCTGGCCCGCGCCGAAGTGCTCCGCAACGCGGGCGATTGCCCGGCGGCGTTGCAGGTGTTGGATCGGCTTTCCGGCGCGGTGGAACAGACGGCCGAGTATTTGGCGCAGCGGGCCGCCACGGTGGCCCAGTTGGGCGGGAACCCGATGGAAGTCGTGGCGCTCTACGAACGCGCGGTGGAGGCCGACGGCAACCATCCGGGCGCTTTGTTCGGCTTGGCCTTGGAGAACGATCGTCACGGCAATGATGAAGCCGCCATGGACCTGTACAAGCGGGCGGCGAATCGTTTTCCGGCGCACGTCGGTTCGCTCTTGAATTTGGGCCTGATGTACGAGGACTGCTTGCAGTACGACAAAGCGGCCCAGTGTTATCGGCGGATTCTCGACGTTTATCCCGATCATCCTCGAGCGGCCCTGTATTTCAAAGACACCGAAGCCTCGCACGAGCAGTTCGTCGATGAAGACGCCGAGAAAAAGCGCGATCGAATGAGCCAGGTGCTGAGCATTCCGGTGGCGGATTTCGAACTCTCCGTGCGAAGCCGGAACTGCTTGCAGAAAATGGGCATTATGACGTTGGGCGACCTGTGCCGTTGCACCGAGTCGGACCTGTTGGCGAGCAAGAATTTCGGCGAAACGAGCCTGCAAGAGATCAAAGACATGCTGGCCAGCAAGGGCCTCCGCCTTGGCCAAGCCCTGCCCGATCGGGTCGTGGTCGAGACCTTCGAGCCGGCGGCTCTTTCGGCCGACGAACAGGCGATGTTGAGCAAGCCGGTTTCCGATTTGAATCTCTCCGTCCGTGCGCGCCGTTGCTTGGCCCGTTTGGGCCTGAACACCTTGGGCGAACTGGTGCGAAAAACCCAAGACGAATTGCTCGAGTGCAAGAATTTCGGCGTGACCAGCCTTAACGAAGTCCGCGACAAGCTGAAACAGCTCGGGCTGAAGCTTCGCGGCGAGTGATGGCCCGATGGCCGCTCGGTTCGCCTTTTCGTTGATCCATCGCGACGCCGGGTGCGCCGCTCGATCGGGCGTTTTCGAAACGCCGCACGGAAGCTTGAGAACGCCGGCCTTCATGCCCGTGGCGACACAGGGCAGCGTGAAGGGGGTTTTGCCCGATCAGCTTCGGCTTGCCGGAACGCAAATCGTTTTGAGCAACACGTATCATCTGTTGCTGCGGCCGGGGCCCGAGGCTATTGCACGGTTGGGCGGGCTGCATGCCTTCATGCGCTGGGACGGTCCGATCCTGACCGACAGCGGCGGGTTTCAGGTCTTTAGTTTAGCCGAACGCACGCGCGTGACCGAGGCGGGCGCGCGTTTCCAATCGCACGTCGATGGTCGGTTGGTCGATCTGACGCCTGAAGACGCCGTGGCCGTGCAAGAGTCGCTGGGGAGCGACGTGGCCATGGTGCTCGACCACGTGGTGGCGCTGCCCAACACCCCCGAAGCGATCCGCGACGCGACCGAACGATCGATTCGTTGGGCGCTGCGGTGTCGGCAGGCGCAGCGACGGCAAGATCAGGCATTGTTCGGAATTGTGCAGGGCGGCCTCGACTTGGACCTTCGCGCCGAGTGCGCCCAACGCCTGACGGAACTGGATTTTCCCGGTTACGCGATTGGAGGTTTGAGTGTGGGTGAACCGCCCGAGCAGATGTACCGCGTGGTCGAGACGACGGCGCCGCTGCTGCCCGCCGACCGTCCGCGGTATCTGATGGGGGTGGGCCGTCCGGAAGACCTGCTCGAATCGGTGCGCCGCGGCATCGATCTGTTCGATTGCGTGATGCCTACCCGCAACGGCCGCAATGCCATGGCGTTCACCGACCACGGTCCAGTCCGGTTGCGCAACGCGGTGCATCAGCTTGATCGGCGGCCGATCGACGACCAATGCCCCTGCCCGGCCTGCGGCCATAGCCGTGCGTATCTTCGGCATCTGTTCATGTGCAACGAGATGCTTGGGCCGATTTTACTTTCGATTCATAACCTGACGTATTACCACCGCTTGCTGGCCGATGCCCGCCGCGCCATCGAGACGGACAGCTTTAGCGCTTTTGCCGACGAAAAACTTTCCGGCTGGCGTTGTGGCAGCCCTGACAACTCGGCCGGCGAGACTCGCGACGAAGTCTGATGGCCTGAGCAGCGTGGGAATCTTGCTGCCCGCCCGCGGCGTTGAGGTTTTCCTGCCGGCGAGTCGTTGTAAAGGCCGGGGCAAATCTGTCGGCGGAACGAGAGCCGGCAATTCACTCGATCAACGCGCGATAGGCCGCAACGGCCATCGCGTCGCATCGTTCGTTTTCCGGATGGCCGGAATGGCCGCGCACGTGAACGAACCGAACTTCGTGCCTTGCCAGCAGCTCATCGAGGCGGCGCCAAAGGTCTTCGTTCTTCACCGGGGCCCAGCGCGAGCCCTCGCGGCGCCGCCAGCCGGCGGCTTTCCATTTGGCCAGCCACTGACTCAGGCCCTTTCCCACGTAGGTGCTGTCGGTCACCAAATCCACGCGCGCACGGTGCTTGAGCGATTCGAGGCCGCGGATGACGGCCATCATTTCCATGCGGTTGTTCGTGGTTTCGCGTTCCGCACCGCTCCGCTCGATCTGCTTGCCGCTGGCCGGATGGCGGAGAATGAAGGCCCAGCCGCCCGGGCCGGGATTGCCGCTGCACGCTCCATCGGTGAACAGCTCGACGAAGGGCGGTTCTTTCCGTCCGGTTCGATGGTCTGCTGAATGGGCACCCACGTTGTCAACTCCCTGCTTCGACATCTGAACCGATTGCTCGGTGCAAGCCAATCGGTCGGCGTTGATCAGGCCATGCCGTCTGGTCGGTGATCGCTCGACCCCTTTCGCCCTGGCGCCGTTTCGGGCCGAAGGCAGATTGCTTGCCCCGTTGATCAGTGGGGGCCGCGCAATCGCGTTTCAACGCTGGCGCGATGAGCCGTCAAGCCCTCGACGCCGGCCAACAGACAGACATCGGCGGCCAGATGGGCCAGGCCGTCCGGCGTGAAGCAGAGCAGGCTGTTTCCGCGAAGAAAGTCGTTGGCCGTCAATCCGGCCGCGAACCGAGCAGTTCCGCTGGTGGGCAACACATGCGAAGGCCCGGCCGCGTAATCGCCGACGGCCACCGGGCAATGATTGCCCAAGAAGATCGCGCCCGCGTGCGAGATGCGCCGGGCCAGAAGCTCGGCGTCGGCCGTGGCGATGTGCAGGTGTTCCGGGGCAATCTGGTCGGTGAGTCGGCAGGCTTCGTCGGAATCGCGAGCGAGGATCACCGCGCCGAATTCCTCCAGGCTCTGCCGAGCCAACGGGCCGCGATCAAGAGTGTTTAGGGCCGCCTCGACGGCCGCGACGGCGGCATCGAGAACCTGTTGGTCCCACCCGATCAAAATGCTGGCCCCAGGCGCGTGTTCGGCCTGTGCCAGCAAATCCATGGCGGTATACTCGGCCTTGGTCGTATGATCGACAATCACCACCACTTCGCTGGGGCCGGCAATCGAATCGATGGCCACTTCGCCGAACACATGCCTCTTCGCCAAAGCGACGAACAAATTGCCCGGACCGACGATTTTGTCCACCCGGGGAATGCCCTCGACGCCATAGGCCAGCGCGGCCACCCCTTGCGCACCGCCCATGCGGTAAACCTCGTCGACGCCCAGCTCGCGGCAGGCCGCCAACAACTCGGGATTGTAGGCGCCGAATCGCGTGGGCGGCGCCATCACGGCGATTTCCGGCACACCCGCCACTTGGGCCGGAACAACCGTCATCAACATCGACGACGGATAGGCCGCCGCTCCACCGGGCACGCACACGCCGACTCGCTGCAAAGGCAGGTATCGCTGGGCCAACCAGCCGCCGGGGCGTTCGATTCGCACGTCGCGCAACAACAACGCTCGCTGGAATTCGGCGATGTTGTCGCGGATTCGGCGGATGGCCGCCAAGTATTCGGGACGGGCGGCCGCATGGGCGGCGGCCATTTCATCGGCAGGCACGCGAATGGTTGCCGAATCGAGCGCGGCCTTATCGATGCGGCGATTATAATCGAGCACAGCCGGCAAACCCTGCTCGCGCACATCGTTACAGATGCGGGCGACAACCTCCAATGGCGTCAATTCGCGGCCGAACACCTCGATCGTGCGTTGCCGACCGGCTGGGCTCACGACGTCGCCGCGAGGGCTCAGCTTGGAACGCAACTCGGCCATGGCCCGGCCGATGTCGTCGCGCTGACTGTCGATGCGGCGGATATTGAGCATGACGACTCCTCGGATTTCCGAAAATACGTGGATGTCAGAGCGTTCGACGGCAATCGCTCTGCAAAACCAGCGTCCGCTCAGGCGCCAAGCCCCAATTGTGGCCGTCAGTCGGCAGAGCGATTGTTCCAATCGATCCGATGCAAGCGAATGCGGCGGATCGACGCGCGGATCTTAGGATGCGATTACACGGAATAGGCCACTCTCTGAGAACGGAAGGCGATCTCGCGGTTGCAGTCCACCACCGGCGATTACAAAACGCCAACCGCGATTACCATTGCCGATCTGAGGATCACTCGACTTATTCTAAGAAAAACCGCCTCAGAGAAGAAGCGGCAAAGGGCCCGCAAAATCGCGGCAACAACGGCTTTGGCCCGGTGCACGGCCTTGCTCGGCACAAGGCCCGCGCTAATCGCGATTCTCGCAGGTTTCGATCGACTCCCAGGCCGGCCATTGCCCTTCGTCAGAAGTTGTTTTCGAGGCGCCGCGGGTCAGTCAGTAATCAGAGACCAGCTTGTCGTAGAACTCCAGATAGGCGTCGCGTTTGTCGCCCGCGCGGGCTTGGATGGCTGAACGCGGATGCTCATTCAACTGTCCGGTGATCATGTACTGGACGAAAGGACCCCATTCCACTTGTCGGCTGAGCGGCAGCAAGTGGTTTTGAATGACTTCGTAGATCGGCCGAATGCGGAACTTCGGGTTGCGCAAGAAGCCGATAAGCAGTTCCATGGGGCAGTTGCCTGCGCCGCGGCCCAGTCCCGACATGGTGGCGTCAACCCGATTGGCGCCGTGAATGATCGCCTCGATCGTGTTGGCGAAGGCTAATTGCTGATTGTTGTGGGCGTGCATGCCCACTTGTTTGCCGGTTGATCGGCCGAAATCGAGGTACTTCTTGACGAGAATCTCGACCTGTTCCGCATACATCGAGCCATAGCTGTCGACGACGACGATCACCGACGCTGGCGTTTCGGCCAACACTTCGAGAACTTGATCGATCTCTTGTTCTTTGACCGTCGATACGGCCATCAGGTTGGCCGACACATCATAGCCCTTTTCGTGCGCGTCGAGGATCATCTCGCGGGCTTCCGAGACTTGATGAGCGTAGAAAGCTACGCGAATCAGATCGAGCACGCTATCGCGCTTCGGCAGAATATCGGTCTGCCAATCGCTCTTGCCGGCGTCGGCCATCACGGCTAGCTTCAGCCCCGTAGCATTGTCGCCGACAATGCGCCGGATATCGTCTTCGTCGCAGAACTTCCACGGTCCGAAACGCTCTCTGGAGAATTGTTTCTTGGAAGACTTGTAGCCGATTTCCATGTAATCGACGCCCGAGGCCACGCAAGCCTGATAGACGGCGCGGACAAAATCGTCGCTGAAGGCGTGGTCGTTAACCAAGCCCCCGTCGCGAATCGTGCAGTCGAGTACTTTCAGTTCGGGCCGATAGGTGATCCACGGGGCAGTCATTGAGCCACTCGCTTGTTCGAGATAGAGCTGATTGGGAATGGAGAAAAGCCGAGAGTGCCGCAAGCTTGTCGAAGTTCAAACGCAAATCGCATCACGGGGGAGCGGGTTCGCTGGAAGATCGGTCGGCCTGTCGTTCGTTGGTTGGGCGATTTGCATCGCTAATCAGCGCCGCAATACATTCTACCTTCGGTCGCAGCGATCTGCGCGCCGTCAAGGGATGGGGGCGAAGCCGGTTCTCAAAGAAAATGGCGCGAAGCCAAAAAGCGGTCCAGACGGGTGTCACGCGCCGTTGGGCCGCTTGGCAGCGCCGACAGCCGCTTTTGCTGTTCTCAGGTTCAGATTTCAGGTCTTATTCTCAGGCCTGTTTGGGGTCGTCGTTTTGTGTAAGGCCGAGGCTTGCCGGATTCTCACGGCTGTTGCGATCGTCAACATAGCCATCGCCGAAAGGGCCTCGTCGCCGCCTAACGGATGCGGAGGGATTCGAACCCCCGGTGGACTTTCGCCCACAGCGGTTTTCAAGACCGCCGCCTTAGACCACTCGGCCACGCATCCAAATCATCTGTCGCAGAAACGCCGTCGCTGGTCGGCAATGCCTACCACCGGCGCAAGGACTATCCTCCCAACTCACTGCTCCGCCGCGAAAGGGGGCCATCGAGCGAAAGGTCGCAACGTAAATTCTTGCAACGGTTTACGCGGCGACGAAAAAACCGCGGCCTATCACCCGTACCCCTGGCGGCCACTTGCGGGTTCCAGCGGTTTCGGCGGGCAAGTCGGCCCATGCGGCCTGGGAACGGCGGACCGGCCATCGCACACTATTGTATCTACGGAACTCCATTTTATCGTGGAGGTTTCGGGCAGCCAGCCCCTGCTGCAACCGTTATTGCCCGATTAGGCAAAGGCGAACCGAAGGAAAGCATTATCGATAGAACGACCGCTCGCACCGCCCCGATCCCTGGCCGTTGCGTCAGTCGGAGGCTTCGCGCGGCCGATCGGCGGAAAGCGACCGGACGATGGCCAAAGCTTCGCTGACGTGGCGATCGACCGCCAACTGACTGCTAAAGATGTGGCGCACCTTGCCGTGCTGGTCGATCACGTAGGTGGTTCGACCGGGAAAGACGCCCCATGTCTTGGGAACCCCATAGAGCCGGCGCACGTCTCCGTTCGTGTCCGCCAGCAGGACAAAGGGCAGCCGATGGCGAGCGGCAAACCCCTGGTGCCGTTCTGTTCCGTCGGAACTGACGCCGACCACCAGGGCGCCGGCGGCGACGAACTCCTCGTAGTGATCTCGGAACGCGCAAGCCTCTTGCGTGCAATAGGGCGTGCCGTCGCGGGGGTAGAAGAACAGCACCACCACGCTGCCCCGACAATCGGAAAGGCGGAACACCGTTCCGTCGTGGGCAGGCAGCGTAAAATCCGGC
>JARKPK010000121.1 GCA_029975295.1 Thermoguttaceae bacterium | reverse complement strand
TTGATGAAACGTGCGGAACGGCCGGCGGTCGATGCGATGATCGCCGCCAGCCGTGCGCCCGAGGCCGCCAAGGCAGGCTCGGTTGCGCCGGCAGCGCCGTCCGACAGCGACGAACCGCTTCGGGCCGAGCCGCTGGAGCCGACGATCACCATCGACGACTTCGCCAAGGTCGATCTGCGGGTGGCGCGAGTGATCGCAGCCGAGGAAGTGCCCGAGGCGAAGAAACTGCTTAAGCTCACGCTGAGTTTGGGCGGCGAGCATCGTCGCACGGTGTTCGCCGGGATCAAAGGCGCATATCGGCCGGCCGACTTGGTGGGCCAATTAGTGATCTGCGTAGCGAATCTTCAGCCGCGGCAGATGAAGTTCGGCCTGAGCGAAGGGATGATCGTGGCCGCCGGCGACACCACGGGCGTGTTCCTGCTTCGGCCCGACGACGGCGCCCGACCCGGGCAACGTGTGCACTAGTCGCGTTTCGGTCGCGATGATCAGCCGGTAGCGGTTTGATCGGCGATCGCGTGCTTTTTGCGCCTGGCGGATGGTACAATCTTCGGGGACCGGCGCGCGGCTGCGCGTGCGCCGACGCGCGCTTTGCACCGTCGAGCGGAGCAGCGCCACGCAGGCCCGAGAAACCGCAGAGGCGGCCGAAAGGTGCAGCAAAGGCGGAAGGGCGTGATTTGCGGCCGGGCTGTTTTTCCGTTTCTGCGGCTTGATCGTGAAGACGCGCGGCCGATACTCGGTGATGCATTGAACCTTCACCAATGATCGAGCGAGGGGAGAACGCACATGGATCGTCGGAGTTTTCTGAAGAGTGCGGCGGCCGGTTTGGCATGGACGGGCTTGCGTTCCACCGCTGAGGCCGCGGCCGAGGCCAAGCCGCGGCGCGTGGCGCTGATCGGCTCGGGCTGGTACGGCAAATGCGACCTGTGGCGGCTGATGCAAGTGGCGCCGATCGAGGTTGTTTCACTGTGCGACGTCGATCGCCGCATGTTGGAAGATGCGGCAGAAATGGCCGCGGCCAAACAACCGTCGAAGAAGAAGCCGCGCACCTACACCGACTACCGCAAGCTGCTAGCGGAAAAGGACGTCGAAATAGCCCTGATCGGCACGCCCGACCATTGGCACGCCTTGCAGGCCATCGCCGCGATGGAGGCCGGGGCCGATCTCTACCTGCAAAAGCCGATCAGCGTCGATGTGGCCGAGGGGCAGGCCATTCTTTCCACTGCCCGGCGGCTCGGCCGGGTTGTGCAAGTGGGCACGCAGCGCCGCAGCACCCCGCACTTGATCGAAGCTCGCGATCGCTTCATCAAAGAGGAAAAACTGGGGAAGATCGGACTGGTGGAAATCTACTGCTACTACCACATGCGCAACCGGGGCAACCCGCCAGATGCCGACCCGCCCGACTACCTCGACTGGGAGATGTACACCGGGCCGGCCCCGATGCGGCCTTACAACCCGATCGTTCATCCGCGCGGATGGCGGGCGTTCATGGAATATGGCAACGGCATCGTCGGCGATATGTGCATCCACATGCTCGACACGGTTCGCTGGATGCTCGGGCTGGGCTGGCCCAAGCGCATCAGTTCGCACGGCGGTATCCTCGTACAGACCGGAGCGAAGGCGAACATTTCCGACACGCAAACCGCCACGTTCGATTACGGCGATCTGCAAGTCGTTTGGCAGCATCGCACCTGGGGCCAGTCGCCCGACCCGAAGTACCCTTGGGGCATGACCTTCTACGGCGACAAAGGCACGCTGAAGGCCAGCGTAATGAGCTACGACTTCCAGCCCTCCGGCAGCGGCCAGGCCGTTCACCGCGATGTTACCTACGAGCTGGAACAGTATCCCGAGGACAAAACCGAAAAGGACCTCGAACGCCACGTCGCCCCGGCCATTCGCTATCACATGCTCGACCTGCTCAAGGCGATCGACACCCGTGGTCGGCCCGTGGCCGACGTCGAACAAGGACACATTTCGACAGCCAGTTGCGTACTGGCGAACCTTTCGATGCAACTGGGCCGATCGCTAACCTGGGATGCAGAAAGAGGTTGCGTGGCTGCCGACGACGAGGCCAACCGTTTGCTGCGTCGCCCTTATCGAGCCGGCTGGGTGCATCCGGCCTCGGCCTGACAGCGAACGAATAGCGCACGGCTACGCCGCGAACACGCGAACCGGAGAATCGGCCGGCCCGCTGTTCCATCGCGGCGCGCCCCCTTGGCGGCGCGACCCGTGGAATCGGACCAACCAATCGAACCCGATCAACGCAACCGACCGAATCACGGGCAAGTGTCCTCCCCAACCGTCGTTCGAGTCTGCTGCCGGAAAGGCTTTATTCCGTTGGTCGATCGGTGTAATATTGTCGTAGCTGCCAGGAAAAAATCTTGCCGGAGTGGCCCGTCATGAAAGCGGCTGAGCTGCTAGTGCGGTGTTTGGAGAACGAAGGCGTTCAGTACATCTTCGGGCTGCCCGGGGAGGAAAACATCGACATTCTCGACACGCTGCTGGCTAGCCCGGTGCAGTTCATCAGCACCCGACACGAGCAGGCCGCCGCTTTCATGGCCGATGTTTACGGACGGCTGACGGGCCGGGCAGGCGTGTGTTTGGCCACGCTCGGCCCGGGGGCGACCAACCTGATTACCGGCGTGGCCGACGCCAACATGGATCGTTCGCCGGTGGTTGCGATTTCCGGACAATCGACCACCAACCGCAAGCACAAGGAAACGCACCAGTACCTCGACCTGGAGAACCTGTTCCAACCGATCTCGAAATACTGCATCGAGGTGGGCGTGCCCGAAACCGTGCCCGAGGTGGTCCGCAAGGCCTTCGCCCTGGCCCAGCGCGAAAAGCCGGGGGTCAGCTTCATCGGGTTCCCCGAAAACATCGCCAAATCGGAAGTGGCTAATCGGGGGCCGCTGCGCGTGCCCAAGCCGTTGCCTTCGGTTCCGCCCGAGGCGAAAATCGCCCAAGCCTCCGAGATCATTTCTCAAGCGAAGTATCCGCTGATCATGGCGGGCAACGGCGTGATTCGCTCGCGTGCGACCGACAACCTGCTCCGCTTCGCGGAGAAGCTGAACATTCCGGTCGTTTCCACCTTCATGGCCAAAGGAGTAGTGCCGTTTTCGCATCCGTTGTGGTTGGGCGCAGTTGGGTTGCGGGCACGCGACTACATCTCGTGCGGGTTCGATCGGGCCGATGTGATCATCTGCGTCGGCTACGACATGGTGGAATACCACCCCAACTACTGGCATCCCACGCGCGATCGGCAAATCATCCACATTGATTCGTCGTGGGCCGAAACCGACGAATACTACGGCGTGATTTGCAGCGTGATCGGCGACATCGGCACGGGCCTCGACGCCATTGCCGCCCGGACCGTTCCGCGCGAAGGCGTGCTTTCGGCCGGTCTTTGGCAGACGATTATGAATGAGATGTGCGAGTACTCGGCCGACGACAGCTTTCCGTTAAAGCCTCAGCGGCTCTGCTGGGAGTTGCAACGAGCGTTCGAACCCAATGCCATCGTCATTTGCGATGTCGGCGCGCACAAAATGTGGATGGCCCGCATGTACCATCCCGAGCGGCCCAACACGTGCATTATCTCCAACGGCTTTGCCGCGATGGGCATCGGTTTGCCCGGGGCGATCGCCGCCAAGCTGGCCTTCCCGGATCGGCCTTGCGTCGCCGTGACCGGCGACGGCGGCTTCATGATGAACTGCCAAGAGATCGAAACCGCGATGCGGCTCGGCGTGCCGGTGGTGATCGTCATTTGGAACGACGGGGGCTACGGGCTAATCGAGTGGCATCAGTTGCGGCACTTCGGCCGGCCCAGCCACGTGTATTTCGGCAATCCCGACTTCGTGAAATTCGCCGAGAGCTTCGGCGCGAAAGGCTATCGCGTCGAGGCCGCCGACGAGCTGCGTCCGATCCTCAATGAAGCCCTGGAGTGCGGCACTGTGGCCGTGGTCGATGTTCCGGTGGACTATTCGGAAAATATGAAGCTGACGGAGAAACTGGGCAAACTCGTTTGCCCGGTGTAAAATGCCGACGGTTTTCCGCGATTTGCGAAGTCGCTTCGAAGGATTGGCGTCGCGGGGCACGGCAATCGAGTGGTTCTCAAGCGGCCCTTTGCGCCCCTTGGTCGGGAACGGCACATGGATGGATGGGACATCGGCCTGCTTGCGGTCGCCGGCTACATCGCGGTGGCATCGCTTGTTCAGTTGATGCTCCGCCGGCGGCGACAACTCTACGAGCAGTATCGCCGCCAGGCCGAGGCCGAAGCCGAGGCTCAACGCCGGCGATCGTCGGCTCAACCCGAGAAGCAGCGCCGGTCGGCGTGATGCTTCAATGCGCCTGTTCGTTGCCGCCCCCCCTCGGGCAATTTCCTCGATGAAGTACTACATCTCCACGCTCGGTTGCCAGATGAACGTGCTCGACAGCGAGTTGCTCGAGGCCGACCTTTCGGCCGCGGGCCTCGCTCCGGCCGAAAGCCCGCGCAAGGCCGACGTAATTCTCTTCAACACGTGCAGCGTCCGCCAACATGCCGAAGACAAAGTGTATAGCGCGCTGGGCCGGTTGAAGCACCTCAAAGAGCATCGGCCGCAGGCGATCATCGGCGTGTTGGGCTGCATGGCTCAGAAAGACCGCGAAACGATCTTCCGCCGCGCGCCGCACGTCGATCTGGTGGTCGGGCCAGGCCGGCTGTGGCGGCTGCCGGAACTGATTGCACAGGTTCGCGCCGATCGGCAACCGCGAATCGAAGTCAGCCTCGACGCGGCGGAGAACGACCGCGAAGCGGTTCGCGCCAGCTTTGTTCCATATGACTCACGGCGAAGCGGCGCGGCGCGCCTTGCCCGGCCGCAGGCCTTCGTGCGAATTATGTTCGGTTGCAATATGGCCTGCTCGTACTGCATCGTGCCGCGCGTGCGCGGCCCGGAACAGAGCCGGCCCGCCGCGGAGATTCTCGACGAGGTCCGCCGTCTGGTCGATGCCGGTTGCCTCGAGGTAACGCTGATCGGGCAAACGGTCAACAGCTACGCCGATCGCTCAACCGGGGCGACCCTGCGCCTGGCCGATCTGCTCGAACGGCTCGACGCCCTGCCCGGCCCGCCGCGGATCCGATTCGTAACCAACCATCCGCGATTCATGTCCGACGAGTTGCTTCAGGCCGTGCGCGATCTGCCTCGGGTGTGCCCCTACCTGCACGTGCCCGCCCAAAGCGGCAGCGATGCCGTGCTGAAACGCATGAAGCGCGGTTACACGGCGGCCTACTATTCCGAAATGCTCGACCGCATCCGCGCCCTGGCGCCGGAGGCGGCCGTAACCAGCGACTTCATCGTCGGCTTCAGCGGCGAAACCGACGACGACTTCGCGCAAACGGTCGAACTGGTCCGCCGCGCGCGGTTCAAGAACAGCTTCATCTTCAAGTACAGCCCTCGGCCGGGCACTTGGGCGGCCGAGCATCTGCCCGACGACGTGCCCGAGGCCGTCAAACGGCGGCGGAACAACGAACTGCTCGCACTGCAAAACACCATTAGTCGTGACGACAACCAGCGGCTCGTCGGGCAGGTGGTCGAAGTGCTTGTCGAAGGGCCGAGCAAAGCGGCGAAGAAGAAGTCGGCCGCGCCCTCCGCGGAACCAGCCACCCGATCGCGCACGGCCGACGCTGCTGCCGGTACAACCGTCGGCGCAACTTCTGGTGCAACCGCCAACGCCGCGGCGCCGGGCGATGCCGCCAGTTTTGAGAATTCAGAGCCCGGCCGGGCAAAGCCGCATGCTGCCGGCGCGTTGCAACTGGTGGGGCGCACGGTATGCGATCAGATCGTTGTGTTCGACGGCCAGCCCCAATGGACCGGCCGGTTCCGCCGCGTGCGCATCGAACGGGCCGACGCCGTTACTCTCTTCGGCCGAGATGCAGAAACGCCGTTCTTCGGCGAGGAATCTCGTCGCTCGTTCACACTGCCGATCATCGGCTGACCGAGCGATCGTCCGAAGCGAGTGCCGCTTTTCACCCGCGCACTTTTCTTCGACGAGTGTGTGTTGCGCGGCGCGCGGATTGTGTGGGCGTTCTCATTCGGCGCATCCCGTCTTGCGACGGCCAAAGCAGGGCGGCCGATGACATCGGCATTACGACTATTGTTCGTCGCGGTACAAGCGATGATGCTCGATGTAGGCCTCGACTGCCCGTGGCGTGAGGAAACGGATGCTCTTTCCTGCTGCCGCCCGTTGACGGATCATCGAGCTGCTGATGCCTACCAGGGGCATGACGACCGCGGCCGCGCGAATCGCCTCCCAACGATCCGGCTCGACCAACGGGCGGAGCCGTTCGAACTCCGGCGGCGGCATCCCCGCCCGTTGCACGCCCACCGGCAGCGCCAGCCGGCACACCTCGGACGCCCGACGCCAGTTGGGCAGATCGTTGAGCATGTCGGCCCCCAGCAGCAGAAACAGTTCGCACCCGGGCTGTTCGGCCGCCATCGTCGCTAGGGTATCGACTGTGTAGTTCACTCCGCCCCGATCCAACTCGATCCGCGACAGCACAAAGCCCTCGCGGCCCGCAATGGCCAGCTCGATCATCGCCGCGCGGTGCTCGGCTGGCGTGGGACGACGGTCTTGTTTGTGCGGGGCAACGGCCGTGGGCGTGAAGCGAACTTCGTCGAGCCGCAGTTGCTCGAAGCACATCTCGGCCAAAATCAGATGCCCGAAATGTATCGGATCGAACGAACCGCCGAACACGCCGACACGCATCACTGGGCCGCCTCGTATCTTGCATTCAATCGCGCACATCACCGGCGGCGATCAATCTTCGCCGTCGCGATCGGGTTCCTTCCGCCCGCGACCGAGCAGTTGATCGACCGCTCGGCCCACGTCGGGCTGACGCATCAGCGATTCGCCCACCAGCATCGCCTGCACCCCGGCCGCTTCCAGCCGCAGGGCGTCGGCCCGCGTGCGGATGCCGCTTTCGCCCACCACGCGAACCCCGGCGGGAATCTTCTGCCGCATCCGCACGGTGTGTTCCAAATCTACGGTGAACGTCCGCAGGTCGCGATTGTTGATGCCCACTAGCGGTGCGTCCAACCGCAGCACCCGCGGCAGGTTCGCCTCGTCGTACAGTTCCACCAGCGGCGTCATCTTCCACTCGACGATCAGCCGAAACAGCCGTTCCAGCAGCGCGTCGTCAAGGCATTCGGCGATCAGCAGCACGGCGTCGGCCCCGGCCGCCCGAGCCTCAATCACTTGATATGGGTCGATGACGAAATCTTTGCGGAGCACCGGCACGGCCACCGCCTGCCGCACGGCCGTCAGGTATTCGAGCCGGCCTTGAAAGAACGGCTCGTCGGTCAGCACGCTGATGCAGGCCGCCCCGTGGGCCGCGTAGGTTCGTGCGATCGTCGGCGGGTCGAAGTCGGGCCGGATCAATCCCGCGCTGGGGCTGGCCTTTTTCACCTCGGCAATCAGCCGGATGGGCGGTCCACAGCCGAGTGCGGCAAGAAAGTCGCGCGGCGGCGGGGCTTCCTCGGCCGCCCGACGGACCGCTTCTTCCGGCCGAAGGGCCTTCGCTTGTGCGACCTCGTCGCGCTTGGCAGCGACAATCCGATCGAGAATGGTGCTCATCAAGTCGTCTCGTGCGCGTTGTCTTGTGCGCGGGGCCGCGTTGCGTCAGGCCGATAGGTCCTTTTGTTCGCCCAGAAAGCCAGAAAGGTCGGTTTCCGTTAGAACGCTTTGCCGAGCGTCTCCTGAGCCGTTGACGCCGGTTCGACGCCGGCGATCAATGTTTGAAATGTCGTCGGCCGGTGAAGATCATGGCCATGCCGTGGCGATTGCAGGCGGCGATCACTTCGTCGTCCTTCTTCGATCCGCCCGGTTGGATCACCGCAGCAATGCCGGCGGCCGCGGCCAGGTCGATCGAGTCGGGGAAGGGGAAGAAGGCGTCGGACCCCAGGGCCGCCCCGCGGGCCCGATCGCCCGACTTCTTCAGCGCGATCTCAGTCGAATCCACGCGGCTCATCTGCCCCGCCCCTGCGCCGAGCAGCATGCCGCCCTTGCACACGGTGATGGCGTTCGACTTCACATGCCGCACCACATCCCAGGCAAACCGCAGGTCGGCCAGCTCCGCGTCGGTCGGGCGTCGCTCGGTAACGACCTTCCATTGATCTTCGGGGTCGGGCGCCACATCGGCATCTTGCCACAACAGGCCGCCGTTGATGAACCGCGGCACGCGCTGGATCGGCGCCGGCGACAACGCGCCCATCTTCAGCAGCCGCACATTGGCCTTCCACTTCGGCCGAGTGGTGAGCATCTCGAAGGCTTCCGGCGCGAAGTCGGGGGCGGCAATCGCCTCGATGAACAAGCCCGGCGCGCAGAGCACCTCGGCCGTGGCGGCATCGACCATGCGATTCAACCCCAACACCGAGCCGAACGCACTGAGCGGGTCGCCGTCGAGCGCCCGTTGCAGGGCTACATTCAAGCTATCGGCGACGGCCGCCCCGCACGGGTTGTTGTGTTTAATGACCACGGCCGCCGGCGCTGCCCACTGACGCACGATCTCGACCGCGCTGTCCAAATCGAGCAAGTTGTTGTACGAAAGCTCTTTGCCGTGCAACACCTGGGCTGCGACCACGCTCGGCCCGCGAGCGGTTGGGTCGGCATACAGCGCCGCCTGCTGGTGCGGATTCTCGCCGTAGCGGAGCACCGCCCGGCGTTGGTATTCGAACCGAAGGACCTCGGGCCAATCGGCCGCCGGGGCGGAATCGGCCGGTTCAGACGCACCGGCTCCCGCGCCGCACGCGTCGCACGGCGCGGCCGCCGCGGGTTTGTCTTCGGTGCAAGGGTGTTCGGCGAAATAGCGGGCGATCACCGTGTCGTAATGCGAGGTGTGAGCGAACGCCTCGGCCGCCAATCGCCGCCGCAGGGCGTAGCTGGTTCGGCCGTGGGCGCGAATCTCGGCCAGCACTTCGTCGTACTGCCGCGGCGCGGTAACGATCGTCGTGAATGCATGGTTCTTCGATGCGGCGCGGACCATCGTCGGCCCGCCGATGTCGATCTGCTCAATCGCCTCTTCATCGGTAACATCGGGTCGCGCGATGGTCGCCTCGAACGGGTACAGATTCACCACGACCAGTTCGAAGGTGAGTATTCCGTGGGCGGCAAGCGCCTCGATGTCTTCCGAATGATCGTGCCGGCAAAGGATTCCCCCATGGACCTTCGGATGCAGCGTCTTCAACCGGCCGTCCATCATCTCGGGGAAGCCGGTGTAGTCGGCGATGTCGGTTACGGGCACGCCCTCGGCCTCAAGCGCGCGCCGCGTGCCGCCGGTGCTAAACAGTGCAACCCCGGCCTCGACCAACCCGCGTGCAAAGGGGATCAGGCCGGTTTTGTCGCTGACGCTGATAATGGCGTGCCGAATCGATGGGGAGATTGGAGTTTTCATGAACAACCATCCGTAGGCTGGCAAAACTGGAAGCGACAATCGCGGACAATGGGCACGGCCCAAGGCAATCGATGCCTTTCGTCCGCCGCTATCGGGGGCGGTTCTTTTCCGAAGAAGCTGCCGCCGCTGGAATTACTTCTTTCGCGGCGTTTTGGCCGGAACCGCTGCGGCTGCCTTTTCCGCCTCGCGGGCTCGGCTTCTTCCGGCCGAAAGAACCTGACGCAACAGGGCCGACAGGTCTTCGTAGGGCACGTCGCTCGGCGGGCCGGGCGCGTACTGCATAATCGCGTTTTGCAGTTTGCGCGACAGGGCCAGCAACGTCGACGACGCGGTGCCGAACTCCGGCCCCGGCAATACGATTCCCGAACGTCCGAAGCTATCGGGCTTGCGCGCGAAGGCGCGGCTGGCCACAGCGAGGAAGGTGACCGACGAGTCGAGCGTGTGCAACGTCAGCATGCGGCGAACCATCGCCTGCCGCTCGTCGCGTGGGTCGTCGAGGTCTCCGTTGCTGAGCGTATGCAGCCCCGGTTCCAACTCGATCACCTCGACCCGATCGCCCCCGTAGATCACGAAAGCCTGTTTGGCGTCGGCCACCAAATAGTTGGCGCCGGCGTACTTGCCGGTGAGCAACTCTCGCTTCGCATGCTCGGCGGCCTCGGCGGCCGCCTTCCGATCGAGCAACTCGCGGCAAAGCAACCCGCGCGAACGCGGGCTCAGCGGCACCACGCGCTTGCGACGATTCGTCACCGTGGCGAACAGCCCGAACTGATTAACCCCGAGCCATGTGCCGCCAGCCTGGCGATCGATGCCGCAAATCACCCGGGGCGAGCCCGACTGGATTTTCGGGTGCTGCGTGGGACGATCGAGGAACTCTTCGCGATTGGCCGCGACGAGAATAGGCGTATTGCGAGCAACCCGATAAAGAATAGCCAGAATGCACATATCGCTGATTCAAACGGTCCCCAAAAGCGTCTAATGTACTGCTTGCACGCACCAAATTGCACCCCTCTTGTGGGCTATAGCAATCATTCTTTTCGTGGGGAAACCAATGCGGCCCGGCCGCAGGGGATGAAGACAACCAATAAGCGAGGAAAGCTGGGCTGGGTGTGACGGCTCGGAATGGACCACGGACGCTCATTTCGGTGGAACACCCGTGGCAACGCCCGCTGACCGTAGGCGCATGATCATCGAGCCGATCGGCTATGTTGTTACGCAAATTGGTCGGGTTTCGCTACCCCGTCGCCGCCCGGTCCTTGCGATCAGCAGAGTGTTGCCGCCGGGCATCGCCTGGGCGACAATGAGGAGGCCGGTTGGCGATGATCGGTGATGGGTGATCGGATTCGAGCTGTCGTGCGACCGCGCGGTTGCCGCGCGTGCATCGGCGCGGTAATGATTGCGGCCCGCCGCGAGCCGCGGTTCGGCCCATCGCGGACGGCGAGGGAGACGGTGATGGAAGTGCCCGTGGCGGCGTGGGTTGTTTCGGCCGTCTTGCTCATCGCATCGATGACGTGGATGGCACGGCACATTCAGTTGTGGAATCGTGCGCGCGAAACGGTGCTCGACGAGCGCGAACTCGACTTCCGCCGCCGACAGTTCGGCCGTCGGATGCAGACGAGCGGATTGATGGCTGTTTTAGCCGTTGCGATGTTTGCAGGTTGTTGGATCACGCGGCCGCCGTTGTTGGTGCTTTTCTACTGGTTGATGGTCGTCGGGCTTACCGCTTGGCTGATGCTGCTGGCGGCGGCCGACATGCTGGCCACGCGCATCCATTTCGCGCGGATGGAAGACGAGTGCAAAGTGGCCCAGAGCCGGTTGCGGTCGCAATTGCGGCAGATTCGCGGCCAGGGCGACTCCGGCGACAGCGACTGAAAGGCGGCAGGCGGCGCGACGAAAATGGATCATCGGCGAGTTGCTCGCCGAGTTGAGCGGCGCAAGTTCAAGAGGACAACAGGCGGAATGGACCCTTTGCGTATCTGCGTGGCGATTGGGCCGCTGGGCCTTTACCTGGTGGCGATTGGGTTGCGCAACTTGCGCCGGCGGCCTCGGGTGGTTTCCGGCGCGCGCGACACGCTGGGGTTGGCCTTGGCGGCGGCCGGAATGGTGATCGTCGGGCCAATGGAGTTGTTCTTCCCTCATGCGGCGACGGCCCGATACGGGGCGTTCACCTGGGTGTTGGTTTTGATCCTTTACGGGTTGCTGCTGGTGCTGCTGTTGTTGTTGCAGCGCCCGCGTTTGGTGATTTACAACATGTCGGTCGATCAGCTTCGCCCGTTGCTGAGCGATGTGGTGGGCAGTTTGGACCCGGCGGCGCGTTGGGCGGGCGACGGCCTTGCCTTGCCCACGTTGGGGGTACAATTGCATATCGAAGCCTTTCCGGCGATGCGGAACGTGTCGTTGGTCTCCTCGGGCGGAGATCAGAGCCATGCGGGTTGGCGGGCGTTGGAGGCCGCGCTGCGGCGCGCAGCCGCATCGGTCGATGTGCCGGAAAATCCCCGGGGATTCGAGCTATTGGCCTTTGGACTGATCGTGTTGGCGGCATTGGCGATTATGGTGGCGCGACGGCCGCACGAGGTGATCGAGCAGCTCACCGCGGCGGCTGACGAGGTAAAGCAGATATGGAAGGCACCCTGAAGCCGACCATCCTGTCGCGGATTGCCGCGGGCGACGCCGAAGCGGTGGAAGATTGCCTGCGCAAGTACGGCGGGTTGGTGTGGTCGCTGGCGCGGCGGTTTTCGGCCGATCATGCCGACGCCGAAGACGCCGTTCAAGAGATCTTCGTCGATGTTTGGCGAAGCGCCTCCCGTTTCGACCCTGATCGGTCGGCGGAGAACACATATATCACCATGATCGCCCGGCGACGGTTGATCGATCGCCGCCGCCGCCGCGATCGCCGCCTCCAGCCGGGCACGCTGCCCGACGATTCGCTCACCCCCGGGGCGAATCGCGCCGATCGTTTCGAGCTGGTGGACGAAGCGCAACGGGCCCAAGACGCGATGCAGCGTTTGCGGCCCGAAGAGCGCCAGGTGTTGGACTTGGCGATCAACCACGGGCTGACGCAAACCGAGATTGCGGCCACCACGCAGATGCCGCTAGGCACGGTGAAAACCCATGCCCGCCGCGGATTGGCTCGACTGCGCGAGATGCTCAACGTCGCGCCGGCCGAGCAGACGGAAGGAGGCCGCCCATGACTCCGCGGACTTCAGGCGACGATCGGCGGCTGACCGACTTGCTGGTGGAACGCGCGTTGTTCGGGCTGAGCGAAGGCCAGCGGCGCGAGCTGGCTTCGCTGCTCGATCAGCATCCCCAAACCGACTGGGAGACGTTCGAGTTGGCGGCAGCCGAATTCTATCTGGCGTCGCAATCGGGCCCGTACGAGCCGCTGCCGGCCCATCTGGCCCAGCGGATTCGTGAAAGCTGGCCGTTGCGGGGGCAGTAAACGTGAGGGTGAACGCGGCACGGACCGCGGCTGCGGCGGCGCGCTGCGAAGCAGTCGAGGAAAGGCGAGGCAAGGCAAGAGGGGTGACGGCCAATGACGTCGAAATCGGCAATGCTGGCTGAGGTGCTGCATCGCAGCGCGAAGGCGCTGGCCGCCTACGCGGCCGGAGAGCTTCTGGCCGCCGAACCAAAAGCCGCCGATGGCTTCGGCCCCGACCCTCACGCGGGCTGGTCAAGCGTGCTCCGCGGTCGCCTCGATGAGTTGGCCGCCGCAGCGTCGTTCGAGCAGCCCTCCGTTTTCGCCGGCCAGATGAGCTGGACTCGCGCGGTGTTGCTGGCGCGGGGGATTCGATTCGACGTGATCAGACAGGCCTTCGAACAGCTCGGCCGAGTGCTGGCCGAAGAGCTGCCCGAACAAGTGCAGCCGCTGGCTCTCGACTATTTCGAGCGAGGGATGCGCGAGTTGGACCAGCCGGGCGACGACGTTACGACCAGCCTGTTGGCCAACACCAACGATGGGCGGCTTGCCGCGGCCTATTTGCTGGCGGTGCTCGAAGGCAATCGCTCGAAGGCGGGCCGAATCGTATTGGACGCGGCCGCGCGCGGGCACGATGTTCGCCGGCTCTATCTCGACGTGTTGCTGCCGGCCCAGGCCGAGGTGGGCAGAATGTGGGCGGCCGGCGAAATCAACGTGGCTGAGGAGCATTTTGCTTCCGACACCACCAAAAGCGTCATGGCCCAGTTGCGGCAAACCGCGCCGCGCGCGGCTGAAAACGGATGGACTTTTCTGGCGGCCGCCGTGATGGGCAATTTCCACGACGTGGGCGTTCATGCCGTGGCCGATTTTTTCGAGATGGCTGGCTGGCGGACGATTCAGTTGGGCGCCAACGTGCCGACGGAAGACCTGACGCAGGCCGTCGAGTTCTTCCGCGCCGACCTGCTGGGGCTCTCCGTGTCGCTGAGCACGCAGTTGCCCGCGCTGCGCGAAACCGTGCGGGCGTTGCGACAATCGGCCGTGGGCGATCGGTTGAAGATCATCATCGGCGGCCGCGCGCTGGCAGACAACGCCGCATTGGCTCGGCAGGTGGGGGCCGACGCTTTTGCCGTCGATCCGCAACAGGCCGTCGAAATCGGCGTCCGGCTGGTCAAAGAGGGGCGAGACCGCGAGGCCGAAGCCAACTGAGATTGAGCCTACTCGCCGCCCAAGCCGCCGACCGCCGAAACGCCCAGCGGGAAATCCGTTTTGCGGCGGCGCGCAGCGCCGTCGCGGGGGTCGCATTGCTTCTCTGTCGATTAACAACGAAGCCCGGCGGCGATCGCTTCGGCCAAGGCCGACTGCTCCAACGCCTCGATCCCGCCCGGCAGCGCCAGCGACCAGTTCGGCCACTGGGAGGTCGTGCCGGGGACGTTCGGCTGATCGCGGACGGCCAAGGCGTCGTCGAGCGATGCCAGCAACAGCAGCGACGGCGCAGCCCCCAACCGCCGGTACACCGCGGCAATGACTTGGTCAACCGGCTCGTCGCCGCGAAGGCCGAGCAACTCCTGCAATCGCCCGCGCAGGGCGGCGTGTTGTCCGGCCGAGGGATAGGCGGGCACATCGACTGACGGCGGACTGGGGCCGAGCCATGCCGCCGCCAGCGTGGGCAGGTCGTGGGTGGTTGCGGCTGCCATGGCGGCCGGCGGATAGCTTTCCGGGCCTTGCGCTTCGAAATAGAGAAGACGAAACGACAACATGCTTGTTTGGCTGAGCCACTGCCTCACCAAAGGCTCGACCGTCCCCAAATCTTCGCCCACCACGAACGCCCCGGCGCGTTGTGCCTCGAGGGCCACCAGCGCCAGCATTTCTTCGTACGGGTAGCGAACGTAAGCGCCGTCGGCCGCCGGGGCCCCGTCGGGAATCCAAAACAACCGGAACAGCCCCATCACGTGATCGATGCGCAGGCCGCGCCCGCGCCGCATCAGCGCCGCCAGGGTTTGCCGCAACGGGGCGTAGTGCGCGGCCCGCAACTTCTGGGGCACGAAGGGGGGCAGGGCCCAGTTCTGGCCGTCGAGATTGAAGGCGTCGGGCGGCGCGCCGATGGTGCAGCCCTCGGCGAGCAGGTCTTGCCAGCACCAAGCATCCGCCCCGCCGGGATCGACGCCGATCGGCAGATCGTGGACCAGGGCGATCTCGCGGGCCGCATCGGCCAATTGCTCTTCGGCCAACCACTGCAACCATTGATGAAACTCGACGCGGTCGCGAGCTTCGGCGGCGAATCGGGCGGTGGCCGCCGACTCGGGCCGGCGATATTCCTGCGGCCAGCGGCGCCAATCGCCGCCAAACCGCTCGGCCAAGGCACAATAAACGGCGAAGGCTTCCAACGGCTGCCCTTGTGCGCGCCGGTAGGCGTCGCACCGGCGGCGTTGTTCAGCAAACTGATCGCTTTCGCCCGCGGCCGCGTTCCAACGCTGGTAGATGCGTTGCAACGATTGCATCTTCAGCCGAAAGACGGCATTGCGATCAATGCGGCGCAACGAGTTCAGCGCCTGGCCCGCCGCGGCCGAGAAAGCCAACTCGATGCCGAGCAACTCCGCGCCGGGAACGCGTTCGATTCGGAGATACAACGGGCTGAGGAACCGGCGACTGCTGGGAAAGTAGGGGCTGGCTTCCATCGGCGTCACCGGGGCGGCCGCAGTCAGTGGATTGAGCATCAACATGTCTGCGCCCAATCCTCTCGCCCAACGGCCCAGCCGCGCCAAGTCGTCGAAGTCGCCGAATCCCCAACTCGCACGACTTCGAACGGCATAGAGCTGCGCCGACCAACCCCACATTCTTTTCGGGGGCAGCGGGCACGATCGGGGCGCCACGATCAGCAGCGACGGCTGCTCCGCGCCGTCGGCCAGAAACTGGTGGTATCCGCAGGGCAGATCCGCGGGCAAAGCGCCGGCGACCGACAGCGCGGCGCCGTCTTCGAGCAACAGCTTTCCGCGGGGAAACTCGACGGTTTGACCTTGCCAGACAACGCAAGGCGCCGCCCGTTGCACGGCCGCGTTCGCGCCATCGGCGCCGTTTTCGCCCGAAGCGGGTCGCCGCGCCGCCTCTTCAGTCTGAGGGCCATGCTCGGCCGAGCAGCCGCCCGCGGCGGGCCCGATCGGCAAATCGGCGCCGGCGGAGCAATCGTCCGTCGCCTTATCGCCCATCGCTTTACGGATGGCGCGATGCGTGGCGGCGGAGGTCGGATGCCAGCGGCCGGCGATATCCCAGTAGCCGTCGTCAATCCCCCAAGCGTCTGTGCGCGGCATGTTGGTTCCTTACCAGCAGTTCCTGAGCCATTTCCCCCGAACTACCGCTCGCGACCGCAACAGCACGGACGATCTCCGGCGGGCCAGCCGCTGGATCAATCGCCGTTTCAAGGCGAACTCCCGATCATGGCAAAACGCCAGTTCTCTCGAAACGCGGCGGCGATCAGTCGCCCACCGAATACACAAAGCAGCCGCCGTGGCCGCGTTTGGTCGCGCGCGGCCCGAACACGAAAACAACGCGGTCGCCGGCGGCAAACCAACCAGCCTGCAAACCGCGTTGAATGATACGCGCGGCAACTTCTTCGGCCAGGGCCGGCAACGGGTGGTAGAGGGGAATCACGCTCCAGTACAAATTCATTTTCTGCAACACCGATTGCGAACCGCTGACGGCTAGCGTGGGCAACCCCAACCGGGCCTTGGCCAGATGCAAAGCCGTTCGGCCGGTGGCCGTTACGGCAATGACAACCTTGGCGGCCACTTGTTCGGCCAAGCGGCCGGCCGCGGCCGTCAGCGCGGCCAGCGACGACTCGCGATCGCCGGCGGCCAACGATGGCAGTTCCGCAATGCCCGGCCGCCGATCCTCCGTGGCCAGCGCGATGCGATGCATCATCTCGACCGCCTGGCGGGGATATCGGCCCACGGCCGTTTCGCCCGAAAGCATGCAGGCGTCGGCGCCGTCGAGGATGGCGTTGGCCACGTCGGTCGCCTCGGCCCGAGTCGGCAAAGGAGAGTGCTGCATGCTCTCGAGCATTTGCGTGGCGATGATCACCGGCTTGCGGCGGATGCGGCACAGGGCGACGATCTGTTTTTGGACCATCGGCAGTTCGGCAATGTCGATTTCAACGCCCAGGTCGCCGCGGGCCACCATCGCCCCGTCGGCCGCTTCGATAATCGAATCGAGCGCAGCGACAGCCTCCGGCTTCTCGATCTTGGCGATGATGCCGGGCAACGATTCGTGCGGCGAGCGGACTTCCGCCAGCAATTGGCGCAACTGGCCGATATCGTCGGCCGTGCGGACAAAGCTCAGTCCCAGATAGTCGGCCCCTGCCTCGGCCGCCCATCGAGCCTTGCGGCGGTCGTCGTCGCTAAGCGCGGATGTCTTCAATCGGACTCCGGGCAAGTTGATCCCTTGGCGGCTGCGGAGCGTGCCGCCCTGAAGCACCCGGCATTGGACGGCGTCGGCCGTCTTCGTCTCTACCCGGCACGAGACAAGCCCATCGACCAGCAGCACGCGGTCGCCCACGTCCAGTTCATCCACCAAGGTCTCGTAGGTCGAGGTGAGCCGGTTCGGCGCAGCCAAATCGTCGCCGCGGACGAACCAGAGCGTTTCGCCGGCGGCGCATTCGAGCGAACCGCCCGGGATCTCGCCGAGCCGGATTTTCGGGCCCGGCAGATCGACCAGCACGCCGAGCGGTTGTTCCCGTTCGTCGCTGATCGAACGAATGAGATTGACCCGTGCCTGATGCTCGTCGAGCGTGCCGTGGGCCGTGTTGATCCGGAACACGTCCACTCCGGCCTGAACGAGTTCTCGAACGGCCTCCGGCGAACTGGTGGCCGGGCCGAGGGTGGCGACGATCTTCGTTTGGCTGGGACGGGGCATGAAGGTGTTCCCTTGATCCAATCGCGGAAAAGGAAAAGAGGGCAAGAAAGAGACGCCAAGCCTCAGAGCAAGAACCTTTCAAGCAAATCCATGCCCGCGGATGTCGCTTTCGTCTGCGCCGCCGAACAATCGCGAAATGAGAAGCCCCGCTTCGGACGGTTACGCTGCCGGCCGGCCGCCGCGGGCCTCGCGGCATTCGTCCTCGCGCCGGAAAACCGTATGTCTGTTCCACCGCTCGTCATCGGTGTTGGGAAAATCGGTGCGGCAATGCGAGCCGCGCGATTCTTCCCGCGCCAGCGCGCCTTTGATCATCAGTCGGGCCACGCACAACATGTTCTGCAATTCCCAGCCCGACGGGTCTTTGAATTGCCGCTGCAACACGTAACGGCACCAATGTTGGATGTTGTCGAGAGCCTCGGTCAACCCGTCGGCGTTGCGAAGAACTCCGACGCTGCGCCACAGCAGGCTTTGCAACGAGTTCCGAATGTCGGCCAGGTTAAGCGGTTCGGTGGGCGAAGGCGGCGGGGTGTATTCGATCGGTACGGCGGCATACTGATCCGACATCCGCGACGCTTCGCGCGAAGCGCCCTCGCCCGCGTGCGCGCCGAACACCAATGCTTCGAGCAAGCTGTTCGAGGCCAGGCGATTGGCCCCGTGCAATCCGGTCGAGGCCGTTTCGCCGGCGGCCCACAGGCCGGGCACCGAGGTTCGTCCCTCGCGATCGACCGTCACTCCGCCCATCATGTAATGCGCGCCGGGACGCACCGGAATTCGCTCTTGAGTGATGTCAATGTTGAACTCGCGGCACACCGCGGCGATGCCCGGAAAGCGTTGCAGCACCAACTGCGGATCGAGGTGCGTCATGTCCAAATAGACGTTCGGGTGCTTGGTCTTCTCCATTTGGCTGACGATGGCCAAGCTGACCACGTCGCGCGGGGCCAGTTCGCCGCGCGGATCGTAGTCGAACATGAAGCGATGCCCGCGCCGATCGACCAGTCGCGCCCCTTCGCCCCGCGTGGCTTCGCTGATCAGGCTGCGGCTGCCGCCGGCAATGTAGAGCACGGTGGGATGGAACTGCATGAATTCCAGGTCGCGCACCTCGGCCCCGGCGCGATAGGCCAAGGCAATTCCATCGCCGGTGGCCACGGCGGGATTGGTCGTTTCGCGGTAGAGCTGCCCGGCCCCGCCCGAACACAGCACCGTTTGCTTGGCCCAGACGAAGGTGCGCCCGTGCTGCGGGTTCCAAACCAGCGCCCCGCGGCAGGCGTCTTCATGGGTGAGCAAGTCGATCGTAAAGGTGCGATCCCAGACGCTGATGTTCGGCCGGGCCTCAACAGCGGCCGCAATGGCGCGCATCACTTCCTTGCCCGTGGCGTCGCCCAGGGCATGGGCGATCCGGCCGTATTCGTGCCCGCCTTCGCGCCCCAAGGCGATCGCGTCGCCGGCGCGATCGAATCGGGTGCCCCAGGCGATCAGTTCCTCAATACGGATCGGTGCCTCGCGGACCACCATCTCCACCACGTCGCGATGACACAGCGAGCCGCCGGCGGTCAGGGTGTCGCGGACATGCGAATCGAAGCTGTCTTCCGGCGAGAGCACTCCGGCAATCCCGCCCTGGGCGTAGGTGCTGTTCGATTCGATCAGGTTGTCTTTGGTGATCACCAGGGTCGAAAGGCCCGGGTCGACGGCCAACGCAGCGCGCAGGCCGGCCAGTCCGCTGCCGATGATCAGCACGTCGGCGAAGAAATGGGGCGCCCGCTTCGGGTGGAACGGAACGAGGTAGCGAGGGGTGCAAAAACTCATTGATCGAACGTTTCCCAGACAAATACTCAGAAGCCTTCGCAGCACGCCGAGCGAGGCCGGTCCGTCACCGGCGGCTGTGTGGAAGATCGGCCCCGGGCAAGGCAGCCGCAGGCAATGACGCCGACTGCGGTCCCTTCGCCCGCGGGGTTGCCTGTTCGGTGAAAGCCCCAACGGCGGCTGGGCAGGCCTCAACGTTGCCCCGGCCGGAACCGATCAGTTTACCCCGAGCGGCGTCGCAGCGGCTAGCGGGCCGGTGGGGCGTTGGGGGAAATCGTCGCAACTGCTTGCGCCGCGAAAACCCTTGAATCATCGACGCCCGTCAAGTAAAAACAAGGGTCCGTTCGGCTCGTCGCGCGAAGGCTCATCGCGGGAGAAATCATGAACAACCCGGCCGTGCAGTATGTGGTTCTGGCGGTTTGCGTGCTTGTGCTGGCGCTGATTTGGTTTTGGCGGTCGTCGGGGCCGCGCGAGCCCAGGCCCGAAGAGTTGGCTGCCGCCGCACTCAACCCGCAGCTTGCCGAGTTGGACCGCGAGAAGGCCGCCGTCCGCTTGGCCAGCCACCCGAACAAACCGCTTCCGCTAATCCGCCGGGTGTTCGCCGAGGCGCAATCGGTGCAAGTCCGCGCCGCGGCCGCCTTGGGGTTGGGCGCTCTGATGGATTGGCCGAGCGTTCCGAAGCTGATCGAGGCGATGAAGGGCGAATCGGTCGAACTGCGTCGGCACGCCAACGCGGCCGTGGTGCAGATCATGGGACGCGACTTCGGGTTCCGGGCGGACGACCCCGAGCCGGAACGGAAAAAAGTCATCGCCCAAATCGAAAAGAACTACCCCGTCTATCAAAAGATCTACTATAATAAGCACAATCTGCCTCAACCCGTCCCGGAGGCGCAGCCATGAAGCGGTTCGATTGCTCTATTCCCGTTGTTGCCTGCGGGCGCGCGTCCGATCGTCGGTTTGTCCGCTTCGTGTCGGGCAAGCGGGCGGCGTTCACGCTTGTGGAATTGCTGGTGGTGATCACGATCATCGGCATTTTGATCTCGCTGCTCATGCCTGCGGTGCAAAGCGCCCGGGCCGCGGGTCGCAAGAACACGTGCGCCAACAATCTGCACCAGTTGCACATCGCCTGGGAGCAACGGCTGGCCAAAATGGCCGTGGTGGGGAAAGAGCGCGCCCCGCTCAGCGCCCCGGGCACCTCGGCCGCCGGCGAAATGAACAATGCCTGGCCCACGCACCTGCTCGACTACATGAACAACGATCGCCGGTTGCTCCGTTGCCCCGACGGGTATTTCCCCTACGGGACCGTCCAGGCGGCCGACTTCACGGTAGAGATCATCGGCAATGGGAACTACCAATTGCCCCCCAACGGTTCGAGAGACCGCGGCTACATCACCTGCGACCCGAAGGATGTGTATTGCAAGGTGATGAGCGGAACATACGGGCAGCCGCCCAGTTTCATCCTGGGATTCGAAGACGTGTATTTCGCCGCCGGCAGCGACAAAGACTACGACGATCTGCAACTGAAGTTCGAGCCTCAGCCCGACACCGGCGACATGCGCGTCTCGGTGGCCGGGCAGAACGCTGGGCTGTCGTTCAATCTTCTCGGGCCCGACGGCAAGATCGTCCCCGGTTTCGACTCGATCGGCAAGAGCAACTGGTCGGGCCGCACGAGCAGCGTCACCGGCTCGCGCATCGAACTTTCGTACGCGATGAACGTGGCCGGGCATCGCGTGGCCCGCAGCGAAGACAAAATCCTTCTGATCGAGTACAACAAGACGGTCGCCAACGTGGCCACCTTCCCGGGCAACACGCCGCGCGACTTGGTCGATTGGCCCAAACTGATCCAGGCGCGTCATGCCTTTTCGTGCAACGCCCTGTTTGCCGATGGCAGCGTGCGAAGCGTCGAGCCGCTGTCGGTTGATCCGCGCGTTTCCGAGAACCACGAGCGGCATTGGAAGCCGTAACGGCTTGCGGAAATGGCCAGATTGCTCGGCGATGCGCCGTGTTCTTCGGGAATCCCCGTGCGCAGTTGAACGGCCCGAAACCGGACCACAACCGCCGCAACACGACCGAGGGCGAGGACCCTCGGTCGGTTGCGTCTGAACGACGGCCGAATCGGTCTCCGTCCTTCCGCAGTTTGAATCGGTGTTGCTCAAAAGGCCTCTCATAGGCGATCTGGCCCGAGTCGCTTCGCGCAGCCCATGCTGTTTTGTCATTTCTCCTGTCTCACAGGGCGGTTTTCGCGACGTCGGAACGCGCCCGAGCAGTGGAGGTGTTCGATGACTTGCCTTCAATCGGCGGAAGCGGGTAACTCGATCGCCGCGCAATCGCGGCCACAGCACGTTCGTCGGCAGTTCTGGGCGACCGCCTTGGCCGCTGCGCTGGCTTGGTCCTGCGGTTCGGCTTGGCTCGACGCGGCAGAGAGTCGCGGGCCGGAGCCTCTGAAAGTGAGCGACAACGGCCGATTTCTCACTACGGCCTCGGGCAAGCCGTTCTTCTGGCTGGGCGACACCTGTTGGCACATGTACGGCAAGAGCGTTCGCGCCGACCGCGACGATCAACCATCGGTAGGCAAGTATTTCGCCAATCGTGCGGAAAAGGGCTTCAACGTCATCCAATCGGTTTTGGTCCGTGAGCCGATCGGCGGCTCGAAGAAAAACGCCTACGGGTTCGAACCGTTTGAAGACGACGATTGGTCGCGTCCGCGGATCAAACCCGGCGAGAACGATGATTACTGGGATCACATCGATTGGTGCGTCCGCGCGGCGCAGAGGCATGGGCTGTATTTGGCCGTGCTGCCGATGTGGCTGCAATCGATTCCGCCGGGGCACCCCATGGAAACCCGGCTCGAGGTCGCCTATCGCTATGGCCACTTTCTGGGAAGACGCTACGGACGCGAGCCGCATCTGATCTGGGTGCTGGGGGGCGACGCCTACGAGAAGGGCCGCAATGTCGATAACCCGGTGCGGCTGGCCCTGGTCCGCGCCGTGGCCGAGGGCATTGCCGACGGGACGGCCGGCACCGACGGCTTCGACGGCAGCGCCGACTGGAAGCTCGCCCTCATGACCTTTCATCCGCCCGGGGGCAATCGCTCATCAGGTCAATGGCTGCACGACGAGCCGTGGCTCGATTTCAACATGATTCAAACCACCACGCGATTCCGCTTTCAGAACTGGAAGACCGTTGCCGCCGACTATCAGCGGCAGCCGCCCAAGCCCACCTTCGACGCGGAAGTGGCCTACGAAGGTTCGCTCTCGTTGAACAAGGAGGAGCCGCAAGACCGCCGCATCCGCCCCTGGGATGTGCGCCGCGCCGCGTACTGGAGCGTCTTCGCGGGCGGTTGCGGGTTCAGCTACGGCCACCGCAGCTTCATCGGCTGGATTCGCAAAGGCGAAACCTACCGCTACGGGGCGCATATTCCGTGGTACGAATCGCTCGACGCCCCCGGCGCCTTCCAAGTGGTCTATTTACGGCGGCTGATCGAATCGCGGCCCTTCCTCACGCGCATTCCCGACCAATCGCTGCTTGCCGACGACGGCGGCGGAGGCGATGACCATCTGCAAGCCACTCGCGACCACCGCGGGCGATTCGCCATGGTGTACTCGCCGATGGGCCGAGAGTTCACGCTGAAAGCCCGCGCGTTGGCCGGCCCGCCGCGGCACGCATGGTGGTTCGATCCGCGAACCGGCAAGGCCAAGATGATCGACGGCGACTTCTCCGGCGACGAGCTGCGATTCACTCCGCCGACTCGAGGCGAAGAACAAGACTGGGTGCTGGTTCTCGATGCCGCTGCCGAGAACTTCCCGCCGCCGGGCAATGTGCCGGCCGCCAACCGCTCCGGTGAATGAGCGTTTCTCCCAACTTCGCGCAACGCGCGGCGCCATTGGCCCGGCAATCAACGCGATTCCGGTTCGGGAACCGCTACCGCGCGCGGAGGCCGCGCCTCGACCGGCATTCGCGGCGGTTCGGGCATCGCGGGTTTCGCCCGACCGCGATCGGGCTGCGCCGCCGGTTGCGGAACGTCGGGCAGCGGCACCGCGGGCATGGGATCCGCCGGCAGCGGCTCTGCCGAGGGCGGCTCGATCGATTCGGCGGCCGAGGGCGCCGCTGAAGTCGGCGTTTGCCAACCGCCGCCCAAGGCCTTGAACACGCGAACCAGGTAGTCGGCCGTGTTGCCGCGGGCCTCGGCCAAGGCGTCTTGCTGGCGGACCAACGCCGCCTGCGAGTCGATGACCCGCTGGAAATCGATCAGCCCCTGTTCGTATTGCAACAGCGACAACTGCACGGCCTTGGCGATCGACTCCGTGGCGTCGGAAAGTTTCCTCACTCGCGCTTGCTCGTTGAGGTAGGCGGTGATCGCCCCCTCGGCCTCTTCGGCCGCACGAAGCACGGTCTCTTGATAACCCAACACCGCTTGCCGGAAACGCACGTTCTCCAACACGATGGCGTTTTTCAAGCGACCATAGTTGAGCACGTCCCATCGGAACCCCGGCCCAATCGAGCCCGCGAAGCTCTTCGTGGTAAACAGATCGGGCAAGCTCTCGGCCTGATAGCCGAGCTGCCCGGTGATGGCGATGTGCGGATAGAGTTCCGACTCGGCCACGCCGATCTTCGCGCATTGCGCGGCGGCCAGCCGTTCCGCTTTGCGAACGTCGGGCCGTCGGCGCAGCAAGTCGGCCGGAATGCCCAAGGCGATCTCGGGCGGGGTCTGCGGGATCTTGCCGGCGCCGTTCAAAATGGCCCTCAAGTCTTGCGGCGGCATGGCCATCAATGTGCTCAGGCGGTTTTCGGAAACCCGATGCAGCGTTTCCAGCATCGGAATCATCGACTCGGTGGTGGCCAAGATCGCCTGCGCCTGATGCAGATCGAGCATCGTCGCCACTCCCTGATCGACCCGCGCTTGGACGAGCGCCACCGTCTTCCGTTGCAAATCGACATTGGTTCGGGCGAAGGCCAGCCGCTCTTCGGCGCTGCGAAGCTGGATGTAGGTCGAGGCCGTCTCCGCAACCAACAGCACGGCCGCCGCTCGACACGCCTCTTGTTCGGCCTGGACATTGGCCTCGGCCATTTCGATCATGCGGCGGAAGCGACCCCAGAAGTCGAGTTCCCAGGCAAGCTGGGCGCCGAGCGACCAATCGTCGTAGTTGAATCGGAAGCCCGGCATGTTGCTGAACTCGGAAAACGGAAACGCATTGCCGCTCATCTGGTTGCGGCTGTACCGCCCCTGAATCTGCTGCTGTTGCGGCCAAAGATGCCCGCGCACAAAGCCCAATTGCGCACGGGCTTCCAACACTCGCAGCCCGGCCACACGCAACGGCAGGTTCTCGCGTCGGGCTTCGACAACCAAGTTGTCGAGCACCGGATCGTTGAACACGGTCCACCACTCGCCGAGTTCCGGCTCATCAATCCGCACGGTAGGGGCATCGGCATCGCGCCACTTCCCGGCCACTTGGGCCCCTGGGGGGCAGTATTCCGGTCCCACCTTGAATCCCTGGTCAATCCAACGCCGAACACCCGTTGTGCAGCCCGACGAAAAAGCGATTAAAAGCGTCAATACAACCAACACGCCCGCTCGCCGAATCGGGCAGCAAGGGCGGGTGGCAGGCCGGCGATCGAGCGTTCTGAACTGTTCGACGTGATGCGGCCCCGTCGTTGGCAGGCAGCGCGACGGCGTTGTGCGAGGCGAATCGCAGGAATGTAAAAGATTGTTATTCATAATGTTACGATCTCTGCCCATACACATCCGCTCCCACCGGCCTCGTCAAACCGCGCCGCAAAGTCATGGGAATCGGCACGTTCGGTACAATCGATACATCTTCACTATTCGGCTCAAACCGCAATCGATCTTGATTCTTTGAATGT
>JARKPK010000120.1 GCA_029975295.1 Thermoguttaceae bacterium | reverse complement strand
GGCTGCCCCAACCGCCCCACGGCATTCAATCGCGGCGCCAACTCGAACGCCAAATCTTCGCCGGTCAGCGATTCCGCCTTGGACAACCCAGCCGCGCGCAGAAGCTCCGCCATTCCCAAGACGGGCGACTTGAGCAAACTGACCAGACCGTGGCGCACCAAAATGCGGTTCTCATCGAGCAACGGCACCACATCGGCCACGGTGCCCAGCGCGGCCAATCCCACGGCCTGCATCAGGAAGTCGCGCATTTCCGGGCTGACGCGCCGCCCTTTTGAAGCCTTTTGCGCCACGGCCCATGCCAACTTGAACGCCACACCCACGCCGCTGAGCCACGGAAATGGATAGCGCGCGCCCGGCAGCGCCGGATGAACCACGGCCGAAGCCCGCGGCAATCGCGCACCCGGCTGATGATGATCGGTGATGATCAGTTCCAGGCCCGCTTCGGCCGCCGCTTCGGCCTCGTCGAAGGCATTGATCCCGCAATCCACCGTGACGACCAGCGAAGCGCCCTGCTCGGCCAGCCCCCGCAACGATTCGACGCTCAGTCCGTACCCTTCGTCAATTCGATGCGGCACGTAGGTCGTCACCTGTCCGCCGAGCATGCGCAGGCAGCGGGCCAACACGGCAGTAGCCGTCATCCCGTCAACGTCGTAATCGCCGAAAACGACGATCGGCCGGCGCCCGCGCACGGCCTCATAGAGCCGATCGGCGGCCTCGGCGCAACCGGGCAGATCCTCGGGCGGCCTCAGCGCCGTGAGGCGGGGATCAAGAAAGGTTCGCGCCGAATCCACGTCGGCGTTTCCGCGGCTGATCAGAAGCTGAGCGACCACCGCCGGCACGCCCACCGCGCGTTGCAGCGAGGCAATCCGGTCCGCATCGTGCGGAAAGATCCGCCAAACCTTGGCCATCGGCGTTGTCCGTCGGCAGGGGCGTCAATTCCTTCGCTCAAAACAGAAACTCAACACGGCCGACCAACCGGTGGTCGGCTAACTCGGATCGCAACGGCGCCGCCGCGCGGCGCCGAAGGGCGATCGACTTACTTCTTCTTTTCCGTGTGTTCGGTGTGTTTCCGCAAGCGAGGGCAGTATTTCTTCAGGTTCAGCTTCTCGCCGCCGGGCTTCCGCTTCAGAACGTAGTTGTATTCGCCTGTTTCCTTGCAAACCAGGAAAACGGTTTCGCTCTTCTTCTTGCTTTTGGCCATGGTTTCGTCCTTCCGTCGGCCTGGGCTGCGAAGGCCGACGCCCGAGTTACGGTCCGATAGAAACGGGCATCGCTCCGGCCCCGCCGGCTGGTTGCCCGAAGGTCGTTCACGTAAACCCCGAATTATAGACGACTGGCCGGCCTTTGACTACCGGGACCGCAACACCCAGCGCATGCTCATTGGCTCGCGCACGATTCTCAGACTGCGATGCCGATAAACAAACAACACCGCGTCGGAGGAGCGATTCGGCCCACGCAAAACAGGCGGCCGTAAACGAGGCCGCGGTCCGCCGAACCGCCGCTGGGCAGTCCCTGCGTGTCGGTGTGTCGGCAGGGAACGTTGGAGATGGCTTGACAATATACAGCCGTATATTATACTATTGTCCAGTAGTGGCTGCGGCACCCGCGGTTCTATCGAACGGCGGCGAACCCTCGGCGGCCTCATTCGGATCGGGTTCATTCCGCAAGGCGATGCCGGCTTGCGGGCGGCAAACAAGATTGGAAGCGGGTGATTGCCCGGCGCCGGCCAGGGGCCGGCCCAAACGGGCAATCCTGCTTCAACATCGGAAGGAACGCAGTGATGGAGTCGCTCGATCAATGCACGCAACGGCAACGCGAAGTGTACGAATTTATCCGCGAGAAGATTCGCTCGCGCGGATATGGGCCGACCGTCCGCGAGATTGCCGAGCACTTTGAAATTCGCTCACCCAACGGTGTGGTCTGCCACTTGAAGGCGTTGGAAAAAAAAGGCTGGATCAAGCGGGCGCCGAACATGTCGCGGGCGATCGAATTGGTGGCCGAGCCGATTCGTCCTCGCGGTTTTCGGCTGGCGGGCCAAATTGCCGCCGGCGTGTTGCACGAAGCGATCGAACAAGACGAACTGGTCGATTTCGACGAGTTCTTCAGCCCGGAAGACGCCGATTTGTTCGTGCTGAAGGTTTCGGGCGACTCGATGATCGAAGATCATATTGCCGATGGCGATTTCGTCGTCATTCGCCGGCAAGCGACGGCCCGAGCCGGCCAGATCGTCGTGGCGATTACCGACGAGGGCGATGCCACCTTGAAACGTTGGTATCCCGAGAAGGATCGCATTCGCTTGCAGCCGGCCAATTCTCAAATGAAACCGATCTATGTGAAAGACGCGCGAGTGGTCGGCGTCGTCCTGGGAGTGGTTCGCAAGGTAAGCTAAACTGGTTGACACACTAACGAAAGCGGCCGCAGCAGGGCCAGTTCGGCCGGTTGCCCACAACCAACCACTCCATCGCTTTTTTCCTCGCGATTCTGTTGCCGAGTTTTCCGAGCGCATGCCAAGGCAACGGCACGCGCGCAGCGCGTCAAACCTCGCTCGGTTCGCCGTGCGTGCTGAGAGCTGGACGAAAGGCCCCCTATGGACATACTTTATGGGCTGCTCATGGGGCTGGTTGAAGGGATTACGGAGTTCATCCCGGTTTCTTCGACAGGACATTTGATTCTTGCCGGGCACTACTCCGGCTTCGAGTCGCATGTCGGCAAGCCGGTGGCCAATTGCTTCGAGGTGTTCATTCAACTCGGGGCGATCTTGGCCGTAGCGGCCGCCTTTCCGGGCCGATTCGCGGCGTTGGCCACCCCGCGCGCCCTTCCGGGCTTTGCCGGGCGGCGAGGAATTGCCCTTCTGGCTCTGACCACGTTGCCCGCCCTCGTTGCAGGCGCGACCCTCCACGGAACGATCAAAGAGCATCTCTTCGGCCCGCAGACCGTGGCCGCGGGCTTGCTGGCCGGGGCGATCTGGATCGTCTTGGTCGAACGATACGCTCGGCCCGCTCCCAACGGGGGCCTCGACGCGCTGACCGTCCGACAGGCGCTGGGGATCGGGCTGATGCAATGCGTTTCGTTGTGGCCAGGCGTATCGCGGGCCGGGGCCACGATCTTGGGAGCAATGATGCTGGGGGTCGATCGCAAGACCGCCACCGAATATTCATTCTTCGCGGCCGTGCCCGTGCTGGCCGCCGCTGCCCTTTACGATTTGGTGAAAAGCCGGCAGCATCTCGGGTCGGAGCACGTGCCGCTGTTTGCGGTGGGTTTCGTTGCGTCGTTTGTCTTCGCCTATCTGGCCGTGCGGTGGTTGATGGCTTTCGTCGGCGGCCATTCACTGCGGCCGTTTGCTTGGTATCGAATCGCGATGGCGGTGTTGGTGCTTTGGGTGTTTCGGGCTGCGGGAAGCTGATTGCCGACCCCGCGGCAGCGCAGGCCGTTCGCCGACGACGGCAAAGCCCGGCCCGCGGCGAAAAAACCGACCAACGGCCGAACTACAGGACGCTCCGCCAAGAGGTGCGCGCCGCGAAATCGGCCCGGCACTGCCGCTGAAGAACTGCGATAGACCGCCGGCAGCGGCTCCGAGGCGATTTCGGCTCGGAGCGCTATGCGTCCTTCAGCACGCCGATGACCAGCGACGCATTATGACCGCCGAAACCGAAACTGTTCGACATGGCGTGGGCGAACTTGCGTTCGCGGGCCACGTTCGGCGTGTAGTCGAGATCGCACGCCGGATCCGGAGTGGTGTAATTGATCGTCGGCGGGATCACGCCCCGACAGAGCGCCAAGGTGGTCAGCACCAATTCAATGGCCCCGCTGGCGCCCAACGAGTGGCCCAACTGGCTCTTGGTGCTGGAGATGCTCACTTGGCGGGCGAACTCGCCGAAAACATTCTTCAAGGCCTGCGTTTCGGCTTGATCTCCCAACGGGGTGCTGGTGCCGTGCGCGTTGATGTAGCCGATGTCGGTCGGGCCGACCTGGGCGTCGCGCATCGCGCGGCGCATCGCCTCGGCCGCTCCGGTTCCTTCTTTGTCGGGTTGGGTGATATGGCTGGCGTCTGATGTTGCGCCGTAGCCGAGCAGCTCGCAGTAGATGCGCGCGCCTCGCTGTTTGGCGTGTTCGAGTTCTTCCAGCACCAAACAGGCGGCGCCCTCGGCCAACACGAAGCCGTCGCGGTCCGCGTCGAACGGCCGGCTGGCCGCCGCTGGATTGTCGTTGCGTTCCGAAAGCGCCTTCATCGCGGCAAACGCGCTCAGGCCGAGCGTCGTCACCGCGGCTTCGGTGCCGCCGGCAACGATCACGTCGGCCTCGCCTCGTTGGACGACGCGGAGGGCGTCGCCAATGGCCGTCGAGGCGCTGGCGCATGCCGTGGCAACGGCCTGGCTCGGCCCCCGCAGACCGAACTCGATCGAAATATGCCCGCTGGCGGCGTTGGGCATGAGTTTGGGAATCGTAAACGCCGAGACCCGCTCGGGCCCCTTCTCCAGCAATCGGCGGTGCTGAATTTCAATCTCCAGCAGTCCGCCGATGCCGGTGCCGACGCAAGCGCCGCAGCGATAGGGATCTTCTTTGCTGAAGTCGATCCCCGAATCGCGAACGGCGTCGATGCCGGCCACCAACCCGAACTGGACAAAACGGTCGAGCCGTTTCACGTCCTTCGGGGCCACGTAACCGTCCGTCGACCAGTTGGGCACCTCGCCGGCGATGCGCACAGAGTAGGCCGAAGCATCGAACAGCGAAATCGGCCGGATGCCGCTTTCGCCATTGACGACGCGCGACCAAACTTCCTCGAGCTTGACGCCCAACGGGGAAACGATTCCCAAACCCGTAACAACAACACGCCGCTTCATGGGGCCCCCGGCTCAGGAGGAAGACGCTTCGCTGTTCTCAACGGCCTTTTGGATGTGTTCGATGGCCTGTCCAACGGTTTGAATCTTCTCGGCCACTTCGTCGGGAATCTGGATGTCGAACTCTTCTTCGAGTTCCATCACCAATTCGACGGTGTCTAGGGAATCGGCGCCCAAATCGTTCACGAACGAAGTGTCGTGCTTGATCTGGTCTTTGCTGACACCGAGCTGCTCGGACACGATATTGATGACACGTTCTTCAACTGAGGCCACCTGATAGGTCCTCCTCGCCTATGACTAAAAAACCCCGGAATCGCGGGGAACCGCGGTTCGCCGCTCTGTCCCCAATCAACGCTGACAACTCACCCCAAGGCGACCACTCTCGTTTCCGGCCGCGGCAACGCTCTCCCCGCCGCATCCACTGCCGGAGCAGTTCGCAGCGACTCGCTCACGCAAGCGACTCGGCAACGATCGCACCAGTGGTTGTTGCTCTCCGTCACCCGACGGACCCCGTCGCGGCCCCACACCGCAAAGGGGGCTGAGCCGTTCGGCCCACGACGCAAGCCGGCCTCTTCGCCCAACGGGACCACGCTGACATGACGCGAACCGTTTCGCCGCCACCAACAGCTTACCCGGAACGCCAACCTTGACTCAGCTCCACGAGTTTCCCCGGCAGCCGAAGGTTGTCCGTGCCGATCACTCCCATCGGACGATCGCCAACCGAATCGTGCGCGCACTATTCGGCCCACGCCGTCGCCCCAAAAGGGGGCCTAACTTACGGCATAAAACTCAAACATATAACGGTTTTTGCGTTCTGTGTCTAGGGTGTTCCGGGGCCAATTCGTTTTCACTTCCGCCCGCGTTCGCTTTCTCGCCACGAAAGACGCATCAGCCGGGCCAACTTGCGAAAATAGAGAAAAAGGGCAACCCGACCCAACCCGAGGGAACAGCTGTCGGCGGTCGGAATCGTAAGCTCAACGGGAAACGAAAGATCAGTCTCGAACGTGTGAAAAATCGTGCCCGACCGTTTGAAGCCCGCACATTTGGCCGGTTTGGACAGATGCGCCCGCCGGCTTTCGCCCTTCGCGGGAACGGAGCGGTTGTTCGCCTCTGGGGCGAAAGGGTGAGGTCGTTTGCTTCAATCCGGCATTGCCCCCAGACGAGGTCAGACCGCTTTCCGAACGGGCTGCGGCAGGACGCAGTTGAAGCTCGCACCGCCAAAGCAATTCCGGTCTTTCCGCGAAACGGACATGGAACCACCGGTCCGCCTGCGGCCTCGATCCGCAGCACCACCCTGGCCAGCGCCTGCCTATGGTAAGCCCGCTCCCGATGGCAAGCCCGTGCGATTCGCCTATGATGGGGCGATGGGCCGCACGGACTTCCGCGAGTGCCATTGCAGGGCCAGGGGCCGACCAAGGGCGATTCGGCAGCGTAGCCACATGGCATCTCAGGCTCGGTTTGACGGTTTGCGAGTGGAAATGCCTCGGTAAAACAGCCCGGTGGCGAAGAGCCGAGCTGGAACCAATGGGAGCGTGGAGATGTTGAGCTTTTCCGATCGATTGGCCCAAGCGGTTCGCCGCTGCGGCAACCCGGTCTTGGTTGGGCTTGATCCGCGATGGGAAAACCTTCCCGAGCCGATCCGAACCGGGTTATCGGCTAGGCCTGCCGAAATGGCCGCCGCCTACCGCCGCTTCTGCATCGAGGTGGTCGATGTGGTTGCCGGCCGCGTGCCCGCCGTCAAGCCTCAGGCAGCCTTCTTCGAGCAATTGGGGCCGGCAGGCTTTGCCGCGTTGGGCGATGTGGTGGCCCATGCCAAGAGCCGGGGACTATTAGTTGTCCTCGACGGAAAACGCAACGACATCGGTTCAACGGCTGCGGCCTACGCCGACGGCTGGCTAGGACACTCGGCCGAGTATCCCTGGCGGGCCGACGCGCTGACGGTCAGCCCCTACCTCGGCGATGACAGCCTGCGGCCGTTCATCGAAACGGCGCAAAGCCGAGCGGCGGGATTATTTGTGCTTGTAAAAACCTCCAATCCGGGCGGGGGGATGTTCCAAGACCTGCTGGTCGAGGGCCGCCCACTTTACGGTTATGTGGCCGACTATGTCGAGCAGCAAGCTAAAGCCACCCGAGGCGGCGAAGGCTACGGAATTGTCGGGGCCGTCGTGGGCGCCACCTACCCCGAGCAACTGGCGCAATTGCGGCATCAGATGCCGCACGCCTGGATCCTGATTCCCGGCTACGGAAGTCAAGGGGGAACGGCCCGCGACTGCGCCGCCGGATTCGACGACCGCGGGCTGGGCGCACTGGTAAATAACTCTCGCGGCATCATTTTTGCTTACGAGCGCAAGCCGTACTGCGAGCGCTACAGCGCGGTGCAGTGGCAGCGGGCGGTCGAGGCGGCCACCGACGAGATGATCGCCCAACTCCGGTCAATCACGCCCGCCGCTGCGCTGGGCGGCCCGGCTGAACAATAGCGAGAATACGCCCCAGAAATACGCGTTACGCGACTTGTCCGAGGATCGATCGGGGGCTGAAATCAGCCCCGTTCGTCCACAGCCAGTTGCCAGAGTTGCAAGCTCGATTGGAATGGGCACAATTCCTGCGCGGTGAAAAAGACCTCGATTTCACGCGCGGCCGACGCTGGACTGTCGGAGGCGTGAACAAGATTCATCTGACGGCTGATGCCGAAGTCGCCGCGGATCGTGCCCGGCGGGGCCTTCAATCCGTGCGTCGGTCCGACCATCTCACGAACGGTTCGGATCACCTCGGGCCCTTCGACAACCAGAGCCAGCAGCGGGCTTGCGGTGACAAAATCCTCGAGCGCCGGGTAGAACGCCTTGCCCACGTGTTCGGCGTAGTGCCGTTGGGCGTGCTCGGGCGTCAGATGCAGCATCTTCATCGCGATGATGTTCAAACCCTTATCTTCAAAACGGGCGATCACTCGGCCCATCAGCCGCCGCTGCACGCAATCGGGTTTCAGCAAAACGAGTGTACGTTCCATATCGGTCATTTCATCCCTTCGGGAGATTTGTGCGATCAAGCGAACGGGCATTCGCCGCGGCAGGGGCTCGGTTCGGCCCGATCGGCGACTGGCGACGATTGTATGAGTTGACGCCTCAGGCGCGAAGTCCGTATGGTTGCATCTGCGGCAAACCGGCTCGGCCGGTTCCGGGGCGCGAGGGACGGCAGTCTATCCCCCCCTCGCTTCAATTGCTGCCGACGGCAAGCACAGCCCAACGGCCCCGCAGCCGCTGCGAACTCGACGGCCGTTGGCGGGCGACGGCCATGCGTCGCCGGAGCTTCGGCGGCGCGGTTTGCGATCGTCGTGGCTGAAGGCGCGACTGAAACCGTCCTGCCCGGCGTGGCGAACACCATGACGGGCGTTCGAGCCACTCGCTCGCAAACGTTCTCCAGCATTCGACGAATTCCCCCGGGCCGCCGCAACGGGGGGATTGACCAACGGTATTATGTGGGGCACAGTGCGGCAAGGCCGGTGGCGCGAAATCGAAAAACGCATTGCAGCCGCCGCGGAGCAAAACGCATGAAGATTGCCGTCGTGGGCGCCGGAGTCAGTGGATTGGTGGCGGCTCGCCTGCTGGTGGACGAACACGACGTGCATCTGTTCGAGGCCAACGACTATATCGGCGGGCATGCCAACACAGTCACCGTCAGCGCCATGGGAGAATCGTTCCCGGTCGATACCGGGTTCATGGTCTTCAACGAGCGGACTTATCCCAACTTCTGTGCGCTGCTTCGCCGCCTGGGCGTTGCATCGCGCAACAGCGACATGAGCTTTGGCGTCTGTTGCGAGCGGAGCGGATTGGAATATCAGGGCAGCTCGCTCAACGGGTTGTTCGCGCAGCGGCGCAATCTGTTTCGCCCCCGCTTCTGGTTGATGCTGGCGCAAATCCTCCGATTCAATCGCCGCGCTCGCCAGTTGATCGCCAGCGACGATTATAGCGAAACGCTGGGCGAGTTCTTGGCAGCGCACCGGTTCGGTCAAGCGATGATCGATTGGTACTTGACCCCGATGGGCGCGTCGATCTGGTCGGTTCCGCCCGGAGAGTTCCTGCGGTTCCCGGCGCGATTCGTCGTCGGGTTCTTCGACAACCACGGGCTGCTTTCGGTGCGGGGCCACCATCAGTGGAAAACGATCGATGGCGGATCCGTCCGATACATCGATCGACTGACGCACGGTTGGCGCGACCGCATCAGAGCGAACTGCCCGGTCGAATCGGTCCGGCGATTGGAAAGCGGAGTCCGAGTGCGTTCTCGCGGCAGCGAAGAAGAGTTTGATGCCGTGGTTCTGGCCGGCCATGCCGACCAGATGCTGTCGCTGCTGGCCGACGCCGACGCCGACGAGCGAGAGATACTCGGTGCGTTCCCCTACCAGTCGAACGACACGGTGTTGCACACTGACACTTCGGTTTTGCCGAAAACTCGGCGGGCATGGGCGTCGTGGAACTACCGCATCCGGCCCGAGGCCCATCGCCCGGTGCTGCTGACCTACAACCTGAATCGGCTCCAAGGGCACCGGGCAGCGAAAACGTTGTGCATCACACTGAACGGCTCGACGATGCTCGACCCGAATTCTGTCATCGCCCGCTGGAATTACACCCATCCGGTTTATTCGCCGGCGGCGTTGGCGGCGCAGCGTCGCTACGCTGAGATCAACGGACGAAACCGCACCTACTACTGCGGGGCGTACTGGGGCAACGGGTTTCACGAGGACGGAGTGAACAGCGCCTTGGCCGTGGGGCGCCTTTTCGGCAGGCAAAGCTTATGACCGCCAGTTGCTTCTATGCGGGCCGCGTGGCGCATCGCCGCCTGGAACCGGTGCGGCACAGCTTCGCGTACCATCTTTATTTGGCATACATCGATCTGGAGGAATGGGCGTCGGGCGCACTTGACGGAGCGCTGTGGCGCGGTTGGTTTTCGCCGGCTTCATTCCTTCGGCGCGACCATCTTGGCCCGCCCGAGAGGCCCTTGTCCGATTGCGTCCGCCAAACGGTGGCCTCGCGATCCGGGCGTCAGCCGCAGGGGCCGATTCGCGTGCTCACCCCGCTGCGCCATTGGGGATACTATTTCAGCCCGCTGACGCTCTACTACTGTTTCGAACCGGACGGGGAAACCATCGACAGCGTGCTGGCCGAGGTGAGCAACACCCCTTGGGGCGAGCGGCACTGGTACGTCTTGCACCGCGACAATCGCCGCCAAGGCGAGCTGCTGCGGTTCGATCATGCCAAGGCGTTTCACGTTTCGCCGTTCATGGAGATGGACCTGAGCTACGATTGGCGTCTGCGGCCGCCGAGCGACTCTCTGGGGGTTTCAATTGTCAACCGCCGCGAGGCGCGCGAGGTGTTTGCCGCCCGGTTGTCGTTGCGGCGCCGCCCGTGGACGCGGTCGGCCGTGCTGCCGTTGTTGATGCGGCAGCCGTGGATGTCGGCGCGGGTGGTCGCAGCCATCTATCGTCAGGCCTGGCTGCTTTGGCGGAAGCGCGTGCCGTTCGTTCCTCACCCCGGGCCGCGTTCCCCTTCTCAGGAGGTGACCGACTAATGATTGAAGCAGCGGCAAAGATCGGCCGAAGCAATCGAGACGAGAATGACTTGACCGCTCCCGGACTGGTCGATCGCTGGACGCGAGCGGCCGTGCTGGCCCAATTGGCCCGATTGCGCGGCGGCCAGCTTCGGTTGGTCGAGACAGCGGGAGAACAGATCGTGGGCCAGCCGGCCGACGACGGGCTTTGCGCCGAGGCGCATATCCTCGACCGGCGATGCTTTCGGCATCTGCTCTTCGGGGGATCGCTCGGCGCGGCCGAGGCGTACATTCTCGGGCAGTGGACCTCGCCCGATTTGACGAACCTCATTCGTTTGTTCTGCCGCAACCTGGATTCCAACACGACCGACAGCGTCTGGGCCGCTCTCGGCGCCTGGGCAGCGAAATTCTGGCATTTGCTGCACCGCAACAGCCGCCGCGGCAGCCGGCGGAACATCGCCGCCCATTACGACCTGGGCAACGATTTCTTCGCCGCCTTCCTTGACGAGACGATGGCCTATTCCTGCGCCGTCTTCCCGCGGGCCGAAGCGGGACTGGCCGAGGCGTCGCTGACCAAGTTCGACCGCATTGCCGCCAAATTGGAGCTTTGCAACGGCGACCGCCTGCTGGAAATCGGCACCGGTTGGGGCGGTTTCGCCCTCCGCGCGGCCGAACGATTCGGCTGCCGGGTGACAACAACGACCATTTCCGCCGCGCAACATGCCTACACATGCCGCCAAGTGGCGCAAGCGGGATTGGGCGACCGCATCGAAGTCCTCGATCGCGATTACCGCGACTTAGACGGCGAATACGACAAACTGGTTTCGATCGAAATGATCGAGGCCGTTGGTCGCCGCTATCTCGACACTTTCTTCGCAGCCTGCTCTCGACGACTGAAGCCCGACGGGCGGATGCTCTTGCAAGCGATCGTCATGCCCGACCAGCGTTATCGCCAGTACTGCCGCGGGGCCGATTTCATTCAGCGATTCGTATTTCCCGGCGGTCATCTTCCGTCGCTGGGGGCGATGTGCGAGAGCATCGGCCGGGCAACCGACTTGCAGATCGTCTCGCTGGAAGACATCACACCGCACTATGCGGAAACCCTAGCGCATTGGCGACGCAACTTCCGGGAGAAAATCGACGCCGTTCGCTCGCAAGGCTACGACGATCAATTTCTGCGGCTGTGGGAATACTATCTCTGTTACTGCGAAGCCGGGTTCCGCGAACGGGTGATCGGCTGCGTTCAGATCGTGCTCGACAAGCCGCTTCGAACTCGCTCACTGCGTCTGCCGCGTTGGCCGCAGTGAACGGACCGGCAGTTCGCCGTTGGGCTCGGTTGTGCCGCGCGGCCGATCGGTTCGCTTGCCGGCCGCCGGTTCCGAACACAACCTCGTTATGAACCGGCGCCGTCCGAGCGGTCCGTCCTTTCGGTTTTCAAGGCCGAGCCCGGTCTCGGGGCTCTCCGCCGCAACGGCGTTCGAGTACACTGAGAGCTTCAACACCATTGAAGGCGCACTGCTGCCGCTTGATGCTCGGCGGGGCGTTGCTTTCCTCCGACGAATGGACACGCGGGCCGAAATGACCGGGCCAAACGAGCGGATCGAGCTAGAATCTCTTCCCATCGCCGAGCGTTGGGACTGCCACTGCACGGGCGACTGCTGTCGCGGCACGCTGGTGGCGCTTACCGCGGCCGACCGGCAGCGGCTGGCCGAGCAGCGCTGGGGCGAGTTGCCGGAGTTTCGTGGGCAAAAAATCGTTTGGCGGCACGGCTTGTTCCGGCCAACATACAGCTTGGCCAAGCGGCGCGACGGGAGCTGCGTCTTCTTGCAGCCCGACGGCTTGTGCCGAATTCACGTCGAGTTGGGCGAAGCGGCCAAACCCCGCGTCTGCCGGATGTTCCCCATGCAGATCGTCGAGGGCTACGGCCGGCGATGGGTGGCGCTGCGCCGCTACTGTCCGTCGGCAGCGACGGAGAAGGGGCGCTGCGTCGCCGAGCATCTGCCGGCCGTCGAATCTCTGCTGGCCGACGACCCCGAGTGGCCGCAGGCCGAGCCGCCGCCCCGTCTGATCCCCGGCGCGCCGGCCGACTGGCTCGCCCTGGAGTTGGCCGCCGCCGCCGTGCGACGGTTGCTCACCGACGACCGCTTTCCGCCGGTTCGTCGGTTGGTGCATCTGGCGGTTTGGGCCGACCAATTGCGGCGGTGCCGTTTGCGCCGCGTCGCGGCCGACGACTTGCCGGAACTGCTGAAGATGCTCGAACAAATCGCGGTGGGCGACGGCCGAATCGATTCCTGGTTCCGGCGCCGCGAACCGGCGGGCCGAGCCGGACGGCTGCTCTTTCGCCAGGCGCTGCTCGAACACCTGCGGCTGTCGCCCGAGAACCTTGTCCCCCCATCGCTGCTGGAACGATGGCGGCTGATCGTTGCCGCCTGGGCCTTCGCACGCGGACGCGGCCCGGTGCCGCCGCTGGGTGGAAAGGCTGCAAGCGTTACGTTCGAACAGTTGGAAGAACCATTGGGCGCCCTTTCGCCCGAGCTGCTTCGTCCGCTGGGGCGGTTTTTCGAGGCGGCAGCCTGGTCGCAGCAGTACTGCCTTTGCGCGCGGCGGAGTTGGTCGCTGGTCGAGAGCGTTTCGGCATTGGCGTTGGCCCTGCCCGTGGCGATGTGGATCGTGCGTTGGCGGTCGGCCGGGCGAAGCCCCGCGCTGCCCGATCTGCTCGAAGCCGTCGGCGTGATTGACCGGGCGATGAGCTGCCCCTGGCTGTGCGGACCGCGGCATCGGCGACGCTGCGCCTCGTTGCTGCGTTTGGGCGAACTGCCGCGCCTGCTCGTGTGGTATGCCCGATGAGGTGTTGGCGCCTCTGTGGCTCTTTCGCCGCGTCGGGCGCACCGGCGCGCTTGACTTTTCGGGTCCGGCCGCGTTGAATTGCATGTTGTTTCCACCGGCGCAATGCGATTTGCACTGGCACAGTTCGAGTAGAAAGGGCGAGTCATGCCGATCGTCGTTCCACCGTTGAATCGTCGCCGCTTCTTGGGCGGCGCGTTGGCCGCCGGCGCCGCAGCGGCCGCCGCGCGCTGTTCGGCGGGCGAACCGAGCATCGACTCTTCGCGCATCGCGCTGTTGGCCGACACCCATATCTGGGCGGAACGGACGCAAGCGCACCGCAACGTTGTGCCCACGGCCGCGTTTGCCGAGGCGGTGGCCCAGATCACGGCGCTTCGGCCGCTTCCGGCCTGGGCCCTGTTGGCCGGCGACTGTGCATTCATGGAGGGAAAAGCCGGCGACTACCAAGCCGTCGTCGATGGAATCAAGCCGCTCGCCGCCGCCGGTGTGGGCGCGGCCATCGCCTTGGGAAACCACGATCACCGCGAGAACTTCTGGACTCGCTCGTCGAATTCGAACCCCGAGTCGCCCGCCGTGCCGGAAAGACACACGGCCGTCATCGAGACTCCCAAGGCGAACTTCTTCATCCTCGACTCGTTGGACAAGACGAATGTAACGCCCGGCCGGCTCGATCAACCCCAACTCGAATGGCTGGCCAAAGAACTCGATGCGCGCAAGGAGAAGCCCGCTCTGCTGGTGGCGCACCACGATCCGCAAATCGGATTGCCGCGGATCAACGGGCTGCTCGACACGCAGGCTTTCTACGATGTGATCGTGCCGCGGAAGCACGTGAAGGCGTACATTTTCGGCCATACGCACCGCTGGAACGTGCGGCAGCATGAGGGAATCCACCTGATCAATCTGCCGCCGACTGCATGGGTGTTCGACAACGCACAGCCTCGCGGCTGGGTCGATGTTCAACTGGGCGACGGCCGCATCGCGCTGCGGTTGAACACGCTGGACGGGCGCCACGAAAAGCACGATCAAAAGCTTGATCTGGAATATCGGTCCTAAGCCGTCCCGGGCCGGGCCTCGAAGGGCGAATGCGCTGGCCGCCGGAACGCCGGCGGGAGAACCCGGCCCCTCAGGTCGAGCAGGTCCGCACGGTGGCGAAAGCGGCCGCCCGTTGCTCGGCCACGTTGCATTGCTCTGTTGAGCATCAATGGCAACTGCGGGCCAAAGCGCACACAAGGCGAACCATTCGAGCGACGTGGACGCCAGCCGGCATCGATCGGCGATTCGGGTTCAATTCCCGCCGAACAATTCGGTGAAATACGATCCGGCTTGGCCCATGCCGACGCGCGTGTGGCCTTTGCCGAGCATGTTCTTGTGGTGGCCCGGGCTGTGGAACCACCCCATGTTGACCGCTTTCCCGTCGTGGTAGCCCATCGCGATATTCTCGCCTGAGGCCGTGGTTCCGAACCGTTTCGCGCGGTCCCAAGGGGTCTTTTTCCCTTCGACCGGCGATTCGTGCGCGAAGAAGTTCAGCCGCTGCATGTCGGCCGAGTGGTCGCGCGCCGTCTCGCACAGGCGCAAATCAATCGCCAGCGCCGAAAGCCCCAAGAGATTGCGGGTAAGATTCAGGGCAAGCACGGCGCGGGCTTCCTCCGGCTGAAGCTGCGCGGCCAAGCGGGCGTTGACGGCCAGCACGTCGCGGGTGTGGGGGTCCATCGGGGCCGCCAGCCCGCAGGCCAACGTTTCCTCGCCGGCCAAATAGTCCTCGAAGCTGGGCTTATCCTTGGGCTTCTCGGGGCTGTCGGGAACCTGTTCGAACAGATAAGTTGCCGTCTTCTCCCAGAGGCGGCCCAGCTCGCTGAGCGACTCGCGCTCCTTGACCAAGCTGGGGTTTTCCGCCAACACCTCTTGCCGATCGACAACGAATATCTCTTCGAGCTTCTTCAACGCCGGGTCGGCTTCGCGCTGGATCAGTTCCTTCGAGAAATCCGGCCGGTTCTGCAATTCCAACACGGTAGCGCGCAATCGCTGAACCTCTTCCAAATTCACCGAACCGATCTTCTTCTGGGCCAGCTTGCCGGCGGCTTGCGAGAACTTGGCGCTGTACGATTTGAGCAACGGCTGCATCTCGCGGCCCAAACCGGCGTGAATGGCCGACGCCACCTGCGGCCCCAAAGAGATCGCCTCGTCGATCACCGCTTCGCGCTTGGACGGATCTTTCTTCGCCTGACGAAGCAGCGTGAGCAAACGCGAAACATGCCGCGCCATCTCAGGGTCGGGGCGCTGCGGCGCTTTGGCTTCCGAGGTCTGAGCCCAATCGGCAACGGCCGACACAAGCAAAGCCATGGCCAACGCGAACAGGCTTCGCCGAACGGCCCACTTGCGCGCAAACGCAGCCGGCGCGCGGCACTCCATGCTCGGCAAGGCGACAAGGGCTCGGCAACAGCTCCGCATCGGGCAGTCTCCAAAAAAGAACGCATAGAACCAACAACGACGCACACGCTGCGTCCGCCGACCACGGCCCCCAACGGAATCCGTCGGAAAAATCCGCCGGCAAAAAAAGCAATTCGGCCTCCCCTCGGCCGGCCTTTCAACATCGCTTTTCCGAGATTCCGTGTTCTAGGGGCGAACAGCCGTCCCAATCAAACATCCAGTTCCGGCACGTTCACCCAGGTTCGGGTTCGCCACGACTTCAGCCCCAGCTCGGCCAACTGCACCCCCTTGGCGCCTTCGAGCAGGGTCCAACGGAAAGGCTCGTCTTTGACGATGTGCCGCAGGAAAAGTTCCCACTGCACCTTGAAGGCGTTGTCGTAAGTCTGGTTGGCCGGCACCTGCTGCCAGTGCTCGAAAAAGTCGATCGGCTGCTCGATGTCCGGATTCCACACCGGACGTGGCGTGTAGCTGTCGAGCTGAACCCAGCAGTGACGCAATCCGGCCACGGCCGAGCCTTCCGTTCCGTCCACTTGGATCGTCAGCAAATCGTCGCGACGGACCCGAACGCACCAGCTCGAATTGAACTGCACCGGGGTATCGTCTTGCAACTGGAAGATGGCGTAGGCCGCGTCGTCGGCGGTGCAGTCGTAGGGTCGCCCGTTCTCGTCAACGCGGCGCGGAATGTGCGTTGCGCCCAGAGCGGTCAATCGCGCGATCGGCCCGAAAAGGTTGTCAATCACGTAGCGCCAGTGGCAGAACATGTCGATCAGAATGCTGCCGCCCTCGGCGGCGCGGTAGTTCCAACTGGGCCTTTGGCAGGGCTGGCGGAAGCCGTCGAAAACCCAGTAGCCGAACTCGCCCCGCACCGAAAGGATGCGGCCGAGGCAGCGGTGATCCAGCAGGTATTTCAATTGCATCAGCCCGGGAAGCCAGAGCTTGTCTTGCACAACGCCGTGCTTGACGCCGGCGGCCTCGGCGGCCCGATGCAAGGCAAGCGCATCGGCCAGTTTGTCGGCCGTGGGCTTCTCCGCGTAGATGTGTTTGCCCGCGGCGATCGCCTTCTGCACGTGCGGCACGCGCTGGTTGGTGGTCAGGGCGTCGAAATAAACCGGATAGCGGCTATCCGAAAGCACGCCGTCCAAATCGGTGGTATAGGCCTTCAAGCCGTGCTCGTCGCACAACTTCTTCAGTTTGTTCTCGTTGCGGCCCACCAGAATCGGCTCGGGCATGATCGTTTCGTCTGGGCCGAGCCTGACGCCCCCCTGTTTTCGAATCGCAACGATCGAGCGAGCCAGGTGCTGATTGGCGCCCATCCGGCCGGTGACGCCGTTCATGATGATCCCGACAGTGTGGATGTTCATAGCGTTTGCTTTCGTTTCTTGCGCGCCTTCATCCCCTCGGACTTGAACCGACACTTCCTTCTTTCGCTGTCGCCCGCCAATCGTCCGCGCCGCGCTGGCGGAACTCACGGGCGCCGCAACCCGCTGCACTCCGCTGCCGCGCAGCCCTTGCCGCCGCGACAGACGGCATTACACATGGGCCAAATAAGCGGACTTGATCTTCTCCAGGAATTCGCGTTGGTCTGCGGCCCAATATCGGTTGGAGAAGATCTCCACCTCGATGAAGCCGCGAAACCCCGCATCTTCCACCCAACCGCGGATCGCTCGCAGTGGGATGCAGCCTTCGCCCATCAGCCCTCGATCGTTCAACAAGTCTTCGGTGGGGGTGCGCCAATCGCAAACGTGGTGCGCGAAAAGCCTATTTGCCCGCCCCGCCCGCCCGATTTCGTCGCGAAGGCGCGGATCCCACCACAGATGATAAACATCGACCACCACGCCCACGTGCGGACAATCGAGTTGATCGCACATGTCGTTGGCCTGCTCGATCGTATTGACCGCCGAGCGATTGTCAGCATACATCGGGTGCAGCGGTTCGATGCCCAGCCGCACTCCGGCAGCGGCGGCCTGTTCGCTCACCGCGGCGATTCCGTCGGCAATCTGCCGGCGCGCCTCGTCAAGAGGCATCCCCGGCACCGCCCCGCAAACCAAGACGATCAACGGCGCGCCGAGTTGAGCGGCCTCGTCGATGGCGCGGCGATTGTCGTCGATCGCCGATTGGCGCCCCGCTGCGTCGATCGCCGGAAAGAACCCGCCACGGCATAAAGACACCACTTTCAGCCCATGATCGCGCAGCATCCGGCCCACAACGCCGACATCGCGATCCGCCAGCCACTGGCGCCAAACCGTAATGCCGGCCACGCCGGCGGCCGAATAGGCGCGCGCCGCCTCTTCGATCGACCATGGTTTCGTGGTGATCGTATGCACGCAGAGGCGAGAAAAGTCGTTCAACGGTTCCGTCGCCACGTTGTCCCCCAGGGCGCCGTCGGTAGGGTGCAGCCGATCACGATGCACCATCCCCGGCAGGCGTTTTGTCGATCGTTCGCAACAAGGCGCATGCCTACACGCTGAATCGCGGCGCGGCAGCCGAGGCTGATCGACTTGTCGGCCGGCGCACAACGATCGGAAGAAAGCCCATTGTATTTCGGCTCCGAGCGACAATTCAACCGGGCCGTGCTCCAGCCTGCGAGGAATCCGGCAGCGCACCCGCGCCGACGGCCCCGGCCCGCACCGCGACAGCCTCTCTGGGCAGCGGTGCGAAGCGATGCGCTCGCCCCGTTGGCCCATCGACCCGCCGGCCGCCGCGTCTAAAGACTGAGCCAAAGAATCGACGGCAGCACCCCAAGCGACGAAGGCGACCGCTCAGTTCGCTCTTATTTCCGTGCCGTTTCGTATCGGGTACGATTGAGAACATGGCCGGGGCGCGGCGATAGCGCATCGTCAAAAGCAATGGTCGCCTTGTGAAGTGCGGCCCCGCAGGCATCGTTCGGAGGCGGTGTACATGGCAAGTTGTTTCGAGACGCGTTCGGGTATGCGGTTCAGCGTGTGGATCGCTTTGGCCCTTTGGGCCGCCCCCGTGTGGGCGGCCGATCGTGCGGCGCCGGCCGACCCGCCCATCGTTGTCTTGGCCGATTTCGATCAAACGACGCCCAAAATCCGATCGTCCACCGGCGTCACCGCTGCCGTGGCGGATCCGCCGCGGGCCGTTCAGGCCGACGAGCTGAACACCCCGCAGCGTGAAGCCCTGCCGGAAAGCGAAGCGCCGCCTGTTGCGGAGGACAACCCGCAGGGTCGCCGGCGTGAAGAATCACCGCCGCCGGCGGGCAAGGCATGCCGCGTTTCGGCCGGCGGATCGGGCGGTGTGGCCTTTTCCTCCGAGCATTGGCCCGCCGACTGGCGATCCAACGCAACGCTCCGCTTCTGGGTGTTCCGCCGGCCCGTCGACGAACGGCCCGAGACGATCGAGCTGCGCTGCGTCGAGGCCGACGGTCGGGCGCACTTTTGGCGAAAGATTGAATTGCGGCATTCGGGCTGGAGACTGATCGAAACGCCTCTTTCGGCGATGCGTTGGGGCGATCAACGCGCCCCGCGATGGGACAAAGTGAAAAATCTCGTCATCTTCGTTCGTCAGCCGGGCGAACTATGGCTTGATTCGCTTTCGATGTCGGCCGGAGCCGACACCGAGGCGGCTGAACTTGCCGGCCTGCGACTGGCCCGGCTGGCCTTTCCCCAAACCGACGCCGAGCGGGTTGCGGTGGTTCGCCGCGACCACGTGGAACTGATTACCGATTGTTCCAGAATCGACCAAGCGAAATTGGGCGACCATTTGCAGAAAACGGCGGAAACGGTGCTCGAAGAACTCGACTTGGCCAAACAAACCGGACATCGCGGCACGTTAATCGTATTCGACCGCGATCCCGATTATCGTCGTTTCGTGCCGCGCCTGGGGGCCTACTGGAACGCGCAGGCCGCAGAGCCGCAAAGCGGCGGGTTCACGGTGCAGGCCATCGCCATGGCCGCCTTCTCCGAGCAACACGGCACGCTGCGGCCGGTGTTCACGCACGAGTTCATCCACTCGCTGTTGGCCCGCGCGCTGCGCATTTCCAACCGCGGCGAGTGGCTGCACGAAGGGTTGGCCAACTATTATCAATTGCGGTTTCACCCCCAAGAGAACATTGCGGAGATCGTTCGGATGGGCGTAGCGGATTCGTCGCGCCACCTGCCGTTGGAACAACTTTGCAACGGCAAACCGATCCCCATGAATCGCTATTGGCAGGCGATGACGCTGGCAGAGATGCTGCTGAAGGACGACGCCTATCGGCGCCGCTTGCCGAAGTTGCTCGAAGCATTCGGAACCGACGGCTCAACCGACTTGGGGCCGCGTTTGGAGATTTTGGGAAAAGACTGGGCGTCGCTCGGCGAGGATTGGAAGCAGTTCTGCCTTCGCAACTACTGAGGTTCCGACCTTCAACGCAACGAGCCGGACAGCCTCGAAAACCGGATTCCCAAACAGCCGGCCGTTGCGGAACGGAATCAGACTGCCGGGAATCGATTTGCCCCGCATCGTTCGGCGGTGGAGTTGGTCGGCCGGTTTGAAGTTGACTAAACAGACGGGCGGTCCGTTCGACTCAAAACCGCCATTCGTCGGGTCTTCCGGATCGGAACTGAGGCGGCAGCCGCCATCCCCTCTTGTTGTAGGGGCGTAATCGGTGTGGTGCTGAACGGCCGCCCGCCCCGCCTGTATCGGAAACCTTCGGCGCCAGCGACTTGCCGATCAGGGGCCCGTTTCGGCCGAGCCCGCCGCCGGTTCGCAGCAACAGGCCGCGATCGCCTGTCGGCCGGACACGAGCGCCCGCGCTGGAAGAAGCGTCTCGCCGCGGCGAACGGAAGCCGGCAAACGGCGGCACGAGCGATCTCGGATTCGGCAACGCCATACGACCCGCCGTTGCGGGCCAATCTGTTTTGACAAAGTTCGCAACGCCTGCAACAATAAAGGCGATCGAAAGATCGTCGCGACAAGAGCGGACCGCCTACGCGGCAGCGCCCGAGGACGGTTCGTATTGTCGCGCTGCTTTCCGTTGAAGATCGGCCTGTCCGGCCGGCAGCGACAGAGAGCGGGAAGAGGGGTGAGGCACAACCCGGTGCGCGGCGGGCGCGCCGAGGCATCTTTTCAGTGCGGTTGTCGAACCCTGGCGGGAGCATCTATGTCGGAGCGATCTTGGGCGCGGCGGGGGCGTGAGGCCAAGGCGTTCACGCTCGTGGAGCTTCTTGTCGTCATTGCGATCATCGCCATCTTGATCGCCTTGTTGCTGCCTGCCATTCAGCAGGTTCGCGAGGCGGCGCGTCGCTCGACCTGTTCGAGCAATCTCAAGCAGTTGGGAATCGCGCTCCACTCGTACAACGACACATACAAACGCCTGCCCCTGGGCTCGTGGGCCCGCTGGGAAGGGGCGGATCCTCCGCCGCTGGTCGAAGGACGCGGCACCACGCTGCATCATCTTTTGCCGTTCATCGAACAGATGCAGCTCTACGAAGCAATCTATAAAGGGTACGACCTGAATGCGATGAAGATGATTGAAAAACATCCCAATTTCGATCGCATTCGCAAGACGTGGGTGCTGCTCTTCCTTTGCCCGAGCGACGACGGCCAATTTCTGAACACGAGCAAGTACGGGCTGTCGAATTACGTGAGTTCCGCCGGGCCGCGCTACGTTTCCGACCAAGGCAATCATCTCACCCCGTGCCTCTGCCCCGAAGGCGCGGCGTTCAATCAACTGTTCAAGCCGAATGTCGATCCGCCCACCGGATTCCGCCGCAAGGGGTTTCCCGCCGCCGGTCCGTTCTATCGGCACCACTCGCTGAACAACCCGCGAACATGCACCCTGGCCGACGTGCTCGACGGCCTTTCCTACACGATTTTTATGGGCGAAGTGCGTTCGCGGTGCACCTCGCAGGTGCGAAGCGGCTGGGCGCATTCGGACAACGCGTGCGGCGTGACCTCGACGACCATCCCGATCAACTACAACTCGTGCGGCGACCGTTCGCTGGCCTCGTTCGACGGCTGCCACACCGACTGCAATTGGAACACAGCCCTCGGTTTCAAGTCGTGCCACCCGGGCGGCGCGCAGTTCCTTTTCGGCGACGGGTCGGTCCGATTCCTGCCCGACGACATCGACATGTGGCTCTATCAATGCCTCGGCGCCATTGCCGACCGCAACCGCACCGACGGCATGTTCAGCGTCACCAATTAGCGGCTTCTTCTCAAACGGCTTCTACTCAGGTCGAGGTCGCGCCCGGCCTTCTTCTCGGGCCGAGGTCCCGCCCGGGCTTCGAGCGCGATGGCGCAAAGCAGCGGCAGCGCAGCCTCTTTTCTTGTTCGATGTGCCGAATGAGGCGCAATGCCGCAGCCCGTTCGCTGTTTGCGCGATGCGCCCAGGTGAGCCTCACTCGCCCTCGGGGAAAGCGCCGCCTTACCCGGTCGGGCGAACACCCAGCCCAGCGGGCGTCACCGTGAGGCCGGCGTGAGGTGCAGGTCGGCGTAGTCGAGAATCGCTTCCCAAAACTCGCGGACGAGCGTGTGGTTGATGTTGCGGCGGTATTGGACGATCGGGCCGGCATTGTCTGCCGTGATGCGCGCCGGCTCAGTCAGCGGCGCCTCGCTTTGCAGGCCCCGACTGCCCAAGAACCGCCACACTCGCTGGGCCGCTTGCAGATTCCGCCAAGCGCTGTCGGGATTGGCCCATTTGTCCAATTCTCCTTCGGTGTCGAGCAAGCGCCGGGGCGCCACCAGCGCAACCAACAGATGCTGATCGACCGGCAGATGCTCCTCCCGATCGTTGAACTCGGGAAACAAATCGTTGAACCAATGGGGAAAAACTCGGTTGATCCGCTCAACGGTTTCCTGATCGTTGCCGCGGCTCAGCGCCATTCCGCCCGTGCCCGATTGGTGCGGAACCACCAAAGCAACCCGTTCGTCGAAGGCGGCGACCAGCAGCGCCGTCTTCCCCCGCCGCGAATGGCCGATCAGGGCGATCCGCCGGGGATCGATCTGCGGATCGTCGATCAAGTAGTCCACCGCCCGCTGCAATCCCCACGCCCAAGCGGCAATGGTGCCCCACCACGATTCTTTCTGCTGGGGCAATTGGTAACGTGCATGGATTCCCTTGGTGAAATCGTGAACGTCGGGGGCAATGTCGCTCTGGTGAAAGGCGGCAAACGCGTATCCCCGCTCGATCAGGTAGTCAACGCACCAGAAATCCTTCTGCCCGCCGCGGCCGATCTGATCGCCCTTCTTCAAACAATCGGGCGACCGAAACGCCTCGGCGTCGAACCGAACGGTCGGGTGGTCGGTCATGGCATGATTGCCGCACTGATTGAGCGACAGGAACACTGGGAAGCGGCGATCGGCCTGTTTCGGCGTGAACAGCGCCAAATGAACGACCGCCACGGGCGAATCCGCCCCATCGGCCGGCGCGGAACCGCCACGCGCCGGGCCGGCATCGGGCCGCTTGCGAAGCGTCAGTTGGATTTCGCGCAGCACCGCCTTGCCGCCGAACACATTCTCGTCCTTGTGGACCTCTCGAGCCGTCAACGCTGCCGGCGGCGGGGCATAGCCGTACACATACTGCGAGAACAACGCCTTAAGCTCCGGACGGCGGCGGGCGTACCAGTCTTCGGGGGTGCGCACCGGCGAACCATCGACGAAGGTCAACGGGTCGGGCAAGCCGCTCAGCTTCGGCAGTTCGCTCGGGGGCGGGTAGGGTTTTCGCACCCAAAGCGCCGACCACGCCCCAACGCCCGCTGCATCGCGTTCGGCTTGATCGAACTTCGTGCGGCGCAGCCACTGTTCCGAGAAGAGCGCGCCGAAGTCGTTCTGGAGCTGTTGTTGCGTAACGCGGGGCGGTCCGCCCGGCGATCTGTCTTCGGCGTTGCCCGCCAGCAAAAGCACGCGCGCGCCGGGCAACGTCAACCGCCCAACCGCTTCGACGTAGCCGGCGGCCGCAGTGCGGCGAACGCCGTGATAGCAACCCCGGTCGTAGATCAATTCCGCCGGCGGCAGCGAGGGCAACCGCAAGACGTCGGCCAAGAGCCAATCGACGCGAACCCCTTCCCGCTTGGCCCTCTCTTCGGCGCGGCGCAGCGCGCCGGGGGCAATGTCGATGGCTGTTACCTGAAAGCCTTTTTTGGCAAGGAATACGGCATTGGCGCCGCTGCCGCAGCCGAGTTCAATCACCCCGCAGGGCCGCAGCTCGCCCGACTCGACCGCAGCCGCCAAGTCGCTCGACGCTCGGTCGATCTCCCAACTCGGCTGCCCTGCTCCGCGATAAGCCGCGTCCCATCGCTCCAGCAACCGCAGTCCCTCTTCGTCGTGCGGCAGAACGCCGGTGGGCAACACCCGCTTCGCCAGAATCGCCTCGCCCTTCGGTCCGCTGACCGCCAGCGCGCTGTTGCCGTAGAGCCAAGCCGGCCAGCGGGAAAGGCTGAGTTCGTAAACCCGCTGGCCGACGGAGAGCTTCTGCCCCTCGACCGACACGGCCAGCGGCTTGTCGGCCGCTGTCGAGTAGATGAACACGTAGGTGGCCCGCGATTCGCGATGAAAGCTCGGCCAAGGCCGATCGTGCGCGCTTGGCCCGCCGGTGGGCAGCAGCAACCAGTCCAGACGGTGCCCTTGATCCATCAACGAGTAGCTGCGGGTGACATCGGCGCCATCGGCGCCGATCACCCGGAACTCGCCCGACTTGGGCCCCGCCGCTGCCGTGGCCCAAACGTCGTCGATCACCAGGCAATCGGGCTTCAACAACAGCACATGGCGCGTCAGCCGGCGCAATCCGCCCAGCGGCTCTTTGCCGGTCAGATCGGGGCGATACGCGTCGGCCACGGCGTACGAAAAAACCGCGTTCTCCTCAAATGCAACCACCTCCGAACTGGCGAAACCCGCCGGAGCAAGCAACCGTTCGAAAAGGATGCCGAAGGCTTTCGGATCGGCCGTCGGCCGACTGTGCTTCTCCAAGAGCGTCAGCAGGTCGGTCGTGCGCACCAACGGGCTCAGCGGCAGGGAGCCCGCTGTCGGTTTGATCGGGTCGCCGGGGGGCCCGGCGATCCGTCCACTGGCAATCCCTGCCGCTTGAGGATCGGCCACAGCCCGACTCGCGTCGCCCGGCCCGCTCTGCGCCGATTGCGGCCGCGCGCCCGCGGCGGCCGGCGTCTCGGCTCCATCAACCGCCGCGACGCCGATCCGAAGCGAGTACAACAGGACGATTCCCAGCGACAACCGTTTCCACCAGCGCGAAGATGTCATTAGGGTCGCCTTTCGAGAGGAGGGGTTCGACGGTTTGCCGAAAGCGAGACGGGGTGCAGCCGGGCGACGATTCCGGCAGAGACGGACCGCGTTCCGCACGCATCAAATCCGCCCGCCCGCCCAGAGAAAGATCAACCAACTGTCGCTGGCCAATATAGCCAACTCATTCCGCGGGAACAAATAAATCCCCGAAAAGCGCCCGCCCTTGGAGGCGTAAATACTCCGGTCGCGTCTGAATCAAATCCAACTCCCTCAAGCCTATGGTCGGATTGTGCCGATTCTAGCGGGTGTATCGAATCGCCGGACAACTCGGCGCGGGCGGGGATTCTGCGCTTTGAGCGCGGAGCAAGCTGGCCTGCGCAAAGGGTATGCCCTTGCCAGTCGTTGGATCAAGCGCGACCAGCGACTCTGCGGACTTTGCGGCGATTAGGAAGCCCCGAGAAAAGCGAGATAGGCGTACACTGCGCAAGAAATGCCTTGGGTAGTGGTTTTCACGGGCCGCCACTTTCGCTTTTCCGCGGATCTGTTTAACGTAATGTGCTGTTGACCGTTGCGACTTGCAGATAAGGCCAGCACGCCGAAAGGGGAAAGGGTCATCATGCACTTCTCGGCCACGATGTTTCAAGTGATTCGTGGTGAAGTTCTGTTGGTGGTTCTGCTCGGCGGGGCAGTGGCCAACGCGTCCGAGGCCGCTTCGTACGGCTCGGCGCCACGCACATCGATTTCGAGCGGTCGGGCGGCGTTGATGGCAACGGCAGACCCTTCGCGCAGTCACGCGGCCGAGGCTGGGCCCGCCCTGATCGATCGACTGCGCAGCGCGCAGCGCGAGGCTGGCCCGCTTGGGCTTTCTCCCGGCGAACCGGCCTTGTTGCAGCCCGTCCCCAAGGAAGCGGCGGACGAACCCGGCTCCGCCCATCGCTCCCAAGACGCCCATCGCTCCCAAGGGCAGGCCGAAACCGGCAAGCCCCCCGCGACCGAGCGGTCCGCTTCGTCTGGTTCTCAACCGCCTGCCGGTCCCTCGCTTGGCCTGCCGGCGGCAACCGATGAAAATGCCAAACCCAACAAAGGCCACAACTCGGGCGAAGACTCGAAGCCCGATCCATCGGCCCAGACGTCTCCGCCCCTGGAAAAACCGTCGCAAGGCGAACCGGCCGGCGATGCCGACAGCCGCAAACCGCAGGGCGGCCAAAAAAGTGAAGGCGAGGGCCCGAAGGCCGAGAAGAAACCTGAGGCAAAGCCCGACACAAAGGAAGTTGCCAAGCCCGCTGTGCAGCCTCCGTCTGAAGGGGCCAAGCCCGCCCCGCCCGATGCCGAACAACCCAAGGAAAAGGAAGCCGTCGAGGAAGCGTCGATTGGAGAACCGCTGGCCGCCGGCATGCTGGCGATCATGCGGCAGGAGATTGAAAGCGCGCTGAAAAATCGCGGCATTGCGGCGAAATACCTGAGATTCGAACAATATGCCGCCTCGCGGCTCGATGCGACGGCCGGGCGCTATACGGGTTCGGAATTGACCGGCAATTGCCGATTGCGTTGGTACGACTATCTCTTGCGTCACCCGCTGGAAGCGCCGGCCGAAGCGGAGAAGTTCACGCGCGAGCTGCACAAGAACGTTCTGGCCCATCATCACGGCCTTGCTCGGGCGTTGGCGATGGTCGCCCCGCGGATGGACCTGCCTCGCCGCGATCCGGCGCTCTTCCCGCCAATCACTTCGCCGCAGCAGGCGCTCGACACGGTTAAGTCGGCACTGATCGATACCCAATCGCTCTTTGCCGCCGCCATGGGTCCCCTGTCGCGAAGCGAGATTCGTGAATTGCAAAATTCGCTGGTGCCGGTGCTGGTCACGCAAAATCGCGTCGGGCACACGCTTCAAGATCGCGGCACGGGCCGGCGCATGTGCGATCTCTTGGAAAGAATGGACCGCGATGCCCTTTGGGCGTGCGCCGAACGCCTTGTTGTGCTAACCGATCCGGAACTGCTCAAGCAGTTGCGACAATTGCCCGACGACGCAAGGCTGACCGTCGACGGCGTCACCGGCCCGGTGGTCGCTCGCATTTCCACGCCGGCCGGAACGATCCTGATCGGCGGCAAGGGATCGAACGTGTATCAACTCGACCGGCTCACCGATGTGGTTTGCGTGATCGACTTGGGCGGCAACGACGGCTACGTGGACGGCGTCACATCGCTGCAACGGCCCGTGCTGGTGCTGATCGACCTGGACGGCAACGACATCTACCGCAGCGCCAAGCCCGGCGTGCAGGGGGCGGCCGTCCTTGGCGTTTCCATGGTTCTCGACCTTGCGGGCGACGACAAGTACCAGGCCCAAGACGTTGCCCAAGGATCAGCGATCGGCGGCGTGGGAATGTTGATAGACTACGCCGGCAACGACGAGTATTTGGGATTGCGGCGCGTTCAAGGGCAAGCGATCGGCGGCGTGGGGATTCTGATCGACCGCGCCGGCAGCGACGACTATCGCGCGGCCATGTGGGGGCAAGGGTTCGGCGGGCCGCTGGGGTTTGGAATGCTCGACGACATCGAAGGCGAAGACCATTACTTCTGCGGCGGCCATTGGCCCGATTCGTATGAAGAAACGCCCGGGTTGGAAGGTTGGGGCCAGGGGGTTGGCGCAGGCATTCGGCAAGTGGCCAACGGCGGGATCGGCGTGATTCTCGACGGCGGCGGCGACGATGTTTACGAGTTCGACTATCTGGCGCACGGCGGCGGCTATTGGTGCGGCGTGGGCTTCGCCCGCGATTTCGGCGGCAGCGATCAGCGGTTGATCACGCGCACATCTTATGCGCGCGGATCGCGCACCGAGCCGAAGTTCCAGCGATTCGGTTGCGGATGGGGCTGCCATTACGCGGTCGGATTCTGCATCGACGACGCCGGCAACGATGTGTACGAGGGAACGATCATGGGCACGGGCATGGCCTGGGATTGCGCCATCGGATTCCTCTTCGATTTCGCCGGCGACGATCGCTACGAAGCCGCCGGCGGATTGACACAGGGCACCGGCGCGCAGGCCAGCCTGGGCGTGCTGTTCGATTACAACGGCGACGACAACTACCGCGGCTACGGCCAAGGATACGCTTCGCCGAGCATCAGCTATCACGACATGCCCGGTTGCGGCGGCAACTTCAGCTTCTGCATCGACTACGGCGGCAACGACAAGTACGGCTGCGGCGCGAAGAACAATTCGTACATTCAACGCGGGGCGGACGGCGGTTTCCTGATCGATCGGCCTCGGCGCGACGAAGTGACCGATTCCGCTCCCAACGCGGTGGCCGGCGCGACAAACCAGTAACCCCATCCGCGCCGCAACAGCGGGGCGCAGCGCTGCTTCGCAATGGTTGTGCGGCAAGGCCCGGCGCCGGGCGGCCCAAGCCGGCGGAGCGAACGAAAAGCGATTGCGGGTTGAGTTTGATGAGGGAACGGGGCGGCATCGCGGCGGCCGTGGCGGCGCCGGCCTTCGGCGGTGCGAACCAAGGGAGTGAACCGAGATGGGCAAGAGGCCTTTGTGGTGGATGTGTTGCGCGTCGGTCATGCTTTGGGCGGGCCAATCGGCCCTTACCTCCGAACCGGAAATCCGCGACGACGCCCCGATCCCGGTCGAGGCTTCCAAGGCGGACGGCGGACCCACGGTCGATGGCCCGGTTCGCCAAACGCCCATGCCGTCATACGGCGACGATGTTTCGGAGAAGCCCGCCGACCGTGGACCTCAGCCGCCGACCGGCGAGTCGTCGGCCGCCGAACGCCCGACCGACCATCCGCCCGCAACGTCTGCCGGAAACGAGCAGGCCGACGCATCGAAGACGAAACCGGCCGATTCGAGCACCCCGCCGAAGGGCTCGGCAAACGAAGCTGTCCGCGAGAAAGAAACGCCCATCGTTCGTGAACTGACCCCGGCGCTCAGCGCTTTGCGCGATCGGATTCGACGAACAACGGCAAGCTATCGGGCCCAGCCCTTGCCGGTCGAAAGCGTCGATGTGGCCGACGTGCTCGGCGTTTGCCGCGCCTTCGGCTGCCGGGCAGAAGTGATTCGCGGCGGCGCCCGCGTCAATGCGGTCACCTGCCTGTGCTGGAACTTCGCCTGCGGCGGCTACGAGCCGCTGGTGTTGGCCGAGGGCCGAATTGCCGCCCGCATCGGTTACGGCCGACAGTACTACCCCGGACAAATGCTGGGCGTGTTCGCTTTGGCTCGCGTGCCGGCCAACTACCCGATGCGCGTTGGCGAAGACGTTCGCACCGTGGCCGATCTGGTGGAATACGAGAAGCGGGCGTGCCGAGTAGAACAAGAGCAATCGATGCGGCTGCTCGGCCTTTCGTTCTACACGAACGATGCGCCCTGGAAGAACGGTTTGGGAGATGAGTGGTCGGTGGAGCGGATGGTGGCCATCGAGCTGTCGCGGCCGATCGTTGAAGCGCCCGAAGGCGGAACGATGCGGTTGATGGCCCTCAGCGCGGCCGTGCTCGACCGCGCCCGAAGGTCGCAGCCGATTGACGGCCACTTCGCCCGCGCGCTGAAGTTCACCAGCGACTTTCAGCAGTTCGCCCTCGAATTGCAGGGCAGCGACGGCAGTTGGAGCCCCAACTACTTCGCCTCGCGGGGAAGCAGCCGCGATGCCGCCGCGCAACTGGCCTCTAACGGCCGAATCATGGAATGGCTGTGCTTCTCACTGCCCGACGAACGCCTCGGCGAACCGCGAATGGTGCGCGGGATCGAATACCTTTTGGGCCTGCTCGCCGGACAGCGCTATCAGTCGGCCGCCCTGCGATCGCTCAACAGCCGCGAGCTGGCCTCGGTGATGCACGCCCTCCATGCGCTGGTGCTTTACGACGAGCGGATGTTCGGCGAACCTCAACCGGCTGCTGCGGCAACGAAGTAGCATTCACTCTGCGGTGTTGCGCCGCGACAGACGGTGTTCTCTCGGTCGTCCGACGACAACGAGGGAGACCGGGGTTCGAAGGTCGCCCGAATCACGAAAGTCGGCCGCGCAAACGAAGGCCGCGTTGCCCTGTTCTTCTGCTTAGCGATGGATCGGCCTCAGCCTGCTTGCGGCCTTTGCTCTGCGGCAGGGCGATTGGCCCCTGCGTTCTCTGTTTCTTCCTCTGGCGCCAGCTCGCCGTCCCGCGTCTCGCCGCACTGCCAAAGCGACATTGACGCCGGCAATCGCTCGGCCTAGAATTCCGGTGCGTTCGGTGTAAGTGCTTGGCCAGTTGATGTTTTCGGCGTTTCCGGCCTTTGGGGTGCCCGGTGCGTGCGGCCGAAGGCCCGGCGTTGTTCCCCCCGGGACAAGCCGGGGCATCTGCCGAGCCTGGCGGGCAATGGGCGCAGGGGGTCGGCTCGTTGGCCACAGCCCCGCTGCTCGCGGCCGAGATTGGCGTGCGCCAGAACGTACGCATCGTTACAAGCCGGTTCCCCAATGCCGCCGCTTCTCTCTCGAGATCGAGAACTCCTCCAATGGCGATGCCTGTGCCTCCCCGACGCAACGCGGCCGACGGCCGGTCGAGCAGGCAGCGCCCCGCTTCGTGGGCCGTCCTTTGCTTTCGGGCCGAGACGCCCAGTTGGCTGCTTTCGGCCGCTGTCCATTTTGCCGCCCTGATCTTGTTGGCCCTATCGCTCGAGCGGCCGCCGGCCGGCGCAGCGGCATCGCTTTCCTGGGAGATGGGTTTTACCGAAGGCGCGGCCGATGATCCCACCGAAACGCTCCCAGTGGAGCTGACCGTTTCGCCGGTGAATCCATCGGCGGCCGATGCCGCCTCGGCCTCGTCGAGCAGCCAGCCGGTTCGCACGTTGGCCGACGCCTTGGGCGGGCCTGTGTCGGTCGATCCCAGCGGCGCGCTGCCGGCGGCGCCCGCGGTTGGTGGTTCCAGCGGCGAATCCGGAGTCGGCGATGTGCGCAGCGCAGTGGGCGGCGCGCGGTCCCAGGCAGTTGGCGCCTTGGGCGGCAAGGCGGTGGTTGGGGTGTTCGGCACGTCGGGCGAAGGCTACAAGTTCGTCTATGTGTTCGACCGCTCGGGCAGCATGGGCGGCTCGGGACGAAACGCATTGGAGGCCGCCAAAGCCGAATTGCTTGCCAGCCTGCGGGCGTTGAGTCAGACGCACCAGTTTCAAATCATCTTCTACAACGATCAGGTCACCAAGTTCAATCCGACCGGCGATCCCGACCGGCTGGTCTTCGCCAACGAACAAAACAAGCAAGCAGCCGCCCGATTTCTGGCGACGATCACCGCCGACGGCGGCACCCAGCACGAGGCCGCGTTGTCGGCCGCGATTCGGTTGCGGCCCGATGTCATCTTCTTCCTCACCGACGCTGACGAACCGAAGCTTTACCCCGCCCAGTTGCAGCGGATTCATCGCATGGCCAACGGCATTACGATCAACACGATCGAGTTCGGTTATGGCCCGCGCGTGGCCGAAGACAATTTCCTGGTGCGGCTGGCCCGCGAGAACGGCGGCCAGCATGCGTACTTTGACGTTTCGAAGCTCCTGCAACGACGGGGCGGCGAAGACGGCATTTCGGCGGCCGTGCCCGATGCGCCCTCGCAACTGTCGGCGCCGGCCGCTCACCCCATCTTTGGGCCTTCCGAACGCCCCCCCCGACCGTAGCCGTGTCGCAGCTCGAAGCGTTTCGGGCTCGCGCGCGTGGAAAATCCGAGACTGCAACAACCGCTCGCCTCGATCCGTCGGACCGGCTTTTGCCGTGCCAAGTCGCTTGACGACGGTGGTACGATAAACAATAAACAGGCCGTGTTGAGTTCGCCGGTTTGCGATACCCCGGAACTTAGGGTGATCGGGTTCCCAGCGGTGTTCTCCGGTTCAGCGCGCCGGTCCGCACAGCCCGCAGCCGCCCCACCACTTATTGCGTTTCAAGAGCAATCGCCGGAGGTCGCCGTGAGTCACAAAACATGTCTGATGGGAGCTGTCGCAGGTTCGTTCTTGGTGTTGGCAGGCATTTGGATCGCGCCGGTTTCGCGGTGCCGCGGCAGCGAACCGCTTCAGCGCAACCCAGCGCCGGCTCGGGCCGAAAAGGCTTCGCCGCGGGCGGCAGCCGCGCCGGTGGTCCAAAGCAATCGAGCGGAGGTCAACCCGATGTCGCAAAAGAATCCCGATCAAGCCGAGCCGGACGACTCGCAGCCCGTGGTGAAAACCGACGCCCAATGGCGGAAGCTCCTCACGGCCGAGCAATACCGGGTGACGCGACAGAAGGGCACGGAGCGGGCGTTCACCGGCGAGTATTGGAATTGTACGAAGGAAGGGGTGTACCGCTGCGTGTGTTGCGGCGCGGAGCTGTTCACCTCCGACACGAAGTTCGACTCGGGCTGCGGTTGGCCCAGCTTCTACGCCCCAACCGACGACAAGCGGATCGAGTCGGCCATCGACCGCAGCCACGGCATGGTGCGCACCGAGGTCATGTGCCGCCGCTGCGGCGCGCATTTGGGGCACGTGTTCAACGACGGCCCGCGCCCCACCGGTCTGCGCTACTGCATCAACTCGGCCTCGCTAAAGCTCGAAGAAAAGACGCCCGCCCCAGCCGATTCATCAGATAAGCGGAACGCGGGGAAGCCCAAGGCCGAACAGCCGGATGCCCAAAAACCCAAGGCCGACAAGTCCGCTCCGAAGAGATGACTTCGCCCGCTGTTGATGCGTTGCACACGGCTGCGCGTATAACAACCGAACAGTCATCGCCGACGAATCGGCTTCGCTCGCCGCGGCAGGCGATTCGTCTGCCGGACTCGACTAGTCCGCCAGCAACTTCAGGAACTCGGCCAACCATTTGGGATGGGCGGGCCACGCGGGGGCGGTGACCAGGTTGCCGTCGGTAATCGCGTCGTCCGCCTCCAGCGGAACGAACGTCGCCCCGGCGGCCTTCAATTCCGGCCCGACCGCCGGATAGGCAGTCAGACGTCGGCCTTTGATCACTTCGGCCGCTACGAGAATCTGCGGCCCATGACAAATCGCCGCAATCGGCTTCTGTTTGTTGGCAAAGTGGCGGGCGATCTCCAACACTCGGTCATTGGTCCGCAAATACTCCGGCGCCCGGCCGCCAGGGATGACCAAGGCGTCGTAGTCGTCGGCCTTGATCATGGTGAACGTGGCATTGAGCGTGAAGTCGTGGCCGCGGCTTTCCTGATAGGTCTGAGCGCCGTCGAAGTAGTGAACCGAGGTCCGCACCGTTTCGCCCGACTTCTTGCCCGGACAGACGGCATGCACTTTGTGGCCCACCATCTGCAACGCCTGAAAAGGCACCATCACTTCGTAGTCTTCGACGTAGTCGCCGACAAGCATCAATATCTTCTTGCCTTTCGCGGCGTTGCCCGAACGAGTAGCCATCGGCACTTCCTCCTAATCAATCAGTGAGCTCGTTGAAAGCAGCGTTCTCCGAAATGAACAGGCCGAAGAGCGCGTCGGCCGGCCGCGGCATGGGCGAACGCCCTCGCCCTTTCAGCCGCCGCGCTTCTGTCCGAACAACCACGGAAGAAGTTCGGGTTCCTTGGTCGCCGGCGTCCAAGAATCGTGGCCCACGCCCGGGTATTCGGTGTATTTCGGCTGGCCGCCCGCCTTCTTGATCGCCTCAATCATGTTCCGCGATCGAGCGACCGGCACGGCCGTGTCCTTGTCGCCGTGAAAACACCAAATCGGCAGGCCGACGAGTTTCTCGGCCTTCGTCTCGTCGCCGCCGCCGCATATCGGCACGGCAGCCGCGAACATCTCGGGTTTGCGGACGACCAAGTCCCAAGTGCCGTATCCGCCCATCGACAGCCCCATCACGTACAATCGCCGCGCGTCGATCGGCCGCTCTTTGCACAGTTGTTCGATCACCTCCAGCACAAGGGCCATCGCCGCGGCCGGATTTTCCGGGGTTTCGTGGGTTTTGGAGAACCAGTTCACATCGACCCATTTTTCATTGGCTGGGCATTGCGGCGCCAGAACGAAGCACGGATACCGCCGGCGGTTTTCCGCATCGACGAAGATCGAAACCACGTGCTTCAACTGCGCCTTGTTGTCGCTTCCGCGTTCGCCGGCCCCGTGCAAGAACAGAACCAGCGGGTACTTCTCGCCCTGTTTGATCTCCGCCGGGGCAAGAAGGCGGTAGTTCAACTCGCGCTGCTGGGCATTGCGAAAGACGTGCGGCTGGAAGTCGTCCTCCACGGCGGCAGCGGCAACGGGCAAGCGCATGGCGATCAATCCGACAAAAAGAACGGCACGAACGGCGGCACGCATGGTGCAAACTCCTCAGGGTGATTGGTATCGGTTTTCCCCGCCGCGGCGATTCATCGTACTCGCCCGACCGGCGACGAGCAAGCGCGCCGGGAGCCGTGAAATGGCCCCCCGAGCCGTCGAGAACGTGCGGGCACGGGAATGAGATCGCCCCGGGGGCCAAAAGCCGACAATGGCCGCAATGGCTCCCGCCCTAAGCCCGGGCTCCGAAGAACCACCGGGATCGCCCTGCCCCCGAAGCCGGATCATCAGCGGGCGGCGTTCGGCCGACAGCGGCGTCAGTCGCCCTCGCTGTGACGCACAATGCGGCCTTGCGTGACGTAGATCACGTCTTCGGCGATATTCGTCGCGCAATCGGCGATCCGCTCGATATTGCGGCTCACGGCCAATAGCCGCATCAACGGACGAGTCAACTCGGGCTGACGAAGAATCCGTTCTTCCAGAGCGCATCGGATCGTTCGCTTCATGCGGTCCACCTCGTCATCGCGGCGGCAAACGTCGTGGGCCAGCGCGGCGTCAAGATTCACCATCGCGTCGATCGCGTCGCGGAGCATCTGCTGCGCCCGCTCGGCCATCATTTCCAGCTCGGCGGGCGCCTCGTCAATCGGTTGTTTGCACAAAGCCAAGGCCTTGTGCGCCACGTTAACCGCCAAGTCACCGATTCGCTCCAAGTCATTGTTGATCTTCAGAACGGCGACAACCATCCGCAAGTCGCCTGCGACCGGCTGATACAACGCCAACACGGCCAGGCAGCGCTCTTCGATGTCGACCTCGCGGCGGTCCACCTCCGCGTCGCGGAGCTCGACTTTGTGCGCCGTCTCTTCGTCGCGGCGCAGGGCCGACTGAACGGCAAGGTGCACCTGCTCTTCGACGATCGCGCAGTTGGCCAGCAGATCGGCTTTCAGTCTGTTCAATTCACGCTGCAAATGCACCGACATTTCCCAATTCCTCGGTCGCTCAATCCGTGCCTAACCACTCAGCCGTAGCGGCCGGTCACATACATCTCCGTCTCGCGCCGCTGAGGCGTCATGAAAATGTCCCGCGTCGGACCATGCTCGACGATCTCGCCCAAGTGCATGAAAATGCACTCTTGGCTGATCCGCCGCGCCTGCCCCATGTTGTGCGTGACGATGATGATCGTGAAAGCGTGACGGAGTTCCTCCACGAGTTCTTCAATCCGTTCAATGCCTTCGGCATCGAGGGCCGAACACGGCTCATCCATCAAGATCACGCGCGGCTTCAGCGGCAAGAGCCGCGCAATGCACAGTTTCTGCTGCTGTTCGAGCGTAAGCTTGGTCGCCTTTCGGTGGAGACGGTCTTTGACGTCGTCCCACAGTTGGACGGCCCGCAACGATCGTTCGACCATTTCGTCGCAGCGCGGCCGCGGGATGGCCGACCTTGCGGCATGAGTGCGAATGCCGAACAGCACGTTCTCGTAGATGGAAATCGGCAGCGGGTTGGGCCGTTGGAACACCATGCCGACATTCTTCCGCAGTTCGCTCAGCGAAACGTCGGGATCGTAGATGTTCTTTCCCAGGATCTCCACATGGCCCTCGGTGCGCACATTCTCATACCGTTCGTTGATGCGATTGAAGCATCGCAACAGCGTCGTCTTGCCGCAGCCCGAGGGGCCGATCAGCGCAGTGATCAGCCGCGGTTTGATCTCCACCGTGACATTCTTCAGCGCCTGGAACTCGCCGTACCAGAGGCTCAGCCCGCGGGTGCGGACGGCGACGTCATTCGGGCTTGCGGCGTGAGCGGCGGACATGGGCAGGCAATGGGCGTTGGCGGTGCTGTGTGGTTGGATGGTGGCTGAGCGATCGGCCGGCAATACGATCAGCCGAAATCTCCGTTGACGTATCGCTCCGTCAGTCTTTGCGACGGATTGCTGAACAGTTGCTCGGTGGCAGCCTCCTCGACCAACGCCCCGGCGCTGAAAAACGCCGTGCGATCAGCCAAACGGCGGGCCTGTTGCACCAGATTGGTGACCAAAACAATCGTCATCGTGTTCTTCAAGTCGAGCAAAATGTCTTCGATCTTCATCGTCGTCACCGGGTCGATGGCGATCGAGAACTCGTCGAGGCACAGCAGTTCCGGCTCCATCGATAGGGCGCGAGCCAAGGTCAAACGCTGCTGTTGGCCGCCGGAAAGCCGCGTGCCCAGCAGGTCGAGCCGGTCCTTCACTTCATCCCACAGCATGGCCTGGCGCAGACAACGTTCCACGATTTCATCGAGCAGGCGGCGGTCGCGCACCCCGGCGCGACGGGGGGCGTAAGCGACGTTCTCGTAAACAGAAAGGGGCAGGCCCACCGGCAGCGGAAACACCATCCCCACGCGGCGACGAAGCGAACAAGGGTCGCGCAACCGCAGCACGTCGACGCCGTCGATCTCGACCGTGCCGCGCACCACCGAGCGAGGAATGAAGTCCAAAGTCCGATTGATTGCCCGAAGCAATGTCGTCTTGCCCGAATTGGCCGGACCGATAATGCCGAAAATCTGCCGTCGCGGAATGGCGAGCGTCATATTGCGCAACGCGGCCTTCGGCCCGAAATGGACCGAAAGGTCTTCCACGCGCACATGAATGTCGGTTGCGTCCGTCACCATTTCTTTCGCGACCTCAAGTAGCCCCGCACCGCGATAGAGAGGCTGTTGACCGCCAAGACCAGGGCGATCAACACGGCGGCCACGCCATACTGCATTTCAGCCGAAACGCCGCGGACCTGCGTTGCCAGCGTGAATAGATGCATCGAAAGCGCCATGCAGCGATCGTGCGGACCGTAGGGCACAAACGAAGCCCACCCGTGATCGGCCACAGGGACGAAAAAGACAGCGCCTGTAAAGAGGATCGGGGCCGTTTCCCCGGCGGCGCGGGCCACCTGCAAGATCACGCCGGTGAGAATGCCGCTGATCGAGTTGGGAAGCACGATCGTTCGTATCGTTTGCCACCGGGTCGCGCCCATGTTCCAACAGGCTTCGCGAAACGACATCGGAACCGAAGCCAGCGCTTCGCGCGTGCTGGTGATGATCACCGGCAGAGTCATCACCGCCAAGGTGAGCGAGGCCGCCGTCAGCGAACGGCCCAGCTTGGCGAACAAGACGAACGCGCCCACGCCGAACAAGGCATGAACGATGCTCGGAACCCCGGCCAAGTTGACCACCGCCAAGTTGACCAGCCGCGTCCACCAGTTGTCGCGCGCGTATTCGTTCAGGTAAACGCCTGCCAACACTCCGATCGGCGCGGCCGCCAAAAGGGAAAAGACCACCAGGAAGAACGTGCCGACCAGCGGCGCCCAGATGCCGCCGGCGGTCATATACTCCTTCGGATTGGAAAAGAAGAATTCCCATCCGAAAACCGGCCAGGCCCGCGCGAACAGATAGATCAGAATCGCCGCCACCGGGAGGACCAGCGCGGCGGTCATCACAGCGAATACGGCGCGAACGACATTCTCGCGCCTGTTGCGGCGGCATTCGTGCCGCGTGACAGTAAACGGCTCGCGCACCACGATGCGCAACGCCTGACCAGCCGCCAGCCGGAGGCGTCCCTGAGCAACGGCTTCGGCAATCCCGGCGGCAACGGTCGTCCAACCGTCCCAGGGCGATTCTTCCGATCCGTCTCCGCTGCTGTCGCCGGTGCGAGGATCGACAAAGTACTCGCGACGAACCTTCCACGGGCCGGATCGGCTTTCATGCCCATCCCGGGTGCTAATCAAATAGACTGCGGTTGCGGGAGGTCGGCCTTCGGCGGGACCGGCGATCGAAGACAATCGGTTCAGAGCGGCGGCAAGCGGCTCGAATTGCGCAGCGCGATCAATCGTGTCGAGCCGGTCGACAACCGCGTACCTCAGAGAGGACGAGGCCGAATCTGTCGCTTCAGTCGCGCGATTCACTGCGAATGCCCTTGACGATTACGTCAGCGGTGAAGTTGATCACAAAGGTTACGGCGAAAAGAACGACGCCGATCAGAAAGAGCACGCGATAGTGCTCGTCGCCTTTGACCGTTTCTCCCAGTTCGGCGGCAATCGTGGCCGTCAAGGTGCGGATCGGGTCGAGAATGCTGTACGGAATCTGCACCGCGTGCCCGGTGGCCATCAGCACGGCCATTGTCTCGCCAATCGCCCGTCCCACTCCCAATAGAACGGCCGCGAGCAAACCGTGCTTGGCTGCGGGAAAAAGCACGCGAAAGACCATTTCCACGCGATTCGCGCCCAATGACAGAGCCGCTTCTCGGTACGAATCGGGAACAGCCTTCAACGCGTCTTCCCCGACCGAGACGATGATCGGCACGCTCATCAACGCCAGGATGATGCCGCCGTTGAGCAGGTTGATTCCGACGGTTGCGCCGGTCAATGTCATGATGATCGGCCCTAGGACGGCCAAACCGATGAAGCCCCACACCACCGAAGGAACAGCGGCCAACAGCTCGATGACGATCTTCAGCGTTTCCCGCGTCTTGCCGCGGCAGAACTCCGAAACGAACACCGCCGCCCCCAGCCCAAGCGGCACAGCCAAAACCATGGCCAAAAGGGTGACGGCCAAGGAACCGACCAGAAGAGCCAGCGTGCCGTACTGGGGCTGCATCTCGGACGCCGGACGCCAATTCGGGCTGGTAAAGAACTCCCGCAGGTCCAGCCCGTAACGCCCTTCGGACAACACGGCCTCGCGGGGTGCGGCGGTGATCGCGCCCGAGCCGGCCGCGCCCGAGTCCGGCGATCCGCGCTCGCGCCGGTTGGGCGCGAACTTGGCTCGGAACCGCTGCCCCAGCGGCGACGCGGCAAACGCCTGACACACGTCTGCGGCCGTAGTGCGTCCCTGAACGTAACGAACGACAATCAGCCCCTCATGCTCGTCGAAGTCGATTCGGACCTCGCCGTCGTCCGCCGGAGTCAGCCCGACGCGAATATCGTTATTCTCCGGGCCGGCCTCGACCGCTTCGATCATCAAGTCGTTGTTCGCTCCCGGAATGGCCAGCACCGCGTGCGAAGGCTGCCCCCAAAGCACCGGCACCGCCTCGCGAAAAACGAAAAAAAAGATGCCGAAAACAAAGAGAATCGAACTCCAGCCGCAAACGACGATCGCCAGCTCGATGAGCGCCTCGCCCCAACGGCGCAAGCGGGCCGGCCAACGACGCGGGGCCGGCAGGGGAAGCTGGTGTTGCACCGAAGAAGCCTTGGTCATCGTCGGGAAGCGGCGATTCTATCTTCGAGTTGTGAAAGGCGAGAAGTGCTTTGCCGACCAAACAGGACGCCGCGGACCAAGACAATCGACTTGTCAATCATCAAGGGCCTTCGACCGCGCCCACGCAAGGCGAACCTGGTTCGGAGCGACACCGGCGTCGGTCGAGACTAGCTCCGCGGCCGCTGCGGCCCCAAACCGCTCTTTCCACGATCGCGCGGAATGTAGCCGAGCTCGACGACAATGGCCTGGCCTTCGGGAGAGTCGATCCACTCGAAAAACTTCAGCACGTCGTCATGGGGTTCGCCGCAGGTGTAAAGGTAAAGAGGCCGTGTGATCGGGTATTTGCCGGCCAGCACGTTCTCCACGGTCGGAGCGTAGGCCGGTTCTCCTTTCGCCCGGGCCACTTTGAGAAGCTTGATCTCGTCGGTGGCGTAGCCCATTCCGCTGTAGCCGATGGCCCCGGGCGTAGTAGCCACGAGGGCCACTACGTCTTTCGAGCCGCTCTGGTCGATCGACCCAAGCTTGTACTCGCGCTGTTTGCCCAACACGGCCTCCCGAAAATAGGCGTATGTTCCCGAATTGTTCTGACGGCTCACGCGGGTGATTTCGATGTCGGGACCGCCCAGTTGCGACCATCGGGTGATTGTGCCGCCTTCCCCGTAGATTTCGGCCAATTGTTCGAGGGTGATCTCTTCTAACGGATTGCTGCGGTGGACGTAGATCGCCAGGGCGTCGAAACCCACAATATGCTCTTCGGGCTGGCCCCGTTGGGCGGCAATCCGCTCGCGCTCGCGGGGGCGGATTTCGCGGCTCGAAGCAGCGATGTCGCAATTCCCGTCCGTCATGCTGGCAAACCCGACCCCTGAGCCGCCGCCTTGCACTTGGACGCTCACGCCCGGATGCTCGCGGTGATAGCGCTCGGCCCAAGCCTGAGCCAGGTTGACCATCGTGTCGGAGCCTTCGATGCGGATCGTTCGCGACCCCGAGCCAGAGCCTCCGCCACAACCGAGATGCACAAGGGCAGCCGCACAGAGCAACGCCAACGCCCAAGGAATGGTTCGAATCGTCACGGGACGCTCCATTGGCCGACGACTCCGTATTAGCACGTTTCGGTTATGTGAGCAAAAGGTTAGCCCATCGTCAAGCCCTGCGGGCTGTTTGGCGTTGAAACGCGCCCTGTTCGGCGTTATCCTAGCACGAGTTGCGGCGCAGGCGGGCGTTGGCGGGAAATGGCACAAGCAATCGACCGCCGGCCGCCGGAAAGGGAAATCGACCATGAGCAGTCACGTAACGCGGCGCGAGTTCCTTAATCGGTCGGTGGCGGTCGCCGGGGCGGCTTCGGTGGCAGGCGCATCGGCCCAAACAACCACGGCCGCGGAATCGCCAGCGTCGGTGTCAACGCAATCGTCGGACGCGGCCGGAGCCGCCGCCCCCGCCGCAGCCGCGGCCGAATCGGCCGAAAAGGTTCCCTGCGGCCAAATCGGTAAGGCGAAGATCAGCCGTATCATGTTGGGCGGCAATCTTGTCTCGGGCTTCATGCACGCCCGCGACCTGCGCTATGTGAATCGCCTGTTTCGCGCTTATGTGACTGAAGAGAAGATTTTCGAAACCTTTCGCATTGCCGAAGAGCACGGGATCAATACGGTGTTCGAGACCGGCGCGGCATTCGTGGCCAAGTACAACGAGCGGTTTCAGGGGCGAATGCAGTTCATCCCGCATATCAGAGTCGAACTCGGCCAGGGCGAGCAGTCGCTGAAGGATCACATCAAGCAGCAGGTTGATCTCGGCGCCGTGGCCCTCTACGTATGGGGCGTTGCAGCGGACAATTTGGTAAAAGCCGGACGGGCCGACGAGATTGTGCGGGCGGTGGAATTGGCCAAGAAGCACGACTTGCCCGTGGGCGTGGGCAGCCATTCGCTGCTCGTGCCGATCGAGTGCGAGAAGCGGCAATGCCCCAACGACTTCTACGTGAAAACGCTCCACAGCGACGACTACCCCTCGGCCACGCCCAAGGAACTGCGCAAGGAGTTCATTTGGCTCGATGGCGGACCGGGCTGGTATGACAACATGTGGTGCATCAACCCGGAAGAGACCATCGCCTTTATGCGCGAGGTGCGCAAGCCGTGGGTCGCCTTCAAAGTGCTGGCGGCCGGGGCCTTCTTGCCGCGGCAGGGTCTCGCCTACGCCTTTAAGAACGGGGCCGATTTCACCGCTGTGGGAATGTTCGATTTCCAAGTGAAGGAGAACTGCGAAATCGCTTGCAAGTTGATCCGGCAGTACCAAAACCGGGAACGTCCTTGGATGGCCTGAGCCCGTGCCGTGCGGCATCACAGCTTCCGGCTGGTTCACGGCTCGATTGGCGGAATCACACGCCCAGTGCGCCGGCTGCCGCCGCCATCCCCAGTAGCTTGCCAAGTGCCAGTAGCTTGCCAAGTGGGGGAAAACGCAGGTTGGTGCAGCGTCGGTGCGGGGGCGCACTTTACGTGGGAGACCGACCATAACACAAGTGTGCAAAAGCGATTGCGCCGCCCGCGGTCAACCCATTGCGTGGTCTTTTCCGGCGGCGGTGGTGAGAATCGGCCGCCGACGCAGCCGCAGTTTCACTGTTGCCGCAAGTCGCATGCGGAGCTAGAATTCCACAAGATCAGGCCGATCGAGCGGTTGTCTGAAGGCAGACGCGATGGCGCAGCCGGGCCAACCGCATTCCAACCCGCGGCCGTGGCGACCGCAGACCACGACATCGGACCTGATCCCGGCCGATTGTTCTTTGCCGATGGTCGTAAGTGCGAATCGTTTGGTTCGCATGGCAAATGAGCAACGTCGAGAACGCCAAGACCAAGACCACCGCGCCATGATGCGACGGCATCGATCAACGATCGCCCTTGCGATTCTTGTGAGCTACCTGCTCGCAGGCGGTGTTTCATTGCATTATGCCGGCGCCGACCTGATGTGCGTCGCCAAGGTCTGTTTGGGCGATCCGGCCGCCTGCTGCGACGTCGATGGCAGCTCGATCAGCTTCGAACGCGGCGCCGCGGCAACGGTAGCCAGCGCCGCCGGCCAAAGCGCCGCCCGCGGCTCGTGCTGCGCGTCGGAAGTTGAAATCACCGGCATGAAATCAGCCGACCAATGCGGCATGGTGGCTGCCGGATCAAGCTCCGACCACGCCGCCTGCTGTTCCGATTCTTTCCGCATGACGGATCATTGCCCAAGCCACGGGCAAGGCCAGTCCGATCACAGCCATTTTCCCTTCTGTCCGGGGCATTGCCCTGTTTGCGGGCAAGGGAAAGTGGTCGTCGTCATCTTGAGCAACGCGTGGCGGCCGATTCCCCAGTGTGTTGGCTGGGTGACCGCCGATCTCTGGTTCGCGCCGGTTGAGGGCGCTTCTCACGATCTCTTGCGGCCGCCGATTGCCTAGATGAAACCGCGAGCAATGGCAAGCGGTTCTAGCGCGTGATTCGCGCAATCGGATGCTTCGCCGTGCTCGCGGCCGCTCACCGCACACTGCGGGTGCGTTGTTCCGCGCGGTGCGGATTCAGCGGGCAATCCATCTTGAAAAGGCCGTCCGCGCACGGCCGCGAGATTGCGTTGCCGCTGCTGCATCGGATGATTGGCTCTCGCGATTTCTCGTTTTTGCGATCGAGCACGCGTTCGATTCGCAACGATGATCGCAAGATCATCCAATCGCCCCGTTCGGCCAAACGGCGCCGCTAACGACTGGGGCCGGCCGCTATGCCAAATCGGCAAAGCCGCGCCGCCCTTTTGCGACGCCGAGAGCGCCGCCCGCTGGTGCGTTTCGCGGTCTTCGCGATGCCTCCGTCGGTGGGACTGGGCCGCCGCGGCAACCGCAACGGTTTGTACCCCTGCTTGAAGCCCTTTTGGGGAAGCGAGAAATGCTGCGACTTCTGCCTTGGGAGTACGGAGTCAGAAACCTGTTTCGCCGTCCCGGCCGGACGGCGCTTACCGTTGCTGCGCTGACGCTGGTGCTGCTGATGGTGTTCGCGGCACTGAGTTTTGTTCGCGGTTTGAACCTGTCGTTGGCCATCAGCGCCGATCCGCGCGTTGTGTTGATTCACTCAGTAGGCGGGGGCGAGAACCTGGAAAGCTCGTCCATTCCGGCGCGATCGGCCGCGTTGGTGGCGGCAAGCATTCCGGGCATTCAGCGTCGCTACGGTCAGGTTTACGTGTCGCCGGAATTGCACTTGACAACTCGCGTGTATGTCGACGGCGACGAACAGGGCGCGCTGGGCGTGATCCGAGGAGTCGCCCCGACGGCGCTGCTCGTCCGCCAACAAGTGCAACTGATTGAAGGGCGTTGGCCCCAGTTGGGCGAGGTGGCCGTCGGGCGTTTGGCCGCCGTCAAGCTCGGGCGGCCCGACGAGGCGCTTGCCGTGGGGCAAACCGTGATGATTGAAGGCCGACGGTGGCGCGTCAGCGGCCGATTCGCCGCAGTCGGTTCGGCGCTGGAAGCGGAGATTTGGGGGCCGCTCGATGAATTCCAGCAGGCCCTAAAGCGGCAAGATGTTTCGCTCCTGGCGGTCACACTCGGGCCGGGCGGCGAGTTCGGCGAGATCGACGAGTTTTGCAAAGAGCGGCTCGATCTGGAACTTCAGGCCACTCCGGAAACGTTTTTCTATGGCAACCTCCAAGCGCATTATCGGCCCATCCGATTGCTGATCTGGTCGATCGTCGCCTTGGTCAGCGGCGCCGGTGTGTTGGCCGGCCTGAATACGATGTACGCCAATGTTCTCGGCCGAGTGCGCGAACTGGCGATGCTGCAAACGCTGGGCTACTCGCGGACGGCGCTGGTGCTGAGCGTGATTCAGGAAGGGATGCTTATCGCCGCGATTTCGGCATTGATGGCCGCGGCAATGGCGTTGTGGGCCATCGACGGAACGGCCATCCGTTTCACGATGGGCGCCTTCGTGCTGCGAATGGACAGCGTTGCCGTCGCGACCGGCTGTGCCGTGGCGCTGGCGCTGGGCGTCGTCGGCGCGCTGACGCCCGCCTTGCGGGTGATGCGAATGCCGATCGGCGAGAGCCTTAAGGCCATTTGAGGAGACATGACAACCGGCGATCAAGTTGCAGCGGCCTCGCCCGACCGATGCGACTTCCGAATCCGCAACGAACATATTCGGGACGATTCGGCCGTTTAGGGGCAAGAATTGCTGAGATTTGCATTGATTTGGTTTTTTCGTCCGTTCAAGCAAAGGAATGTCATCATGCTGCGTGTCGCGTTGATTTCGACTGAAACCGCGGGTAATGGAACGCAGGCCGAGCGGCTCTCCCGCGCCGCCGGCTGCGTCGCGTCGCACTCAGCCGTGTTTCGTGTCGCGTTGACCTGCTTGGCTGCTGGTTTCGCCTTGACGGCGATGAGCGGCTGCGGCGGCTCACTTGCGGCCAAGCCCGGAGGCGGCGAGTCGGCGGCGTCGGCCGGCCCAACAGCGGTCCATTTGATCCTCAAGGAATCGCCCGCTGATGCAAAAGGGGTTGCCTCGGTGCGGGCCGAGGGCAAACCCGGCGACGAAGTGGTGGTGCGTGGTTGGGTGGCAGGCAGCGAAGAGCCGATTGTGCGCGGGCGTTGGGCGTTCACGCTGATCGATCTCGACTTGCCCGCCCCCGCGTGCAGCAAAACGCCCTATTCCTACTGCTGTGTGGCCAAAGACGTGTTGCTGCCGAATCTGCTGATGGTGAAGTTCGTCGACGAACAGGGGCGAACCGTCTCGGGCGACGTGCGCGAGGCGCTGGGGCTGCAAGAGGGCTCGTCGGTATGTGTTCGGGGCGTGCTCGAATCGTCGGGCGAGGGCGCGCCGTGCTGGCTCCGCGGGCAGGCCGTCTTTGTTCAAGAGCGGCAGCGCACGCCGGTGCGGGCCGACGACGACCACAGCAGCGAAGGCGGCGACCACGCCGGCCATCAGCATGATTCTCACTAGCCTGAGGCGGATGAGACAACGTCGGTCGTTCCGACGAAGACGGTTGAGCGTGCGGCCCCCTGGCATGTCGAGGTGCGGATGATGGCGGAATCAACAGCAGAACGTGCGCGGCGGCATTCGTCGCCAACCGACGAACCCCGTTCGCCCCAATCCCCCGAATCGCCGCGGACGCCGGTCGATTTGCGGCAGTTGGCCGTGCGTCGCGGCCCGGCCAGCCAGACGCAGCGGCGCCGTTTGGCGATCTCGTCGCGGGTTTGGGCTCGATACGTCGCCCCGCTGGCCGTCATTTCGGCGTTTGCGGCCATGATTGTTTGGACGGCGCGGGCCAGCCTGTTGCCGAGCGAGCCGGTGACCGTGATGCCTGTCATGACGATGCGGGCCGAGGTTGTGCAAAGCGGCACGCCCTTGTTCCAGTGCGCTGGTTGGGTGGAGCCGCGGCCTACGCCGATTTCGGTCACGGCTTTGGCCGACGGTGTGGTCGAGCGTCTTCTGGTCGTCGAGGGCCAGGCGGTCGAAGCGGGCGAGCCGGTGGCCTACCTGATCGATGCCGACGCTCGTCTGGCCTTGGAATCCGCCGAGGCGGAACTCCGCCTGCGCGAGGCCGAATGGACGCGGACGAAAGCCCGGGCCGCTGCGGCGCGGACGCGCATCGCGCACCCGCTGCACCTGCAAAATCCGCTGAGCGAGGCGGAGTCGATGCTAGCGAAGCTGAACACGGAATTGGCGGCGCTGCCGAAGCAGTTGGAAGCGGCCGAGGCGCGGGAACGGTTTTCGCGGCTTGATCTCCAAGGCAAACTTGCCGCGCGCGAAGCCCTTTCGCAGCGATTGCTCGACCAAGCGCAAAGCGAGCTCGACGTGGCGTCCGCCGCCGTGGCGGAGCTTCGCGACCGAAAACGCCGACTCGAGGAAGAACGCGATCTGTTGACCTCGCGGCGGGATCTGCTGGCGAAACAATTGGAAATGAAGATCGAAGACACCCGCGAAGCGGAGGAGGCCGAGGCGGCCGTGCAGGCGGCCGAAGCGTCGGTGGCCCAGGCCAAAGCGGCCGTCGGCGCCGCGAGGCTCCGCCTAGAGCGGATGGTGGTGCGCGCGCCGCAGCAAGGCCGAATTTGGCGACTGCTGGCTCAGCCGGGGGCTCGCGTCGGTTCCGCGGGAAGCGAAGGGGGAAAGGAGTCGGGAGTGGTCGCCACGATGTACGATCCGGCGCAACTCCAATTGCGCACCGATGTGCCCTTGGACCAAGTCCGCCACGTGCAGCCGGGGCAACCCGTGCGCATCGAAACAGAGGCTGCCGCCGACGGGCTGACCGGCGAGGTGCTCTTCAAAACGGCGTTCACCGACATGCAGAAGAACACCCTCGACGTGAAGGTGGCGATTCACCAACCGCCCAGCGACTTGCGCCCCGACATGCTCGCGCGCGTCACCTATTTCGCCCCGCAACGGGCGGCAGCATCGGACTCGGCCGAACAGCAAGTCCGTTTGGTTCTGCCCAAGGTGTTGATCGAGCAGGCCGAAGCGGGGCAGGCGCGCGTGTGGGTGGCGGATCTGGTCGAGTCGCGCGCTCGATCGAGAATCGTCAAGCCCGGCCGTCCGATCAGCGGCGGGGGGATGATCGAGATTATCGAAGGACTTGGGCCGGCAGACCGAGTGATCGTCGCCGGACGCGAACGGCTTACCGAAGGCGCGCGCATTCGCGTGACGGGCGAAGACGCCACGTTGGGCGTGGAAGCGGGCGGATCGCGCAATTCGGGCCGCGGCATCAAGCGATTCGTCGCTCCGCCGAATGCACGCCCTCAGCCGGAGCAGCAGCCGGTCGCGCCCCAGGGCTAAAAACACGACCGTCGTCGGCGGATGCGACGTGAACCGATTCTCCCGGCCAGACTCGGATCAAACAGAAAACACGGCCAACCGGCCGCCGGCCGATTGCTGCGAGCAAGGCGACTGTCGCAAGGGCATATTGATTTCCTGAAGATCGAAAACCGCGGCCGCAACCCGTGGACTTTGGACTGAAAAACGACCCGCGGTCAACAGCCGTTGCCGCGGCGACAAACCTCTCTGCGAGAAACGAACATGGCGCTGGTGGAAGTGATTGACGTGGTGAAAGAATACCGCAAGGGCGAGCATGTGATTCGGCCCTTGGACGAGGTGTCGCTCGAGATCGAACGGCACGAGTTCGTTTCGTTGATGGGGGCGAGCGGCTCGGGCAAGAGCACCTTGCTCAACCTGATCGCCGGAATCGACCGCCCCACCTCGGGCGAGGTGATCGTCAACGGCACGGCCATCACTCGGCTTTCGCGGCGGCAGTTGGCCCATTGGCGCGCCGCGCACATCGGGTATGTGTTTCAAACGCACAATCTGATTCCGGTGCTCACGGCGTTTGAGAACGTTGAATTGCCGCTGTTGTTGCTGCCGTTCTCTCGAAGCGAGCGGCGCAAGCGCGTGGCGCTGGCCTTGGAGGCCGTCGGCCTTTCGGATCGGGCCGATCATTACCCGCGGCAGCTCTCCGGAGGTCAAGAACAGCGCGTGGGAATCGCTCGCGCCATCGTCGCCGATCCGCTGGTGGTCGTGGCCGATGAACCCACCGGCGACCTCGATGCCGAGAGCACGGAGCAGATTCTCGAACTGTTGATGCGGTTGAACACCGAACTGGGAACGACGTTTTTGGTGGTGACCCATGACCCGCGCACAGCGGGGATTGCGCAGCGCCGGCTTCGGCTGGAAAAGGGCAAGCTGCTCGACCGCGATTGCCCGGCGCACGTGGCGACTATCACGGAGGACGAGTGATGCGGTTTCTCCGCTACGTGTTGAAGAGCCTGTGGGGGCATCGCACGCGGTCGCTGTTGACCGTGGGCGGCGCGGCGGTCTCGTTGTTCGTGTTCACCTTCGTCGGCGGCGTCCGCGGCGGCATGGATCAAATTAGCAGCGGCTGGAACGAACGCTCGCTGATCGTCTTTCAGATTCACCGCTTCTGCCCCGAGACGAGCCGGCTGCCCGAGGCCTACGGCAAAACGATTGCCGCCCTGCCCGGCGTGGCCGACGTGCTGCCGATGCGGGTGTTTATGAACAACTGCGGCGCAACGCTCGATCTGATCGTCTTGCACGGCGTTCCACCGCAGAAGTTGCGGGCTTTCCGCGACCTGTCGCTCGTGGCCGGCAGCTTCTCGGAGTTCGAAACCCGACGCGATGCGGCGTTGGTCGGGCGGACGGTCGCCGATCGCCGGCGGTTGCGCGTGGGCGACAAGTTCACCGTAGGCGAACTGACCGTAACCGTGGCCGGCGTCTTTTCGGCGTCGAATCCGGCGGTGGAGAACACGATCTACACGCCCCTGGAGTTCCTGCAATACGGGCGAGGCCTGAACTCGGTGGGAATGGTCACCCAGTTCGAGGTGAAAGTGGCCGACGGGGCCGACCCGGTCGCCGTCGCTCGGGCCATTGACGAGTCGTTCCGGGCCGATCGCGTACAAACCGATACGAGGGCCAAGGGGGTGTTCGAATCGTTTGCCGTGGGCGACTTGGCGGAGTTGGTGGGCCTGGCAGGCTACTTAGGCTACGCCTGCATTGTATTGGTCTTGACCCTGGTGAGCTCGACCACCATGATGACCGTGCAAGATCGTGCGCGCGAGTACGCCGTTCTGCAAACTATTGGCATATCCTGGGATGGAGTGTTCCGTCTCGTGCTGGCGGAGAGTGCGGTTCTCGGCGGTCTGGGCGGCGCTTTAGGCGTGACCGCGGCCGCGGCTGTGCTTAATTGGGGCGGGCTTTCGCTGGCGACGGAAGGCGTGAGCGTGGCATTTTCTGCATCGGGAGGGCTGGTCGCTATCGGCTTAACGGTAGCTATGGTGATTGGCCTAGCGGCCGGGGTTTTCCCCGCGTGGCAGGCGGCCCGTTCCGACATCGTCGAGGCCTTGCGCAGTTCGTAAGTCGCGTGAGCGATCGTGGAGGCGTGCCATGACCAAGGAAGGTCGGCGTCCCAGTTGGTTGATGCTCTGGCTGTTGGTTGCTTCTATGGCGGCGCCGTCTGCCGTTGCGCAGCCTCCTCGCGCCGAACTCATTCTTCCCACGGCCGAGCCAATCGCCGTGCCGATGCCCGAAAGCCCTATTCCCTTGGCGGAACTTGAGGCCATCGCCCTGAACCGCAGCCCCGAGCTTCGGCAGGCAGGGCACGTCGTCGAGGTCGCTTCGGGCCGGGCGGTGCAAGCCGGGCTCTATCCCAACCCCGAAGTCTCCATCGAGGGGTCGCAACTGGGAAGCCCCCAGGCTCCCGGCGGAATGGTCAAAGCCCCGGTCTTTCGGCAGGAGATCGTTATCGGCGACAAACTCGGCGCCGGCCGCCAAGCGGCCCAGTGCGAGACTTCAAAAGCCCGTGCCCTGTTCACCGCGAAGCGGTACGAAGTGCTCACTGCGGTGCGCAAGGGCTATTTCGACACGCTTGCCGCTCAGCATCGCGTCGAGGTTCTGGCCGAGTTGGCGCGCCTTTCCGGCGAAACGCAACGGACAACGGAGACCCTCGTCAAAGGCGGTCAGGCTGCGCCCCTCGATTTGGTGCAAATTCGCGTCGAGAAGGGCCGCTTCGAGGCCGACCTCGAAGCCGCACGTCAGCAATGCACGGCCGCCTGGCGGCGATTGGCCGCCGTGATCGGATCGCCCGAGCTGACCGAGAGGCCCGTGGCCGGCTCCTTGGACACCCCGTGGCCCAGCTATGAGTTCGACCAAGTGGTCCGGCAACTGGGCGAGCTTCATCCGGAGGTGCGAGCGTCGCACGCCGAGCTAAGTAAGGCGCAATGGGAGATGAAACGGGCGGCGGCCGAGGTTGTGCCGAACATCACCCTTGGGGCAGGCTACGAACGCGACAACTTCGCCAAAGAGGACTGCTGGACGCTACAAGCGTCGATGCCCCTGCCGATCTTCAATCGCAACCAAGGCAACCGTCAGGCCGCAGCCGCTGAAGTCCATCGGGCGGGGGCCGAAATCGATTCGGTCCGCAACTCGCTGGTCGCCAAAGCGGCCACCGCCTTCGGCCAGTACGACGCGGCGCGGCGTCGGGCCATCCGCTATCGCGACACCATTCTGCCCGACGCCGATCAGGCCTACCGGTTGGCGCTGGCCGCTTTCCAGGGCGGTCAGTTCGAGTACCTCCGCGTGCTGCAAGCCCAAAGGGCGGTGGCCGAATCGCGATTGGAATACTTGCGTGCCCTGCATGAGCTGTGGTCGGCGGCCTGCGACATCGCCGGACTGACGCTGGAAGATCACTGGTCTCCGGGCGGCTGACCCCGAGGTCCCCGGGACCATCCGCTTCCGCCACGCCGTTTGTGCCGATTACAGCACCTATAGCGGCTCTCGCTGCACTCGGCCCGCACCGCCGCCCCCACTTCCCTGTTTTGTGTAGACTACCCGCCCGGAGGTATCCGATTTTATCTACACGGTGATTCCCGCGGCGGTTAAAGGCTCGGAATCACCTCCGGCCGTTGAATGCTCGGCCGTGTTGCCGGGTACACCGGCGCGACCCAAGCGACATCGGGCCGACCGCCCGATGCCGTGTCGGCCTGGTTCGGTCGGGAAACCGGGCTTTATTCCCGCGAGGCGGTTCGAGTACACTTGCCGCCCCTTCCCGCAATGAGCGTAACGAAACCGCCCTCGATCTGCGAGGACGAACTACTGCCCCTCGGCTTGTTCCGGAGCATCAGTCCGATGAACGCATCGCAAGCAAAAGGCCGCTGCCGCGTCACGGTGGCTATGATCGTGCGCAACGAGGCCGACGTTCTCGAAAGCTCGCTCGACAGCGTTTCGGCCCTGGCCGACGAAATCCTGGTCGTAGACACCGGCTCGACAGACGCCACCCGGCAGATGGCCGCCCGCCGGGGCGCGCGGGTGATCGAGCACGTTTGGACCGATGACTTCGCCGCGGCGCGCAACCGCGGGCTGAGCGAGGCGCAGGGCGATTGGATTCTTTGGCTCGATGCCGGCGAACGACTGGCCGACGGGTCGGCCGCCAAGCTCCGCGAGTTCATCGAGACGGCGGCCCGCAGCGATTCGGTTTATTCGGTTCTGATCGAACTCGATTCGACCGACCCGAGCTGCTCCGGCGAACAGATCGCCGTGCCGCGGTTGATGCCTCGCCGCAGCGACCTGACGTTCGTGGGCCGAGTCCGCGAGACACTGCTCCCGGCGGTAGCCGCCGCCGGAATGACCGTTGCTTTGGCTCCGGGGCTGATCGAGCGCCACGGCCGCGACCAACAGCCCGAACGCCGCTTGGCCCGAGCCCGGAGGAATCTGGCGTTGGCCGAACGCGAAATGGCCGACATCGGCGTGCGCGCCGCTCGTCCCCTGCTGGCCGCGGCTGAAGCCTTGGCCGAATTAGGCCGAAGCGAACAATCGCTGAAGACCTACGAAGAGGCGGAAAACGCCGCCGAGCCCGGTTCCGCGGAACGGCTCGAGGCCCACTACGGCCGGCTGGCGGTGTTGTCGGCCGAGCCAAGCGCCGGCGACGCCCTGCTTGACGCTTGTCTCCATGCCCTCGAAGAGTTCCCGCTCGATGCGCAACTTCTGCTGACGTTGGGCAACGTGATGCAACAGCGCAATCGGCTGGCCCTGGCGGCCCGCAGCTTCGACATGGCGGTCAAGTTCGGTCGCGTGGATCTGAGCACCTGGCATTTGGCCGAATTGCCCGAGGTCTCGGTCGTCTGCCTGGCAGTGGTGCTTCAGTTGCAAGGGCGTGAATCGGACGCCGAGCAAATTCTCAACGAAGCGCTGGCCAAGAGTGAGTCGCCGCGGTTGCTGCGCGCGTTGCTCGATCTTTATGTCAAGCAGAATCGGCGCACCGAGGCCTTGGCTGCCGCCGATCGCCTCCCCGTGGCCGACGACGAGATCGGCCCGCTCCACGAAGCGGTGCAAGGCGCCTGCGACGCATCGGTCGGCGACTGGACCAGCGCCCTGGCCCATTTGCAGATCGCTTACCTGAACGGCTCGCGTCATCCCCTCTGTTTGCGATGGCTCGTTACCACCTACCTGGCCAACGGGCAAATCGACGCGGCCTACCCCGTGCTGCTCGAATGGTTGCAGGTGGAACCGACCAGTGGCGAAGCCAAGGCCTATCTGGCCTCGCTCCGCGAAGCCGGCGTAGAGGGCGTCGGCGAACCCGCGACGGCCGATGCAAAAACTTTGGCAACCGAGCACGATCCGGGCATGAAACTTCGCGTCGATCCGCCGCAAGGACTGCCCGCTACGCTGCCACCGGCGCCCATCGACGTGCCCACCGGCTTCACCTCGTGATGCCCGCTGCGGGCAAACACGTCGGCCCCCTCGGACATTGATCGCCCGAAAGGATGCAACCGCGGAATTCCAGGCCGTCCGCCGCGGCGGCCTTCCGCGGCCGGGCCGCTGTCCACTGTTGTTCTGCGCATCAATAATCATCGCAAAGCGTGCGGCCCCCCATCGCCGGTCGCAGCCGATAATCCCGCCTTTGTCGCCGGCGGCATCGCCGGTCGGTTTCGACGCGACGTTGGATCGAGTACATTGTCGCCAGGGCGCGGAAGCCTGCGAACGACGGCCGCCGCCGGGCCTCAGGCTGCTTTTTGCCCCAGGCTGCTTGGGCCGCGGTCGCTCGATCGGGCGGCGACACAGGTCGAACGAAGGGGGATGCGATGCGTCAACAAAGCGGCGAGCAAGGATCGATTGCCTACCTGACGCTTGTCTGTTTGGTGGCCACGCTGGGCGGGCTGCTCTTCGGCTACGATACGGCGGTGATCAGCGGAGCGATTGGGTATCTGCAATCGCACTTTCAGCTCAGTCCGGCCGAAAAGGGATGGGCGGCCTCGTGCGCGCTGGTCGGCTGTTTCATCGGCGTGGCGTTGGCTGGCGAGCTGAGCGATCGGTTCGGACGGCGCAACACCCTGATCGTTTCCGCGATCCTATTCTTCGTTTCTGCGGTGGGAACCGCCCTGCCCCGGACACTCAACGAGTTTGTGTTCTATCGCATCCTAGGCGGGCTGGGCGTGGGCGCAGCGTCGATGACCAGCCCGATGTACATCGCCGAGATCAGTCCGGCCCGCATCCGTGGGCGAATGGTTTCCATCAATCAGTTCGCCATCGTCTTCGGCATGCTGTTGGTGTACTTCGTCAACTATTTCATCCAGGGATGCGGCGACGAATTGTGGAACACCCAAATCGGCTGGCGTTGGATGTTCGGCTCGGAGGCGGTCCCTGCCTTGTTGCTGTTGGTTTGCCTGTTCTTCGTGCCTGAAAGCCCGCGATGGCTGACCAAGCAAGGCCGAAGCGGCCGGGCGCGGGCCATCCTGGGCCGAGTGGCCGGCGCGGCGCACGCCGAACGCGAAATGGCCGAGATCGAAAAATCGTTGGCCGTGGAAAGCGCCTCGCTGGCGCAGCTCCTTCAGCCCGGGATGCGGGTGGTGTTGATCATCGGAATCGCGTTGGCCGTGCTTCAACAGGTGACGGGCATCAACGTCTTTCTGTACTATGCGCCGGAAATCTTGAAGTCGATCTCCGGCAGCGAAATGGACGTCGCGCTGCTGCAAACGGTCTTGGTCGGCGCGGTCAATTTGGTCTTTACGGTGCTGGCGATCGGCATCGTCGATCGCGTCGGACGCAAGCCGCTGATGATCATTGGCGCAACGGGCATGGGCCTCTGCCTGACGGCCATCGGACTGGCCGCCATGGCCGAGGCCATCGGGCCGTGGCTGCTCCTGTTCATGCTCGGCTATATCGCCTGTTTCGCATTGTCGATCGGCCCGGTAACGTGGGTGATCTTGTCGGAGATCTTTCCCACAAAGGTTCGCGGCCGAGCGATGGCCATCGCCACCTTCTTGCTTTGGGTGGCCAATTATGTCGTTTCGCAAACCTTCCCGATGATGGACGAGAATTCCTGGCTCGTCGAGCGATTCCATCATGGATTTCCCTTCCTGCTGTACGCGACGTTTTGCGTCGTCCTGGTGGTGGTCGTTTGGAAAATGGTGCCGGAAACCAAAGGACGGTCGCTGGAAGAGATCGAGCGGATGTGGATGAAGGAATGATGGGGGACTAAGTCGTTAGGTTTACTATTGGCGCGCCGCCCATTGTCCTGCCCATCGCATTGTTCTCCAACTTCTGTCGTTCTCCAGATCGCAGCCTGCATGGCGAAACGGCAGTCGGCCAAAGCTTGCAAACCAATCTCGCTGCGGTTTGCGGCGGCAATCGGGTTGGGCAACGACGGACGCCGGACCGTTGCCGCCCCAACAACCGCGCCCGACAAGATCGGCGGTTTCTTCTTGTGATGAGCGGCTTTGTTAGGCACAATGATTGAACGCAGCGAACCAGCAACCTGGGGCGCACGCACAACGAATAGTTCCCTCCAACACGACCTCGACTCGATCGCAACCATTTTGCCGCCGGCAGATTTTTCGTGCCCAAGCCGGCATTGCTTGTTCCACGGTTTGATTTGGGAGACAACAAAATGGCGTTCAGCAGAAGAACCTTCCTTCGCGTCGTCGGCGGTGTGGGGCTGACCTCGGCCGTCCCCTTCCAATACGTGATCGGGGCCGAGCCAGAAGCCTCGGGCGTGCTGGTCGAAGCGGCCGCGTTCGCCGATCGCGGAGGATGGCAGCTCGATACGCAGCATTATCATCAGATGGGCGGCTGCTACCTGCTCGCGCACGGCCTGGGCAAACCGGTGGCCAATGCGAAGACGAAAGTCGCTCTGCCGCAGTCGGGCACATGGCATGTTTGGGTGCGGACGCGCGATTGGTGCCCGGGCAACTGGCCTTCGCCGGGCCGGTTTCGCGTCAGCGTCAACGGCGCGAAGCTCGCGCCGACCTTTGGGGCGGAAGGCGCGGCCTGGCACTGGCAGTACGGCGGCGCGGTCGAAATCGCCGATTCAAAGAACGTCCTGCTGGAACTGGAAGACCTGACCGGCTTCGACGGTCGATGCGACGCCGTCTATTTCAGCCGGCAGCGTTCGCCGCAGCTTCCCAACGACGACCTCCGCCAGTTGGCCGCCTGGAAGGACCGACTCAGCGGACGGGCCGACAAGCCGATCGCCGAGAAAAAATACGACTTAGTGATCGTCGGCGGCGGAATTTCCGGCTGCGCCGCGGCCCTGGCCGCCCGGTCGCAGGGCTTGCGCGTGGCGCTGATCCAAGATCGGCCCCTGTTCGGAGGCAATGCCAGCGAGGAGATTCGTGTCCATACGATCGGCATCTCGGGCAAGGGCGAAGCGATTCTCAAGCTGATCGATACCCCTCACTACCCCAACGGCCATGCCGACGCCATCAAGGCCCAGCAAAAGCGCGAAGCCTCGATGAAAGCCTCGGGGACCGATCTGTTCCCGTTGCACATCGCCATCGGTTTGGAAAAAGTGGGCCAACGCATCGCGAGCGTCGAAGCCCGCCATGCCGTTTCGGGTGTGATCACGCGGTTTCGCGCGCCGGTATTCATCGACGCCACGGGCGACGGCTGGTTGGGCTTCTGGGCCGGGGCCGAATGCCGCTATGGGCGCGAATCGCACCGCGAGTTCGGCGAGGCCTGGGACAAACACGGCGACCTGTGGAGCCCCGCCTCGGCCGACAACCGCGTGATGGGCACAAGCCTGCTGTGGAACTCCGAAGATGCCGGCCAACCAACCGCCTTCCCCGAAGTGCCCTGGGCCATGCCCGTGGCCAAAACCCATTCCGCAATCAACGGCGAGTGGTACTGGGAGTATTCGGCCAACGATCTGAACCAGATCGACGACGCCGAACGCATCCGCGACCACATGCTTCGGGCCATTTACGGTTCGTTCGCCAACGCCAAGAAAGACCCGAAGAACGCCGATGTCGCTTTGAAGTTCGTGGCGTTCGTCGGCGGCAAGCGCGAGTCGCGCCGAATCATGGGCGACTACATCTACACGATGAAAGACATGACCGAACGGCGCCAGTTTCCCGATGCCGTGGTCGAGGAGAAACGCGAGATCGACGCCCATTATCAACTGGCCGAGACTGGTTCGCCGCTCGACTTCCTTTCGAAGGCGCTGTTCCTTCCCACCGGCGGCCTCTACTACATCCCCTTCCGCAGCCTGTACTCAAAGAACATCGAGAACCTGATGATGGCCGGCCGCTGCTTCAGTTGCTCGCACATCGGCCTGTGCGGGCCGCGGGTGATGAAAACCTGCGGACAAATGGGCATCGCCACCGGCTATGCGGCCGCGCTTTGCAAAAAGCACCGCGCGTTGCCGCGCGAAGTCGGTCAGAAGCATATCGGCGAACTGCGGCGTTTGATCGGTTACGCACCCTCGGCCTGATCATCGGGCCTGTTCCAAGTCGGCGTTACAACTCAACGAGGTCGTCAACATGACGCACTGCAAAGCTTTCGCGGTGTTTGCCGCAATCTTCTTCACTGGGTCGATTGCCCCCGAGGCGGCAGAGAAGCCGGTGCAGGTGTTCGTCCTTGCCGGGCAGTCGAATATGGAAGGGCATGGTTTCATCAAGGCCGACCCTAAACGCAACAACGGCAAAGGGAGCCTGGAACAGGTCGCTCCCGAAAAGTTCCCGCACCTGATCGACAAGAACGGCCAATGGGTCGTCCGCGATGACGTGTGGATTCACTACCTGACGCGCAAGGGCAAACTCACTGTCGGTTACGGTGCGCAGCCCGATCGCATCGGGCCGGAGCTGGGGTTCGGGCATGTGATCGGCGACGCCTGCGACGCCCCCGTCCTGCTGATCAAACTGGCTTGGGGCGGAAAGAGCCTCGCCAAAGACTTCCGACCGCCAAGCTCGGGCGGAGAGGTCGGCCCGTACTACACCGAAATCGTGCAACGCACCGAAGAGATTCTCTCCCAATTGAAAATCGAGTTTCCGGAGTTCGGCGACCGCGGTTGCCAACTGGCCGGTTTCGGCTGGCACCAAGGATGGAACGATCGGATCAATCAGGCCTTCAACGACGAATACGAACGCAACATGGCGAACTTCATCCGCGATATCCGCAAAGACCTCGGGGTGAAGGACCTGCCCTTTGTCATCGCCGAAACCGGCATGACCGGATTCGAAGAGAAGAACCCTCGCGCTTTGTCCCTGATGAAGGCGCAGGCGGCCGTGGCCGAGTATCCCGAGTTTCGGGGGAACGTGGCGTTTGTCGGCACGCGCGCCCTCTGGCGAGAGAAGGAGGTTTCGCCCACCGGGCAAGGCTACCACTGGAACAGCAACGCCGAAACGTACTACCTGATCGGTGAGGCCATGGGAAAGGCCATGAAGAAGCTCATCGAGAACAAAGCGGTCGAATAGTCTCAGCCTCGTTTGCCAACGGCGTCTGTCTCCAAGTCTCGTCGTCCACGTGGCAAGGAGGTTTGTGCGGCGCCGCATCGCCCTTCGGCTCTGCGCGTCGCAAAAAACGGCAAACGCTGCCCTCTGCGCGGCTTCGCAGCAACCGCTTGGCGGCAGCCAATTTGCGGCAAGGGCGCCGTTTCCACTGCGGACAACGAGCAGGCCGGCTTTTTGCCCAAATAGCGAATCCGATCGAAGCGAGCGGCCGCCATCAACGGCAAAGCAGCAGGCCGCGCACACCGAACGGATCAACCGCTGTCCAAGGCCAATCGATCCTCAGTCGAACGATGTCGCTCATGGCTGGCATTTTTCTGTCGCCCCAAAATGGCCTTCCGGTGGCCAGCCATAGGTCGGGCTGTCTGCGTGGAATTTGCCGAGTGCAAACATCTGGAAGCGAACGGCGCACCGATGCTCGCGGTTTGCGGCGAATCGTGAAAAGGCCGTGAGCACGGAACCCCGCCCGCGGCCGTTTCGTCTAATCTTGGGTTGGTATTTCCCCCTTTTTTGTTAAGGAACGTTCTATGAGCCGGATCATGGTTGTCTTTTCCGCAGTTTTTATGGGTGTTGCAACACCTTCCGCATGGGCCGCAGCGCCAGAGGCCAAGCCGGTGGCCGGCAAAGTCGTGCAGGTTACGCTCTACCGCGGGCAGGCGATGGTGACTCGCGTCGTGCCTGTCGAAGGCGGCAAAGGCGGGGCGGAAGTGGTTGTCGGCGATCTGCCCGAACAGGTGATGCCCGAGACCCTCTTCGCCGAAGGAAACGAAGGGGTCGATATCCGCGCCGTCCGCTTTCGCACACGGGCGGTGGGCGAGGAGCCGCGCGAGGAGGTCCGCAAACTCGACGATCAGATCGAGGCGGCCAACGAAGAACTCAAGGCCAACGAAAAGCAGCAGCAAGTCGTCGCCAAACAGATCGCCTACCTCGATCAAATGGAGAGTTTCGCCGTGCCTACGGCCAAGACCGACCTGGCCCGCGGCTTCCTCGACGCCAAGGCGTTGGAACAGATCACCCAGTTCTCCTTCAAGCAGCGCGAGGCGATTGCGGAAAAGTCGCTGGAACTCGAAAGGGCGGCTAAGGAGATCAACAAGCGATTGGCGCTGTTGCAGCGTCAGCGAGGCGAGCTGACCGCCGGCGCGCAGAAGGCCGTGCGCGAGGCCGTTCTCTTTGTCGAGAAGACGGGCGACGGTCCGGAAACCGTTCGCCTGAACTATCTGGTGGGCGGCTGCGGCTGGTCGCCCACCTACACCTTCCGCGCCGGCAAAGACCGCAAGGAGGTCGAGGTTGAACTCAGCGCGCTGATCCAACAAATGAGCGGCGAGAACTGGACCAACGTGTCGCTGGTGCTTTCGACGGCCTCGCCGGCCCTCAGCGCGGCCGGCCCCGGATTGGGGCCGTTTCAGGTTTCGCTGGCCCCGGCCGGCCAGGTGGGCCGAATGTCGGAGAAGGACGTGCTGAGCCAAATCGAGGCCATCCGCGGCCGGCAATCGGCGGCAATCGCCCAAACGCGCAACGCGATGAAGCTGGAAGAAGCGATCACCTCGAGTTGGACGGCCAACACGGCGGCCAACGACTATCAGTCGATCGAGTTGGCCGTTGGCAAAGACGTGCTCCGCACGGCCGCGCCCTCGCACGACGTCGAAGGCCCGAGCCTCAGCTATCCCCTGCCCAACGGCGTGAGCTTGGCGAGCCGCGCTGATCAGCAGATGGTCCGCATCATGCGTACGAGCTTCAAAAGCGATTTCTACTACGTGGCCGTGCCCGTGCTGACCAGCTATGTCTATCGCGAGGCCGAATTGACCAACAGCGGCAGCGACGATCTGCTCGGCGGCCCGATCAATGTTTATCTGGAAGGCCGCTTCGTCGGCCGCGGCGAAATCCCGACCGTGGCGCGGGGCCAAACGTTCGTCGTCGGCTTCGGCGCCGATCCCCAGGCCCGCGCCCAACGTGAACTGGTCAGCCGCACCGAGGCCGTGCAGGGCGGCAACCGCGAGCTGAGCTTCCGCTATCGGCTGGTGGTCGAAAACTTCAAGAACGAAGCCATTGCTTTGCGGCTGTTCGACCGCATGCCCTACCACGACCGCCCGAACGAAAGGCACATCAAACTCGGCGACATGAAAGACGCCCTCAGCAGCGACGAACTCTACCTGCGCACCGAACGGCCCAAGAACCTATTGCGATGGGACATCGAAATTCCGGCCGCGGCGATCGGCCAGAAGGCGCGGATCATAGAATACGGGTACTCTGTCGCCTTCGACCGGCAGTTGGCCGTCAGCGTGCCCGGCGCCGCCCAACCGGGCCAGCCGGCGGCCGCGCCGGCGGAACAAATGATGGAGTTCGAGCGAATGCAGCGATCAAAGCTCACCCGCTGAACGAGTCCGGCATAGACCGCCGGTGTGATGCCGTTTGCCGAATGGATCGGCATGCTCGATTGCGCGGCCCGACAACCCCTTGCCCGCCCGCCGGGCGGAACGGGGCGAGCCCGTTGCCGTCGTTTCTGCCGCTGCACACGCCCCCGCTCGCCCGCCGGCGCCGCGTTCCGCCGGTGCGGCAGCGGGCGGCTTTGCGGGATTCAACGCACTTCCAAGGGGATGAGTCGGCCGCTCCACAGTCGCCCTTCGACGTTGGCAACAGCGTCTTTCAACGCTTGCCATTCCTCTTCGGGAATAGTGCGCATCACCCGCTCAACCGTGGCCTCGTTCCGCGTGGCGCACTGAACCAGTTCGAAGTCGAAATCCCGCCAATGACTGCCCGAAAGATGGCCCGAATACTGGCACGCGGCGGCCACGCGCTCGCCGGGTTCGCCCGTGCCGCCGGTCATGTTCCGCACCGGCTGGGCGAGGATTTTCAGAGCGTAGTACTCTCTGCCGTCGATGCCCAGGTTGGTCAGCACCGCAACGAGATTCTTCTTGACGATCACGCCCGGGTTGATGTCGCCGTAAACGAAGCGCACACGGACGCCAACGTAGTGAAAATAGAGCAAATACGCAGCAACTCCAACCGCCACGAACGCGCTAATGGATTTTTTGTCGTCGCCCTGTTCGGCGAAATAGAAACCCACGATGAGGAATCCGATCATCATCAGCGCATAGAGGGCCCACTCGCCCTGGTAACAAAGCATGTGCTTGAGCGGATCCACGCGCATCTGCCCCGGGCGGCTGGCCACCGTCTTGTTCCGATCGGCCAAGATTCCCAGCAGCCCACCGATGCGGCGAACGATAACGTCGGGCTTCGCCGACGACGCACTGCGCCGCCGCTCGGCGCTTTGGCGATTGGGAGAAGCGATGGCCGGCAACGACTCGGCCGCTGTCAGAAGATCGTCGGAGAGCAGATCGTCAGCCGCCTTCGGCGCCGGCGCCTGCGTTGCCGCGCCGCAGCCCGGACACTTGAACTTTCGGCCCGCGTGCTCGTCCTTGACGCGCAACTTCCTTCCGCACATGCACGAGAATTCGATCGGCAAGGAGCAGCCCCTTTCTCCAAGACAAAGACATGCCGTTCGCCGCCAATGGCGTCCGTTCTCCCTCGGGCGACGATACGACACGGCCGTCCAACCGGAGATCGATCCGACGCAAGACAGGCCGGCGTGATTCTTCTGCGTTCGCTCCGTCAGGTTTCGAGTTGAGCCGGCCCGGTCCGGCGCGGCTTCCTGAACGAAAACGCCTGCCGCGACAGACCGCAACGGAGCGTGGTGCTTTTCATCCCGATTGCGCGTGAAAGCGCAATGCAAAACCTCGACGGGGCCGGCTGCCGCGTCGAGGTCTTTTGTGTGGATTGTGCGGCACTTCATTGCGGGCCAACGGGGAAACCGCTGTGCCGATTCACTGCCGGCGCTCGCCCTGCCGCAAGGCGCGCCGCCAACACGCAAGTCGCAAACGTTCTCGGCGATCCTCGAATTAGTTAGAAAGACGACAGATCGATCCACGCAAAGCAGCCGACCTGCCGTGGCAACCGTAAACCCCAGTTTGCCTTTCCCTTCCGACGACCGACACTCAGTCGGGGCGAGAGGATTCGAACCTCCGACCTTCTGAACCCCATTCAGACGCGCTAATCCAGGCTGCGCCACGCCCCGAGCCGGTCGAAACAACGCCCCGCCGGGCCGATCATCGGCCCTCGGCAACGCCGTTCGACTGCATGGCATTCTAAACTGGGCCGGGGGCAACCGTCAACACCACCGCGGGACCTATCGAGCCAACGAGCCCGCATAAACCCGATGGACATCCGGACCGACAGCGCCCCTGTTGCCTCCTGCTCTGCCGCTTTTCTCGTTGCGCGCTATGACGCAACGGGACGGCATCAAACGGTAGATACCGGCTGAGCCGACTTGCACGCCGCAGTTTCAAGCTCGCCGTTGCCGGTCTTGTCGCTCTCTTGCCGGAGCCGCTGCAATTCCTGCTCCAACTGCTCCACGCGGTCGGCTACGACATTGAATTCATCGGCGAATTCTTGCCAGAAGTCGCCATCGCGGAACTCGATCGTGCCGACATGCTCGCCCCGCCCCAGCGCGCGAAGCGACCGACGTAATCGCAGAATCGGGCCGACGAATCGATTGCTCACCCGAAACACGTCGATCACCACCAGCGGCAGCAAGATCGTCGAAGCGATCAATGCCGGGCCGTAGTAGTACCAGATGACGTCCAAGTGCGTATAGAACAGCCGGGCCGGGCCGGTGATCATTTGCCAACACAAGAGCATCAGCGCGACGGTCAGCAGGCAAAGGAACCAATAGAGCACGGCCCGAGTTGCCAGGGCGCCTTGTACCTTCGGGTCGACGAACAGGTGTTTCCGCAGCGGTTTCTTGTCGATCATCTTCCACCACCACCTTTCCACATCGCGCCCGGCGACGGAGCGCGCGTTTACCAACTCATCGAATCCGACTGCCGGTGCGACGGGTTGATGCCTTTGGTTTTCGAAGTGGACGGGCCGCATCGGCGCGAGCTTGTGGGACGCCGGGCGGCATTGTGGAGAACCCCGGGTCACTCATAAAAAAGTTAGCTCATTGTGTCGAATCGGGCGCGTCAGCGCGTCGGCCGGCCCCCGGTGGCCGCCGGTCGATTCAACGCATCTAAGCCGTTGAAACGCCGAGAATTGGCGAGAAGAACCAAACAATCGGAGCCCATTTGCTCCCCGTTGGGCCGCGCAAAACACGGGCCGGTTGTGCCGCTGAGAACGATTGCGCCAGCCGGCCGGAACGGTCTGCCGACTGGTCCGCCGGCCACAGTGCTACGACACGGCCGACCAACGGGCCAACCAACGACCAACGAAGCGCAAAAACCGTCGGCCCTCCGATCGGGCCCGCAACAGCAAGCGGGCCTACTTTAGCGAGATGGCGCGGGCCAACGGTTGCAGAATCGTTTCGGCCACATGGCGATCAACGGTCGTCTGACATACGTCGCGCAGCCGCTGCACGGTTTCGACGAACGTTTGCTCGCTCGATAAGCTGCCGTACTGACGGGCGATGACGTACACGCTCAACTGCTCTTCCGGAAATTCGCCGGTGCGGATTTGATAAGCCGTGGTCCGCGATTCGAAGCTCACCCGAACTTGCAGCCGGCAATCATCGTCTAAAGCGATCGTTAGCGAGGGTTCGTAGTTCACCACCTTCGAGCCGGGCGTTTCGAAAAACCGCTCCAGCGACGTTCCGACACCGAGGGTTTCCGCGATCAGCTGATTGTGATTCCCCCGATAGAGAAAATCGAAACCGAAAAGCAGGTCGAGGGCCTCGCAGTCCATCGTACTGACTGAAAGGGCATAGGGAGCCACATCGAGCACCAATTGGTGCTGCTCCATGGCCGAGCCGACCGACTCGGGATTGACCACGCCCGAACACAGCCGCCGCGGCTCGATCGAACACCAACGGTATCGCCCTTGATCTTTGTCTTCTTCCAACACAAAACCGTTGGGCTCCCGCGCGTAGAAATTGCGCATCGACGGGTATGTCTTCTGCAATCGGTCGAAATAGTGCAGCACCGTCTCCCGATTGGTGGGCAATTCCATTTCGGTCGAGAGATTCAGATTCACGTAGAAGTCGTCGCACAAGGCCCCGTAGGGATTCATCAAAGGCATTCCCTCCTTCACAAACGAAACTCGCGGCAACTGCGCCGGACGGCGCGCCGAATGCACGCACCTGCGCGACCGGGCAAACGTCGACTGTCTCTCAAAAGGCCCAGGCAACCCCGCGACGGCGCAGCCGCCCGCCGAAGCCGGCCCCCCGCCCGTCGGCTTCGTTGCCATCGAGCCATCCTGAGGTTCAGTCTTTCAAAACGTCCGCCCGGCCGCAACAGGACGCGCACGTTCAGGCAAATGGGGGCCGCGGCCGCTGTTTGTATTCGCCCGCGTCCTGACGAGGTGGCCGGCCGGGGCGAATCGCAATGTTACGGTATGCTGAAGTCCGGGCTTCGGCACTCTCTGTTCCTCGCGGCGACCGACCGCCCCTTGCCCGAAATCGGCAACGAGGCCGACCGGCGGAACGCCGACCGCGCGAGCAGAACGCGCAATCGATCGCGCGTCGTCTTTGCCGCGAATCAGTTGCTCTTCAGTTCCCGAATCTTGATGTTGCGGAAAGCCACTTCGTTGCCGTGGTCTTGCAGCGAAATGTGCCCCTTCGTCGGCTTGCCGAACTTGGGCATCGAACCGAACTTGCTCTTGGCCACTCGTTGGTTCCAGTCGTCGCTGCCCTTGACGAATTCGTAGTACTTCTTGCCGTTCATATACACGTCGCTCGTGGCGGGCGAAATGATGATCCGCAGTTGGTTCCACTCGCCGGCCGGGTTGGTGGCGTCGATTTCCGGCTTATAGAGCTGGTACAGCCAGCCGGCCTTTTGCGGGTCGTGGCCGTCTTTGTTGTCTTGGATTTGGATTTCCGGTCCGGTCATCCAAGGGGTGTTTTCCTCCTCGGTGACATGGAACATGACGCCGCTGTTTCCGCCCTTGCTGATCTTGTACTCGAGCACCAATTCGAACGCTTCGAATTGGTCTTTGGTGATGATGTCGCCGGCCCCGCCGACCCGAGTCAGCGCCCCGTCAACCACCTTCCAATTGGGGCTGATCGATTCCTTGCGGTAGTTGCGCCAGCCTTCCGTCGTCTTGCCATCGAACAGCAACCGCCAACCGGCCGCCTTTTCTTCAGGCGTCAGAGTGTTCGGTTCATCCGCCCGAGCCGCCAGCGCCCCGAGAACAACAACGCCCAACATCAACGACCAAGCGCGCTTCATCGCTCACATCCTCCACGTTGCAGGTAACACTGGGAAAGCCAAGCCGAAACATCTATTCTAACGCGCCGCGAGGGCCATCGGCCAGAGGCGGCTTTCCAGCCTTAAAGAACCCGCCAAAAACGAAAAGGCCTCTACCCGGGCGTACCGGGCGGCTTACAACTGCGGAAATTGCCCGTCGGGGCCGGGCCGAACCGGCGGCAAAAGCGCGCTTCGCCAACGGCTTTGCCCAGCGGCAAGGGCCGGCTCGGGTTGCTGACGCGCAACTTGTTGAAACGACAACTGCCGACACCGCTGGCCCGCTTGGCAACGCCCCGGCAGTGCCGCTGCAAGCCTTTTTGCGTCGTTCTTCGTCTTTCGCGGCTTGCTTCAGAGTTCCACCCACGAGCCGGGGACCGGCACGGGGTAGCGCCCGTCGGCGTCGGGCACAACCGGCGGCGGGCTGTCGGCCGTCAACGAATCGGTGTTCGCGCAGAACTGGAAGTTCGACTGCATCGCCGCGTCCCAAGTAATCGTTTTGCCCATGTGGACCGCCGCCCGGCCCATGATGGCCGCCAGGTTGGCGCAGGCCGCGCGATGGGCCTCATTATGCGGTCGATCGTTGCGGATCGAGGCGAGCAGCGCGTTCCACTCCGCTTGCCAAGGACTGCACGGCTCGTTGGGAGCCTTCCAAGCGATGTTGTCGGGCAAGCAACGCTGATCTTTGTAGATATGCACCGTTCCGGCATGCACGTTGCCGGAGAACTGGGCCGCGCATTTCGTTCCGTGAACGTAGGTCACAAAGTCGTCACGGCAGTTGGGAATGTAGCGGACAACGTTGTAGCCTTTCGCCCCATCGGCGAAAGTCCATTCGACGGAATAGGAATCGAGATTCTGGCTGTAGTCCTTGCTGTTCCAGAATCGGCCGCCCACTCCATGGGCATCGACAGGCCAGCCGTCTTTCACCCAGCAAATCTCGTCCACCTGATGAATATCCATTTCCGCCCAAAGTCCGCCGGAAACCCAGTAGAACATCGAGGGCCGGCGAATCTGGAAAAGCAGTTCGGCGTCGGCGGCCGGTTTGGGCCCCATGGCGATCGCGCCGTGCATGCGGTAGGTGCGCACGGCCAAGATCTCGCCCAGTTGTCCATCGCGAATGCGGCGGATCAGCTCTTGGCGGTTCGGTGAATGGCGGCACATCAAACCCGCGGCGATCTTCAGATTCTTTTTCTTCGCCTCTTCGCCCGCAGCGATCACGCGGCGAACCTGGGGCGGATCGACGGCGAACGATTTCTCCATGAAGACGTTGATCCCCTTGGCAACGGCGTATTCGAGCTGAGCCGGTCGGAATCCCGAGTATCCGCACAGCATGGCCACATCGCCGGGCTTGAGGCAATCGATGGCTTTCTTGTACGCGTCGAAGCCGACGAAGCGGCGTTCCGGCGGCACGTCCATCTTCTCGGCATATTGCTTGCTCAAATTGGCGTGCGCGCCGCTCAGGCGGTTCTCAAACAAGTCGGCCATGGCGTACAGCTTCACCGGGCCGCCCTCGGCCTCGAAGGCGTTGGCCGCCGCGCCGCTCCCTCGGCCGCCGCAACCGATCAACGCCAGCCGGATGGTGTTCTCCTCCGCCGCATGAACCGCCGGAACGGAAACCGTTGTCCCAAGGGCCATCGTCGTCGTTGCCGCCGCCGATTTCAAGAATCCACGACGCGACGAGGCGAAATGCGGCGAACGAATCGCTTCTTTCTTGGATTGCATGATTGACACCTCTTACGTTTTGCGGGAGAGAACGGGAAGAAACAGGAGGGAGAACGTGGGGGGCCGCGGCGTCGATGAATGATCCTCGGAATCGACGCAACTCGGCGGCGGCGAGGTCGGCAAGCGAACGTCGGCCGGCCGTTGGCTCTATTGCAGTTCGATCCCGAGACTCAATCGGCGCAGCAGGCTTCAGCCGGGCCGAGTCGAGCTGCCATCAAGGTTGCGCGCCGACCGGCGCAATGTCAAGCGTTCTTGCCCCACAGAACATCAATGCAATGGAACGACACAGCATGCCAATGCGACGTTACGAACGCACTACCATCGGCCGAAAGTCCGGCCGTCCGCCCATCGGCCTCGCCGCGATTCTTTTGCGGGCATCAGGTCGGCTCAATCGCCTGCCGCCGACAAACGACCAAGCGACATCGAACGCGTCAGTTTCGCCCGGCCGTTTTCGCCAACGATGGCCAGATTCAGCGATAGAAATCGATCCAGGAAAACTCGATCGTTTTGGGTTGGCTCTTCAGCAAGGCCGCCGGCAGCACAATCTCGATCGCTGCGATCTCCGGAGGCCCTTTGTCCGTCGGCTTTCCCTCTTTATCCAGAAGCCGAACTTGCGGCAGGAGCGGATCATCGTCGGCCAAAGCGGCCCGTTCATCAGCCGCCTTCCAAACGCGAACGCGCCGCCCTTGGTCATGAGACGACACCGAGACGCCCAACTCGGTGTCGCCCGCCTTCACTCGGAACTGCTCCAGTCCCCGCAACGCCAAGTGAATAGTCACCGAAGGCGGCCAGGCTCTGTCGCGGCGAACGATCTCGGCTTGGCCGATGCCGCTCGGGCTTTCGACGGTGAACACCACGCGTTGGTCGCCGGACTGCACCGAGACCCGATCGGCAGGGCGCTTGGCGGTGATCTGGTAGGCAAGTTCGGCCGGCCCAGCCTCAGCCGCATGTCCCGCAATCGCAATCTGGAACAGCGCCGCCCACGCCGCAACGGCCGCAACAGTCGAACGATGTTTGAATCTCATGCAACACTCTCTGCAAGCAACAATCGACTTACGCCGCTTTTTCGGGCGATTCCGGTTCGAGCACCCAGGGCCGCCGATACTCGCGGCGGAAGAACTTCATGGCGTCGGACGAATCGACGTGCTCGGTTTTTGGGTCGATCTTCAACGGCGCGCCTTCCAATCGTTGGCTCATTGTTGCGTAGTGCGCCCAAAGCGTGCTGATGTGTCCCTCGCGAAGCGGCGCGTTGGGGGTCTGCCGCGAACGGACACACTCGATGAAGTTCTGCTTATGCTCCGGATCGGGAAACTTGCCGTTGCCTTCGGCCAGCACCACGGGTTGCTCGCGTTTCGGCCGCCCGAAAACCTGCCATCCGCCTCCGTGCCGGCCGACGTACATGACGCCCTCGGTTCCATAGATCTCGATGCGGGTGGCGCACTGCGGCCAATAAGGGAATTCGGTCAGCGATGCGCGGATGTTCGGCGCGATCTTCAGCATGTAGGGCGTGTAGAGGGTCAGCTCGAAGCTGACGATCATCGACGCAAACTCCCAAACGGCAACCTGTACGTCGGGCGTTTCGGCGGCGCCGGGCTCAAAACGTCGCCCCGTGCTGTAGCAACGCTGCGGATGCTCCAACTGGAGCAACCAGCGGGCAAGATCGATCTGATGGATGCCGTCGTTGATGATGTCGCCGCTCGAGTAGCGCCAGAAGTGATGCCATTGGCGAACGAAGTTGGGGTTGTAGGCGGCCGCCGGCGCAGGGCCGTTGAACATGTCCCAATCGAATCCCTGCGGAGGCTCGGCATCGGGTTGGGCGGGAAAATTGGGCCAGCTCTTTTGGTTGTAGATTCGGCAGAAGTTGATGCGGCCCAGTTTCCCTTCGGCCAAATAGCGGCGCGCCTCGGCCATGCACTGCGAGCTGCGGTTCTGAAAGCCGACCTGCACCACGCGCCGATGCTTGGCGGCCGCCGCAATCATCTGCTGCCCTTCCCACGGATTGTGGCACAACGGCTTCTCCACATACACGTCTTTGCCCGCCCGGCACGCCCACACCGTCGCCGGCGCGTGCCAGTGGTCGGGCGTGGCGACAATCACGGCCTGAACCGAGGGGTCGTCCAACGCGCGGCGAAAATCGGCGGCAATCTGCGGTGCGGCGCCCTGCTTCTCGGCAATGGCTCGGGCGCGGTCTTCTCGCTTGCGGGCATCGACATCGCAAACATACCGCACCGTGCAGTCGCCCCGGCTGATGAAATCGAGCGCCAACATTCCGCCGCGCCCGCCCGCTCCGATCAGAGCGAGCCCCACCCTCTCTTGCGCGAGTGTTGACGCAACCGCGCCCGAGGGCGCCAAGCACAGCCCCGCTCCCACGCCAAGAGTAGTCTGGCGCGCTTGGCTCAGAAACTGGCGACGCGAGACGCTTCGTCCGGTCGGGGTCATGGCGGGTTCTCCAGCAGGTGGGCGGGAAGGCCGAACCACGGACCACCAAAACCGCGGTGTCGCCAGTTCGGCGGAAGCCTCGTCACAATCGCAGAAGGCCGAAAGCGGTCCGATCCTCCACAATCCGCAATCGTCCACCTCCGCGTTTTCGGCCGTTTCGTCTCTTGCGCCGACCTATCGTGCGCGCCCCGCTTGGGGCCGCGCTGCGGTTCTTTGCTGAGGCGGCCATCCAAAGTGGCGCGGGCGCTGGGGTTGCCCATGCCTGCGGTCGCCCTGCCTTGCGGGCCGGCGCGCTCAAGATACCCCCGCCGATGCCCAGTGGCAACTATTTCGTCCCGCAAACATCGGCGCGTCGCGGGAGCAGGGGCTTGGCTCGAAGCGCATCGGACCTGCAAGTGCGGGAATGGCCCTCCTTGCCGCCTCCAGCCGCCGGGCGCAGTGCCGAAAGCTGCCGACGCACCGTATAATGCACGGCACGACGGATTGGCCGTCGAACTGCCCGTCTGCGGCGATCGCCCTCTGCGGCGCGCCGGAAGCACGGGAAACCTGGTTTCGACAAGCGAACGGAAGATGACGACCCATTATCAGTCTTCAGACCACGACCCTGCGTTGCCCTACGAGGCCGGCCCCCCGCGTCGGCACTGGGTTTTACTGATCTTGCTGTTGGCGATTTGCGTGTTGTTGGTTGTGCGGTTGGCGCCGCGCAATCGGGGGGTCGATCCCGACGCTCAGCCGCGGGCCGTCACCCCGCGCGGAGAGCTGGCCGACGACGAGCGGACAACGATCGAAATCTTTCGCCAAGCGTCGAAGTCGGTGGTTCACATCACAACCAGCGGATTGCGCCGCGATCTGTTTTCACTCGACGTATTCAAGGTGCCGCAAGGCGCGGGATCGGGGTTCGTTTGGGACTCCGATGGACATATCGTCACCAATTTCCACGTGATTCAAAACGCCGCGTCGGTCGATGTTTTCCTGGCCGATCCCCAATCGGGCAAACGCAACCGCTATCCGGCCAAGTTCGTGGGGGGATACCCCGACAAAGACCTGGCCGTCCTGTCGATCAATGCCCCGAAAGAACAACTGCATCCGATTCCCGTGGGCAATTCCGACGACCTGCAAGTCGGGCAAAAGGTGTTCGCGATCGGCAATCCCTTCGGGCTCGATCAGACGCTAACAACCGGCGTGATCAGCGCGCTGGGCCGCCAAATCGAATCCGTGACGCGACGGCCGATTAAGAACGTCATTCAAACCGATGCGGCAATCAATCCGGGGAATTCGGGCGGGCCGCTGCTCGACAGCGCCGGGCGGGTCATCGGGGTGAACACGGCGATTTTCAGCCCCTCGGGGGCTTATGCCGGCATCGGTTTCGCGATTCCAGTGGACGAGGTCAATCGGGTCGTGCCGCAGTTGATCCGGCACGGGAAAATCGTTCGGCCCTCGTTGGGCATCGAATTGGTGCCCGATCAAATTGCCCAGCGTTGGGGCGTGCGCGGGGTGATCGTCGGCGGCGTGGTGGCCGGAGGGCCGGCCGACCGAGCGGGCCTGCGCGGCCTGGAACGCGACGACGAAAATCGGATTATCGCCGACGTGATCACCGAGGTGGACGGCCGTGCCGTCGCGCGGTCGCGCGATCTATTCGAATTGCTGGCCGACAAGGCGGTCGGCGATTCGGTCGAACTGACCGTGATGGGCCCAGAGGGCCAGCGCAAGGTGAAGGTCGCGTTGGAGAACGTTGAACGTTAGCAGCCCATCTCTTCCCGGCGGCAACTTTGTACGCACATGCCAACCGGACGCGTTCATTCGTCTTCCAACAGGTCGTCGGCGTAGCCGGGCGGGAAGATGTCGTCGGGGCCCTTCGATGCGAGGAACGGCTTATCGGAAATCTCTTCGGGCCGATTCCGCTTCCGCCGGCGCGGCGGGCCTTGGGTCGGACGTTTTCGCTTGACATCAGCAGATCGAGCCGACCGGCCGGGTCCGCCCGGTTGCTCTGCGGGCGGGGCGCCCTTTTTCTCCTCCGCTTCGGCGACCTCCTCCCCTTCAGCGGCATCCGCCGCTCCGGCAATTTCCGCCGCTTGCCGCAGCAGGGCCTCGACATCGTCACCGAAACAATGGAGCCAGCCCTCGACGTCGTCGGGCTGCGGAATGGGCTTGCTTTCCGGGGCGTCGGTGCGGGCGCCGCCCGGCGTTTGCCGGTTGCGTCGTTCCGCGAAAAGGCGACGCAGCCACGGTTCGCTGTCGATAGCCTGGGCGCCGCGCCGCCTTGCGGCCCGATGCAAGCGATGGTCGCTGGAAACGACAACGAGCCGCTTCGGGGCGGAATCGGCCAAGATGAGTTCTTCAATCAAATCGTCGGCCTCGCGGCCGCGATCGGCGAAACGCAACAAGACGCCCCGATGAACCAGTTCCCTGGGCAGGCCCCAAGGGGCGTGGACGGCATCGAACACAACGATCGTCTGCCGCAGCGTCTCGGGCGGCAGCGAAAACGCCAAAATGTTGGCCAATGCCATTCGCGCGCGGTGCAAATCGCCCGGCCCGGCGCGACGGGAGACGATGCCGCCCTCGTGAATCAGATTGTACCCGTCGATCAGCAGAGTCACCGCCCGCCCCACAATCGAGTATCAGCGGCGAAATTTCACCTTTCCGCCAACGATCACTGTTTCAGCGCGCCCGGTCAACTCCCAACCCAAGAACGGAGTGTTCACACTTTTGCCCTTCAGGTCGTCGAGGCCGACGGTCCAGCGAACGTCGGGGTTGATGATCGTGATGTCGGCATCGGCGCCGGGGCTGAGCGTGCCCTTGTCGATCCCCAAGACAGCGGCCGGATTGCAGGTCATCTTGGCCAGCGCGTCCGACCAACTCAGCAGGCCCGGCTGAATCAATCGAACGACCACCAAGCCCAGCATGGTCTCCAGCCCGATGATCCCGAACGGGGCTTGGTCCAACTCCTGCATCTTCTTTTCGCGGGCGTGCGGGGCGTGGTCGGAGGCAATCACGTCGATCGTGCCGTCGGCCAACCCGCTGAGAATCGCTTCGACGTGTTCTTGGCCCCGCAGCGGCGGATTCATCTTGTAATTGGCGTCGAAGGTGCAAAGGCGCTCGTCGGTCAATGTGAAATGGTGCGGCGCCGCCTCGGCGGTCACTCGCACGCCCCGCTTCTTGGCGCGCCGCAGGGCCTCGACCGTGTTGGCCGTAGAAACGTGCTGCACGTGGAGCCGGCCGCCGGTGGCCTCGGCCAGGCTGATGTCGCGGGCGGTCATCACATCTTCGGCGGCCGCGGGCATTCCGGGCAGGCCGAGAATCATCGACTGCAAACCCTCGTGCATCACTCCGCCGCGCGTCAGTTCCTTGACCTCGGCATGATTCAACACCGCCTTGTCAAACATCAAGCAGTACTCGAACGCCCGCCGCATCAGTTCGTTGTCGGAAACGGGCGATCCGTCGTCGCTGAAGGCAACCGCGCCGGCCTGAACGAGCTGCCCGATTTCGGAAAGCTCTTTTCCCTCGCGGTTCTTGCTCACACAGGCCACAACGTACACGCGGCATTGGTCGGCCCGCATCGCCTGATCGTGGACGAACTCGACGGCGCTTTGCGTGTCGAGCGGCGGATCGGTGTTCGGCATGCAGGCGATCGACGTGAAGCCGCCCGAAAGCGCCGCGGCCGTGCCCGTGGCGATCGTTTCGTCTTCTTCGTGCCCCGGCTCGCGCAGGTGGACGTGCATGTCGATCAGTCCGGGGGCGACGATCTTGCCGGTCGCATCAATCACTTCGTCGGCTTGCGGGTCGGTCAGGTCGATTCCGACGATCTTCCCATCGCGGATCAACACGTTGGCGACTCGATCGATTTGACGGCTCGGATCGATCACTCGGCCATTGGTTATGAGCGTCGTGGGCATGGGGCGTTTCCAAAGAGTGCCATGAAGAAAGGCGCGTTGCGACGAGCGCGAGTGCGGCCGCTGGAACGGCGCCGACGATTCTAAAGGAAACCGCCGACCAGCGGAAGCGGCGCGCCGACAAGACAACAAAGCCATGGGCGAGCATAGGCCGGACTCCGCGGCCGCGCCGATTTCCACCCCGCGACACGGGCGACAACAGCCGCGACCGGCGATCGAAACCAGTTACCCTGTACGAGGCCGGCTGCCCTGGCTGCGAACCGATTGCCGCGAATACGGCTGCCCTGCGTTGCCGACGGCTTGCGTTTTCGACCAAGACCGACGGACAACGCGCCTCGGCCGACGGCTGCACAGCCGATCACTCAAACGGCCCAAAAGGCACACATGAGGGATAATGAGGCCGAGCACAAGGCAGTTGATCGCCCAAACAGCGTCTGCCGTTCACCTGGCTTTGCAGTCCGCCGAGCCGTCTGCCTGGCGACACCAGCCCGGCATGGCTGTGCGCCCGTTCTGGGGTTGTTCGCGCCGCTTTTGCCGCGCGATGTCCGCCGATATCGACCTCGTCATCCACCAACACAGTCCGGTTCGCCGTGGTGACGAACAGCAAGAAATCTGGAAAAATGGGGTTTTCACGCCATCTTTTTCGACAACTAACAAGTAAAACGCTTGAAATTCCGGGAGTGTTTGAGTACCATACACGTGTGAGCTGCCTCCCGGCGAGTCGTTTGGGGGGCGGCCTTCTCAGCCTGAATATTGTTGCCCATCATGAGGCAGCGTTTGCGAGATCAAGCACAGAACCCCATCTTCACTGATTGGCGAGTTCCTGCTTGACCCCTCGTATCTTAGGACGCTGTGGGCATCGGCCGTCTCGGCCCGTTCTTTTGGTTTCCAGCAATCAGCGGGAATCGCGTGGGAATTGCTGTACCGGAAGCTGGCCTGAGCGCGTGCGCTTTTGCGCGCGGCCGATGAGCGCGACTTCACCCAGCGACGCCTACTGACACCCGGCACCCTCGTCCGACACGGCCGACCAACGGCTGGGCGGTTTGCTTTATGACAAGCCTGCCTCGCCGGTCGGTGTGCTTTGGTGATCAAGAAGCGTTGTTTGGAAGCGAGGAAGCTCTGCCCCCTAGTCCGAGACGACCGCGCCGCGCCCCTGGGCTCGCCGTCGTATGCGACGGCCGACGCCGCGGGGACGTTATTGATCGGCGTAGATCGGTCGGCGCATCTGCAACGTTCTCGACGGTGAATGGCTGACGTCGTGTTGCAGGTTGAGCGCGAGTGGGCGATGCAATTTGATCGGCTCCCACAATGGGTGCGCCCTTGGGCGTGGAAGGTCTGCGCATTTGCGGAAGCAATGCACGAAGCGGGCGTCTTGCGTCTTGGGCTGCGCTTTGCGTCGGGGGTCTCGCCCTGTCACGATCGCCTCGGCGTGCGTTGCCGTAGAAGGTTTGCGCTGCCGAAGCCGTCAGGTTCGGAGTCGCTTTGCCGGCGAAGGCGTACAAGGTACGCGCCCATGCCGGCCAAAGGCAGGCTCATCGGCCTGACCAAGGCGAACGGCCGATGACGTGCGCCCGCTGAGGTTGGGTCGCGATCAGGGCGATTGACGGCTCCGAGATGGTGCTCGCGGCTCGGGGTGCGCCCTTAGCAGGGCCAGCGCCGCCGACGCGCGGACCGATCACCGATCGGCTGCGCAGGGCGTGCGGTTGTCGTCGGCGAGCAGCCGAATGCGAGAACGAATCAGGGGTGTTCTCCGCGTTCGGTCGGTTGCGTGAGAAGCGATTTGTTGATTGTGATTTCGGCACATTCAGTTCAGGGGTTTGCACTGATGAAACGACACCGATTTGCATTGATTCGTCACCAAAGTTACTGGGGCGTGTTGGCCGCGAGCGTTGCGATGGCAGCCGTGCTGGCGCTGTGTGCGCCGGCCGCGGCGCAAGAGCACCTGTCGGTAATCGACTCGTTCAGCTACAGCTCCGGCGAGCTGGCCGGACAGGGCGGCGGCAACAACGTTTCGGGCATCTGGACCGACGGATGGACGGGCGACAGCGGATTCACCGTCTATCAGAACCGCATCTACGTCACGACGCCGGATCCGATCTCGGTCAGCCGGCCGTTCGATTTGCAGTTGGGCGCCCCGGGCAATGCGCCGTTGGGGCATCCGTTCTGGTTCAGCGTGGAGCTGACCGAGGTGGCTCCGCTGGGCGACCATCAAGTGGGGCTCACCTTCTACGATAGCCCGACCACACCGACGGCAGAGGTGGGACTGAAGCGCATCGACGAGACCGGCTACTTCTACCTTCGCCTCGGCTCGGGCAGCTACCTGACCTCGGCCGTGCCGACGATTCAAGTCAACACGCCGTACAACCTGGTCGGCCAGATCGAATTCAACGTGGCCGGGCTGGGCGACGGCCTGCAAGAACGGCTGACCTTGTGGGTGAACGCCGGACATGAAGACTTCACCAACTACAAGGTGTACGGCACGCCAAACTATGTGTTGCAGACAACGGGCGACCTGGGGTTCCTTGGCGCGCAAGAGCGGCTGAGCCTGGGCAACAGCGTTACGCTCAGCAGCACGCTCACGCCCGGAGATCCTGTGCTGATTGACGACCTGCGCATCGGCCAGCAATCGTCGAACACCGTTACCGCGCGATTCGACATCGGCGGCGCCGGGCAGGCCGTTCAAGAGGGATTCATCGCGTGGGACGCCAGCGCGTCGTTTGTCAACGTGATTCCCGGATCGCAATTGGGGTGGACCCATACCGAAATGACCGCCACGATCGAGGGCTACAGCAACCCGTTGACGCCGGCCGACGTGATCGACGCCGGAGCGATGGGCGGTGTCGCCGAGCAGTTGCGCCGCGACGGCGTGCAGGCCGTCGGCGGCCTGAAACTGACCCTCGATGGGCTGAGCTGGGATCCCTTCGTCGTGAAGACGTATCACAACCTGCTTTCGGGAACTCCGAACGGGAAAATCCGCGTAACGCTCGATTCGCCGACCGGCCCGGTGCTGGCGTTGATCGATCCGACCACCGGCGCCGATTGGCTCGGGGCCGAGGCGACCGTCTATTTTGAAACTAACGAGTTGAGCAGCGTCTATACCTTGTACTACTTGCCCGTCGATGAAGACGGAAATTGGCTCGAAGACGCGGCCGTGGCAATCAATGGCTTCGAGATCGTCCCCGAACCCAGTACATGGGCGCTGCTGATCATGGGCGCTGCGGGCGGGCTGGTTTGCTGGCGGCGACGGCGGGCCTAAGCGCGCCCTCGCCTTGACGAGGCAGGCGAGCGGATGGGCGGCCCCGAGCGGGCGAGCTCGGCCTGCCTCGTAAAGAAATGAATTTGCCGCCGAAAACGGCTGCGACGACACAGCGGGCAACCCTAGAAACCGCTGTGGGCCGTAAGCGGTTTGCGCCGGCCGAGGGCTTGGGCCCCAAACCGGCAATCGATGAGATTATCAATCGTACAGTCGTAACCCCTGACTGTGCCGACGCTCCCCTCCTGCCCCCTGCTGCGAGGGGAGCTTTCTTTTTCTTGATGGCTCGGCGGTATTGTGGTCGGCAATTTCCGTGGCGTGCAGGCGGAATTCTAACGTTTGGTTGCACGGCGTGAACCAAACACCGCGCGACACGATCGACACTCGACATCGCGCCGGCCCGACGAGCGATTCGTTCGAGATCAGCGCTGCCGACGTTGCGGCCGTCGCTCGGCCTGGGCCGTCAAGGGGTCTTCCGGCCACGAGTGTTTCGGGTAGCGGCGGCGGAGGTCTTTGCGAACTTGATGATAGGTGCTGCGCCAGAAGCTCTCCAGATCGTTGGTGATTTGCTCGGTGCGCCCGTTGGGCCCGAGAAGATGCAACAGCACCGGCACGCGTCCGGCGGCCAATCGCGGCGTGGCCCGCCATCCGAAAATCTCCTGGATGCGCACGGCAAGCACCGGCGGCCGACCGATGGGATAGTTCAACGCGATCATGCTTCCGCTGGGGACGGCAAGCCGCGCCGGGGCCTCGCGATCGACGCACTGGATTTGAACGGGCGAGAGCATCGAACGAATGGCCGTAAGCCAATCCGCTTGACGAAGATCGGCAAACGAACGGCAGCCCGCCGCAACCTGTTCGACTAGGCGCCGCACGTTGTCGTCGTCAAGGGGCGGCCAACCGAACTCGGGCAGGGCGCCGGCGAGAAACCGCACCCGAGCCAGATAGTGGGCGGCCGCCGAATCGTCCGGCGCAAAGAACTCGGATAATGGGGCTTGCTGCGCAGCCTCGGTGAGCAGCTTTCGCGCGTCCGGCTCTGCGGCCGTCGTCGGCGATTGATCGATGAGCAGGTCGTCGAAATACTCTCGGCGTCGGGCAAACACTCGTTGCAGTTGCGGATCGAACTCGGTTTGAACTTCTACTCGTCGCTTGCCTTCCGGCAGCCAATCGCGACGAACGGCCGACGCCCAACGGACCACCGCCTCAGACGAACCGCGATCGACGTTGACCGCCAAATAGAGCATCGCCTCGCCCACGGCGCTTCGCTCGGCCAAGCGAACCCCCAGGCCTCCGACCATGCGGCCGAATCTGCTCCCCGGCTCCGATCGCCGCACCAAACGATCGGGAAAACCGGCCAACAACGAGCGAAGCACCGCCTCTTCTTCGTCGCAGCGGGCGGAAGGGGCCTCGCCCCATGCGTCGCTCACCTCGCGCTGCAATTGACGGGCAGCCCGCAGGACGAAGCGAGCCGCGCCCGATCGGATTCGGCCGAGCCACGGCAACGACGGTCCGCCGTTCTCGTACTGCCGCAACGCGACGGCGCGATCGTACACGTCGCTGTTCGAGTCGGAGGGCGGGCGCAGCGATCGTTCGTTTGCCGCCGGGCCGTCAAACGGATCATGCTCGCAAAGCAACGCAGCAACCAACGCTCCGGCCGCGGGATGCCCCAACAACCAGGCCTCGCGCAGCAACCTGCCCAATCGGGGCTGCACGGGCAGTCGGGCCAGCGTGCGGCCCAGTTCCGTCGGCCGCCCGTTCTGGTCCATCGCCCCCAGAGCAGTCAGCAGCGTTCGTGCTTGGGCCAGCGAGTCCGCCGGCGGCGCTTCGAACCATGCCAACTCCTCCGGCCGCTCTCCCCAGGCGAGCAATTGCAAGATTGTCCCGCTAAGGTCCATTCGCGCGATCTCGGGCGTGTCGTGGGCGGGCCGATGCTCGTCGGATCGCGCCGGCCAAAGCCGCAAGCATGCGCCGGGCCGAGTTCGGCCCGCGCGCCCGGCCCGTTGATCGGCGGCCGCTCGCGAAATCCATTGCAGTTCCAGTCGCTCTAAACCCACCGTGGGATCGAACACGGGGGCCCGAGCCAGCCCCGTATCGACAACGCCCTCGATGCCGTCGATGGTGATCGACGTTTCGGCAACATTCGTCGCCAGGACGATCTTCCGCCGCGGCCCGGGCGCAACGGCAGCCTGCTGGGCAGAAGGATCGAGATCGGCATAAAGCGGGAAAACGTCGGTATTGGGCCCCAAACGCCGCTCGGCCAGCAATCGCATTGCACGGCGGATTTCGCCCGCGCCGGGCAAGAAGACGAGCAAGTCGCCGCGAACACGGCCGAGCAGTTGCTCCACCCCCCAGGCGGCCTTCTCGGCCGGATCACGCGGTAAAGGGTCGTTGCAATACTCGATGGAGACCGGATGGGTCCGGCCCGGACATTCGACGATTGGACAATCGTCCCAGTAGGCCGCCGCTTTTCGCGCGTCGAAGGTGGCCGACATCACCACCACCTTCAGATCCGGACGCACCGTTTCGCGGATTCGCCGCACCATGGCCACGGCCACGTCCGTATCGAGCCGACGAAGATGGAACTCGTCGAAGACGACGGCGGCGCACTCTTCCAAGCACGGGTCGTCGTGAAGAAAGCGGAGCAGAACCCCTTCGGTGACGATCAGCAGCCGCGTGGCCCGACAGCACCGCCGCTCGAAACGCACTTGGTAGCCGACCTCGTCGCCCAACGCGCAACCCCGCTCGTCGGCGATCCGCTGCGCGCACATGCGGGCGGCCAATCGACGCGGCTGCACAACAACGATGCGGCCGTGCGCGGCAAGGCCCGAATCGAGCACCGCCGGCGGAATCCGAGTCGTCTTTCCCGCGCCCGGCGGCGCACAAACAACGATCGCGCCGACGGCAGCCAGCGATTCAACCGCCCGGTCAATCACCCGGTCGATCGGAAGAGGCGTCAACGGGGCGGCCATTGTCTATCGACCCCGACTACAACAAGCTCGGCCCGACCGATCGGCGCAAGACCGTTGCGGCGAGAAGAACGTGTGCCCACCGATGCGTTCCCGCTTGCCCTTGCGGCGTTGCCATCGTCGACTCACGGATTCAGCACAATCTTTCCGCAGAGCAGGCCGGGCTTTTTCAGCGTGTTCTCTTCTTGAAGGCGATGCGCCTCGGCCGCCTTGCTGAGCGGCAGCACCCGATCGATCAACGGCTTCAGCCGACCGCGAACCAGCCACCGATTGATATCGGCGGCGCACTTGCGCTGCTCGTCGGGCGGGGCGTTGAACATGGCGAATCCGAACAGCTTCAGGTCGTGAACATAGAATGGCCCCAGGGGAAACTTCGGACGCGCTTCGCGCCCGGCCATCACCACAATTCGGCCTCCGATCGCCATCGTCGGCACGATGCGGTCGAAATCGACTTGCCGGCTCGTCTCGAACCAAACATGAAACGGCCCCAGCTCTCCCAAGGCGGCTTTGAAATTGCGTTGCCGCAGGCCAAGCACATGGTCGGCCCCCAACTGCCGGCACACGTCGGCTTTGGCCGGGGTGCTGGCGGTTGTCACCACCTGCGCCCCGGTTGCTTTGGCCATTTGGACCACGCACGACCCCACGCCCCCCGACCCGCCCGAGACGAAGAGCCGCTCGCCGTCCTTCAATTGAGCGCAGCGAAACAATCCCAGGTGCGCGGTGATTCCGACCAGCGCAACGGCCGCGGCCGAGTCGGCCGACACGTCGGGCGGAAGCGGGTAGAGCCAATCCTCGTCCACAGCGGCAAACTGGGCGAAGGTGCCCTGCCGGCCCAGCAGGCCCTGGTTGCTCCCCCAAACCCGATCCCCCTTCTTGAATCGCGTGGCTTCCGGTCCCACGGCCACGACCTCGCCCGCCAGGTCGCAGCCGATGATGTACGGATTGGGCAACGGCATCTTCACCGTGCCCGACCGCAAGTAGGTGTCAATCGGATTGACGCTCACAGCCTCAACCTCGACAAGCACTTGTTTGCCGGTGGGCTTCGGCTTGGGTAGGTCGCCATAGATAATCCGAGAAGGAGCGCCCGTGCTCTTAATGTATGCTGCTTTCATGACGGAGCCCTTTGACGACAGAGTGAACGTTTGCCGAAAATTCCATGCGCCCCGAAGGTCAGTCTTGAATCGCGGGGAACCGCTGCCTGCTCAGCCGCCGATTGCGCGCGCCGGCCCGGCGCAGTGCGAAACGCTTCAACCATATCTTATGCGGACGGAAGCGACAAGCGATGGTCGCGGGCGCTTTTCCGCCAACGGCACTGCGGCCCGCCGCCCACCGCACCACGATTACAAGCGGCTTGAAGCGGTCGAACCACGCGACTTGTCAAGCCGGATCGTTGGGCGTACACTTCTCGCATCCGGCCTGCAAAACGCCGAAGGTCACGGGGATCGACGCGGCGGGCCAACCCGGTTTCCGTGTGGAGAACCACTGATGGCCCGAGCCAGCGCCCGTCACATTCTTGTAGAAGACCAAAAGTCGTGTGAGCAATTGAAGAAAGAGATTGAATCTGGCGCCGATTTCGCCGATCTGGCCCGCAAGCACTCGCTTTGCCCGTCGGGCCAAGACGGCGGCGAACTGGGCGAGTTCGGGCCCGGGCAGATGGTGCCCGAGTTCGACCGAGTGGTGTTCTCGGCGCCGGTCGGCGTGGTGCAGGGTCCGGTCCGCACCCAGTTCGGTTATCATCTGGTCGAAGTGACAAGTCGGACGAAGTAAGACGGCGGCGTCTTCGACGCTCGTTTGGTGAGGGGTTCGGTTCGTGGATGGCGATGGGACAATGGCCGACGGCGGCGCGGACGACGCGCGGCGTTTGGAGTTGCTTGCCCCGGCGGGCGACCCCGAGGCGCTCGTCGCAGCGATGGAAAGCGGCGCCGACGCTGTGTATTTCGGCCTGAAAACCCTCAACGCCCGGCGCCGCGCGGTCAATTTCAACGTCGAACAGTTCCGAGCCGCCCTGGCCGAGGTGCGCGGGCGCGGCAAGAAGGCGTACCTGACGCTGAATATCGACGTGGCTGAGCGCGAAGTCGGCCAAGCCGCCCGAATCCTCGCTTTGGCATCTGAGCTGGGGGTCGATGCTGTTCTGGTCCGCGATCCGGCCGTTTTGGCGTTGGCCCGAGAGTTGCCCGATCTGGCCGTGCATTTCAGCACTCAGGCGGCCATCTGCAACAGTGCCGACGTGGCTGCCGCCGGCGCACTCCAGGTGGCGCGAGTCGTTTTAGCCCGCGAAATGACCTTGCGCGAAATCGCCGCTGCCTCGAAAGGCCCCGTGGAAACCGAGGTCTTCGTTCAAGGCGCCTTGTGCTTCTGTGTTTCTGGGCGCTGCCTGCTTTCGAGTTGGGCGGGCGGGCGCAGCGGCAACCGCGGGGCATGCACCAGCCCCTGCCGCGTGCCGTGGAGCGGCGTCCGCGCCGGCGCGCCGACGATCTTCTCGATGCGCGATCTGTGCGGCGTGCATCGGCTCAGCGACTTGGCGGCCTGCGGGGTGCGGGCGTTGAAGATCGAAGGGCGGCTGAAGAACGCCGCATGGGTGCGGCGGGCCGTGTCGTTGTACCGCGAAGCGATCGACTTGCCTAACGGCGACACCGGTCGATGGCGTGCCGCCGCCGATGAGTTGGCCGCCTACGCGGGTCGGCAGTTGACCTGCGGCTACTGGGACGCCGAACGAAGCGAACTTACCGGCGCAGCCCTGGGTCGCGGCCGCACATCGCCTTCGTCAGATCCGACCAAGGCGTCCGCCGCCGCCGAGGCCGACGATCAGCCGCCAAATCCCGCCGCATCGCAAGGGGCTGATGATTCATCGGGCGACGGGGAGGGCTTGCCGCAGTACGACCTCGAAGTGCGGGTGGAGGAGCGGTCGATCGTCTGCCGCCTGACCTGCTTGGGACAAACGACGACGTGGACAATGCCGAAAACAGTGGTTCGGCGACCGCACAAGGCAGTGGCCATCGGAAGCATGTTCGAACGGCTCGAAGCCGCGCCGTTGGCCGGGTTCGAACTCGGCTTGGGCGAAACCAATGAGCCCGACTACTTGCTTGTGCCGCGCGCCTACAACGCAATGCTCGACATGGTGTCGGCCGCGTTGCGTCGCGCGACGAAAGGCCCCTCGGATCAGGTTCGGCATCCGTTGCCGAGCCAATTGCAGGCCTTGCTCGAAAAGCGCGAACCGCACAGCCTCAACCGGTTGCACCTGGGCGACCGCCCCACGCGAGTTCGCTTGGCCCAAGAGCAGGCGGCGGAGTTCTTGACGCACGTTTCCATCGGCGAGGCAGTGGTCGAAGGGCTTTCGGCCGAATCGCTTCGCCGGGTGTTGGGGGCGGCCCGATCGGCGACGGTGATCGTCGCTCTCCCTTCGGTATTCTTCGAGGCCGACATCCCCGGCGTGGAACGGCTCTTAGCCTCGTGCGCCCGAGTGGGCGCAACGGTCGAGGTGAATAGCTGGGGCGGGTGGCATTTGGCCCGAAAGGCCCGCGTGCGCATGGAGGCCGGCCCGGGATTGGCCGTGCTGAACAGCCTGGCGGCGCGCGAGCTGGGACGGTTGGGAATGCGATCGGTAACGCTCAGCCTCGAAGCCGGCCGCCGCCAGTGGGAGGAGTTGACCGCCTGCTGCCCCCTGCCCTGCTCGCTGACGGTGTTCGGTCGGCCCTCGCTAATGGTCTCGCGCGTGGCGGTTGCCGACGAGCAGGTGCGCGGCGCCATTCTGGAAGACCGCCGCGGCGTGCGGCTGCGCGCCCGAAAGGAAGCGGGATTGTGGGTGTTTCGGCCCGACGAGCCCTTCGACCTTCGCAACGTGGTGAACGAACGCATCCGGGTGCGCCACTTGGTCGTTGATTTGGTCGGCTCGCCCGATCCGCTCGGCGATTGGCACGACGTACCGCTTCCGGGATGGGAGCGGTTCCGCTTCAACTACGACCGTTCGCTGACGTAGCAACGGTCGCCATTGCACGGCGATCCGCCGGGCGGCGATTCACCCCAGACGTGGCCGGTTCAACCGTCCCCTAGGGCCGCGCGCCTCCGCCTGCCGATTCGCCCGGCGGCCCGTAGCCTTTCTCGGACTGATCGAGAACCAACACCCAATCGTTGCCGGGCTGCTCGTCGCCGGGCGGGTCGAAATCGCGCTGCCGATCGCAGGCGAATTCCCCCAAGCGAACGGCCGTTCCCTGGCGCGGATCGAACCACCACGCCGTCGCACGAGGAACTCCGAGCTTGGGCAATGGGATTCTCAGCGAGCGCCCGGTGGGCGTATAGATCATCGCAAAGCCTTCGCCGCGAATTGCCAGGCACATCTCCCACGGCCGATCTTGCTCGAAAGCGATCAAGTCCTGGGCCGGGCGCTGGGTAGTGAAAGGCCGCGATTCGAACAGCCGGCGCAAACAGCCCATCTGGCGCGCGCTGGGGGCGTCGAGCGACTCGAACCAATACCCCTTCGGGTGAGCAACGCCCGGGTACTTTGGCGAGTGCATCTGCCAAATGCTGTGGTGGCCGTAGGTGTGGCCGGCCGCGCCGGCCAGCAGGGCCCAATAGCCGGCGCGCCTCGCGTCGTCGTCGGTGGCGATGGTCGCCGGTCTTCCGTGCCGCAACTCCGGATAGCTCGTTTCCAGGTCGATCACGGGCAGGGTGGGCCGCATCGAGTAGGCGTGCTCCACCCAAATCCAATTCATCGCCCAGCGACCATGGCCCGACTGCAAGCCGTGAAAGTCCATCCACGGCTCATTGTTCAGAAACCATGCCGTGCTTCCCGGGCCGCTGGTGTGAAAGCTCATCAGCGCGGCCGAGTAATCCTCGCGGCCGCACAAACCCAACACGATGCCGCGCGCCATCGACCGCCAAATGGCGCGGGCTTGGTCGGTGGGAGCCGCCCGATCGCCGCCGAGAATCCAAACGATGTTCGTATGGTCTTTGAAGCGCGAACCGACGAACCGCCCGTAAGCCTCGGCGTTCTCCACCGTGAAGAACCCGTCGACCAGTCCGTCTTGCCAATTGCTCGTAACGTTCTTCCCCCAGGTTGGAAGCAACGCCAAATAGATCCCGTGCTTCTCGGCCAAGGCGAGCGAACGGGCAATGTCGTCCCAGTAGTCGTCGTCCGGACCGGGGCCAACGATCGGCCGGTCGGGCCGGCGCGGCTCGATCGGCTGGTGCCCAAACGCGTTGGGACGGTCGCTGCGCAGTTCGACCAGAATGACGGTTTGCACCACATTGAAGCCCTTCTGCCGCCGGTCGGCGAAATACCGCTCCTGCTCTTGGGCATCGAGATCGTGCAACAGTTGCCACGCCGTGTCGGCCAGCCAGAAGAACGGACGGCCCGAGTCGTCGGCCAGAAACCGCTTGTTCTCGGCCACCTTCAGCCGCGGCAGCGACGGCGGCTGGGCCGCGTCAGCCGCGCCCGCCGCAATCAAACAAAGAACCGCCGGCGCGACAAAAAAACGGACAATCAGGCGAACGGTCATTACAGAACTCCGGATGATGGTCAAAAAGCGATCGCGCGAGACTACGTGTCGGCGGCAATGCGACTATCGGGCGAAAAACGTCGTAACCGATCCGCCCGGCGCCTCGTAAACCATCCGACCGTTGTTCACCGCGATCTTCCCCACCTCGCGATAGCGGTCTTTTCCGTCGTCGGTGGTGCGATAGGCGACGAACTCGGTTGCCGCGGTGCCTCGCAGCACAACGCATGCCTTTTTGGTCTTGCCGAGGTTGATCAACACGAACGCGTCGGGGTTCTCGGCGTCGGTCGAAGCGAACGCGATGGCCGCCAGTTCCGAATCCATGGCGCTGGCATGCGCAACCTGCATGCCCGGCTGCCCGGCGCGCGTCACCTGCTTGTAGAAGTAATACCCGCGGCGCACCTCGTACGAGCCGTCCTCTCGCACCGTAAAGGCCGAACCGGGATTGGGGTCGCCGCCGACCCACTTGGTCGGCCGTTGCACGCCTGCCCAGGGGATGATCCCGTTGACCTTCGCCGTGTAGATGTTGTTGTGATGCTCCTTGACATTCTTGGCGTCCATCGCGATCCAACTGGTCGATGTCACCCAGGCGTGCAGTTCCGGACGCAAACCGCGCAAACGATCGATCCCGGCGCTCTGGTGCTCGCCGAACCATCGGCCGAAGCCGCCGGCATAGAACCCGTGCGAGGTGATCAGCCCGATCGCGCCAAGCGCCGCCGGATCGTCGGCAATCGCCTCGGCGTAGCCCCAGGCCCCAAAGCGATACCAGTTCGTAGTCTCCCCGGGCGTAACCTCGACTTCCTTCAGGCCCGCGCGGTCCAATTCCCGTCGGACCAGCACCATCATTTCGGCCACCAGTTCCGGCGGCCAGAACATGTTGAAATCGTGGCCGGCGTAATCCGTTTCACCGGCCCGATTCCAACGCATCCAGTCCTCACCCTCGTTGTGCAGCGAGACGAAACGAACGGGCAATCCCTCGCGTTGACGAAGGAACTTCACCCAATCGACCAAATACAACGCCAGCGATTGCTTGTGCGCCGGGTCGAGGTCGCGTCCGCGCCATGTCTTCTGCCGCGTCATGTAGGCCGGCGGGCCGTAAAGCGTGGTGATGATCGTCAAATCGCGGCCGGCCGCGCGCGCCCGCTTCAGTCCTTCGCGGGCGAAGAATCTCATGTTCTCCGTGGTTGTCCGATGATCGAACGGCCCATCGGGCGCCGACTGATGGAACGGATCGAGAAACATCTTCAGCAGCCCGACCCGCAAACCGTCGTCCCCGAAAGCCCGGTCGAGAATTTCCGCCTTCTGCTGCGGCGAAAGAAGGGAAAAGCCGCCGTAATCTTGCGGATCTTTTTGGTAATCGCGCGTCTGAGCGGTTTCCACGTAATTGAACCCGAATCCGTCCCAGGGACGGATCTTTTTGCCGAAATCAACAACTACGCGGCTGGCCGTGAAATCCAGTTCCTGCGCTCGGGCCGCACCGGCGGCGATCACCACCGCCAGGCTCGCGGCAACGAGACGAACAAGCGCAGGGGAAAGGCCAACGGTTCGGACCGAAGCCGCCGTGCACACGAGCGCTATTTGAACTTTCATGGAACTCCCCCCGCTCGACGCCAATAAGGAATCCTGAGACGAACCGTTTCTTGAGAAACAACAATGGCGACCAACTAGGATCGCCACCCGTCCCTTAGCCGTCAATCGATCATCGGATGGACTTCGCCAAGCCGAAGTCGATTTATCGGTGGGCCCTCACGTAGGCCATGGCACGCGCAAGCAGGCTCTCGGCAAAATTGGCGAACCCCAACTCGTCGCACGGTTCCGAGTACGCGCCGTGCCGCCCGTCGCTGTTGCGAGACAATATCAAACACGCCGCGTCGTACAGTCGATCTCGAACCATTTTCGTCAACAGAAGCTCGTAGCGTTTCGCGTACGAGGCGCCGCGGAACTCCGGGACAACCTGGAGGTGAGGTTTTCGGCATCTTCTCTGCTCGATGGAATTTCGTGTGTGCGAATTTGGACAGTCGAGAACAATCCGCCGGTCTCTTCACGGAGCCGACGATCGGCCATGTTGAAATAGTGAGCGTCGATTTCGCAGCCGATGCTGTTGCGGCC
>JARKPK010000094.1 GCA_029975295.1 Thermoguttaceae bacterium | reverse complement strand
GCAGGCCGTAGTAGTTGTAGTAGTAGTTGGCCGCTACGCGCGAAGGCTCGGCGAACAGTCCCAACGACTGCCGCAACTCGTAGATCGGGTTGCTTTGCAAGATCGAGGCCGAGGCCTGATAGCTGAGCGGGTCGCCGTCGGGATCGGTTGCCGCCAGTTGCAGCGAGAAGCTTTCCTGGCGGTGCGAAATGGTTTGGTCGGCGATCGGGGCCAGCGCGGGTGATTGGTTCACCACGCGAACGACGAAACGCTTTGCGTCGCTGCCGGCCGAATTGCTGGCGGTCAGACTGACGACGATCTCGCCGACGAAGCCGGCGGGCGGCGTGATCGAAACCCGGCCCGATGCGTCGACCGAGGCATTGATCGAAACCACATTTTGGGCGGCGGCCAACAGCAAGCCCGGATCGGCATAGAAGCGAGGATCGAGGTTGGCCATCACGGTGTAACGCTGCAACGAGCCTTCATGCCGGCGGAGTTCGCCGTTGGGCATGATCAGGTAGGCCAGCTCGTTTGCGCCGCGAATCCATTTTTCTTGCAGGCCATAGTAGTTGTAGTAATAGTTGGCGGCCACGCGCGTCGGTTCGGCGAACAGGCCCAAATCGGTGACGAGCTGATAGGCCTGAGCGTTTGCGACTCCCACGGCCGCAACCGAGTAGGTCAGCGCCCCGCCGTCGCCCGGATTCGCCTGGGCTTGGGCGACGATCGTCGGCGTATTCCGCGGCACGGTCATATCGGCCGGCGCGGTCAGTTGCGGGCCGCGGATCACGCGGAATTGCAGCGCCCACGAAACGAGCACACCGGTGTCGTACTGGGCGTCGTCGGTGATTTCCAGTTTCCATGTGCCGGCGGTGTATTTGCCCACCAGGGCGGCCAGCGAGCCTTCGGGCCGATAGCGGCCGGTGAACGGGGGAGTGCCCGCGGTGATCGACACGGCCGCTTGGTCGTCGAGGATGGCGCCGACGAAACCCTGCCCGTTGCCGCCGACGTCGGTGAACAGCTCGACGCGCGTGCCGTCGGGGGCGATGAGGAACACGTCGAGGTCGGCGTTCCAGGTGTGCGTGATCGTCAATTCGACGTCGACGTCGCTGATCAGGTAGTTGTCGGCGATCGAGAGCGACGAAGTCGCCGTGGCCAAGTCGGGAAGGGTCAACGGCAGCCCCGAGGCCGAGTAGCGGACGACGGCCGGATCGTCGATCGTGAAGCGGCCAGTGATCGCGCCCGATGGGTTGCCAAAGGCGTCGGTCAGCGCGCCGGCTTGCAGCGTGTAGGTGACGATCCCTTCGTAGTTGGGGATGCTCACTGTGTAGCGCACTGTGTTGGCATTGACCAGCGTGGCGGCCGTCACCGTGCCGTTGCTCAGCACTAGGTCGTTGATCCCCACCGAGGCGGCTGCCACGGCCTCGTTGAAGACGAACGTGATGTTCGTCGGTGCGGCCGAGACCGTGGCGCCGTCGGTCGGAGTAACCGACGTCGCCGCCATGGGAGTCAGATCGTAGAAGAACTGGGCTTGCCAGCCGGTGAACCCCGCCCCGCTGCCCGAGCGGCTTACCGCGCCCGAAGCGATTTGCATGGTTTGCGGGCCTTGCGCCGTCACCGGCGAGGAATTGAAGCGGAAGACGACCGTCCGCGCGTTGACCCAAGTGAACGAGTTGGCGGCAATGCCGTTGACCGTCAGGTCGGAAGCCTGCACGGACGAGACTGCCAAGTCGTGCGAGAACGTGACGGTGAACTGCGTCGGCGGAGCAGTGACGGCCGCGCCGACTTGCGGTGAAGCCGACACCACGCGCAACCCCATCTGATCGAGCGCGCCGCGGGCGTTGAGCCGACCGCCGGTGATCGTCTTGCCGCTGAGCGAGCTGATGCGATCCACCCCGCCGAGGATGGCGCTGCGCACTTGCTGGACGGTGGCGGTCGGATCGAGCGCCCAGCAAAGCACGGCCGCGCCGGCGACGTGCGGAGTGGCCATGCTCGTGCCGCTCATGTATTGGTATCCGCCGCCGGCGCGGGCGCTGAGGATGCTCACGCCCGGAGCGGCCAGGTGAACCGTGCTTGCGCCATAGTTGCTGAACGAGGCCAACTGGTCGCGGTTGTCGCTGGCGGCCACCGAAATCACATTGTCGAGGTTGTAGCCGGCCGGGTAGCTGGGTGTGGTGTCGTTGTTCGAGCTGTTGTTGCCCGCTGCGGCCACGAAAAGAATGCCCGCTTGGCCGTGGGCGGCAATCGCGTCGCGCAGCGATTGGTTGTATCCGCCGCCGCCCCAACTGTTGTTGGTGACGAGGATGTTCACCCCGTAGCGGGTGCGCATCATCGTAGCGTAGTTGATCGCGCGGACGGCGTCGTACAAGCTGCCCGAACCGGTGCCGCTGAGGAACTTCAGCGCCATCAACTGGGCCGACCAAGCCACGCCCGAAGTGCCCACGGCGTTGTTGCCCACTGCGGCGATCGTTCCGGCCACGTGGGTGCCGTGGCCGTGGTCGTCCATCGGGTCGGAATCGTTGTTGACGAAGTCCCAGCCGTAGATGTCGTCGACGAATCCGTTGCCGTCGTCGTCGATGCCGTTGCCGGCGATTTCACCGGGGTTGCGCCACATGTTGGCGCTGAGGTCGGGATGCGTGTAGTCGATGCCCGTGTCGATCACCCCAACCACCACATTCCGCGAGCCGGTGGTGATATCCCAGGCTTCGAAGGCGTCGATGTCGGCATCGACCACGCCCGCCTGCCCGTTGATCGTTTGTCCGGTGTTGTTCAACCCCCAGGTTTGGCCCAAACTGGGGTCGTTGCTCGTGCGGCCCAGCGGCACAATGGCGTTGGGCTCGTAGTAGGCCACGAACGACTGGCCTTCGAGCCACTGGCCCAATTGCGAGGCGTCGACTCCACCGGCGCGAATCAACAGTTGGCCGGTCAGGCCCGTGCCGCCAATCACTTCGATCCCCAAACCCGACTGCTCGAACAACCCAGCGACCTGGGCGAACTGCTGAATCTGCGCCGCCGAATCACGCGTCAACTGGACGATCCATTCGTCCATATAGACATCGACGGCCTTGCCCTGCCATTGAATGCTGCCGGTGGCCTGCTCGATGGCGAACTGCCCGCTGTTGGCCCGCGCGGCATTGGAAGTTGAGAGAGTCTGAAACCAAAGGGCGTCGATGTATTCCGCGCCGCTGTCGTAGGCCAGCACCGAGGTGAACGGATCGGCCGACATCATCGCCCGCTGTTCCAAGGCTTCGATGCCGGCGGCGATCGGGCGCTTGCGATGATGTTTCGGCCGTTGCCCTGGCGACGGCTTGCGCTTCTTCCCTTGGAACCAGGAACTCATAAGGTGCCTCAACTCAGTCGGTAGCCCGGCGCTCGATGGCGCGCCCTGCGGGGGCAACGCCAACCGAGCAATCGCTTCGCGCCGTGTGCGGCAACCGCGCGAAACCAAGGGGAGAAGGCTGCCCGATGCGCGCCGGCCGCCGAGGCGGCCAACCATCGCTTCGTGCAAAGATAAGCTGGGGGCAACTTAAGTTTAGCTCAGCTTTTACCACTGCGCGCCATCCGTGCATTGTGTCGAGGCCGGCCAAACGCGGAGATCGGGCCGCGCCGAAATCCACCCCCCGCCCGGCAGGCCATGCTCGCTCTGCCGACCTGAAAGCGGCGGGGATTGATGACTATCAGAATACCAGTTTGTTGCGTTTGGGCAACGAAGCGGCGTCTGCCCTCAGAATCCGCTCCGGTCAACTCCGTCGACAACGCAGATTGACTTGCCCGGCCAGAAACATGCCGCCAACGATGAGACACGTCGGCGACGAGCGTGCCTTTCGCGCTCGTCCGATCGGTCCACCAGTATCAGTACGCATCAGCCGGCGCCTCGGGCGGCGTGATATTCGCCACATTACGGAGTGCAACCCTGTACCCGCTCCGAGCCGTGCATCGCGTGCCGACTAGAGAAGATGGGGGAACTGTTTCGGCCGAACGGTGCCCAGTCTCGCGGCACTCTGTCGGCCACTGGGGATGGGGGCCGTTTTCAACATCGTGCGTCGCATCCCCCCTCTGGCGATTTTCGCCCGGACCCTTTCTTCGCTCGGCTCCTCAGCGTGCCCGGCCCTTGGCCTGCCCGCTGACTGGCTGACTCTGCTTGCCCTGACTGCCGGCTCGCCCGCTTTGCCCTTGCCCAGGATCGCCAAAGGGCAGTACACTCGACCGGGTTCCGTTGGTTGAGAGTTTCTTTGGGGCTATGGCCCGCCTCGGGCAGCGGCCGCACAGGCCGAGCAAACGGAACGAATCGCGCAAACCGACTGGTTTGGGCGGAATGTGGGCGGAGTGGGTGGTTGAGGAAGGGTATTTTGCTTGCATTGGAAATCAGGGCTTTTACAATGAGGATAGGCCCTGTTTCCCCAGCCTTCTGTGGGTAACGCTATGAAACAACTGGTGTTCGGGGCCGTGGCGGTGGTTATTTTGTTGGCGGCTTGGGCGGTGGGCGGCGATGGCTCGACAGCCTGGGCTCAGCGTCCGGCGGGCGGTTCGTTGCCCACGGCCGGCGGCGACTTCATCGTCGTGCCGACTACGTTGGGCGAGAAGACGCAGGTGCTGACGGTCATCGACCCGAAGCGGCAGGCGTTGGGCGTCTATCACGTCGATTTGGCCACCGGCAAAATCGCGCTTCGCGCGGTGCGCAACCTGCAATGGGACATGCAGGTGGCCTACTTGAACAACGAGAACCCACTGCCTCAGGAAATTCGCGCTCTGTTGGAACAACGGTGACGGCATGGTCCAAAAGTATCTCAACTCGAAAGAAGCAGCGGCGGCTCTGGGCGTAACGGTCGACGACGTCAAACGGATGCTCGACAACCGCGAGTTGTACGGCTACCGCGACGGCGCTGATTGGAAGTTCAAGGCCGAAGACATCGACCGCAAGCGCCAAGAGCTGGGCAGCATCAGCCCCGGCGAAGGCGGCGACGAAGTGCTGCTCAGCGAAGTTGAGTTGGGCGACGCCTCCAGGGGCGCCTCCGGCACCGTGATCGGCATGGGCAAGGAAAAGGGCGCTGTCGATAGCGACCTCCGCCTGGCCGACAGCGATTTGAGCCTCGGCGGCGGCTCCGACGCCAAACGCGCCGACGAACTCGACATGACCCTCGATGAAGACATCTCCCTCGATCCCGGCAGCAGCGGCCCGTTGAAAGGACGCGATTCGGCCGTCGATTTGGCCAAGAAACTCGACGACGACGAACTGGTCCTCGGCGGCGGCAGCAGCGTGGGCAGCGACATCACCCTCGGCGGCGACAGCGGCATCTCGTTGGTCGATCCGGCCGACAGCGGCCTGTCGCTCGAACAGCCGCTCGATTTGGGCGCGGGCGAGGAATCGCTCGAACTGGGCGAAGACGACATGCTCCAGACGATCGAGAACTCGGGCGTCGGCGTCAAGGGCGACGACGAATTCCTGCTCACTCCCACCGAAGAAGCGCTCGATGCCGAGGATTCGGAAAGCGGCTCGCAAGTGATCGCGCTCGACACCGAAGGCGACGAAGCGGCCACGATGATCGGCGGCATGCCCGGCGGAGTCTCCGCCATGCTCGACGAAGACTACGGCACCGCGGCCGGGGCCTTGCAGCCGGGAATGGGCGCGATGGGCGCCCCGTTAGGCGCGCCCGGGCAAGCGATGGCCATGCCCGGCGGCATGATGATGCCAATTGAAGCCGCCCTGCCCGAGGCCCCCTACAGCGGCTTGAACATCGCGGCCTTGGTGTTTTGCTCGCTGCTGCTGATCCTCTGCGGCATGTTCATGTACGATCTGGTGCGCAACATCTGGAGCTGGGACGCGGCCTACAGCGTCAACAGCTCGATGATGGACACCATTCTCAGTTGGTTCGAATAACCCGCAGCCGCCGATGGCAGCGGTGTCGCTCTGCTTCCCAACGATCGCTACGGGAAGTCGCGTTGCATCAGAACTATTTTGTTTGGTTGAGCAGCAAGGGAAAGAGGCCTTTGCAAACAGTTCTGGTTTGCGGGGGTGGTTTCCCCCCCCCCCCCCCCCCGCAAAGAGCACGCTTGTGGGGAATCGCCGCTCGGATACACGTCAGGGTGCGGTCAAGCTGGCTCAGAACATGCTGTGGCTTGTGGGGAATCGCCGCTCGGATACACTCCGCATGCTGGGTCAAAAGCCTGCGGAACGGCTGTGGCTTGTGGGGACTCGCCGCTCGGAGACACTGCTCAGTTGCGCAGGGTATTCGCTGATCGTGCTGTGGCTTGTGGGGAATCGCCGCTCGGATACACTCGACCAGAATGCCGGACCACAAACCGGCAGGCTGGGGCTTGTGGGGAATCGCCGCTCGGATACACTAATTATGGAAAAGCAAACGATAACGTCAGGGCTGTGGCTTGT
>JARKPK010000089.1 GCA_029975295.1 Thermoguttaceae bacterium | reverse complement strand
GAGCGGACTAGCGGCTTGACGATGATCGACGGCGCAGTGAACGAACCGATGGACAGCTACCGTCACCGCGATCTCGGTCAACGAGGTCAGAAAGCGCAGGCCCGCGGTGGTTCGGAGGGAACCGAACGGGCCGTGGAGATGGGGCTAGACTTCTTCGCGCGAATGCAATTTCCCGATGGGCGTTGGAGCCTCGATCGTCTGCCGCCCGATGTCTCGGGCGACGATCCGGCGCTGGGCCAGATGCAATCCGATTCGGCCGCTACTTCGCTTGCCCTATTGTCATTCTTCGGGGCGGGCTATACCCACCTTGACGACAAACACCGCGATGTTGTGCGTCGGGGCTTGGAATGGCTCGTCCGCAACCAAAAGCCCAACGGCGATCTGTTTGCCGGCGGCACGTCGTATGCTTGGTTTTACAGCCACGGTATGGGCACGATGTCGCTGTGCGAAGGCTATGGGATGACTCAAGATCCCAATCTGCGTGCCCCGGCGGAAAGGGCCGTTCAGTTCATCCTCGATTCGCAGCATCCGCAACGAGGCGGCTGGCGCTATTCGCCGCGGGCCGAGTCGGACACATCGGTCACCGGTTGGCAGCTCCAAGCGATCAAGAGTGCGCAAATGGCCGGTCTGAACGTTCCGGCCGACGCATTCCGTCGAATCGACGGCTGGCTCGATCTGGCCGAGGCGGGCGGCGGGCGGTATGTCTATAACCCGTTTGCCGACCGAACGCGGCCCGAACAGGCCGAGGGCTTGCGGCCCAGTTTGGCCATGACGGCTGAAGCCATGCTGATGCGAATGTACCTCGGGCGGGGACGGGGCGACGCCGGCTTGGCTCAAGGGGCCGACTGGTTGTACGGCAATCTGCCGGAAATGGGCAATCCGCAGCGTCCCTTGCGCGATTGCTATTATTGGTATTACGCCACCCAGGCCATGTTCCACTTGCAGGGCGAACACTGGGTTCGGTGGAACGAGAAGATGCGGCTGGCCCTGGAACCAACCCAAGTGGTCAGTGGTCCTTGGGCCGGAAGTTGGCATCCGGAGAAGCCCGTCCGCGACCGTTGGGGACACTCCGGCGGAAGGCTCTACGTGACGGCCATGCACCTGTTGATGCTGGAAGTGTACTATCGGGTGCTGCCGCTCTATCAAGAATTGTCGAAGTAGGCCATAATATAAGTAGGGGACATGGCTCGGGTTTGTCGTGGGCGCGGCACACGGTCGGCAGACCTTCTGAGCGGCGAAGCTCGATGCATCGCAACCGTTCGAAGCGGTCGCGATGGCTTCTTGCCGGCGGAGGGGCGTTTGGCGGCGACCGCGCTTTGGCTGTATTAGCTGTATCTCGAAAGACAGTGCGAGGGCAGGGAGAGGGCGCTGGTGATTTCGAACGCCGCTGGTTGGCTCCTCGCCGTCGTGTTGTTGTATCGAGAGCAGCGAGAGCAGATTGCGACGATTGATCAAGCACGACGCCGCGAATCGCCGCGGCGGGCTCGTCCCGCCGGCTCCAGTGCGGGATGCGGCTTTGCTGCGGCGACCGCCGAAGACAATCGATTCGGATTGCGAGAAGGGCCATGAGCTTCGATCCCTACTATCAATGGCTGGGGATTCCGCCGCAGGAACAGCCGCCCAACTACTATCGGCTGCTCGGGATCGCCGTGTTCGAGCCCGATCCGCAGGTGATCGCTTCGGCGGCCGACCGACAAACGGTGTTTCTCCGCGGCAAGGATGCGGGCAGTCATCGCCGTTTCGCTCAACGGCTTCTCAAGGAAGTAGCTACCGCCCGATTCTGCCTTCTGACGCCCGTGCAGAGAAGGGCGTATGACGACTACCTGCGACAGAAGCTGGGAATGCCCGCCCTGACAGCGGCTTTGCCGCCGACAGCGGGCGCGGCAAGCGAAACGGCGAACGTCTTGCCCGGAGCCTCGGCCGTTTTGTCGGCTCCTTCGGCCCTTGCTTCGGATGCGTGGCCGGCCGGCGATGTCCCCGCCTCCGAAGGCGCCGGGGCAGCGACAAACGGGACCGAGGCGGCGGGCACGCCGGTTCTGCCCGAACCAGTCGAGGTTATTTCGCCCCAATGGCGCCGTCGCGCCAATCAGGCTTTGTTGGTAGCCGGTTGCATTGCCGGCTTGCTGCTGATTGCAGCGGCAACGATTATCGCGCGTGATGTGCGTCGGGCGCGGAGTCAACCCAAGATCGACATTGTCGATATTCCTCGCGAGATTGCCGAGGTGCGGCCTGGTGAGGAAGTGCCTTCGCCGACGCAACAGCCCGTTGCTCCTCCGGCGCCGCCGATTTCGCCGCCGGAGACGCCGCTGCCCGATCCCTCGCGGCCCGCGGAATCCTCGTTGCAGGCTTCGCAGCCGTCGGAGCCGCCAAGCCCTTCGCCGAGAGAGCCTTCAACTCCGACGCCGTCGCCGACGCCGAGTGATCCGGTTCCCGCCAAGTTGCCGGTTCCGAGCGTTGACGAGCAAACAGCGGCGATGAAACTTGCCGAAGAAACCTATCAACTGAGCAAGCAGCGATCGCCCGATGAAAGTCGCCTTTTGGCCGAGGAAATGGTGCGGATTGCCGAGCGCACGGAATGTCCGCCGGTGGAACGCTATGTGTTGATGCGCAAGGCCGCGGAGAAATACGCGGACGCTGGCGAGGTGGATCGGATGCTCAACACGATCGACTCGTTGGCCGGCTCTTTCGAGTTCGATCGTGTGGCGGCCAATCGCATTCTGTTGGAACGCGTGTCGCAGAGCGTATCGACGGCCGAGGGTTTTGCTTCGCTCGTAGCGGCATCGCGTCGCTTCTGCTCGCAATCGCTGGCTGAAGAGCGGGTCTCGGAGGCGGTGCAAGTGGCCGCGGCCGTGCAACAGGCGAGCGTTCGTCTGGCGTCGAAGGCGTTTCGAAAGGAAGTGGCGGAACGCGCCCAACAGTTGGCCAAACTGTATGACCGTTACCAAATGGTCATGGGCGCAAAACGCACCCTCCGCGCTGCGGCAGACGATGCGAAGGCGCACGACGTGGTGGGTTGGTGGTATGCCGGGCCGTTGAATCGTTGGGCCGACGCCCTTCCGCACTTCGCCCAGGGCAGCGACGCCGCCTTGGCCGAGATCGCCAAGGAAGAACTGGAGAACCCTCCCTCCGACGCCGAGGGCCGAATGAAGCTGGCCGACCGTTGGTATGATCTGGGCCAGTCGCGCGGCGACGAACAGCGCGAGGCCATTTTGCGGCGAGCCGGCCATTGGTATGCCGATGTTCAAGCGGGACTGACGGGGCTGGCAGCCGCCAAAGTGCAGAAACGCCTTGCCGATCTGGCGAAACTGGGGCCGACGGTCGTGGAAATGATTGCCGAAGCCGGGCCGTCGGCACCGATCGAAGAGGCGATTCGCCCGGGAGCTTGGGTGGACCTGATTGCGAAAATCAGCCCGGCCCGCGACGGGGTGCAGGGGCAATGGAAGCACGACGGCGATACCGTTTCGGTCCTTTCCGGCGACCACTGCCGTTTGATGCTGCCGGTGCGACTGAAGAACTGTGAATATGACCTGGAATTGGAATGGCTTCGCACCGCAGGGGACGACGCCGTGGGGGTGGCCCTGCCGGTGGTCGATCGTCAGGTGGCCGGAGTGGTTAGCGCCGCCGGCGGGCAATGGGCCGGCTTGGAATTGGTGCAGAATCGCCGCATTGTCGACAATCGCAATCCGACGCGAAAACCGGCGGGCATTGTCAACAATCGCCGCCACGTGATGCTCTGGTCGGTGCGAACTCGCAACAACGTGACGAACATCCAGTTGACCTTCAACAATCAGCCGCTCGTTCAAGGCGTCGGCAATCACGCGCAATTGGCCCTGCCGGCGGAATGGGCCTTGCGCGACGCCGACCAACCCGGGTTGCTCGTCCACAACTCGTCGGTGACCTTCCGTCGCATCCGCTTACGGGTGATTTCCGGCACGCCGGCGTGGGCCGTTCAACCGCCGACTGGTGCGACCGCGGGGGTGGGCGGATAAGCTCCTCCTTGCCCGCGTTTTCTCCTTCTTCACGCAACTGCCAACGCACGAAAACCATGAGCGAACATTGGCTCGCCGATCGCACTCGTCTTATCGACACGTCGGGAATCCGAAAAGTCTTTGAGCTAGGCGCCCGCCTTGCCGATCCGATCAACCTTTCGATCGGCCAGCCCGACTTTCCCGCGCCCGTCGAAATGCAGCGAGCGGCCGTCGAGGCAATTCAGCAGGGGCGCAACGGCTACTCGCTTTCGCAGGGCATCCCGCCGTTGCGGGAGTCGCTTCTAGCGGAGGTGCGTCGCGAACTTGGTCAGCCCGATCGCGATTTGCTGATCACCAGCGGAACAAGCGGCGGACTGATGCTGGCCCTTCTGGCCCTGGTGAACCCTGGGGAAGAAGTCATCGTTTTCGACCCGTACTTCGTGATGTACGATTCGTTGGCGCTGGCCATCGGCGCCCGAGTGGTGTACGTCGACACCTATCCCGACTTCCGCATCGATTTGAACAAAGTCGAATCGGCCATCAGCTCGCGGACGAAGTTGATTGTCTTCAACAGCCCGGCCAATCCCACCGGCGGTGTTCCGAGCGACGTGGAAGTGCAGGGGTTGGCCGAGCTTGCTCAGCGCAAGGGAGTTGTTCTGCTAAGCGACGAGATTTATCGTGCGTTCTGTTACGATCGTCCGTTTGTCTCACCGGCTCGGTTCAACCCGCACACGCTGGTGATCGACGGCATGAGCAAGAGCCATGGCGTGCCCGGCTGGCGGCTGGGCTTTGCGCACGGCCCGGCGCCGATCATCCGCGAGATGCTCAAGTTGCAGCAATATAGCTTCGTTTGCGCGCCGCATCCGCTGCAATGGGGAGGATTGGCCGGACTGAAGGCCGACCTACGCTGCCACATCGACGCCTATCGATCGAAACGCGATCGTCTGGTGGCCGCACTGCGCGACGACTACGAACTGGTTGTCCCCGGCGGCGCCTTCTACCTGTTTCCAAAAACGCCGTGGGGAACGGCAGAGGAGTTCGTCCACGAGGCGATCGACCGGCACCAATTACTGATCATCCCGGGGAACGTGTTCAGCCGGAAGGACACGCATTTCCGGATCTCGTACGCGGCCGCCGATGCGACTATCGATCGCGGCATCGAAGCGCTACGCAAATTAGCACGAGGCCGCCGGTCGTAGCAAGCCGTGCCGCGCAATCGCCCCGCAACGGTAACTGCGGTTGCTACTCGCTCTCGGCAGACCACGGCCGCCGACCCCGATAACGGCGCGACGGCGCCGGTTCGGCAGAAAACTGGACGGCCGCAGGCAATGGGGGGAGGCCGCTGCCGATGGTGGCGCAACGGTAGAGTTGCAGCAGTCCCCGACAACAGGCGAATCGGACCAGTCTATTGTTCGCCGCCGAGCAATTCGTCCAAGCTGGACGGCGCGGGCGGCGCCGACGCCGGACCCTGAGCGCCGACGCCGGTGGGTTGTGCCTCGGGCGGGCGGGCCGAATCGAGCAGCGGGAAATGCTTGGCCAACACATCGATCTTCTCCGTGGCCAATGCTTCCAACGCTTTCGGATGGATCCGCACTTCCGCCTTCTGATACACGTGGAACCCGGTGCCGGCCGGTATCAAATGCCCGAGGATCACATTCTCTTTCAGACCGACCAATTGGTCCACCTTGCCCGCCAGCGCCGCTTCGGTCAACACGCGAGTTGTCTCTTGGAAGCTGGCGGCCGAGATGAAGCTGTTGCTTTGGACGGCCGCCTTGGTGATGCCCAACAATTGCGTGCTGGCCGTCGCCGCTTGCGGTTTGACTCCCTTGGCCGGAGTGCCGCCCAACGCTTCGATCTGCGCGTTGACTTGGTGCAGGGTGTCGATCGGGACGATCGAACCTTCGGCGAAATCGCTGTCGCCTTTCGCAGTGATCTTCACGCACTTCGAAAGTTCTTGATTGATGCGGCGGAACTCGAACTTATCCATCACCGCGCCGGGCAGCAGCCCGGTGTCGCCAACCGTCTCGACGCTCACCTTGCGCAACATCTGGGCGACGATGATCTCGATATGTTTGTCGTTGATCTCCACGCGCTGGCTGCGGTACACGTTCTGGATTTCGCGGACCAAATACTGCTGAACCGCTTCTTCGCCGGAAATCCGCAAAATGTCGTGCGGCACCAGCGGCCCATCCACCAAGGCCTCGCCGGCTCGAACAAACGCCCCGCTGCGCACCCGCAACTGCTTTCCATGTGAAACCAAGTGCTCGCGTTCGATGCCGCTTTCGCTGCGAACGATGATCGTGCGCTTGCCCTTGCGCTTCTCGCGCAGAATCTCGACGATTCCGTCGATCTCAGCGATGGCCGCGGGATCTTTCGGCTTGCGGGCTTCGAAGATTTCCGACACCCGCGGCAAACCGCCGGTGATGTCTTGCGTGCCCGCGACGTCGCGCGGCTGTTTGGCCAACAACGTGCCGGCCGTGATCGTCGCGCCCTCGGAAACTTCGATATGCGCCTTCTCGGGCAGATAGTAGAAATCGAGAATCTTGCCGCTGTCGTCCTCGATGATCACCTGCGGGTGCAATTCGCCCTTGTGTTCCATCACCGTCATCCGCGTGTTGCCGCTGGGATCGCGCTCCATGCGGATCGTTTCGCCTTCAATCACGTCTTCGAAACGCACGCGGCCGCCCACTTCAGCCAAGATCGGAACGCTGTGCGGATCCCATCGGCACAAGACGGCGCCGGCCGCCACGGTTTGGTCTTCCTCGACAAGCAAGCTGGCGCCGGCCGGAACGTCGTACTTCTCCAGTTCGCGTTCCTTGGGATCGACCACGGTGATGCTGGCGCTGCGGCCCAGAACGATCTGCTGCCCGCTCTCGTTGCGAACCGACTTCATCTGCGTGAACTTGACCTTGCCGCCCTTCTTCGAGCGAATCTCGCTCTCCTCGACGGCGCGGGCGGCGGTGCCGCCGATGTGGAAGGTTCGCATCGTCAACTGGGTGCCCGGCTCGCCGATGCTTTGCGCGGCGATGATGCCGACAGCCATCCCTTGTTCCACCAGCGAACCGGTGGAGAGATCCATGCCGTAACACAGGGCGCAAACGCCCAAGTGCGCGTCGCAGGTCATCGGGCTGCGCACCTGAATCTTTTCCAGCCCCATCGCTTCGATCTTGCGCCCGATTGCCGGGGTGATCAGCTCGTTCTCTCGAACCACCACTTCATCGGTGATCGGATTGACGATGTTCGCGCGGCTCACGCGCCCGCGGATCGAGTCGGCCAGACTGACTTCGACCTTCTCGCCGCGATAAATCACGCCCTTGGTGATCCCCTGGGTCGTGCCGCAGTCGTGCATGGTGATGACGACGTTTTGGGCCACGTCGGCCAATTTGCGGGTCAGATAACCCGAGTCGGCCGTCTTCAGCGCCGTATCGGCCAATCCTTTGCGCGCCCCGTGCGTCGAGCTGAAGTACTCGAGCACGCTGAGGCCCTCGCGGAAATTCGCCTTAATCGGCGTTTCGATGATCTGACCGGACGGTTTGGCCATCAAGCCGCGCATGCCGGAGAGCTGGCGAATCTGTTCGACGCCGCCGCGGGCGCCGGAGTGCGCCATGAGGAAGATCGGGTTCACATACCCGGATGCGCGCGAATCGTTTTCAAGCTGGCGCATCATCTCGCCGGTGATTTCCTCGCGCGCGTGGGTCCATACGTCGAGCACTTTGTTGTAGCGCTCGCGATCGCTCAACAGGCCGCGCGCGTACTGCTTTTGCAGCTTAAGGACCTCGCGCTCGCCGTCTTGAATCACCTTCGCCTTGTTCGCCGGAGTGATCAAATCATCGGTGGCGAAGGAAAGCCCGCTAAGAGTCGCTTGCCGGAACCCGAACTGGTTCATTCCGTCGAGCAGGTCGATCGTCTTCCGCCGGCCCAAACGCTCGTAGCAGTCGGAAATGACCATCGCCAAATCGGACGAGCGCAACGGCATGTTGTAGTACGGCATTCCCTCCGGCAGGATCGAGTTGAAGATGACTCGGCCGACGGTCGTGTTCAGCAGTACGCCGGTGCGCGAGGCGTGTTCGCCTTTGACCTGGCGGGTGGTCGGCAAACGCAGCTTGATCATGGCGTGCGTATCGACCTTCTTCAGGCTGTAGGCCAGCATCACCTCTTCGGGCGAGGTGAACACCATGTTCTCGCCCTTACGGTCGGGAAGCGACTTGGTGATGTAGTAGCAGCCCATCACAATATCTTGCGAGGGGCTGATGATCGGCGCGCCGTTGGCCGGGCTGAAAATGTTGTTCGTCGACATCATCAGCGTGTGCGCTTCCACCTGGGCTTCAATCGACAGGGGCAAGTGCACGGCCATCTGGTCGCCGTCGAAGTCGGCGTTGAATCCTTTGCACACCAGCGGGTGCAGCTTAATGGCGTTGCCTTCCACGAGCACGGGCTCGAACGCTTGGATGCCCATCCGGTGCAGCGTCGGCGCGCGATTGAGCAACACCGGGTGATTCTTGATCACCTCTTCAAGAATGTCCCACACCTCGTCGTCTTTGCGCTCAAGCATCTTCTTGGCGCTCTTGATCGTATCGGCATGCCCCAGCTCTTTAAGCCGGCGGATGATGAACGGCTGATAGAGTTCCAGGGCGATCTTCTTCGGCAAGCCGCATTGATGAAGCCTCAGCGACGGGCCGACCACGATCACGCTGCGCGCCGAATAATCGACGCGTTTGCCCAACAGGTTTTCGCGGAATCGCCCCTGCTTGCCCTTGATCATGTCGGTCAGCGACTTCAAGGGACGATTGCTGCTTCCTAGAACCGGACGTTTGCAGCGGTTGTTGTCGAACAGGGCGTCGACCGATTGTTGCAGCATCCGCTTCTCGTTGCGGATGATCACCTCCGGCGCGTTGAGATCGACCAGCTTCTTCAGCCGGTTGTTCCGGTTGATGATCCGGCGGTACAAATCGTTCAGGTCGCTGGTGGCGAAATTGCCCGAATCCAGCAACACCAACGGACGAAGGTCGGGCGGAATCACGGGAATGACGTCGAGAACCATCCACTCAGGCCGGTTCTCGCTGTCGCGAATCGCCTCGACGATCTTCAGCCGGTTGATCAAGTCTTTGCGTTTTTGCTTCGACTTGGTTTCCGTCAGCTCGACGCGCAGCTCTTGCGACAACTTGACCAAATCCAGATCGGCAAGCAGCTTGCGCACCGCCTCGGCGCCCATGTCGGCCTCGAACGAGCCCTCGCCATACTGTTGGCGGGCGGCGCGGTACTCCTCTTCCGTGAGCAATTGCTGTTTCTTCAACGGGGTGTCGCCCGGATTGACCACCACGTAATCCTGGTAATAGATTACCTTCTCCAAGCTCGTGGTCTTCATGTTCAGCAGCGCGCCCAAGCGGCTGGGCAACGCCTTGAAGAACCAGATATGCACAACCGGGGCGGCCAGTTCGATATGCCCCATCCGCTTGCGCCGCACCTTGCTTTGCGTGATCTTCACGCCGCAGCGGTCGCAAATCATCCCCTTGTACTTCATGCCCCGATACTTGCCGCACGAGCATTCCCAGTCCTTCTCGGGTCCGAAGATCTTCTCGCAGAACAGGCCGTCTTTTTCCGGGCGATACGTGCGGTAATTGATCGTTTCCGGCTTCTTCACTTCGCCGTGCGACCAACTGCGAATGTCGTGGGCGCGGGCCAAGCTGATCTTGACGGCCGTGTAATCGTTGATCCGATCGTAAGTGGTTTCGCCGATGCTCACAGCGTTGACTCCTCGACAGGGGAGGACAGTGACACACGATATTCTCAAACTCGCCGGCAATCGCACAATTGTCTGCGACGGGGTTGGCACCGCCCAGTCGCTGTTTTGCCCGAGCCGAGGTTGTTCGGCTTGGGCCCGCGCCGAACGCCGCGGCTGCCATTGCTTTGCAAAGCCCGACACGAGGCTCGCTCAACAGAAGCCGCAATCCGGCGCCGCGCCGAGGTCGCCGTGGCGGGAAACCGAGTCTCCCAGCCGCGCCGACCGCCCCGCGGGCAGGTTACATGCGAGCTTTCTCCAATTGCATGTTCAGGGCCAAGCCGCGAATTTCGTTGGTCAGCACGTCGAAGCTTGCCGGCGTGCCTGCCTCCAACGTGTTTTCACCCTTGACCATGGCCTCGTAAATCTTGGTGCGGCCGTCCACATCGTCGCTCTTGACGGTAAGCAGTTCTTGCAGGATGAACGATGCACCATACGCTTCCAGCGCCCACACTTCCATTTCGCCGAATCGTTGCCCGCCGAAACGCGCTTTTCCGCCGAGCGGCTGTTGAGTGATCAACGAGTACGGTCCGGTCGAACGGGCGTGGACCTTGTCGTCGACCAAGTGATGCAGCTTCAGCATGTAGATGTAACCGACGGTGGATTGCTGCTCGAACGGCTCGCCCGTCCGCCCGTCGTACAACTGCGTCTTGCCACTCGGCGGCAAGCCCGCTTGCTTGAGCACTTCGTTGATCGTTTGCTCGTCCGCGCCGTCGAAAATGGGGGTGATCGCCTGAAAACCCAGGGCCGCCCCTGCCCAGCCGAGGTGGGTTTCCAGAATCTGACCCACATTCATACGGCTGGGAACGCCCAGCGGGTTGAGCAGGATTTGCACCGGCGTGCCGTCGGCCAAGAAGGGCATATCTTCCTGCGGGAGGATCTTGGCGATAACGCCCTTGTTTCCGTGGCGTCCGGCCATCTTGTCGCCCACCGAAATCACCCGCTTGGCGGCGATATACACTTTGACCATTTGCAAGACGCCGCTGCGGAGCTCGTCGCCGCGCTTCATCGAGTTCAGCTCCCGATCGCGCGCGTCGATCGCGTCTTCAACTGCCGGCCAGCAGTCTTTGAAGACCTTTTCCACCTCCGCCTTGCGTTGGGGGCTGCGGATGTCCAATCGCTCGATATCGAATCGTTGCGCCTGCTCGACGATGAACCGGTGCTCCTTGCCTTCCAGCAGCGGCGAACCGTCTTCGTCCGTCAGCTTTCGCTTGAGAACGTCTTCGATTCGCTGCACCATCTCGCCGAAGGCGGCCGCGATCTTCGCATTGCCGGCTGTCTCGATCTCCTTCAGCTTCTTATCGAACTCCTTGCGTTCTTCTTCGCTCAGGCTGGCGCGGCGCGAGAACTTCTGGGTGGCGATCACAATCCCCTCGACGCCCGAGGGAACCTCCAGCGACTCGTTCTTCACGTCTTCCCCGGCTCGGCCGAAGATCGCGTGCAGCAGCTTCTCTTCGGGCGTGAGCTCCGTTTTCGATTTCGGAGAAACCTTGCCGACGAGAATGTCGCCCGGTCGCACGTACGTGCCGACGCGGACGATACCGCTCTCGTCGAGATTGCGGAGCATCTTTTCGCTTACGTTGGGAATGTCGCGAGTGAACTCTTCTCGCCCCAGCTTTGTTTCCCGGATCTCCACATCGAAATCTTCGATATGCAGAGAAGTGTACGTGTCGTTTTGCACCAGCTCTTCGCTGATGATAATAGCGTCTTCGAAATTGAACCCGTCCCAGGCCATGAAGGCCACCAGAACGTTCCGGCCCAGCGCCAGTTCACCGCCTTGCGTGCCCGGGCCGTCGGCAATCACCTGCCCCTTTTCCACCTTGTCGCCGGGCCGAACGATCGGTTTCTGGTTCAGACAGGTGCGCTCGTTCAGGCCGACGAACTTGCGAAGCGGATACACATCGTTGCCGATTTCAATGCGATTGGCGTCGACATACGACACGGTGCCTTTCCGATTCGCGCGCACAAGCATGCTCGAGTTCTGGGCCGTTTCCACCTCGAGGCCCGTGGCCACCAACGGGGGTTCGGTCACCAGCAAAGGCACCGCCTGACGCTGCATGTTCGAACCCATCAGCGCGCGGTTCGCGTCGTCGTGTTCCAAGAACGGGATCAACCCGGCCGAAACGCCGACCATCTGGCATGGGGCCACGTCGATGTATTGAATCTTCGATACGGGCACGAGGGCTACGTCGCCGCGGTGGCGCGCCACGATCGTTTCGCCCTGGATTTTGCCGCCGACGATCGGAGCGTCGGCCGGAGCGAGGTACGCCTCATACTCCTGATCGGCGCGGAGCCACTCGATGTCGGGCAGCAGCTTGCCGTCTTTCACCTTCTGGTACGGAGTGATCAGAAATCCGTAGGCGTCGACGCTGGTGTAAATGCCGAGGCTGGAGATCAGACCGATGTTCGTGCCTTCAGGCGTTTCGATCGGGCAGATGCGGCCGTAGTGCGAGAAATGCACGTCGCGCACCTCGAAGCCGGCGCGCTTTCGGTTCAACCCGCCCGGGCCCAATGCCGAAAGACGCCGCTCGTGCGTGAGCATCGAGAGCGGATTGGTTTGATCGACCACTTGCGACAACTCGCCTCGCCCGAAGAAATACTCGATGGCCGCCGAAATGCTCTTCGGATTCACCAGGCTGCGGGGGGTAATGTCGGCGGCGTCCTTCAGGCTCATGCGCTCTTGCACGGTGCGCCGAAGCTTCATGAACCCTTTGCGGAGCTCGTCGCAAGCCAACTCATCGATGGTTCGCAGCCGGCGATTCCCCAAATGGTCGATGTCGTCGGTCGACGCTGCCGGGTCGTGATTGTGCAGCCGCACCACGTAGTCAATCGCCGCAATCAGGTCTTCCGGCCGCAGTGTGGTATGTTCTTCCGGAACGTTCAGGCCCAGCTTCCGATTGATGCGGAAGCGGCCGACCCGTCCGAGGCGATACCGGTTGGTGTCGTAGAACTTCTCTTGAAAGAGGGTTTTGGCCTTCTCCAGTTGCGGCGGGTTGCCCGGCCGCAATCGTTGATAGATGCGGAGCAGCGCCTCTTCGTGGCTTCCGGTGGGGTCTTCGAGCAGCGAATTGACCAGGACCGGGTTCTTCGGATCGACCGCCACCTCGACTTCCTTCAGGCCCGAGGCGCAAATCGTTTCCGCCGAATTCTTGGTGATCTTGTGTCCGCATTCAACGATGACTTCGCCGGCCCGCGGGCTGTCGGCCGGGTAAACGATGTCGCCGACGGCCAGCTTGCCTTCGATCTTCACCGCGCTGCGCCCGTCGTGAATCTTCTCCTTCTCGCATTGGAAGAACACGCGCATCAGCGAGGCGGTGTCGCTGTATTTCCGATCCATGGCGCGGAGCAGCATCGTCACCGGGAACTTGCCGCTCTGATCGATGCGGACGGCCAGCGTTTCTTTGCGGGTGATGTTCAGCTCGATCCAGCTCCCGCGTTCGGGAATGATCCGGCAGGTGTGGGTCTTGTGATCGCTGCTGCCCTCTTCGTCGAGCAAGAAGTCGATGCCGGGGCTGCGGTGGAGCTGATTGACGACAACCCGTTCGGCGCCGTTGATGATGAACTCGCCGCCGCCGAGCATGATCGGGATGTCGCCCAAGAAGACCTCTTCCTCGACTGGCTGCTCTTTAGTCAATCGCAGCCAGACCTTGAAGGGGCGGCCATAGGTGAGCTTCAGTTGCCGACATTCGTCGGGCGTGTACCGCGGCTTGCCCAGTTCGTAGCGAAGGTATTCGAGCCGCAGCGACTTGTCGAAGCTCTCGATCGGGAATATCTCCCGGAGAACGCCCTCGATGCCTTGGTCTTTCCGCTTGTGCGCCGGCGTGTCGAGTTGCAGGAACGCGGCGTAACCGCGTGTTTGAACCTGGGTCAGATCGGGAATCGGCAGATGTTCGCGCTGACTGCCGAAGAGGCGTTTCGTTTTCGGCTGAAGGCGTCGTTGAGCGGAAATCGCCATAGAATGCACCTACCTTCGCTATACCCTGAAACGGAAAGCGGAAAGAATCGACCAGAGGGCAAGCCCGCCGCGCGGAGCCGCATCTGCGCGCAAAACCCAAGCCGGCGGCGCCGACTTGGGCCGTTCGTTCGATGACGACTTGCAGAAACTGGTCACGTCGATCAAAACTCGCCCGCACCCATCCCGCCCCCGATCGTTCATCATGGCGATCGCAGGGAGTCGAAACCTATAGGCTGTTCGTGCGGTGCCTCGCTTCGGGGCAAGGCCCGGGTCGGAGCGGTGGAACCGGCTGCCGACCCGGGCATCGCGTTCGTCGAAAGCGAAGCCAATGCCGGCGCGGCGGCGAAGCCCATGGCCGCGCGCCAGCGGATTCCGAGCGTCGCTACTTGATGGCGACTTTGGCGCCGGCTTCTTCCAGCTCCTTCTTGAGCTTCTCCGCCTCTTCCTTGGCGATGCCTTCCTTCACCTTCGCCGGCTTGGCCTCGACCAAGTCCTTGGCCTCCTTCAAGCCCAGCGACGTGGCCGAGCGAACCACCTTGATCACGCCGATCTTCTTGGCGTCGGGGTAGTCTTCGATGATCACGTCGAAGGCGGTCTTCTCTTCCTTCTTCTCCTCGGCGGCGCCTCCGCCCACGGGGCCGGCCACCATCACGGCGCCGCCCGCGGCGGGCTTGATGCCGTGGACCTCATCGAGGTAATCGCTCAGCTCTTTCGCCTCTTTCAGGGTCAAGCCGACGATCTTGTCGCCCAATTCCTTGGTCAGGGCGGAGAATTCCCGGGTCAATTCTGCGGTTGCCATTGCGAAATAGTCCTTTCACACGAATAAACGAGTTAGGTTGATGTTTCCAAACGAATGCCGGCATGCCTAGGCCGCCGGAGCGTCGGCGGGGGGCTGTTCCTCGCCGCTCGGCTTGCTCTTTTGCTCGATCTGACTGGCCAACGCTCCGCCAACGGCCGTCAACTGGCTGACCAAACGCCCGCCCGGACCAAGGATTTGCCCGACCAGCAGGCTCAACTGCTCGGCGCGGCTGGGCCATTTGCTAACTTCAGCGACTTCCGACTCGCTGATCCGTTGGCCGTCCATCACGCCGCCCTTGGCGGTGAACGGCGCGAACGTCGGGTCGCTCACCAAGCGAGTGATTTCTTTGGCAAGGCTGACGATGTCTTCGGCGCCCCAACAAATGGCCGAAGAACCTTCCGCCTTGTCGAACAACGGGGCCAACCGGGTGCCTTCGACTGCCCGCCGGGCCAGGCTGTTCTTAACCACCATCACTTGGATGTTCTTTTTCCGCAGCTCGGCACGCAGCCGTGCGCTGTTGTTGGCGGTCAGACCGATAACGTTGACCAGCAACGCGTCGTCGACGCCGGCCAATTGCTTCCGCAAGTGGTCGGTGATCAGGTTCTTCACGTACTTGCTCATCGACGACCTCCTTCTAGGCGACCTGCACGCGGATGCCGGGGCTCATCGTGGCGCTAATGGCCACCGATTTGACATATTGCCCTTTGACAGCCGCGGGCTTCATCGCCAGGATGTGATTGATGAAGGCTCGGATATTGTCGACAAGCTTCGGCGCGTCGAAACTGAGTTTTCCGACGACTGCTTGCACGTTGCCACCCGCATCATTGCGAAACTCAACCTTGCCGGCTTTGTATTCGCGCACCAATTTGCCCACATCCGGCGACACCGTGCCGGCGCGGGGAGAGGGCATCAATCCTCGTGGACCGAGCACCTTTCCCAACGGGCCGACGATGCCCATCATGTCGGGCGCGGCAATGCAGACATCGAAGTCCGTCCAGCCGCCTTTGATTTTCTCCGCCAATTCCGGACCGCCCACCTCGTCGGCGCCGGCCGCCTTGGCCTCGTCCACTTTGTCGCCTTTGGCGAAAACAACGACGCGAAGCGTCCTTCCGATGCCATGCGGCAACACGATCGAGCCGCGCACCATCTGGTCGGCCTGCTTGGCGTCGATGCCCAACCGCATGGCGATTTCAACCGACTGATCAAACTTCGTCGAGTTGAAAGTCTTCAGAAGCGATACCGCCTCTTCCAGCGGCAACAGCTTCTTGCCGGGCGTTTTCTGCACCATCGCCCGCATGCGCTTTGACAATTTGACCATACCGCCTATTCACAACTCCTACTCATGGGCCGATCACTCGACCTTGACATGGCGACGATGCCGCTCCGCACGCCAACGAAAAAGGCTCGCGAATCACATCGCTTCAAGCCAAGAGTCGCACCAATCGACCTTGGTCGTGGTAACTAGCGGCGACTCGCGTCGCCTCCCACTAGTGTTTCCTGATCGCTCTTGTTGCACACCCGCCGGTCTGCCGGCCGAGGGCCGCAGGTGCCGGCACGCCAGAAACCGGGGGCAGCTCTGCGGAACGAAATCCGTTCCGAAAACGCCGCAGCGGGCAAGAGCTATGCGTCGACAACCTCCAGTCCCATGCTTCGGGCCGTCCCTTCCACCATCCGTCGGGCGTGCTCCAGGTCGCGGGCATTCAGATCGGCCATCTTTCGCTTGCAAATCTCGTCGATTTGCCCGCGCGTGACCTTCCCCACCTTCTCCTTGTTGGGCACTCCGGAACCCTTTGCAATGCCGGCAGCCACCTTCAGCAAAGCCGCGGCCGGCGGGCTTTTAAGCGCGAACTCGAACGTCCGGTCATTATACACGCGGACCACCACGGGAATGGGCATCCCGTTGGCGTCGCGCGTTCGCTCGTTGAACTGCTGAACGAACTGACCCAAATTGATGCCGAAACGCCCCAACGACGTACCCACTGGCGGCGCGGGCGTCGCTTGTCCGCCCGGCACCTGAAACTTCACTTCGCCGACTAACTGTTTTGCCATCGCTCAACTCGATTTACTTGCCGTATCGTTGCGACGATCGCCGCGAACGCTCGTTTGGGTTCAACACACGGCTTCCGGCGGACCGCAAGGCCGCAACCCGCGTCCGCCCTGCCGGATTCAGACACTGCCGATCTGCCAGTACTCCAACTCGACAGGCGTTGATCGTCCGAAAATATTGATCATCACAGTCACGCGACCGTTCTGTTCGTCGATGCTTTGAACCTGCCCCTCGAAGTTCTCGAAGGTGCCTTCGTTGATCTTGACCTGGTCGCCGGGCCGGAAGCTGATGTTCAGCTTGGGGGCCTTCTCGCTCTTCTCTTCCTGCTTTGCCAGGATGCGCGACACCTCATGCGGCAACATCGGCGCCGGCCGCCCGGCCGCCCCGGTGAAATCGCCGATGCCGGGCGTCTCGCGAACGAGAAACCACGTATCATCGTTGATTTCCATCTGCACGACAAGGTACCCGGGGTACAGCTTGCGCTTGCGAACCCGTTTTTTTCCGGCCTTGAATTCGGTGACCTTCTCAGTCGGAACGATGACATCGCCGAAATAATACTCGAGCCCGGCGATGGCCACCCGGCGCAACAAGCCTTCTTTGATCGACTCCTCGCGGTTACTTTGAACCTTGAGGATGTACCAATCCATCTTCAAAGACTTCGGCTTTTCTTCTTTCGGCTCGGCCTCAGCCGCTTTTCGCCGGCCAGAAGCCGACGTTTTCGCCTTCACTGGAGCGGCAGCGGCCGTCACCGGCTCAGGCGACGGCGCCAGCGGCGCTGGCTCGGGCTCTGTAACACTTGGTCTCTCAACGGCGACCGGCAACTCGGCCACCGTCGGCAGGTCAAAATCTGCCGGAGCCGTCGCATCGGGCTGCACGTGATCGATCGCTTGCGGCTCGGGCGCCACCTCGGCATCCGCCGCGACGGGACTGTCTCCGCCGGGCAGAAGCTCTGGGTCGGCTCCAATCGCGGGGGCAGGTACCGGTGCGACTGGAACTTCCGCCGACGGTTCGGTGGCCGCCGATTGATCGCCGAGAGGCGCAGCGACTTCGCCACGGTCGGCTGGCTCGGCCGAGATCTCCGCAGGCCCGTCGGGCAACTGGTTGGTTTGATTCAATTCGTCCGTCACCGCGAGGATTCCGCTAAATAGGTCCACACAATAGGCAATGCGGCCGCTAGTGCGACGCAGCGGCCGATTGCGTGCTTCGCCCGCCCAAGTCGCTTCTCAATTTCCGCGGTTTCAATTACTAGAAGATCGGAATGATGTACGTGAACACGGCACGCCAAAGAAGATCGAAACCCCAAAGCACGAACGCCAGCACGATCAGCATCACCAGAACCACCAGCGACGCCCGAGTCAGCTCGGAGCGGGAAGGCCACGACACCTTGGCCATTTCCGCTTCGACTGCGATCAGAAAATCTGCAAAACTGGGATAGTTCACCAGTCGGTAAGCAATCCAGACTCCGGCGATCAGCAGCACGGCCGGCAGCCAGTATTGGATGCCGCCGTACGCATTGACCCAACCTGAGGCCGAAAGCATCACATGCAGCCGAAACAGGCCGATGGCAACGCCCACCGCCAAGGCCGCAAAAGTCACCTGACGGGTAATCCGCCCCTGGCTGCGTTTGTACAAGCCGACTTGCACAAGCTCTTGCAGAAGTCCGGCCACGGAAGCTCTTCCTTGGTTTGATTAACGCCGCCTGGATTCCTAACAGAATCCGCGACGAATCACAATGGTTGAAAACGGTGCGTTCTTTGGCACGCTACACAGATCTACACCCTCAGGCCGCTGGCCAACGAAGCGACCAAGATGGACGCTGCTGTTGAATCAATCGGCCGCCGATCGTTGAGCAGGGGCGGAGGGACTCGAACTCTCAACCGCTGGTTTTGGAGACCAGTGCTCTACCAATTGAGCTACACCCCTTCGCCCGAAACGTCGCGACAGGAACCCGTGCCGCCGGGAGCTGGTTGATGCCACCACCGCGGCCGAATCCCTTGTTCCCCCAGTGCGACCCGCCGGATCGACTGGTTGACGTCTCGAAGGTTGACTCCTAGGCAACGACAGCGGGCAAGCGGACGAACGGGCGTCTTTCGCCGAGCGGCCTGCCATCGCCTTTAGGCCCGGAGGACCGCTCGCTTCTTGCCGCATGTTTCGGCCGTCTCGCCGCTGCCAACTGCAATCGACGTCGCCCCGCGACAAATCGAGGAGGCGACGCCGATAGAAAACACTCTCCCGGCCCGAGGCGGGTTCTACTTCAAAATCTTCGTCACCACGCCCGAGCCAACCGTGCGGCCGCCTTCGCGGATGGCGAATCGGACGTTCGCCTCCATGGCGATGGGGGCGATCAGCTCGATCCGCAATTTCACATTATCGCCGGGCATGCACATTTCGGCGCCGCCGAGCAACTGGGCCGTTCCGGTCACGTCGGTGGTGCGGAAGTAGAACTGAGGGCGATAGCCGCTAAAGAACGGCGTGTGCCGCCCGCCTTCTTCCTTCGAAAGGACGTACACTTCGGCCTCGAACTCGGTGTGGGGCGTAATCGAGCCGGGCTTCGCCAACACTTGACCGCGTTCGATTTCCTCGCGTTTGATGCCGCGGAGCAGGCAGCCGACGTTGTCGCCCGCCTCGCCCTGGTCGAGCGTTTTCTGGAACATTTCCACGCCCGTCACCACCGTTTTGCGGGTGGGCACGAAACCGACGATTTCCACTTCGTCGCCGACCTTGATGATGCCCTTCTCGATTCGGCCGGTGGCGACGGTGCCGCGACCTTCGATCGAGAACACGTCTTCAATGGCCATCAGGAAGGGCTTGTCGCGTTCGCGGACCGGCTCGGGAATGTAGCTGTCAATCGCGTCCATCAGCTCCTGGATGCACTTGCCGGCTTCCGGATCGGCCGGGTTGTTGTACGCCGGCAGGGCCGAGCCGCGAATGATCGGCACTTCGTCGCCGGGGAAGCCGTAATTGGTGAGCAATTCGCGCAATTCCAGCTCGACCAATTCGAGCAACTCGGGATCATCAACCAAGTCGCACTTGTTCAGGAAGACGACCAGCGCGGGCACGTTCACCTGGCGAGCCAGCAGCACGTGTTCGCGGGTTTGGGGCATCGGGCCGTCGGCGGCCGAAACCACCAAGATTGCGCCGTCCATCTGGGCCGCACCGGTGATCATGTTCTTGATGAAGTCCGCATGGCCCGGGCAGTCGATGTGGGCGTAGTGCCGCTTTTCGGTCTCGTATTCGACGTGGGCAACGGCGATCGTCACCGTCTTGGTCGCGTCGCGGACCGTGCCGCCCTTGGCGATATCAGCATACGACTTGAACTTCGCCAAGCCCTTGGCGGTTTGAACCGCGAGGATCGCGCCGGTCAGCGTCGTCTTGCCGTGGTCGATGTGGCCGATGGTGCCCACGTTCACGTGGGGCTTCGTCCGTTGAAATACTTCCTTCGCCATTGCTGCGTGTTTCTCCCTGCGTTTTGTCTATCAGGTCGTTACGAAAAAACGTGTTCCCAACATCAAATGCCGATGCACGCGCGTCGACCGACCCACACACAAAAGCTGCTGATGGGACTTGAACCCATGACCTCGTCCTTACCAAGGACGCGCTCTACCGGCTGAGCTACAGCAGCCTGATTGCGCGACTCTTGCCGACATCCGCTCGCCGTCTCGCACCAGCGACTGCATCGCCAACTCTTGCCCGAACAAGTTCGCTTGCTTGTCTTGCCGTCGCCGCCGCGGTCTTCACTGGCCTCGAAGCGGGTGAAGGGAGTCGAACCCTCGTAAGTAGCTTGGAAGGCTACCGCTCTACCGTTGAGCTACACCCGCAAGTTCGACACCGGCCGTCCACCCCGGCAACCGCGCGGAATTCGTTGGTTGAAACGACGTGCGGCGACAGTGGGCGGTGAAGGATTCGAACCTTCGAAGGCATTGCCATCAGATTTACAGTCTGACCCCTTTGACCGCTCGGGAAACCGCCCGCGTATATCGATCGCTGCTGGGCCCTAGCGGCCGGCCGCGTCGTGAATCTGCCTGCTTGCACTCTCCTTATTCACCGTGACGCGCGTCCGATGGAAGTCGCCCGGCGCCCTTGCTCGACGCACCGCCTCGGCAGCGGCCTGAACAACCACCCGCGCTCCAGACCGCCTTGCCAAGCCAATTAAGGGGCGGCTCGCTACGAGCTAGCGGAGGGACTTGAACCCACAACCTGCTGATTACAAATCAGCTGCTCTGCCGGTTGAGCTACGCTAGCCGACTGGACCGCAATCGCAAACCGATTAGTATAGCCGACATCCATCGGCTTGCAAGGCCGTATGGGCACACATTTTTTCATGCCCACGGAACCCCATCGCCCGCCCAGGAGATAAGATGGCTAAGGTGGGTGGTTTGGGTGGCTGTCGGGAGGGTTGATAGTTCCGAAACTACCAACCCAATCGCTGGGCGGGCGACGGGACTTTCCTTCCAGCCGGTTGATGTCTTTCGGACCCGCCGAATATCTTGAGGGGCTTGACGCCCCCCACCCCCCTGTGTGGCCGGTTCGTCCTCCGCCATGCCCGACCGAGCGGGTCGGCAGTCGGCGCGGCCGGGCTGGGTTACGAAGGGAACTCGATCTTTTCTTCCTCGGCGGCTTTGCGGAGCTTGGTCAGTGCCCTCGCCTCGAGCTGGCGGATACGCTCCTTGGTAACGCCCAACTCGGCGCCCACCTCCTTCAGGGTGAGCGGCTCGTGTCCGCGGCGCAACCCAAACCGCTTGATGATGATCGCCTGTTCGCGGTCATCGAGACAACTGAGGATCGATTCGATCTGAAATTCGCGCTGAGCTTGGGCGGCCTCTTGATCGCCCAGTTCCGCCTTTTCGTCGGGCGTGGTCGAGAAGACCTCGGCCTCGGTGGTCCGGAAACGGTCGCGCCGGCGATGCTCGTCGGGGATCGTTCGGGCGAAGTTTTTCATAATTGCCCAACTGGCGTAGGTGCTGAACTTGTTGCCGCGCGCGTAGTCGAATTTCTCCACCGCCCGCATCAACGACATGTTCCCATCGCTAACCAACTCGAAGAAGTTGTCGATCGGACCGACGTGTCGTTTCGCGATCGAGACCACCAAGCGAAGGTTCGCGCGAATGATCTGGTTCTTCGTTTCGACGGCCTCATCGTAGCAACGCTCGATTTCATCCATCAACGACGACTTGGGCGATGCGGGATCAAGCTTCGTCCGCAATTTGGCCGCCTTGAACTTAAGGTAGTTCATCTTGCGAAACAGGTGCATCTCTTGCGCTCGGGTCAGCAGCGGCACCTCGTACAGGCTGGCCAAGTAAGGGGGCAGGCCCGAGGGAAGCCGAGGCTTTTTGACCACGGCGTCGGCCTCGGGCATCGGACCGAGAATTCGCTGCTCTTGGAACGGTGTTTTCACGCGAGCAAACGAGTTGTTCGGGATGAAATCCAGCGGCAATTCCAGCACCCGCATCGCCCGCACTTCGTTAATAATGCGGTAGATGCTGTTTCGCTCGCGTCCGTAGCGCCGGGCGAGAGTCTCCACGGACTCTCCTCGCTGATAGAGCTGGAAAATCTTGCGTTTCGTTTCCAGTGGAAGCGGGCCCCGGCTGTCGGGAAAGATCGCAATGTCGGGGTTCTGTTCGTCAAAGTGCTTTAGTGTGTATCGGACCGTTTCGATGCTCCGACCGGTTTGCTCGGCCAACCGCCGGGCGACCTCGGCCGGATACCCGCCGGCCGCGGCCAGCCGTCGAGCCCGCTCGATCAACGAGTTGCGTTCTTCCTCGCTCATCTGGCTGAACTGGCTGCCGCGACGCACTTTGTCGGGGTTCTGGGAGACAAAGCGTTCGACCGAGCTTTGCAAGAAACCGACACGAGATCGGCCGTCCATGACGAAGCGTCGGCTCACCAAGCCCAGCCGCCGCCATCGAGCTATGGTCTTCGTCGAAACGTTCAGACGCTTTGCGAGTTCCTCGATGGTCAGAACGCGCTCACCGACACACTCCGCCTTCACGCCGGCCGACTCCGAGAGATCCTCGACCAGAAGCCGAAGGTCGTGCAAAACCTCCCGCCCGATGATTTTGACAGAGAGGTTATCAGTCGGACGGTAATTCGTGATGCGGTAGCAGAGAAACTCGTACGGGTAGATTCGATCCGGGGCGATCTCCGAGAGAAGACGTTCGGTTTGCGCAACCTGCTCCCAGCGGCGATCTCGCGGAGCGAAACGCACCAACTGATCGCGGAGCTCTCGAATTGCCGGGTTGACGTATTCTCGGTGCATGATCGATCCCTCCTTCCGGCATCAGCCGCCTGCCGACGCATTCCCATCAGCAGGTCCAATAAACCATAACCGTCGAGGTGTGGTGTTTCCCTCACCAAAGTGTCTCGTAAAGCCTCGGAGCTCTGCGCGGCACGGCTAGCTTGCCACTTTTCCAGCCCAGCGCCACACCTCGCCAATTCGGGCAAATCGCGTTTCACTCTATTCCAACGCTCAATATAGCAATCGCGCGATGTTTTTGACAGCCCCGGCAGTGTAAAAAAGTGCCCGAAAAAGCAACGAGCGAAAACTCATTATTCAATACGAAGTTGCAACGCATTTGGGTTGGCAAAACCGCGTCGGTTTTCGGCGAATTCTGGTCAACGTCCGTGTGTCTTTCCTAAAAGCTTACACGAAAACAGTTTGTGAAACTTTGTTCCGGCGAAATCTTTCCCGGATTCGCAGCTATCGCCATTCGACTTGGGGACACGGTTTTGGGCAGTGCAACCACAACCCACACACTATTCGTATTGATGAGTCAGGTCGGTTTCGGTAACGTGTTGCGGTTTTGTATTTTTCGTTGTGCACTGCTCCAAGGGGGGCATACGAGCCGGGCGATTTGTTGAATTCCGCAAGTCGTTTGCGCAAGGGGCTCGGCGGCAGCGCGAATTCCCTTTCACAAATCCATTGGGCGGTCTGCCATGCGAAAAGAACTACGTTCGAACGTTGCACGTGAGGGAACGTCAACCGGTTGGTTTGCCGAAGTGGTGCGGCATCGACAAAGGCTGTTCTGCCATGGTGTCGTCGTGTTGTGGCTGCTGACGTGCGGAACCCCCTTAGGGCTCTTTGCCGGCGAGAGCGGAAGCAAAGGCCTGGTTCTGAAATCGAGCCGTGTCGCCGGGTCGGTTGATCACGTGACCGTTCAGATCGAGGCGGCCGGCGACCGTCGCGGTGAGATTGCGTCGTTGAAATCGAATGCCGAGAAGAGCGACAAGAAGACTCCCGTCGAGGTGGCGTGTTCTTTGGAGTTCTACGAGAAAGCACTAGATGATTCTTCCGCCGGGCAAAACGTTCGTCGATCGCTCCGCCATTACACGTCAACTCGTGCCGAAGTGAAGATCGGCGGCGAACAAGAGAAAGTGGACCTGCGCGATCAGAGACGTTATGTCGTCGTCGAGTCGGCCCCGGCGATCACGTTCTTTTCACCGCAGGGACCATTGACTGTCGAGGAGTTCGACTTGCTCAAGCAGATCGGCGACAGCGCGCTGCTCGACCGTCTGATTCCCGCCGAGGCCGTGATTGTCGGCACGTCGTGGCGGCCCGAGGCGGCGCTGGTCGCCGCGCTGTTCGGATTGGATGAAGTGACCAAGCACGACATCTCCTGCCGGGTTGTCGAGATTACGGATCTTGTGGTCCGATTCGAGATCGCCGGTTCGGCGTCGGGGCGGGTGAACGATGCAGCAGGGAGCATTGAAGTGCGGGGAAAATACCGTTTCGATCGGCGAATGCAGCGCGTGGATTGGATGGGTGTTGCAGCGAAGGTGCGTTGCGATATCAGCGCAGTATGGGCCGAGTTCGACTTGGCCATTCGGGCGCAAACCCGGGTACTTCCCTGCGAATCGCCGCCCGCCTTCGACGAAACGAAGCTTTCCGGCCTTTCGTTGCAACACACGGCCGAATCGCTGCGGCTTGAGCACGTTTCGGAATCAAAGGACTGGAAAATCGAACACAGCCGGAATTGGTTCGCCACGAACTACCATCGCGACGTGGCCACCCTTCGGCTTGTTCGCGACGGCGAGTACGTGGCCTTTGCCAGCATTTCGCTGTTGCCGAAGCGCCCTGCCGAACAGATTCCTTCGTTGAGTGAATTCCAAGCCGACGTGAAGAAGGCGTTGGGAAAGAGCTTCGAGCAACTTGAGGACGCCGGGCAGGCGATCAATCCGTCGCGAATGAGGGTGTTGCGCGTGGTGGTGAAAGGGCGTTTGGAAGACTCGCCGCGGCAATGGAGATACTTCCATGTGACCGATCCGATCGGGCGTCAGGCGGTCATCGCTTTCAATGTCGAAGAGAAACTGGCCGGCAAACTCGATGGCGAGGACGCGGAGTTGGTCAATGGATTCCGTTTCTTGCCGCCCGCGAAAGTTGAACCGGGCAAATCATCGACCGACAACGCTTCTGAATAGGCATCGGCCCTGAACAGGCGTCGCGTCTGACGCCTGCGGGGCGAAACTGGCATGGGCCGCGTTGGGTCAGCAGCTTGGAATACGCGACGCGGCAGACCGGCAATGTCGGTTGTTGGCGCGCTTGACGCCGGAGTGAGAGCCTGCAAAGCCGCGCGGCAGAGCCTTCGGCGCAAAGAAAAAGCCGCCTGTTGCCCGAGGCAATCAAGCGGCCTTGGAATCTGGCCTCTCGTGGATTGCGACCGGATGCGTCGCTGCGAGACGAGCGAGGCTCAGGCGTGCTGCTGCACAAGCCGTATCGAGCCGGGCTCACGCGTTAGGGTTGGGCCTCCGTCGGAATGCCATAATCGAGAGGCGCGATTCCATTGTTCGCAATTACTCATCGGCACTTAGCGCGACGAGATTGAGTTTGGTTTATTTCTCCAGGACGAAATCGGTTGCGTTTTCTGGGCTTGCCGAACACTGCAAACCTGCGACGGGTAACGCACGTTGGCTTGCCGCCCCGGCTCGATCGCCCATTGAATTATACGTCGAGACGGTCAAGATCGCTCAAGAAATGGCCGAAAAAACCAGCTTTTGCCCGAGGGTCTCGAATACCGGCAGCAGTTGATTTGTGCAGCGGCATTGGCACTCGGTTTGCAGTGCGTTGGGCGGTGAACGGCCCAGGCTGAGGGAGGCCGGCTTCCGCCGTTCGCTCGAGCCGTCCTATTGCTCGTGCGGCACGCCGCGCGGATTTGTGAAGCGGCGATCGCAGGGCGAAACAGGTTGCTGTTGTGTCGCGCCGCTGGGGCTGGAACCGCAATTAGCTCCGGTTGGGAGAATTGTCTTCGTCTTCCTCTTTGTCTTCTTCCTCGTCGCCAAGGAAATCGTCGAGAGTCAATTCGTCGAGCGCGGGGTTGTTGGCCGAAGTGGGCGGTTTTGCACCGCGCGGGAGAGTTGGCGGCCACACGGGCGACAATTCGGGCGACGGGGAGTTTGGGGCGTCTTCATCGGCACCTTGATTGCTCTGAGGTGGATTCTCCGCAGGGTCATCGACGAATTCGAACTCGATTTCGTCGGCTGGCGGTTCGTCGGCTGGGGCAGGGGGCGCGCCACCCGCCATCGGTTCGCCGACCGAGGGAGCCGCGGCAGCCCCATCGGTCGCCGCCGGCTCGCTGGTTGAAATCGGGACTTGCAGCACACGCGAGTCAAGGGCTGCCGGTTCCGACGACCACGGGCCCGAGGCCCTGGTAGGTTGTGCCTCTGTTTGCGACGCGGCCGATTCCTGTTGTGCCCATTGGGGCGGAGGGACAGCCGAGGCGTCGCCGGCGAATTCGTACACCAAACGAAACGTCAATGGTCCGACGGAGAAGTGCTGATCGGGAAGCAGGGGGGCCTCGATCACCCGACGCTTTTCAAAGAAGGTGCCGTTGGTCGAGTTCAAATCGCGGACAACCACTAGGCCGTCAACCGCGTGCAGCAGACAATGCCTGCGGCTCACCAAAGAATGGCCGATTGTCAGATTTGCTTCGCGGCTTCGGCCGATTACGGCCGGGAGTTTCAGCGAAATCTCTCGTTGGTTCGCTCGGCCGCCGACGACTACTAATTTCACTTCCATAAATGGCGGTCCTCTGATGCGAGAACTATGGTTGCACACCCGCGTAGCGCCGTTCGAAGCCGCGACGACCGCAGGCTCGGCCATTCCCTGAATGCGCACTTTGGCGACAGCTTTCGCAAGTCTTCGTCCACGTGAAGTTGTTTGATCAGAACGTCTTGCAAGCCGCGCGAGACGGAATTGCCGACAGCACCCCCGATCACATTCGAGTCGTCCGTCCGCCCGTCTATTGTAACCCCCCGATGAGCGAAAATCCCGGGCTCCGACGCGGCTTCATTTTGGCGATGGCGATTGGGTGGACCGAAAGGGCGCGAAGTGGTTCCCAATCGGTCTTGCGGAAGCTGTGATGAAGCGGAAGGTGGGATGACTAGGTGGCAGTGGAAAAGGAGGGTTGTGCGGGGTTTTCGATCTGGACAGAGTTGCCCCAAGCTGCCGATAACCGAAAAGGTGCGGTGCGTGGTTTGCATGGCGACGATCTTGCTGCGCTCATGCAGAGCGGGTGGCCACAACGACGAATTGGGAAGAACTGGCGATTGGGGAATCTCGGGTGGCACGATCGACCGAGTCACCCGTAGCGCGATAGTGTGCTGGGGGATAACGCCATGCTGTTTTTCGTTTGTTCCAGCGGAATCCACTCCGATTTGGTGACCGATCGGCCCGATTGGTCCGTTCGGTCTGCCTGCCCACCGATGCGATTGTTGGCAAGCCTTCGAGCATTGCTCGGTGTGTTTCCGGTTTTCGCGTTCGTGTTCCTGCTGTTTGGCGGTCCAGCGATTGCCGGCGATGGGATTTTGTGCGAATTGGTTGGCAAGGACTTTTGCCGGCGAAATTCCTGGCCGTATCCCCATATCTGCCAAGATATTGCTTCTGTACGGGCACCGATGGTCGTTCAGGTGGCCAACGGGTGGGAACGCCAGAACTTGTTGGCCGAGCCCTACTTCGATCCAATTACTCAACAGTTGAACGAGGCGGGCCGTCGCAAGGTGCAATGGATTCTTCTCGACGCTCCCGAGGAAAGACGCGTTGTGTTCGTGCATCGAACGATTTCGATGGACGAAACCAATCAGCGCGTTGCTGCCGTTCGGAACTACATGGCAGAGCTTGGGCCCGGCGCACCGACGGCCAGTGTTGTAGTTTCTACGATGCCCGCCGACGGCACCTCGGCCGCGCGGGTTGACTGGGTGAACCGCAAGTTTATTACGGTGCTTCCAGAGCCGAAGCTGCCCGAGGTTAAACAGCCTGGTGATACGGGCAAGTAGGCCGGTCGCGACCGGACCGACCTGACGCTGCTTCCGTGCTGACCCAAACGGTCTTTCCTCTTTTGCTCGCACTTCTGCGCAGTTTGGGCGGCCAATGTCGCTCTGCTGTCGTTGCGGAGTGCTGTTTGGCCCACAAGCCAGCTCTAGCCCTGAAGTCGCGTGGCCTCCGTTTGCCCAGCGCGAGAATCTTGCGAACGCTGGACGCCCGACGCTGCTCTCGAAGTCGTGACAACGCCGGAAACGATTTGCTCAGAAGCAGTTCGGAGATTTCGTTTGCGGACGGCCCGTGCGACTGATCGATGGACAGGTGTGTTTCGAGGACTCTGCCCCCCAAGCTCCCGGGGACGCTTCAGATCGAAAAGTCCGTTTCTTGATCGCGGCCGTGCGTTCGGCAAAATCGTTACAGCTTGCCGAAACGGTTTTAGTTCGCGCAACGATCGGCCGATTCTATGACTGACGGTTAGAGCACGTCCTTTGCGGCGGTCGCTTCGCGCCGATCGAGTCTTGACTAGGTCATTCCGCGCAGCCCGGTCAGCACGGGCCTGCTGAACTCGACGGTCGGAGCGAGCGAGCCCCTTGTCGGCAGCTTTCCACAGAGGGCTGCACGTGCAGGCCGTTGGTGCAACCTGGCGCCCATCGGGACGCCGGCGGTAGAGTCGGTTGAGGTGCCCGTTGATTCGGTTGAGCATCTTCTTTCTGAATGCGTTTGTGGTGGCGGCCCTGGTCGCAGCACCCGCGTCGTTGGTTGCCCAGGAGAAGAAGACGCTTTCTGATTCGTTCAAAGGGGGCGTGGACAAGTTGTTCGGCAAGAAAGAGCCGCCGCCCGAGAGGCTGGATAATTCGTTGTCGTTGGCCTCACCAGCCAAACCGAGTGTCGGCGTGTATGTCGCTGTGGCGCGACTGTACGAACAGCATGGGAAGTGGGATCTAGCGGAGCAGCAGTACATTCAGGCCCTTCGGGCTCAGCCGAACGACATGGCTGCTCTACTCGGTTACGCCGGACTAAAAGAAAAAACTGCCAAGCCCGACGAAGCCCAGCGTTTGTACCAAAAGGCTGTCGAGCAGTTCCCCAACGAGCCGGCCGTTCATAACAACCTCGGGCTGTTCCTTGCGCGCCAGAACCAACATGCGGAATCGGCGCGATCGCTGTCGAGGGCTGTTGCGCTGCAGCCTCAGAATCCCCTATACCGGAACAACTTGGCGACCGTGTTGGTGGAGATGAATCGGATTCCCGAGGCATACTCTCACCTGAAAGCGGCCCACGGCGAGGCCGGGGGATACTACAACTTAGGTTTCCTGCTTCAGAAGAAGGGGAACACTCAAGAGGCGATGGGCTATTTCTCTGCGGCGCTGCGTGCCGACCCAACCATGCCCCCCGCCCAGCAATGGCTGTTGAAACTGCAAGACACCCAGTCACTGCCGCAGTACTCGCAGCAAACACGGCCGAGCAGCGCAACGGAGAGGCCGACGGCCTCGGTGTATGGTCCCGCGGCCTCAATGGCACGCGCGCCACAGCACGATTCAAATCCCGCGTATCCGACAGGCGGGGGCGGCAATGCACCACCTGCGTCGGGAAGTTGGGGCGCGCCGGTTGGCTTGCCCGATGCCAGTCGCTCTGCGGCGGCTGTGTATGGGCCTCCGTCGAATGCTCCGTCCGCGCCCATGCCGCCTGCGTCTCACGCTCCCGCGATGCAGGCGGCTCCTCAGCGGTTGTCCGAGCAGCCGCCTGCCGGCAGCGTGCCGGCACACTACGATCATCGTGAAGGCGGCGATGCGATTCCGGCAGCCCGGGCCCCGCTGCGGCTTAGCCCGCGAACCGCTTCCGAATTGGCCCCGCTGCCGCCGGCTCGGTCGCAGGCGGCGCCAGCAGCGCCGGTTCATGAGCCGTCCGCGCAGGCGGTTTCCCGGGCACCTGGCGCGGCGTTGAGCGGCGGCCTTCCGTCGGCGCCGCTTCCGCCCGGCGATCCGGCTCGGATGCAGCGATTGCCGCTGGTGCGCTGATCTCGTCGTGTTCGGTCGGCGCGTTTGCTGGGCCGAATCGCTGCCCAAAACAGTGTGGCAGTCGCCGCGTCGGCGGCGTCGGGTTATAATGGCGGCATGATTCGCCAAAGCTGGATCGGCCTGATCATTCTTGTTGTTTTGGGGCAATCGAGTTGGGGGCAGACTCCCGCTCGATACGAAGCGCGTTGGTGGGATGGAACGCGGCTGGAACACGATGAACTGGCCGACTGGCACAGTGCCGAATCCCAGCCGCGAGTGGGCGATCGATTGCTATTCGCCCCCGATCGGCCGGTGATGTGGGTTTGCGATCGCCGCTTGCCGCCGGGGAAACCGCCGGAATCGTTTGTCGAGATGACCGCCGGCGATCGCTTTCCGGGAACGGTGACGGGCTATCGGGCCGCGGGGGTGTATCAGAACCGCGCGCTTCCGGCCCACTTCACGGTCCAGCCTTCGACGAGCATTCGGCATCCGGAAGACCGACGGGCGGACGACATCGGCATTGATGAACGGTTCGTGCAGCGCGTTGTTTGGCAGCGGCGCAGCGGCCTTGCCGATCGCTATGAGCCGGGGCATTTGTTCTATCGAGACGGGCGAGTGCTGCGGTTTCGGGCCGTCCGGTTCGAGCCTGCCGGGGTGCGGATGCTGACGGAAGACGGGGCGCGGCGGGCCTCGTTTGACGAGATTGCCGAGCTGCATCTGCCGCGGAAGGATTTCTGGGAGTCGTACTACGACGAACTGGCCGTCGGCACAACCGACTTGGACAAGCCGCTGTTGCAAATCGAGACGGTCGGCGGACTGCGGATCACCGCGTCGCTGTCGCGATTTTCGGCCAAAGAAGCCTCGCCCGGCGAGCAGTCGCCCCGCTGGTTTCACGCCCTGCAACCGGCGTGGTCGCTGAGTTTGCTTTGGATTCCCCATCGCACGGTCGTCTATTATCGATCGTTCGCGCCGCACCAAGTGCCGCTCAGTCGGATCAGTCCGGCCAAGGCGGTGTTCAGTCCTATGATTGGCGGACCCGGGCATTGGCAGGCCGATCGAAACATCACGGGCAAGCGGCTTTCGTGCGGCGGACAGTCGGGTGGTTGGGGCTTCGGCGTTCATGCGTCGGCCGAGTTGCACTTCCCCTTGCCCGGCAGCGCGCGGAAGGTGCGCACTTGCTTCGGCATCGACAGTTCCGCGGGCGAAGGCGGCTGCGTGCGATTACGGTTGTTCGTGGGCGCGGCGAGCGGCAAGGCGTTGTACGAAAGCCCGGTGATCGTCGGCTCGACCGAGATCTTCGACACCGGTGAATTGGCGCTGCCTGCCACGAACGGGGCGGGGGTCTTGGTGGTGCAGTTCGACGCCATGCCGCGCGACGCTCCCGAATTGGCCGACCCGTTGAACATTCGCGACATGTGCAACCTGATCGACCCATACATCGAGCTCGATCGGAACGAACTGGCCCGCCAAGTCGCTGCGCGCTTGCAATTGGGAATTGTCGCATGGCGCTCCTGGGACGTCGCGCCGCTGACCGGCGGCTCGGTGCGGTTGCGCACGGTGTTCGACGACACGGGCCCGGATCGGGGGCTGTTCGTCACCGAAGCGGCGGCCGAAGGCGCGTCGTTCGTGCTTCGCCAAAGCGCAACGGTACCCCCCGAAAGCCGTTGGTTGGTTTTGGGGTGCAGCGTGCGGGCCGACTACAGCGACAAGGCACGGCTCGATGTGCGTGTGGCCGGAGAACCGATCGCCAGTTTCGAGGCGCCGGTGGGCCGTGCCGGCGACGAGCGCATGCTGGCGATTCCGATCGATCGGTTTGCCGGGCACCGTGTTTCGTTTGAAGTGGAACAGCGGCCGGCCGATCAGCGGCTGAGCGTGCATTGGCGTCGATTGGATTGGGCTCCGCAACTACCTCATGTCTTTCGTTTGTTCGACGAAGACGAGGGGGCCGTGTTTTCCCCGCTGGCCGGCGGCAAAGAGCCAGAAGTAATCGACACCGATCATTACACCGGGCGCAAGTGTATTCGGCTGCCGGCGGGCGGCCGTTATCGGCTGCGGATCGACGAGCCTCTGGCCATCCGATCGGATCCGCGGCTGGGCGAGTTCCGCATGTTGCGCATGGCGCTGCGCAAGCGCGGTGGGGGACGGTTGGGCGTCGGTTTTCAGCCCGAGCAAAACGATCGGCCGGCGATCTTCGAATTTGGGCAGGGTCCGCCGCTTGCCGCCTAGGCGCAACGCGTTTCGAACGATCCGCTCCACGACGTTTGGTTCCTTTACACTCGGGATTTGATCGGTGATTTCGGCGACGGCTCATTGGAGGCGATCGTCTTTGATGTGCCTGACGGCCAGGATCTGCTGGTCGATCACGTCTATGTCCTGCGGAGGCACGAAGACCTCCGCTGGCTGCCGCCCGACCTGTCGTGGCACTCGGGCAATGCCGAAGCGCGCCGCGGCTCGCTGGAACAAATCGAGAAGCACACTCGGGAGAGCTTCGTCGGAGTGGTTGTCGAGGAGCGGCGGGGCAACGGCGTTTTGGTGGGCGATGGCAACTGGGTTCTCACCGCAGGGCATCTTTTGGGCAAGCCCGGGGCGTCTGCTCGCGTTCTGTTGCACGATGGTCGTGAAGTTCATGCTGAGGCGGCGGGGATCGATCGCGCGAACAACCTGGGGTTGCTGCGGCTGCGGGAAAAGGTGAACCTGAGAAGCCTCGATTTCGCCGCATGGGAAGAACGCCGAGAGCGGCACTTCTATGCCGCCTGGTGGCAGCCTGCTCAAGGGGCCGAGCAGACGGCCCGCGCCACGCCGCTTTGGATCGAGTCGGCTTTTTACGGCACCCTTTGGGCCGAAGACTTGCCGGAACCGGCGCAGAGCGGCGCCGTGCTGCTCGACGCCGACAGCCGTGTTGTGGGCGTGCTCACTCGGCGGAGTCGCTTCGGCGGCACATTGTTCTCAAAGGCTCAGCCCGCCCGCGACCAATGGGATCGCCTTTGCCGCGGCGAGGCGTGGGGAGGATGGCTCCGCGGAGCCGGACCCTCGCTGGGCGTGCGATTCGCCTCTTCGGCCGACGGTTGCCGAGTCGAGACGATCAACGACGGCGTCAAGACGCCGCTGGAACCGGGCGACCTGGTGATTTCGATTGCCGGCCGCCGTATCGAACAGCCCGCCGAGATCGACTCAGCGTTGGCCGAGGCGTTGCCGGGCGACTCTTTGCCGCTGGAGGTCCGGCGTCGGGGTGAGGTGCGGAAGCTTGCTGTGGTGGTGATCGCGCGGCCGAATTAGGCGCGATCGAGCCGTCCGTACCGATTTTTTGACGGCAACGGCGGCGACACCTGCGATTCCACTTGTCGGCTCTGCCGGTGCGCGGTATAAACGAAATATTGAGACTGATTCTCAGTTTCCGTTGTTACGGCGACGATCGAACTTGGGGGGGCGGCAAAGGATTTTTTTGTCGGGCATGTGGCATCGGCTCGGGAAACCTTCTGGGCAATCCCAAGCGATGATCGATTGCCCCGCCTTGTGATCCTCCGAAAGTGAGGAACCTTCGCGTTTGCCGGCACGTTGCACGAAACCGGCGGTTTGTTGCGCCGAACCTTCCGAAGGGTCGGTAGCGGTCGGCGTCGGTGTGACGGGCCGGGCAATACGAGGCGGTTCGCCGGATCGTCGCCAACAACGCGACACAGAAGAAAAGAAACAGGTTGACAACGATGATTAGTAACGCCGACTGCCCGCTTTGCGATCTGTCTGCCGGGCAAGCGGGCCGCATTGTGCGCATTCATGGCAAGGCCGAGCATGTGCATCGGTTGGCCGAGTTCGGGCTGCGGCCGGGCGTAACCGTGCGCATGTTCCGGCCGGGAACGCCGTGCATCTTTCAGTTGGGCGAAAGCAAGGTGTGCTTCAGGCAAGACCGTCAGTTGCAAGTTTTTGTCGAACCGATGCCGCATCGCGTGTGAGCGAGCATGGGGGGCGTGGTCGCAACCGTCGGCCGCTTCGGGCTGGGCGACCGGCGCCGGCAGGGTGAGGGAACTTCGCGCACAGAGTCATGTTCGAGCAACGCCACGATCCTTCCGCCCGAAGCGGGGCTGAGTCTGCCGGCACTGCCGTCCCATTTCCCTCGACGATGCGCGTCGCGCTGATGGGGAATCCGAATACGGGCAAGTCCACGCTCTTCAGCGCGCTGGTCGGGGTTCATCAACACGTGGGCAACTACCCGGGCGTTACGGTGGAAAAAAAGTTGGGGCGAATGCGCGCCGGGCGACAAGAGTTCGAAGTGATTGACTTGCCCGGTTTGTACAGCCTGGCGGTTCGATCGCGCGACGAACAGGTGGCGCTCGATGTGCTCTTGGGGCGGATCGATGGCGATCAACCGGTCGATGCGATTCTTTGCGTTGTTGACGCCGGGAACCTCTGCCGCAACTTCTACTTGCTCAGTCAGTTGATCGAGCTGGGCCGGCCCATGGTTGTGGCCGTGAACATGGTCGACGTTGCCGAGCGGCGCGGGATGCGCGTGGATTGCTCGCTGTTGGAACGGCGATTGGGGGTGCCGGTTGTGCCTACCCAGGCCCATCGCGGAATCGGAATTGATGAGATCAAGGCCGCGCTGTTGCGGGTCCGGGGCACTCCGCCGCCCGAGTTGGAGCAAGTGTTCCCCGCGGAGTTCGAACGCGAGGCGGAGTTGCTTGAAGGCGAGTTCGATTCGTGCGGCATGCCCCGCTGCGCTTGTCGGCGCTTCCGCCGGGGGATGGTCCGCCGCATGTTGTTGGACGTTCACGGGCGAATGCATTGCGGACTCGACCCTGCTGCCCGCAGCCGCTGGCTGTCGCTGCTCGATTCGGCGCGCGCTCGGTTGGGCGAGGCGGGGGTGGAACTGCCGGGCGTCGAGCCGCCGTCGCGCTACGCATGGGCGCAGCGGGTTCTCGATGGCGTGGTGTCGGTCGCCGCCGATCGCCCGCCGACCGCCACGGATCGAATCGACCGCTTTCTCACCCACCCGATCTTTGGGCTGGCGGTGTTTGCCGCAGTGATGGCGGTGATGTTTCAGGCGGTGTTTTTGGGGGCCAAACCCTTGATCGATGCGGCCGCCGCTGGTGTTGATGCGGTTAGCGGGGCGGCCTCTCACATTCTTCCCGAGGGGGCGCTCCGCGATCTGATTGTTGACGGGGTGATCGCCGGCGTGGGCAGCGTCGTCGTCTTTGTGCCGCAGATCGCCATCCTCTTTGTGTTCATCGCGGTTCTCGAAGATTGCGGCTACATGGCCCGAGCCGCGTTCTTGATGGATCGCCTGATGGTTCGCGTCGGGCTAAGCGGGAAGTCGTTTATTCCGATGCTCTCGAGTTTCGCCTGCGCCGTGCCGGGCATTATGGCCACGCGCGTTATTGAAGACGAACGCGATCGGCTTGCGACGATTTTTGCCGCGCCGCTGTTGACCTGCTCGGCCCGCCTGCCTGTTTACGGACTGCTGATCGGAGCGTTCATTCCCGACTACCGCTGGGTTTACGGAATCGTAGGGTTGCAAGGGCTGGTGCTGGGGCTGTTCTATCTTTTGGGAATCGTCGCGGCTGTCGCGACGGCGTTGCTGCTGAAGCGGACCGTTTTGCGCGGCGAAAGCCCACCGCTGTTGCTCGAACTGCCCAGCTATAAGCGACCCTCGGCGAGCGTTGTTGTCATGCGTGTGGCGCAGCGGGTGTGGGTGTTCCTGCGGACGGCGGGCACGTTGATCCTGGCGATCTCGGTTTTGGTGTGGGCCGCTCTCTATTTCCCGCGCAACACGCCGACGGTTGGGCCGTTGCTGGCCCAACGCCAAGCGATTGAGGCCGTTCGATCCGCGCTGCCGGCCGACCTCGCGGAAGACGATCCGCGGCGGACCTCGCTGGACGAGCAATTGGCGGAACTGTCTCGCGCCATCGACATGGAGTTCCAGCAGCACAGCCTATTGGCCTCGGCAGGACGTTGGATCGAGCCGGTCGTCCGTCCGCTCGGCTGGGACTGGCGCATCGGCTGTGCCGTGATGGCTTCGTTTCCGGCACGCGAGGTTGTGGTGGCGACGATGGGGGTGATGTACCAGTTCGGCGATCTTGAGGAAGCCGCCGATAAAGACATCGATCGGGTGTCGCGCCAATTAAGATCGGTTCGGCGAGACGGATCGGACGAACCGGCGTTTACCGTGCCGGTCGCTCTTTCGATCATGGTGTTCTTCGCCTTGTGCATCCAGTGCGGGGCGACGCTGGCCGTGATTCGCCGCGAAACCAATAGCTGGCGCTGGCCTGCCTTCGCCTTCGCTTATATGACGACACTGGCCTACGTCGGGGCGCTGGCTACCTATCAAATTGCCGCTTGGTTGGCTTTGCGATGGGCCTGAGGAAGGCACGACTGGCCCAAGGCTTTTCGGCGCGGTGTGGACGAAATCTCCGGCCGCGATTCGCTTGCGCGATCGAGATGCGTGTTATGGCGGAGGATAGGCCGTGACGGATTTTTGGGATGGAATCGCCGTGGCGGTGATCGTCGCTTTCGCCGCTGGCTATTTGGTCCGCCGGCTCTTTCTGCGGAGCGGTTGCGGCCCGTGCCAGGGCGCAGGGTGCGATCCGGCAGACTCCGATGGGCTTGTGCAGTTGCAACCGCCATCGCCACCGGACCAGCCGCACGGAGTTCGGCCGGCGGGCCGGCAGAATCTCTGAGGCTGGCGGCAAACAGCGGTTGGCCAAGGGCCAGTTTGTCGCTGGGCCGTTCGATCTGAATCCCGCGGCAGGTCGCCTCGGGCAGGCACTACTGCCCGACTTTGGCGAAAACGGGGACCTCGATCGGCTGGCGATCGGCGGCATCGGTTTGCAGTCGGACCGTTGCTTGGAAGGCTCCCGCAGAAGCGCCGGCGGTGAAGCGAACGGGGATGATGTGCAAAGTCTTTGCGGCAGCGGCGCCCGCCCGGCAATCCACTTCGACGGCCGGATCGGAACACTCGGCACTGACGACACGGAACGGTTTTGCGCCTTTGACGATCAATTGCTTCGTGGCGCTGGCCCCGGGCTCGCATGCGCCCAAGAACAGAGGCGAAGGACTGACGGAAATCGCCGCCTCAATCCGCCCCTCGACAGCCAGCGGCACCGTGGCGCCGTCGCCGGTATTCAGCAGCAGGGTTTCGTTGACATAACCTACGGGCGCGTCGGGCGAGAGGCTGACGGCCAGATCGTAGCCGAATAGGCTGTTGCCTTGTGGCCGCGGGGTAATCTGCGCGGTTAGATACGGGGAGGATGGTTTGGCGACAGTCACCGGCCCGATGCTGCGACTGTGGCATTGAACGGCAACATGAGCCTCGGCGCCGCGCCCTTGCTCGACCGTGCCGAGAATCACCGAGCCCGGGTCGAGAACAAGATCGGAACGGATCATTCCGGCCACCTGCAACTGAACCTCGGCATAGAACGGCTTGTCGAAGGTGACAGTGATTGTGGCTCCTCGCTTGCCGTAAAACAGGTGGGTGTTGAACGTGGCGACGATCGCTGACGTTTCGTACGTCTTCAGCGTCGGCTTTTCGACTCGGACACTTGTGCAACCGCAACTCGATCGAACCGAGGCGACATGTACGTCCTCTACGTACGGATTGTTGAACGAGAAGGCGAACTCGGTCTTGGCGAATCGCGCCACCGTGCCGAAGTCGTGCCGCGACTCTTTGAACATCTGTCGGGCCCAGTCTTGCGCCCGAGCCGATGTCGCCCCCGCCAATACAATGAGCATCAGAGCCGAAGGAACGTAGCGCATGGTATAGACCCCCCGACACAGTCGGTCGTTCAGCCGACCTCCGTGCAGCAGCGAGGCCGTGACTTCCATGCACGGCACGAACCGCAGCCACAGACCGCTGTTTCGGCAGTCATTCTGGGTGGTGTGCCACCATGCCTAAAGCGGGTTTGTGGCAGACGTATATCGGGACTATCGGCTACAGAGTCGGCAGTCGCTTCAGATCCATATTTTATTTTACGCAATCGGTACAGATTTTCGTGTCGAATCTAGCGATCTTGGCGCGGGTAGGATTGCCAAACATCCCCCCGACCGGCTAAATTATTGGATTACGCGCCGCCAGCGCCGGAGCGTTGGAGGCGCAATGGGGGCGGTCCGCGCGCGTTTTTCTGCGTTTCGTGGAGCAGCCTTTGCTTTGGTGCGGCATGCCCGGGTTTGGACGGTTGTTAGAGACGACAGGCGTAGGGCATTTGAGAAGGACGAGCCGGCGGCTGGCTGGGCCGGTCGGCATGGCAGCCGTGGCAGTGGGACGGTTGGGCGATGTTTGAGAGCTTGCAGGAAAGCCTGAGTTCCGCGATTCGCACCCTGCGGGGACGCGGAAAGCTGACCGAAGCCAACATGCAGGAAGGCATGGCTTTGGTTCAGCGCGCGCTGCTCGAAGCGGACGTGAGCATTTCCGTCGTCAAACAGTTCACTGCCGAGGTGAGCCGGCAGGCGTTGGGCGAAAAAGTGCTCAAGTCGCTCGACCCGACGAAGCACTTGATCGGCATCGTGTACAACGAGCTGGTCAAGTTGATGGGCCCGGTTGATCATTCGCTGCATCTCAAGGGCGATGTCAGCGTGTTGATGTTGTGCGGGCTGCAGGGCTCCGGCAAGACGACAACCTGCGGAAAATTGGGCCGAATGATTCAACAACGCGGCCGGCAGGTTATGCTGGTTGCGGCCGATCTTCAGCGCCCGGCGGCCATCGATCAGTTGCAGGTTCTCGGCGGCCAGTTGGGGCTGAAGGTGTTCGCCGATCCGACGGCCTCCGATCCGGTGGCGTTGTGCCAGGCGGCCGTCCGCCAGGCCAAGCAGGGCGGCGTGAGCGTGGTTATTCTCGACACCGCCGGCCGATTGCACATCGATGCCGAATTGATGGAGCAACTTCGGCAGATCGACCGGCGGCTCGGCCCGGATCAGGTGTACCTGGTTGTCGACGCCATGACCGGCCAAGATGCCGTCAACAGCGCCAAGGCGTTCAACGACGCGTTGGAACTCGACGGCGTGATCATGACCAAGCTCGACGGCGACGCTCGCGGCGGCGCGGCGCTGTCGGTGAAGGCGGTGACCGGGGTTCCGATCAAGTTCATCGGAACGGGCGAACATCTCGACGCTCTGGAGGAGTTTCATCCCGATCGGATGGCGGGCCGTATTCTGGGCATGGGCGACGTGCTGACCCTCGTCGAACAAGCTCAGCAGAAGCTCGATGCCGAGGAACTGCGCAAACAGGAAGAGAAGCTCCGCGAGGGCGAGTTCACCCTGGACGACTTCAAAAAAATGCTCAGCCAAACGAAGCGGCTGGGCCCTTTGAACAAGATCCTCAGCTTCCTGCCCGGGTTCGGTGGGCTGACGGAGATGTTCGGCGACAAGGACGTCGAGTCGGACATGCGTCGGTTGGTGGGCATCATCGATGCGATGACGCTCGAAGAACGCCGCAACCCCAGCGAGGTGATCGACCAGAGCCGGCGGCGACGGATCGCCGCGGGCGCCGGGGTGGCGCCGCACGATGTGAGTGAATTGGTGAAACAGTTTGAGCCGATGGCCGATATGATGCGCCGCATGGCTTCGCTGGGTCCGATCGAGCGAATGCGTGCCATGCAGCAGTTGAGCCAAGGCGGGTTGCTTGACCCCGGAGCAAGGCTTGCCAAGCAGAAGATCGGTACGGGCAAGCGACTTACCTCTGCCGAGAAGGCCAAATTGCGCAAACAGCGAGAAAAGGAAGAACGGCGGCGCCGCCGGGAGCAACGCAAGTGATCCGTAGTCGCTGTTCCAGGCAAGATGCGGAAACGGATCGCCCCTGGCCGGTTGGCGGGCGTTGCCGGAGGCGACCCGAACGACGAACATCATTCAACAGACCGCCGATTGCCCAACGCTGCGAAGCGGTCGGCGGCGCAGCGATTTCGACCTGAATGAGGAGGAACGAGTGGCAGTACGAATTCGAATGAAGAAGATGGGGCGAAAGCACCGCCCGTTTTATCGCATTTGCGCGATGGACTCGCGGCGCCCGCGGGACGGTCGCGTTTTGGAGGAGCTGGGCACCTACGACCCCTTAGTGCCCGAAACCGACGCCCGCGCTCTGCTCAAGGGCGAGCGCATCAGCTACTGGCTGAGCGTTGGCGCGCAGCCCTCAGACAAAGTGAAGGTGTTGATCAAGAAGTACGGCTTGGGCGGCACGCACGTCGAAGCCCAGCGGGCAGCGATCGATCGGTTGGCCCAGGTTCGGCATCGTCGGCCGCCGTTGCGCGCCCCGAAGGCGGCAGCGACAGAAACCGCGGCAGCGGCGGAATCGCCGGTGTCGGCCGACTCTGCCGGCGAGTAGTCGTTAGGGCGCCCGGCTTGCCGCGGGTGGCGTGTAGCGGCCATGCGATTCGACGTTCTTACCTTGTTTCCCGAGATATTTCGCGGATACCTCGGTCAGAGCTTGTTGAATCGGGCGATCGAAGCCCGCTTGGTTTCGGTCGTGCTGCACAACATCCGCGATTGGTCGCCCGACAAGCGGCATTGGAAGGTTGACGATCGGCCGTTCGGCGGTGGTCCGGGCATGGTGCTGATGGTCGAACCAGTTTTGGCGTGCGTCGAGGCGGTTCAACCGCTGGCCCCGCAGCCAGGGCATGTGGTGATGCTCACGCCCCAGGGGCGAAGGCTCACCCAAGCGGTCGTCGAGGAACTCGCCTCGCGGCCGCGGCTGTTGCTGTTGTGCGGCCGTTACGAAGGGTTCGACGAGCGGGTGCGTCAGTTGCTGGAACCCGACGAGATATCGCTGGGCGACTTTGTGCTCAACGGCGGCGAAGTGGCGGCCATGGCCGTGATCGACTCGGTGATCCGTCTGGTTCCCGGGGTGTTGGGCGACGAAGACAGCAGCGAAAGCGATTCGTTTTCCGGCCCAGGGCGGTTGTTGGAACATGCACAATACACACGGCCGCGAGAGTTTCGCGGCCTAGCGGTGCCGGACGTGCTCGTCAGCGGTGATCATGGCGCAATCGAACGCTGGCGCGATGAGGACAGCCTGCGGCGGACCCGCGCCCGCCGCCCGGATCTGTTGTCGGAGTAGCGGCAAGTAGTTATTGCAGTGGCGGCCGAGCAGACCACCGCAAGGATTGTCGGCCGATCGGAATCGGGGCGGCGCCGGCCTCGCGGCAGCAGCGGCCGTGCGGTTTCGATTGGGCCGATAGCCGGGGCACTTGATTGCGAACAGGCGATGTCAAACCGGAACGGACCGTTTGGGTTCGAAGCGTTTGCGTTTGCCTGTCGCCTGAAACGCGGAAACAAACGAGCGGACCAACGAAACATCGAATAGTGTTGGCATGCGGTGCGACGCGGGAGAGCTTTCCGTCGTCGGCTGAAAGAAAGGGATACTGCTGATGAGCCAGCGATTGATCAATTCCGTCGAGCGCGAAAGTTTGAAGCCCGAGTTGCCCTACTTTGAGATCGGCGACACGGTTGACGTTCACTGCCGGATCTTGGAAGGCGACAAAGAGCGCATTCAGATCTTCAGCGGGCTGGTGATTGCCAAGGCCGGTTCGGGCACACGCGCAACATTCACCGTTCGCCGCATTGTGCAGGGCGAGGGGGTGGAGCGAAAGTTCCCGGTGCATTCGCCGCGGATCGCCAAGATCGAGGTGAAGCGTTCGGGCGTCGCCCGCCGCGCGAAGCTCTATTACCTGCGCGACCGCGTCGGCAAGGCCGTTCGTTTGAAGGAACGCCGGGTCAACGCCGAAAAGCGAGATCGCTATGCCGAATCCGCCCGTGCCAAGCACGCGAAACGCCTGCATGGCGAGTAGCCGATTGCTCGCCGCGGTTCGATGCCGATCGTGCTCGTCGGGCGCCCATTTGCCGAGGTCTTGGTAGAGGGTAGTCGCCGTGGGCGGGCTTTGGGGCTTGGTCTGTTCCCTGGGGCGGAAGTTGGCAAACGCGTGCCGGCGGCCGCCGCCGTCGGAACTCGGCGACGACGATTTGGGGCGGGCGGGCGAGAAGTGCGCCGCGAGGTTTCTGCAACGCCTGGGCTATCGGATCGTCGCCCGGGGCGTCCGCTACGCAAAGGGTGAGTTGGATCTGGTGGCCTGGGATGGTTCGACGATCGTCTTCGTCGAGGTGAAAACTCGAGTTTCCAACCAGCGGGGCCTGCCGGGCGAAGCCGTCGACTTGCGGAAGCAGCGCCGCATGACCCTTGCGGCGTTGCTCTATCTGAAGCGGCACCGGCTTCTCGATCGCCCTTGCCGGTTCGATGTGGTTGCAATCGTATGGCCGCCCTCTTCGCGGCAGCCCGAAATCGAGTTGACGCGCAACGCCTTCGAGGCCGTCGGCTGCGAGGGGTTCTTCTCGTAGCCCCCGTGAGAACGGAGTTGTAAGCCGTGGGCCGATTGTGCGTTGAACGCGCGAATCGGTTGCGTGCTCGTTCTCGGGATGAACACGCGGGCTCGATCGGAGGCGAGCCTGCGGCCTCCACGTGTCGGCTGAACTAAGCCATGCCCGATTCAGTTACGGACGGCCCGGTTGGCAAGACTGCCCCTCCTGCTACATTATCGGCTATGAATGATCGCGATGAACTGCTCAATCGTTTAGGTCCGTTCGGGCAATCGCACGTGTTGCGGTTCTGGGACCGTTTGAGCGAAAGCCATCGCACATCGCTGGCGTCGCAACTTGCCCGCATTGATTTTGCCGAAATTTCCCGGTTGTATGCCCGGCGCGGCGACGTTGCCGATTTCGGCCGATTGTTGGAGCGGATGGAGCCGCTGCCGGCGATTCGGTTGGCCGATCGGGCGGAGCTTGCGGCCGAGGCATCTTCGGTGGGGCTTTCGGCCTTGGCGGCAGGCCGAGCGGCAGCAATGGTGGTCGCCGGCGGTCAGGGAACCCGGCTCGGCTTCGAGCACCCCAAAGGGTTGTTCCCGATCGGGCCGCTCTCGCGCCGAACGCTGTTTCAGATTCATGTGGAAAAGGTGCTTGCCACCTCGCGTCGTTGCGGCGCAGGGCTTCCGCTGTTTGTGATGACCAGCCCGGCCACCGACGCCGAGACGCGCGAGTTCCTCGCTCGAAACGATCGTTTCGGATTGCCGGCCGAAGACCTGTTTATCTTCTGTCAGGGCACGATGCCCGCGGTGTCGGCCGCCGACGGCCGTTTGCTGCTCGACGCCGAAGATCACGTAGCCGAAAGCCCCGACGGCCACGGCGGCATGCCTGCCGCGCTGGCGCGCAGCGGCGGCTTGGATGAATTGGCTCGGCGCGGGATCGAGCACATTCTCTACTTTCAGGTCGATAATCCCTTGGCGGCTGCGCTCGATCCGTGGTTTCTCGGGCTGCATCTGCTTCGCGGCGCGGAGATGTCGTCGCAAGTCGTCGCCAAACGATCGCCGGAAGACCGAGTAGGCAACGTTGTTTCGGTCGACGGGCGACTGCATGTTGTCGAGTACAGCGACCTGCCCGACGAGTTCGCGCAGCTTCGCTCGGCCGATGGCTCGCTGATGGTTTGGGCCGGCAGCATTGCCGTGCATGTGATCAATGTTGACCTGCTCCGCCGCTCGGTGACTGATCGGCAAGCGTTGCCGTTCCATCTGGCCCATAAGCGCGTGCCCTTCTTGGACGATGAAGGTCGCCGGATCGATCCGCCCGCACCCAATGCGATCAAGTTCGAGCGTTTCATTTTCGACCTGATGCCGCACGCTCGAAAGGGATTGGTTGTCGAGGTCGATCCGGCTGAGGCCTTCTCGCCGTTGAAGAACGCTCCGGGATCGGCCACCGATTCGCCGCAGTGGGTTCGTGAACGGATGATCGACTTGCATCGCCGCTGGCTTTCGGACGCGGGCGTTCGACTTTCGGAAACCGCGGCAGTGGAAATCTCGCCGCTTTGGGCGCTCGATGCGGACGAGGCGGCGCGCAAATCGGCCCGCGGCGCCCGAGTTGTTCGCCCCACCTACTTCTCTCCCGATGGGCCGGTAGAAGTCGATCCTGCCGCTCTGTCGTGAGTGGCGACCGCAGGTTGACCGCCTCGGCGGGTTGAACGCGTAGGATCGACGGCCGAGATCGAATGCCCGGGTTTGACTACCCGGGTTTGACCGCGGGGTCGCCGACGAATCGCCCGCCTGTTGCGCCCGGCGTCTTGCCGGCAATCGTCTCTGCCGCCGTCCGCCTCGGAATCGACGATGACTTTGGGCGTCGCGGGGTTGGCCTACGTTTCCGAAAATCAACGCAAACAACGGCGATTGGGCCGAAAAACCGCGGTCTTTCTCCCTTCAGGCGACTCGGCGCATGATTTGCCTTTTGAACGACCGCAGGGTGCTGTTCGCCCGCGGTTGTTTTCCGCACGGGCGGAATCCGTTGGGGGAGACGGCCAACCTCTGCGTTGTTGGATGGAATGCCTATGACCTCGTCGCTGCCGAGTCGGTCTGAGGGGCTCAACCCGTTCTCATCGCCGCAAACGGAGTCGCGCATATCGAGTCCGCGCGACGATTGGCCGCTTTGGGTGCGTATCGGCCTCTGGAAGATACCGACGCGACGCACGGCCTGGGGATATCTGGCCGCTTCGCTGCTGCTGTTGTTCGGCACGGCGGCGATCGGTTTCTGGCCGGGCCTGATCTTCTTGCTGGCTGTCTATTGGTACTGGGAGGCAATCGGCTGGGTGGACGAAAACAGCCGATGGTCGTAGGCGGGGAGAATGTCAGCACTGTTCCACGCAGTCGGGCTGTCTGCGCTGTCGTACTGAAGGAGTGAACAACCATCTACACTGCGAACGCCTCGATGCGCTTAGAAATCGCATGACGCGATCACTACCGTCGCGGCGACCTCCGATAGCTTCATCGCCTGCGGTCGCTGAACAAAATTCCGCCTTCGGACAAACGACCACCCTTGATGCGCCGCGGCCGATTGCGATCCCCCAGCCGACTGAGCCGCCTTTCATTTTTTGCGGTTTGGTCTTATCTGGCGTCGCGCCGTGCTTCTCCCGGGGCGATAGCCTTTCGGCGCGTTGCGTTCTGTGGCGGGCTTCTTGATTTTCGCCTGGGGAGGGGCGTTCTCGCGGCGGGCAAGCTGTTTGGCCCCAGCCCGACGCGTTGCCGCGGCCTTTCTTGGCGGGCGTGTCGGAATCAAGCACTGGGGGCCATCGCCGATCAGGTCGGTTCGTCCGGCCAGTTCCAACGCCGCGCGAACGTCGGCATCGTTCTCCGGCCTGAAGAATTGCAGCAGTGCCCGTTGCAGGCGTCTAGACCGCTCGCCGCGCGCCGTCTCAACCGCTTCTCCGGTGCGCGGATCGCGGCCGGAGTAGTACATGCACGTGGCCGGCTCCATGGGCAGGGGGATGAAGTCTTGCACTTTTTCAGGACGGTAGCCCGTGCGTTTCAGATAGAGAGCCAACTCAATCATGTCGTCGAGCGAGCAGCCCGGGTGGCCGGCCATGAAATAAGGGACGAGCTGTTCGCACTTGCCCGCGCCTGATGCGGCCTCGGCGAAGACGGCGGCAAACTGCTCGAAGGCCTCGATGCCCGGCTTGTGCATTCGTGCCAATACTCCGGGCGAGTAGTGTTCGGGCGCAACTTTCAACTTGCCGCCGGTATGTTTTTGGGCAACGGCGCGGATGAATCTCGGGTCGCATAACGCCAAGTCCATGCGAATGCCCGAGGCAATCAGCACCTTACGGACGCCAGGGACATTTGCCGCGGCTTCAAGCAGCTTGAGCAGCGGGCCGTGATTGGTTGAAAGCAGTTTGCATCTCTTGGGGAACAGGCAACTGGGCCGCCGGCATCGCGCGGCCGCTTCGGGGTCGGAGCAACCCATCGCATACATATTGGCGGTTGGCCCGCCCAAGTCGCTGATTACCCCCGACGACTCGCGGGCGACACGGCGGACCTCGGCCAACACCGAACCGGGGCTACGGCTCTGAATGATTCGTCCCTGGTGGGCCGTGAGCGAGCAGAAGCTGCATCCGCCGAAGCAGCCGCGCACTATCTGGATGGAGTTGCGGACAACCTCAAACGCCGGAATGCTGCGACGGCCGTAGCTTGGGTGCGGCTTGCGCGTAAAGGGGAGATCGTACGCGCGGTCGAGTTCGTCGCTGCTCAGCGGCAGCGAAGGCGGGTTGACAACGACAGCCTCGCGGCCGTGAAACTGTACCAAGGGCCGAGCCAAGAACGGGTTCAATTCGCGCTCGACCAACCGCGTCATCTCCCAAAACGCGTTCTTGTCAGCCGACACCTGCTCGAAGCTGGGAAGCAGCACGGATTGTTGCGGTGGCGGCGGCGCGGGGAACTGCTGCTGGACGACAACGGGCGGGCCGATGTCGGGGGCGTTGTCCGAGGCTTGGCTCAGTTTGTCGGACGGCTCGGCTGCCGGTGTCGAAGCGGGCGGCGTCGGAGCTGCGGGTGTCGCTGCCGGCCGGGCGGAGCGAGCCTCCGGCGGAAGCGATTCGTATTCGCTCCGCCAAGCGGCCGCTTCGCGCGCCCCCATGCGGTACGCTGCGCCGCGGATGCCGCGCAATTGGGAAATCGTTGCGCCTTGAGCCAGTCCGCGTACGACGGCCGACAGCGTTTTCTCGCCCATGCCGTAGATGAGCAAATCCGGTTTGGCGTCGAAAACGATCGACCGACGAACCTTGTCGCTCCAGTAGTCGTAGTGTGCAATGCGTCGCAAGCTGGCCTCAACCCCGCCGGCAATGATTGGCACATCGGGATACGCCTCGCGGGCTCGCTGGCAGTAGACAGTTGTTGCGCGATCGGGCCGGCGGCCGGGCTCGCCGTCGGGCGAGTAGGCGTCGTCGTTGCGAACCTTGCGCGCCGCTGTGTAGTGATTGAGCATCGAGTCGAGATTGCCCGCGCTGACCGCGAAACACAGCCGCGGCCTACCAAACTGCCGCCACGGGGCGCATGATCGCCAGTCGGGCTGGCTAAGGATGGCCACGCGGAACCCCTCGGCTTCGAGCACCCGACCCAACAACGCCATGGCAAAGCTGGGGTGATCGACGTAGGCGTCGCCGGTGACGAACACCACATCGACAACATCCCAGCCGCGCTGAGCCACTTCGTCCGCCGACATCGGCAGCGGCGAGGCGCGATGCTCTTCGATGGCTTGCGGCATGGGACGGTAACCGTAAAGCTGCATGCGGAAACGGCAGTGGATGTCCGACGCCCCGTGAAGCAGTGAACGCGATGCAACCGCGGTCGCAACGGCGCCAGAACCTCGCGGCGTTTGGAGGTCGCGGAACAAAACCCGGCAAATTGAAGGTCCCGCGACGTCCGTTCCCATTATAGGGCGCGACTCGGCGAAAGATCAGGCCGCACGTCAGCGCCCCTTGCTCGTTGGAGAGACAACAAAATGCCCGGATAGCCCTGCGCGGAAACAGAGATTCTGTTGGTTGGGCGCGTTGGGCTATTCTGAGCGTGAGCAGGGAGTCTGCTCCCTCATTGACAGCCCTGTTTGCCGACTGATACCTTCAGAACTCGCCGATCGGCCTTGAGTGCTGGGCGTTGCCGCCGCTTCACCAGGTGGCGAAGTCGGTTGCAAGCCGCATCAAGGCGACCAATGTTGTCTGCCGATTGGCGGGGAACGCGGGTCGTTTCGCCGGTGCGCTGCGGCGTGCGGAATCGGCCTTCCGATGGTCGGGCTTGTTGCTTTTCGATAGCGGGGCGCCGTGGAGGCCGCGGACGAACAGCTTATTGATCCCGACCGTCGAACTTCAGAATAAAAGGAAGCGATGATGGATTTTCAAACCCTTCGCTGGAAGGGGGGCGTCGATGGATGTTTGTGTCTGATCGACCAAACACGCTTGCCGGTGGAGTTCGTGGAGATCGAGTGTCATGAAGTCGATCAGGTGTGGCATGCAATCCGAACGCTTCAGGTGCGCGGGGCGCCGGCGATTGGAATTGCCGCCGCCTATGGTGTGTGCTTGAGCTTGCGCGGCGCTTCGGGCAGGGTCGAGCAGTTGATCGCGCGGCTCGACGCGGCGGCCGAGCGGCTTGCCGGCAGCCGTCCAACAGCGGTGAATTTGTTTTGGGCACTCCAACGGATGCAGAAGGCGGCACGACGCCTTGGCGATCTCCCGGCGAGTCAGTGGCGCGAGGCGGTGCTGGCCGAGGCCCATGCCATTTGCGAAGAGGACGGCCGCATGTGCCGAGCGATCGGCCGACATGGAGCCAAACTTTTGGCAGACGGCACGGCAGTTCTCACGCATTGCAACGCGGGCGGACTGGCTACGGGCGACTACGGCACAGCGCTGGCCCTGATCTATGCAGCGGTTGAGCAAGGGAAGAAGATCAGCGTGTTTGCCGATGAAACGCGACCGCTGCTTCAAGGGGCGCGTTTGACCGCATGGGAACTGCACCGCCGAGGAGTGCCGGTAACGCTGATCTGTGATTCGATGGCCGCCGTGGTGATGCGGCAGCGGCGGGTGTCGGCAGTGATTGTCGGGGCCGACCGCATCGCCGCCAACGGCGACACGGCGAACAAAATCGGCACCTACGGTTTGGCAGTGCTCGCCCGCGCGCATCAGGTTCCATTCTATGTGGCGGCGCCGACCAGCACGTTCGATTTGACCATCGCCAGCGGGGAGATGATTCCCATAGAACAACGCGATGAGCAGGAGGTTACCCAATGGGGGGCTCGTCGTATTGCGCCGGAAGGAATCGGCGTCTTCAATCCAGCGTTTGACGTGACGCCGGCGGAGTTGATCTCGGCGATCGTCACCGAAAACGGAGTCATTCAGCCGGTCGGCGAGGCGGCGGTTCGGGCGGTTTGTGGCCCGCAAAACGGCGGCGTCTCTTGAGGTCCGTCACTGATTGACCGTGCTTTGGGGTCCGACGAGTTGCGCGTAATCGCGTTTTGCCCACCGAAGCCGGCTCGCCGTTGATCAGCCTCGTTGCGCGATTGGTCTGCGCATCGATGGAGCCGCTTCCGTTGGTCTCTTGAACGTCGATCAGCAAAACGAACGGTCTTCGGCTGGAAGGGGCGGGGGTCGTTCGGATTGTGCGGGATCAATCGAACTGAACGATTGTGGCGGGATGCGGCTGGTTTCTGGCGAATCGATTTCCGCAAAGCGATTACTTGCGGTTCTCCACGTGAATCGTCCGTTGCTCAAGCGAATTGTGGCCTATGCTCGAATATGGGCATGTTTGCCGCGGCAAGCGCGCCGGGCGTGCGCGCTGCGCGACGCCTGATGGGATGGTTTGCCGCTCCGCAACGGCGAGCCGTTCGAAAGAGACGCTGGTTTTCCGACTGAATGGGCCTTTAATGAAGCGTTGGCTTACGTTGATATCACCGTGGGGCGGCTTGGCGCTGGGGCTCATCCTGACCAGCATCACCTGGCAAAGTGCGCGCGACAACGCGTATCGCAATCACGAGCGCCAGTTCGATATGTTTGCCGAGTTCGCTCGGGCGGAGCTGACCAATAGACTCCAGAGGTGCGAAGAAGCGGTCGGCAGCATTGGACTGTTGTTTGAGGCGAGCGAGAATGTAGATCCGGACGAGTGGAGCACCTTGATTGACGGGCTGCGGATTCCGCAACGCCGCACGGGATTGGCTGCTTTGGCGTTTGTTGATGCCGACACACAGAATACCAAGTATCAGTGGTCCGGCGCGCAGACCGGGGCGCGCTCCGAGCATTCGCAGCGAATTCAACGTGCGACACAGTTTGTCGCCAGGGCTCAGTCCGCCGGAAGTTGGCCGGGAACGACCGATGGTTTGGCCGTCCTGCCGTGTCCGGAGGGGTGCCGGCATCTGGTGATGATTCACTCCGTCAGTCAGCAGAAGGAGAAATCGGAGTCTCCCGAGAATGCTCCATTGGAACTGGGGGCAGGCAGGAACTCCATTGACCGGGAGGGCGCCGAGGAGGCCGGACAACGAGTGCTTTGCGGGTGGGCTGTTGGGGTCATCGATCTGGCCGAACTGACGCAAAACCTTTGGGAACACGCGTCGCCGCAATTGCGAGTTCGGCTGTTCGGCGGCTCGCCCGAGGCGGCAAGGTTGCTATTCGACAACCAATCGGCCGGGACTCCGGCACAACGCTGCCCGGTGTTCAATCGGGCGCTGAGCATGTCGGGCCTTGGCGCGGCTTACTGGATCGAGGTTTCGTCGCTGCCCGACTTTGAGGCGTCCGTCGATCGAACTTGGCCGGTTGTCGTTTTTCTGACCGGACTGTCTGTAAGCGGACTTTTGTTCGGATTGCTATGGTCGGCCCATCACACCCGCGACCTCGCCGAACACATGGCCGCGGAAATGACCGACGCGCTTCGCGCGCGCGAGCGCGAACTGAAGGACTACACCGTCGCGCTGCAACAGGCCAATCGCGAGATCGAGGCCTATGCCGTGAAGGCCACCGAAGCGTCGAAGGCAAAAAGCATGTTCTTGGCGAACACGAGCCATGAGCTGCGTACGCCGTTGACGGCCATCCTCGGCTACGCAGAGATGCTTCGCCACGACGACGCTATGGAACCCGACTTGAGACGCCAATCGTTGGAAGCCATTGCCGAGGGAGCCGACCATCTTCTCCGCCTGATCGACGATTTGCTTGACTTGTCGAAGATCGAGTCGGGAAGCATGACGATCGACCGAGAAGCCTGCTCGCCCTTCGAGGCGATCAGCGCTGTTCGCCCCATCGTCCAAGAACGGGCGAAACGGAAAGGCCTGGAGTTCTCCGTGGAGTGCGCGGACGATCTGCCGGACTCGATCGTCACCGATGCCCGCCGTCTGCGTCAGATCCTTATCAACCTCTTGGGAAATGCGGTGAAGTTCACCGAATCGGGCCGCGTGCGGTTGTGGGTCGGCCGCAGTTCCGACTGTGCGGACGCAATCGCATTCGTTGTCGAAGACTCAGGCATTGGGATGACAGCCGAACAGTTGGCTCGCGTGTTCCAACCGTTTGTTCAGGCTCATCGCCATATCAGCACCAAGTACGGCGGCACGGGGTTGGGACTGGCGATTAGCAGTCAACTGGCCGAAATGCTCGGTGGAACGTTGACGGCTGAGAGCCGTCTGGGTGTCGGAAGCAAATTCACCCTGCAACTGCCGATTGGCGAACGCACGACCGACAGCAGGACGGGGCCGTTCAACCTTGGCGACCGAGTGGAGCCGGTCGATCTTTCAGGCAAGCGGATTCTCTTGGCGGAAGACAGTGTCGAAAACGCGCGGCTGATCAGCTTGATCTTACGCAAGGCCGGAGCCGTGGTTGACTGTGTATGCAACGGCCACGAGGCTTGCGCGGCCGCCAGATCGCCTTCGCTTGCCTACGACTTAATCTTGATGGATCTGGAAATGCCCTTGCTCGACGGGGCCGCGGCCACGCAGCAGCTTCGAGCCGAAGGATACTCGATGCCGATCATCGGCTTGACGGCTCATGCCTTCAGCGAAGCGAAGCGGCAGTGCCTCGATGCCGGCTGCAACGAATTCGCCACCAAGCCAATTCGACGCGAGGCGTTGCTGGCCCTGATCGCACGCCATCTCGGCGCCCCGGCTGGACAGCGAGACTGACGCCGGTCGGCAGTGAATCGCAACGGTGCGCGGAAGACCGAGCGAGAAGGGCGATCCTGCGAGTAAAATCGGATCAAGGCGAGAGATCGTATGCGGCCGACGCCGATGTCGCATCCATGGCTGGACGAATCGGCGGCAGTGCGCGGAACGAACGGTAGTCGTTCCCGCGACAAGATCGCCGTTTGGGCGCTGTGGGCTGACGGTTGCCGAAATCGATCGGCAAAAATTAGAGCCAATGGCCATTACCGGCTGAATCCGGCGAGGGCCACCATTTGGACCATTTCCGCCAGCGACTCGGCCGCCATTTTTCGCATGAGCCGGGCGCGGCGATCCTCCACGGTGCGAATGCTAATGCCGAGTTGGGCGGCCATCTCCCGATTGGAGAAGCCTTGGAGCAACAAACCGAGCACCTCGCGTTCTCCGGGCGAAAGACGCTGCAAACGATCTTGAACATGAGCCTTCAAGCCGGCCGAGCTTGCGATCCGCCGCGCGGCTTCGGCAGCACGGGTGACCGCCCCGAGCAGATCGACTTCGCTATAGGGCTTCTGAACAAAATCCGCAGCGCCGTCGCGGAAGGCCTGGATGACGTCGCTCAGTCCGGCGTTGGCCGAAGCAACAATGATCGGCGCGTCGATCCCTCGCTGCTTGAGGTAGCGAACCGGACCGACGCCTCCCGGCGTCTGCGTGAGAAGATCGACAAGAATGCATGTTGCTCGGCCCGTCGCCATCTTTCGGCACATCGATTCAAGGTCGCCGAACGCCTCTGTCTGAGAGAATCGTGAACGGAGAAGAATCAAAACGCCGTCGCGTAACACAGGATCTTCATCAACGACGAACACGGCAATGTCATCATTCACGACGCACACCTCCCCTGCCATCTGTTCTTGATTACAACAACCACGTTTGCACAAGAGGGCGCCGGCGGAATGCCTGCGGGGCGCGAGTCTGGTCGGAGGGGCGGGCAATGAACGCTCACGGATTTCGCTGTTGTAATTGGAGAAATGCGAAAAAACGCAGATTCTCCGATTACGCCCTCCAACGAGAGTCCGTGGGCGCAGACCTTTAGCCCACCCAATGGTAGAAATCGAACAGCAAGCGAGGAATGCTAGCTGTTGCGCGGACGAAAACGCAGGAAGTCCGCCCCAAGAGACCGCTCTGCCGCCCAAACCATCACTCGACCACTGACGGACCCGACCTCCCCCACGTCAGACGACGCCAATGCGACCCACCCCCGCTAGAAGTAGGTCAGAAAAACTTACTTTACTGATAATATATTAGCAGCCGTTGCCGAACAATGCTAGAAGCAATAACATCAACTCTCAGCGAAATATTCGTGTTCAGCTCGGCTCGGGTTGCATCGTGCTGACGGTAAGAAATGGCGATGCTTCGATGGCAGAACGCGAAAAGTGACGATTTGGCTTTTTCTAAAGCTATAATTTAGAATCAGTTGCGGCGATCGGCGGGTTTCTCGCTCGGGCGGCTGAAACGGTTCGGCAGGTATCTTGTTCCTGTGTGCGGTCTTCGCGTTCGGCCGGAAGAGCACTACCCTAAATGGTGGTAATTGTAAATGCCAAAAAGGGGGTTGAGGGCTTTCCTCTTGACGCGGGGGATAGGGTTCGGACGGCATGGTGTTGGGGGGGGCGGGCCGTTGAATTCCGGCATGCTTTCGATTTCGATTGACGCGAGTTTGATGTCGGGTGCCGGCCGGCCATTCGGCGGTGTGCGACGCAGAGGACGGCAGAAGTGAGTTCCCTATCGTGGAGGTTGCGCTCGTGTCGAACAGCAAACGCATCTTGGTTACCGGCGGGGCCGGCTTCTTGGGGTCGCATCTTTGTCGGCGGCTGGTGGCCGAGGGGCACGATGTCATCTGCCTCGACAACTTCTTCACGAGTCAGAAGACGAACATTGCCGATCTGCTCAGCCAACCGAACTTCGAGCTGATTCGCCACGACATTACGCTGCCGATCTTTTTGGAGGTCGATCAGATCTACAATCTTGCCTGTCCCGCTGCTCCGGGGCATTACCAGTACAATCCGATCAAGACGATGAAGACGTCCGTGTTAGGGGCGATTCACGTTTTGGGGATGGCCAAGCGGTGCCGCGCGCGGGTGCTCCAGGCCTCGACCAGCGAGGTTTACGGCGACCCCGAGGTGCATCCCCAGCCCGAAACCTACCGCGGGGCGGTCAATCCGATCGGACCGAGGGCGTGTTACGACGAGGGCAAGCGCGCCGCCGAAACGCTTTTTATGGACTATCACCGGCAAAACGGACTCGATGTTCGGATCGTACGGATATTCAATACTTATGGTCCGGGCATGCATCCGTACGACGGGCGGGTTGTGTCGAACTTCATCCGCCAGGCGCTGCGCGGCGAGGACATTACGATCTTCGGCTCCGGCTCTCAAACACGATCGTTCTGTTACTGCGACGATTTGATCGAAGGCCTGGTGCGCATGATGAACAGTCCGAGCGACTGCATCGGACCGATCAACTTGGGCAATCCCGACGAGTTTACCATTCGCCAATTGGCCGAGCTGGTAATCGAAATGACCGGCGCACGATCGCGGATGGTCTCACAACCCTTGCCTGCTGACGATCCGACGCAGCGCAAGCCCGACATTACGCTGGCCCGGCAGCGGCTCGGTTGGCAACCGACAATTCCGCTGAGCGAGGGGCTGCGACGCACGGTGGATTGGTTCCGCGCGATCCGTTGGTCGGATTACCGCCCGCCGACGCCGAACTACTGAATCTTCTCGGCCAGCGAAGCGACCGCCTTGGTTGTGCCGTTGATCGCCAGAGAATCGATGCGCCCCGGGAACTCTGAGACGACCCAAGAACCAGCGGTCTTCCGTTGGTCGGCCCTGATGCGTTGTCATCCTCGGCGTCAACAGGAAGGGCCTTCGGGCCGCAGGCGGTTCAAGGCGGGGCGTTTCTTTCCGCATTTTCGCCAAAAGTTCTCTAATCCGAACGCCCTCGCGCATCCGAATTTCTTCCTAGCGGGACAACGTGCCGCAGGCGGAGTTGTTCGGCCATTCAGGGGGGATAGGAAATGAGACTGTTCATCGTTTTGTCGTTTGCGTTGGCGTGGTGCGGCGCCCAGGCGGCCGAGGCGCAGCAGCCGGGCCGTGCGGCTCCTTCGGTCGCCGGTTCGCAGGTGTCGGGCCAGCTCAGCCCAACTCCGGAAATGTGGTTCTACGAGCAGTACATGAAGAATTACAGCGACCCGCGATTGGCGGTTCGTCGCAACGCCGAGTTCCAGCAGCAGCAGCGAGAGAACCGACTGGCTGCCATGCGTTGGTTCGGCATGTCGAATTCCCGTCCCCGCAGTTCGCCCGATCCGTTCAATGGCGACTATTCGCCCTACTGGGCGTCAACCAACCGCGCGTTCCCCTACCAGTGGAACGCCGTGGGCCACAACTACGTGATCCTGCCGCGAAGCAATTCGGCTGAGAAGTAGGCTGCCGCGTCGAGACCGGCGGGGGGCGATTCGCCAAGGCGGGGCAGTGCAACGCACCAGCGGATCGATTCGGTCTTCAGCGAGGGCATGGGGCAGATCGAAGCAGGCTTCGGGCACGAAAGCCGACGCGCCGCTGAGGCGCGCCGGCTTTTTCCATTCCCGCCGACTGCTGCCAGCGGCTCAGTCGCACTCCGCCTCGCCCATGGCGACTTGGCGCGGTTCTGCAATCATCGGCGAGTTTTGCCGGTGATGAACGGCCCGGCTGCCGGCCGGCTCACCGTGTCTCGGGGCGTCAGAATCCGCCGACGCCCAGGGTCTCCAGCGAAAAGCCGCGTCCCAAGTGCGTTAGATCCCGCCAGAAGATCAGCTTCGGCTTTGATTCGGTGGTGTCGATAATAGCCTCGACGCGCGCCGATGGTCCGCCTCCGTCGAAGTACCCAACGGCTTGAATTCGGAAAACCGATCCTCCCGCGCACACGAAGGGCATCAGCGTCTTCATTTCGTCGAGAGAGACCAGCCCTTCGGTGAGCAGCCAGGTTTCGTAGTCGCGCCCCGGATCGCGTTCGACCGGGTCAACCGCGCGTTGCGAAAGAATGGTATCGAGCAACTCGCCGGTCATGCCGGGGATGCCTTCCAGCACGGCGCGCGGCGCCTGGTTGATGTTGATTCGGCCGGGGATCACTTTCTGCGGATTCACCGTCAGGTTGTCCATCAACAGAGGCAGATAGACGTTCATCACGCCGGGGACTTCGGGAAAAAACGACTCCAGCACCACCGCCTGCCGCTCGCCGGGAAAACGGGCTTGGACACGTGCGCCGATCAGGTCGAGAATGGTGCTGAGTTTCACCACCCCTTTCTGCTTGAGATCCGGCGTCTTGCCCGAAATCAATTCACCCGGCCGGGTTCCCGTATAGGGCCCGTTCTGGCGGTAGGCGACGATGAACGCCGCCCAATCTTCGTTGCCGAGCGCTTCAACCAGTTCGTCGTACAGCTTCTGCATGTCCGACTGATTGACGTCGATCTTGGCCGAGCCGTCGAGCCGGGTGTTCTTTTCCAGGCTGCATAGCGTGAGATAACCGGCCCATCCGCGATTCAGCCGGCCGTCTGAATTGTCGGCGCCCTCGGCCGCGATCAGGGCCTCGTCGGAATCGGCGAAGCCGTTGCGGTCGGCGTCGGCTCCGAAGAGCAGCGCCGGCGTTACGCCGCGAACCAAGAGAAGTTCTTCGATCGTCTCCAGCGGCCCGTTCTTGGGAACATAGGGCGGATCGAGCCCCAGGTAATAGTCCACTTCCGCGCCGAACTCGCGAGGCTCGTCGTCGGCATCCATCCAATCCAGAATAGCGTCGGCGATGTCGTCGCTCATGCCCGGCAGCGCCAGCAGCAAGTCGCGCCCGGCTCCCGGGGTTTTCTTCTCGATGGCCGCCAGGGCGTTGAGGTTGAGCTTGGTCGACTCGTCTTCGATGCCGTAGCGGATGCCGGCGAATCCCGATCCGTCGTCAGCGGTCGGGGCGACGATGGAGAAGCGGCTGCGCCCGCGAGGATCTTCATCCTCGCGCAGGAGCACGCCGCGGAACTGCTGTTCGTTGTTGTACCAGCCGCCCATCTCGTGCTGCACATCGATCGGCAGCGCAAGGAAGTAGCGGACCGCTTCGATGGCCGAGTCAGCCGCGGCGCGGGCTTGTGCCTGATGAACCACCAGCACCGCAGCGCGGTGCTCGTTGAGCATCAGTTCGGAGAAGGTCAGTCCGCCCAGTGTCAACAGGGCGACGACCACCATCACCAAGATCAGCACTAATGCTCGGCGCGGCCTTGGCGAAGATGAACCGCCTGTTCCCTGATGCAACAGGGATGCGGAATCAATCACGCTGAGCGGACTTGTGCGCGGCTTCATGGCTGCGCGCCTCCGCCGCCGGCGCCGCTCGGGGAGCCCGTCGGCGCGCCACCACCGCCGAATCCGCCGCCTGGCGTAAATCCACCCCGGCCGCCGCCCATGCCACCACCTGCGCCACCTCGGCCGCCGCCCATGCCACCGCCGCGTCCAAAGCCGCCTTCGCCGCCGCCCCCTCCTCCGGCACGTCCGAACCCACCGCCGCGTCCGCCCATGCCACCACCGGGCCGCCCGCGCGATCGCTGGCCGCCCTCGTCGGCCGAAGGATCGTCTTGGCCCTCGCCGGGCGGTGTGGATCCCATGCCGCCGCGGCCACCGCCCTGCGATCCATCTCCACCCCGCCGTCCGCCGCCGCCACCGGCGTCACCGCTTGCATCGTCGCCGGCGGCCGAATCGGAGCCCGAACCGTCGTCACCCATCTCGTCGGTCAAGCCGCTCTCGTCTTCGCTAGACGTGCTCTCGGGCGCCTGCGAGGGCGCATGCGCGCCGGGCAAGACCACCAGCATGCGATAGATGCCCGATTCCTCGCTTTCGTTCTCTGCGGCCGCGCGGAACCACGACGCGGCGCCGCGCGACTTCGGCGGCCGACGCAGGGCAATGGCGATCTCGACTGCGGTGGGCAAGCCGCCGGCCGCCACCGAATCCCATTCCGAATACCAACCCGACCCGTCGTAGTAGCTGAACTCCAGCCGCACAACCTCGGGCGCAATCGGCTCCAAATGAGTGTCAACGTTGCTCAGCGTTCCTTGTTCGGCGGCCCAAGCGGTGATCGCCCGATCGAGCTGGCGGCGGAACAATCCGCCCTGCGCAGCCGGGCCCGCCGGTGCCGGATTCGTGCCTTCGGCTGATCCGCCGGCGCCCGTCACTCCGCCGACGCCGAGGTAATACGCAATGCTTTGCACATCGGTCAGGTGTTGGGCCAGCGGCGAAAGGGGATCGGCCTCGACCGCGGCGCTGATCTGGTCGAGCCGGGGCAAACGGCTGACGTCGACCTGAAGCACGTCGGTCGATCCGTAGAGCGCGGGAATGGAGGGCGGCACCCACGACGAAGGGTCTTGTGATGAATCGGCCCCCAACTCCGACATCGCCGATTGGACCTCCGCCGTATTGAGCCCTGCGGCAGAAGCCAATGAGCCGGCGTCGGTCGGCGACGGCACTACTTGCCCCAGCAGTTTCTCGGCCTGTTGCGGATCGTATTGGACGGCGCCGCGAATGTCGTCGGCCATGCGGCAGAGAATGGCCCGAGCAAGCTGGGCTTCTTCCACGTCGCGGCGGCCGGCGTCGAGCACGCGCCAGTGAATGTCTACCGCCATGGCGATGGCGCCGATCACCACGGCCGACAGCCCCAAGGCCAGCAACATTTCGAGAAGCGTGAAGCCAGCGGCATTCCGCGGCGACGGCACTGGCCGGCGCGATTGTCTGGTATTTCGCAAAATCAGCGTCGTCATTGCTGGCCCTCCGTGCTCGACTCAGATGCCGTCGACGTGCCAGCCGACGATGGGTCGGCAATCCAACGGGTTAACGAAACCTCGATCGGCGGACGATCGTTTGTCGTCAACTGCCGCACGAAGACCGTAACACTCACAAGCCCGGAACTGTCAAGTGACTGAGTCTCGATCGAACAGGTCCAATTCGCATCGTCTTCGCCAGCGATATCGCTGATGGGCACATCGGTGAACGACTCGGCGGGCGTGATGCCGGCCACGATTTCATTCAGAAGGCTCTCGCACAGCAGGATTGCTTTGGTTTTGTCTCGCGCGGCGCGGGCGCTATTCAGACCGAACCGCATCAACTCGCCGATGATTGCCACCGACACAAACAAAATGGCCATGGCCAGGATGACTTCGAGCAAGGAGAAGCCGCCGGCATTGCGTTGCCGCGATCGGCGAACGCCGCTTGCCGGCAGATCGGCTTGGCCAACGAGCCGATGCGTCTTTCGCCCGGCTGGCCCATCGCATCGTTCGGGGCATGGGATCAGCCGGTGGTGGGCTTTCGGCGCGCTGTGGTTCATGGCTAATCACCTTGATTCCAAACGCACGACCCTAATGACTCGGCGCCGAAGGGGCCGAGTCGTCATCACCGGAACGAATGGCGCGATTGCCCCGGGTTCAACCCAGCATAAGTTGACGACTCAATCTACCAGCCTCAATGCCCATTGCGGCCCAAGGCTAAAGCGATTCGTCTGCAAAAACGTCACTGACAGTCACCACTCCCGTTTCACCCCGAAGCGTCAGCTCCAGCGCCCGGCCGTGCGCGTTTCGCAGCCGGATGACCGCGCTGGACGTGGTGCCGTTCGGGTGAAAATAGATCGGCGGCGACCAAGAGCCGCCCTCGGCGTCTCCGCTGCCGCCCTCGTCGGGATTACCGGTGTTGCTTGCCGGCATTGCCATGTCGGCGTCGGGCGGAGGGGCGAAGGTGATCCCTTCGGGCAGCTCGCCCGACAGGCGACGCTCGGCCCGCGTCACTCCGAGGGCTGCCTGCAATTCGGAGTCGCCCGCCGTTTCGGCACTGCCGCTCTCCGTTTTGATGGAAAACTGCCTTCCGTCCACACTGTATTGGAACCGGCAGGTCTGGCCCGTCTCGATGGCCTCGATTCGGGCCCGAGTCAGCCGGGCTCGAACCAAGTCGGCCGCCGATCGCAACCGCTGCGACTCGAACGCGCGTGTCAGCAACGGCCAACTGAAGGAGGCTGTGATGACCAGCACGACAAGGACCAGGAGCACTTCGATCAGCGTCAGTGCCCGGCGCCTTCCGAATCGCAACGAATTTGAACGCCGCAAGTGCGTCATGTCGAAATCATTCTGTCTTTGGACGCACGATCGGGGCCCAGCGGATCCGACCCGTCGTGCGCCGCAATGGTCGCCTCACGGCTGCGGCGCCGCAAACGCGGCGCGCAGTCGAAGCCGCATTGCACAGCCGGCGCGGCGCGATGTCCGCGCCGTCACCAGTTGCCGACGTCGTCCTCGGTGCCGTCCGTGCGATCGGGCCCGAGCGACCAGAGATCGTAGCCGGTCGGGTTCCGATCGCCGGGAAAACGGTATTGATACGGCGTGCCCCACGGGTCGAGCGGAATCTCATTGCCTTTCAAGTACGGGCCTTCCCATTTTGCCGGGTTCGGCAAGTCGGCCGGTGGACCGAGCAACGCGCCCAAACCTTGCTCGGTTGTGGGATACGACCCGATATTCAACTGGAAACCTTCGATGGCCGTTTCGAACAGGCCGATCTGGCTCTTGGCGGCCTTGAAATTGGCCTGCCGTTGGTACGACTGGTAGAGCGGCACCGACATCGACGCCAGCAAGACCAGAATCACCAAAACCAACAACACTTCGATCAGCGTGAAACCGCGGCGACGCCGCGAAGCAAACCGACGATTCATGGAATCACCTCCGAGGGCACAGTGGTTATTGTCTGTTTCAAATAGACTCATGATCACGACCGATCGAACAGCTCCGCCGTCAAGCCGACGCCCAGCCGCCTCGCACGTGGCCGCAATGGGCCGGAATCACCCCGAGGCTGCAGGTGTGCCAAGCTCCGATATATGCACAACGCTCGGGTGTGCAGCGCCTGCGGTGGCCGGCCATCGTCAAGACGTTGTTCGAAAAATCGCCTTACTTGTATATCGCGGCCGAACGCCGATTCACCGCGATTCTTGTTCGTTGCACCTTTCCACAGAGATACGTTTCCACGGTGATGCGTTGGCGTCGAGCGTTCTCGGATCACGTTGTTCGGTCCAACCGTGGGACCAAGAGGGTGACGCTCTTGACGCCCGGATGCATCGCTTTCGTCGATTTGAGCAGTCGATCGGAAAAACGTCAAACCGCAGTTGATCGGGCACGTCACACCGTCATGCTCATCTTCAAAACGGGCAGCAACAAGGCAATGACCACCACCAACACCACACTTGCCATGATGACCAACAATAGCGGTTCGAGCAAGCGGACCGCCAAATCGAGTTTGCGCCACGTGCGCCGCTCCAGGCCGTCGGCGATGGAAAGCAGCACATTCTCCAGGTTGTTGGCCTGCTCGGCCACAGCGATCATTTCGATCACCGTGGGCGGGAACCGGCCGCTCTGAGCCAGCGGTTCGGCTAAGGTTTCGCCGGCGGAAACGCTTTCGCCCGCTTCGAGCAGGGTCAAGGCCAGCACCCGATTCGACGCGGCGTCGGCGGCGATTTCCAGCGAGCGGATGATCGGCACGCCGTTGCGCAGCAGGGTTCCCAGCACGCGGCAGAATCGCGACACGGCCAAGTCGAGGAAGATGCCGCCCGCCACGGGGATCTTCAATTTCAGGGCGTCCCACCAACTCTTTCCGTGTTCGGTGCGCAGCCAGCGGCGAAACGCCCACGTGCCGCCGATCAATCCGGCGGCCAGCGGAATGCCCCAAACGCGCAGCACGCCGCTAAGCCAAAGCAGGCCGTCGGTCAGCGCCGGCAGTTGGCCGCGTTCGCGCAGCCGGTCGAACAACTCGGCGAACCTGGGGACGACGAAGATAATCAGCCCGGCGACCACCAGCGTGCCCACCACGGCCAAGACGGCCGGATACACGATGGCGCCGACCGTTCTTTTCTTGAGGTCTTCTTGCGCTTCGGTGAACTCGGCGACACGGGTCAGGGCTTCTTCAAGAAACCCGCCTTCGCCGCCCGCCCGCACCATGCTGACCACCATCTCGCCGAAGACATGCGTGAAGCGGCCCATCGCCTGGGCCAGCGTGGCGCCGTCTTCCACCTGATGATGCACTTGCTCAAGTATCTGCCGGAGCCCTTGGTGCGAAGCCTGTTTCTGCAACACTTCCAGCGCCCGCAGCAATGGAACGCCGCTGCGGAGCAAGTCGGCCATTTGGGCGTAGGTGGTGGCCAGAAGCTGGGCGGGCACTCGGCGAACTCGGGCCAGCGACACCGATTGCGCCGCCTGGATTTCCAAGGGAAAAAGCGATCGGCTCGTCAGCGCGGCGGCCGCCTCGCGGCGGCCAACGGCCGTAATCGTGCCGCTGACGCGTTTGCCTTGGGTGTCGCGGGCAACATAGGCGAAATCGGGCATGGCGTCGCTACTTGTGCGTGGTCATTCGTACGGTATTGGCTTTTGTCGCCTGCACGACCTCTTGAACGGAGGTGCGGCCGTCAAGCACCTTCAACCAGCCGTCGTCGCGCAGATTGCGCATGCCCTCTTCCAAGGCGGCGCGATAAATCTCCCAAGTGCTGACGCGCTCGTGCGCGAGCTGGCGAATGCGATCGGTCGTTACCATCAGCTCGAACAGGCCGACTCGGCCGACATAGCCCACATGACGGCACTGCCGACAACCGACGGCGCGATACAAGACCCCGCCCGGCGGAAGACGATCCCAGGGGAAGTCGGCGGGCAACTCGTCGCGGCGGGGGTGATAGGGCGCTTTGCACTCTTTGCACAACACGCGGACCAATCGCTGAGCCATGACGCCTTCAACCGTGCTGGAAACCAGGAACGGTTCGACCCCCATATCGACCAGACGAGTGTAGGCGCCGGCCGAATCGTTGGTGTGCAGCGTGCTGAAAACAAGGTGCCCGGTGAGCGACGCCTGAATGGCATTCTCGGCGGTTTCCAAATCGCGGATTTCGCCCACCAGGATGATGTCGGGATCGTGCCGAAGGATGCTTCGCAGCGAGTTGCCGAACGTCAGTCCGATCTTCGGATGAATTTGAATCTGGTTGATGCCGTCGAGTTGATATTCCACCGGGTCTTCGGTGGTGATGATCTTGGTTTCACCGCTGCGGATCTCCAGCAGGGCGCTGTAGAGCGTTGTTGACTTGCCGGACCCGGTCGGCCCGGTGACCAAGATGATGCCGTGGGGCAGTTGGATCAGCTCGTGGAACGTTTCGTAGGTGTCCTGCTCCATGCCCAATCGGCGCAGCGCGAACTCCATCGCCCCCTTGTCGAGCAAACGGAGGACGATGCCTTCGCCGTGGATCATCGGAATCACAGAAACGCGGACATCGACATCGCGGCCCGACACCTTCAACTGAATGCGTCCGTCCTGCGGCAGACGTCGCTCGGCAATGTTCAACCGCGCCATGATTTTCAGACGGCTGATGATGGCCGCCTGGAAGCGGTTGATTTCCGGCGGAATCGGTTGGGGATGCAAAACGCCGTCGATGCGGTAGCGAACGCTCAGGCCGTGCTGTTGGGTCTCGATGTGAACGTCGCTGGCGCGCGATTGAATGGCTTCGAGGAGGATTTCGTTGACCAACCGAACCACCGATGGCTCTTGGGCCATCTCCGAAAGTTCGGAGCCGTCGGTTTCGATTTCTTCGAGCAGTTCGACGCCGTCGTTCGCCTGGGCCAGCAGGCCGTCGATCGTCTCACTTCCCACGCCCAGGTGGGTTTTAATCAGTTTGGCGATTTCGTTGGAGGCCGCCAGAACGGGAATAACGCTTAGCCCGGTGGCCGCGCTTAGCTCGTCGATCGGATAGAGATTGACGGGATCGGCGGTGGCGACGGTGAGCGAACCGTTTCGGCGGCGGATGGGGAACAGGTTGGCCCGGTGAATAAAACGAGTGGGAAAACCCTTGAGCAGCGAGAAGTCGATTTCGGTTTCGGTCAAGTCCACAAACTCAAGCCCCAGGGCTTCGCCGATCGCCCGCAAAGCGTCTTCTTCTTTGATGAGGCCAAGGCGAACGGCCGTTTGGTCCGCGCGCATTCCCTCGAACTGCGTGGCGCGGACCTGCTCCACTTGCTGCGGCGACAGCAATCCCTTCTTCAGCAAAATATCGGTAGCGTCCATTCGGATTCCAACTTCCCTTTCACGGCGAAGCAGGGGCCAAACGCCCGACCCGTGACATGGGCTTTTGCCCATTGTTGGCCGGGCGGCCTCGGGACATTGCGGTTCAATCGCTCGTTCAGAGGAGGATGCGGCGGGGCAAACGGTTGGCTGCAAGCAACGACGGAAGGAAGCGTTGTCGCGCTAGCCCGGCTCAGTACCGGCTCCCCCTCTAATCTATCTTAACCAGAGCCGGACTCAAGCGTAGCGATAATTCTCCGGTTCGTGCAACGTCTCTGCAAGCCGCGCAAAAGGGAACGCGGGGGCTCATCGAAAACATTCGATTGATCGTGCTTTGGCAGGGGCGGCCAATCGCCCGGTCGTCAGCATGTATGCGAACCGCCGCGCGTGGGCGCGAATATCGGCCAGCATGCCATTCCACCCGGCAAGGCGGGCCGTCGGCCATTAGGCGCGATGCCACTGCCCGTCGCGACATGGTCTCGAACCGCAAGCCAAAGCGGCCACGGGCGGGCAACGATTGCGGGGCGGAACGCCGCGGACAGATCGCAGGGACCTCGTCCCTCTCCCGCATCGTTCGATCGGTGCCCCGGTTTGGGCCGATTCGGCCGCGAGCTTTGCACGGCAGAACAGGCAGATCGGCCCTCGTGTAGGCAAAACAGCCCCCCGAACGAATCGGGGGGCTGCCTTTGGCCATCAAGCCAGACATCTATGCTACCCCATGGTCGATGGCTGTGCCATAAACCGTACTGGGGGAGAGATCAGTTCTGCTGACCACCGCCGGGACGACGTCGTTCGCCGGGGGCTGCGCCGCCTTCGCCACCGCGACGGTTGCCGCCAGGCCCGCCCATCATCTGGCGCATGTCAATGTCGATCTTTTTGCCTTTCATCGCCTCGAACTTCTCTTTCTGCTCGGCCGTCAACACGTTGAGGATTTTCTCCTCAACCTGTTGTTGCGTTTCGCGCATCTTTTCGCCCATTTCACGGAACCGCTCGCGGCGTTGTTCCGGCGACAGGTCTTGCATTTCCTCACGCATCTTGGCGAATTGATCGGTCACTTCGCGACGGATGCCCTCCATTTTGGCCTTCTGGTCTTCGGTAATGCCCAGTTCCTTCGCGACCTCGGCCGAATTCAACGCGCGCAGCCCCTGAACCTGGATGCTGATTTCCTTGAGCCGCTTGAGCTGGTGGGGCAGGAGAATCGCTTCGATCTTCTTGGCCAATTCGGCTTCGCGTTCCTGGGCCTTCTTGCGGAGCTCCTCCATCCGCTCGCGGCGCTGTTCTTCGGTCAGATCACGCATGCCCGAGAAGGCCTCGCGCATGTCGCGGGCAGTCGATTCACCCAGCTCACGCAACTTAGCCTTCTGGTCGTCCACCAATTCGATCTCTTTCTGCACCTGCTCCAAGCGGAGCAATTGCAGCGGGCCGCCCATTCCGGGACCACCCGGGCCGCCCATTCCGGGGCCAGCCGGGCCTTGGCGACGGCCGCCACCAGGCTGCGCCATGGCACTGGCGGCAAACAGCAACGTCAACGCGAGGACTCCCAGTACCGTACAAACTCGACTCATCTTCGCACTCCCTTCTTGATAAGATGGGGGGGGCTGAATAGATGACGCAGTCACTTGCGACGACCGCACTGCGCCCTCAGACTCTCTAACACCATTGGAAGAGAACGGTTTCGCCCGATCCGAACGGCAAATCAGAACCGACCCGATTCTTAGAATTGCCAATGCATTCGTGCCAGCGTGATTGTGCCAGCCGCCGATTGCAGAAACACATAAAGGGTCATCCAGACTCCCGGTTTGCCCCTGGTGTGGGTGGTGTCGTTGACCGCTGTTTGACTTGTTCGCGACCCGGCCGCTGCCGGCATTCGTGCCCTGCTGCGAGCCGGTTATCACCTCGACTGGGCCTTTTGGCCGAGGCCGGTCGGTCCGAGAATCCCAGAATTCCCGATCTCGTCTAACACGTTACTTTACCGAAACTTCGGTGTTCAATGGGTTGGAGGCATTGGCAAAAGGTCGCATGGCAAGCGGACGGGTCGCCTGTTGCTTGAAGCGACACCTTACCGGGGTTGCAATCACGCGTACCTAGCGGTTGCGGCCAGGCGATTCGATTCGACTCATAAGTCGGAGGCCGTTACACTGAATGATGGTGCGGCGAGTAGTTGGCGTATCGATGTTGGTGGGTTCGCCGCGGTTTTCGTCGATCAGCGGTTGTCGATGTGCGAGGCATGGCATCGAGATCCGCAATTGTCTGTTTCGCATGGGATCGCCCCTTTGCGATTCGTGATGTTGTGGGGGTGATTGCCGGGCGATCAATTTCGCGCAATGAGCGCGGATAAATTGTAAGGTTTGCATTTTGGCTGCTTATGAACGTGGGAAGTGTGGACACCCTGCGGGTTGTGCCAAACCTTCATGATCAGCTCGCCCGGCCTTGGCAGACCGGATTGCGCTTTGGACAGGCTTTTCGGCAGTGGGAGCTGCGTTTATGAACGCGCAATTGCGTTTGCTTCGACAAGTGTTGGTGCTGCTTGTCGTCGCTGTGCTTACCGTTGACGCGGCATTCGGTCAATACCGCGACGAGCCGCCGCGCTCGGCCGAAGAGGCTCAACAACGATTCCGGCGGGCGGAGTTTTTTTTGGCGGAATTAGATGCCAACCACAACGGGGTGTTAGAGGCCGACGAGTGCACGGGTCGGCGGCAATACTTTGTTGAGCGGATGTTGCAGCGGGCCGGGCTTCCCGTCCACTACCCGGTTGCGATGGACCGGGTGCGCGAGGGATTGCAGCGATATTACACCAATGCGGTTCAGGCAGCCGCGCCCGGCGGCACCCCGCCGGGCGGCCCTCCCAGTGGTCCGTGGGGTGGTGGGCCTCCGGGCGGACCGTGGGGCGGTGGCCCGCCAGGTGGTCCGTGGGGCGGTGGGCCTCCGGGTGGTGGCCCGCCGGGCACCGGCGGACCTCCGGGAGCCCCCTCGGGCAGCTCTTCGACACCCAGTGTTGCTCCCGCAGTGCCGGGGTTTGGCGTGGCGCCGGCCGCGCCGGTTGTTCCCGGTTTTGGGCCGGTTGCTGCGACGACCTCTGGGCCAGTCGGTGCGTCTGTCGGCGGCTCTGGCGGTGGCAGTACGTCCAGCCAGGGCGACGATCAGCGATATCGCGACTACGCGAAGCAGCTTTTCGGGCAATACGACAAGAACCGCAACGGCGTGCTCGAGAAGGACGAGTACCATGAAATGAGCAACAACCCCAAAGCGGCCGACAAGAACGGCGACGGGGTCATCTCGTTTGATGAACTGTTCACCTGGCTGGTCGAGATGAGCAAGTCGGGGTCGCACTCGGGCAATTCCTCGGGCGGCGACAATCGCGGACGCGAGCGAGAACGGGAACGCGAACGCTCGAAGAAAGAAGAGCCGAAGCAGCCCGTTTATCGAGTGCCCGTTCCCTCTCCCATCGACCGGTTGCCCCGCGGACTGCCTGAGTGGTTCCTGAAGAAGGACATCGATCGCGACGGGCAGGTTTCAATGGCTGAGTTCAGTCAGGAATGGAACGAAAGCAAGTTGGCCGAGTATTTCAAGCACGACATCAATGGCGACGGATTTATCGTGCCTACGGAGGTCCTGCGCAGCGACAAGGACAAGGCGACTAGTTCATCGGGCCCATCGGGAACCCGCACCACGACCAGCAGCAGTGGCCACGGCAGCAGCGCTAGCCCCAGCAGTGGAAGCAGCAGCAGTGGCAGTAGTGCCGGCAACAGCGGCAGTAGTAGCAGTAGTTCCGGCAGCAGTGGCAGCAGCGAACACCGCGGCGAGTCTCGATGGGGACGAAGCGATCGCGGCGAGCCATTTCGTGGCCCCGATCGAGGTGGTTCTGATCGTGGCAGCCCGGAACGCGGCGGTCCTCCGGAACGTGAGCGAGGCCGTTGATTGATGATCGCGGCAGGCCATCGCCGGCGTTTCGTCATCGCATTTCCGAGTCGTTGCGCTGCCGACGTGCGGCTTGGGGCGGACGCTTCGTCCACACGATCTCGGCCCAGGTTTCGATTGCTCGCCTCCAGCGGCGACCCAGGTTTCCGCGTTGGGCTTTGGGGACGGCAACGACGATCCGTCGGCTTCCCCGACGGCGGTCGGTCTGCACGCTAAGCATCCGATCCAGATAGCCGATCTTCTCGCGGCAGATCGCATGAAGCTGGGCGACGATTTCGGACGAGAGTTCTGCGGGGTGTTCGTCGGCTTCGAGCACCACCGTCAGTGTGATGAATGGGTTTTGGTCGATCACGAATCGCACGATGTCAGCGGCAAGTTGCCGGGTGATTGGAAATCGCTGACTTCGCAGATAAAGAGTGGCGGCAACGGTCGGATAGGGCGGCTGGGATAATGCCGCCTTCCAACGGCCGCCTCGGGGCGCACGGTCCAGATCGATCCGCCGCATAGACCAGCAACCGTTTGCACCGGCGTTGCTCGTATGCCACGCGGCCTTTCCCTTCATATCGGCCGATCGCTCGGCGAACTCGGGCGGTAGCGGGGCCGGATCGAACTCGATGCCGAGCCGACGTTGCGTTTCGTCCACCAACTGGGCGATCTCCAGCCAGTTGACGGCCGCGTTGGCGACAACATAGTAGGGAGGTCGCGGCTGGGCGTGCAGGCCCCATCGCTCGGCCTCGGCGGCCAGCGGCGTGCCGGGCAGCAGCGAAAGGGGAAAGAGCTGAAGTTCATCGAATAGCTCGCGATCGACAACGAAATCGATGGCCCGTTGCAGCGAATCCATCGTGTCGCCGGGCAAACCGAGGATCAGATCGACTCGGGTGCGAATGCCGGCCGACCGCAATGCCCTTGCGCCTCGGGCGAAAGCGTCGAGATCGACTCGGCGTCCGATAGCAGCCTGCGCGGCCGGCTCGATGCTTTGAAGACCGATCTCGACCTCGGCAAAGTTGGCGTTGCGCAATCGCTGTGCGAGAAAGACATTGACCCCTTCCGCTCGAAGCTCTGCCGAGAATCGAAGTTTTCGGTTGCGGTTCTCCTCGGCAAGCAGTTCGACGAAATCTGCAGAGTTCGGACGCTGATTGAGCGTGGGATCCAGCAGGAACACCTCGCGGACGGAACTGCGGAGGGCCAAACGGAGGTTCGCTCGAATCTCATCCATCGAAAACTGCCGAATCGTGCGGCGGCCTTGATGGTACGCACAGAACTTGCAACGGTAGCGGCAACCGCGAGCGGTCTCGAGCCACATGGTGTCTTGCGGGGCGAGAACACCCGCCGAGTACGGCGATCGCAGCCTTGCGAGTTGAGCCGGCGGCGCCGGCGTGCGCGGCCGGGCAAAGGTGGGCCCGACCCACAGTCCGGGCACATCGGGCCAAGCGGCTCGCCGGCGCCGGACGGCGAACCATTGGCGGAACGCCTCCTCGCCTTCGCCAACGACGGCTGCGTCGAATCCTCCCTCGCCGAACACCCAGCGATTTTCGGGTTGGATTTCAGGCCCGCCCAATAGAATAACCGTGTCGGGCAGCCGCTCCTTGATTTGTCGGCAGAGCCAAAGCGTTCGCTCGATGTTCCAAAGGTAGCAGGTGAAGCCGATTGCGGCTGGCTCGCGGTTTACGATTGCGCGCAGCAGGGCGGCATCGCCGAAATCGTTGGCTTCGGCGCCGGGCAATATGGCGATTTCCGCCCGGCCGTCGCGTTGCCGCGGTATCGCAGCGGTCAAGCAGCCGGCGGCCAAGGGGACGTTTTCCGATACCGCCTCCGCTCCCAGCGGCGGCATCGGCAGTTGGATCAAAAGAATGTCGGAGCGAAGCGCCATCTGCCCCTATTCCATTCCTTCCGGCGCGATTGCTTGATCGGAAAACCGGAGTGATTGCATGTTCGGAAAGAGGGATTCAACAATAGTCGGCATGAGCCCCTGTTGAACCACCCGAGATCAACTCTAGACGAAAACGATAGGTTGAAGCGAAGGATGAACTGAGAGGAACAACCGGTTT
>JARKPK010000088.1 GCA_029975295.1 Thermoguttaceae bacterium | reverse complement strand
AGTTTTGTGTCCCTCTTTGGTTGAACGAAGGCCTGGCTCAGCTTTTCGAAACGGCCGAACCGCAGTCGGGCACGTTGCGGATCGACGCGATCGACTCGGATCGGCTCCGCCGCTTGGCCTCCGAATTGAGCGGCGACGCCTCTCTGCCGCTCCGACAATTGCTCGCCGCCGGCTCCGACGCCTTTCTCGATCCGCAGCGCGGGCGACAGTTCTATCTTTATTCCTACCTGCTCGTTTACTATCTGGCCTTTGAATCGGCGGCGATTCCTTCGCCTCGACTCGACGAGTTCGTTCGTCCGGCAGGGGCAGCCACGAATCCGTCGGAGCGATTTGCGCGCCTCGCCGGCGCCGAGGTCGATTCCTTCGAGCCGCAATGGCGGCGTTGGGTTCTTGAACGCCGCCGGCAGAGAGGCTGATTCCGGCCGAGCGGAGCAGATGGTTTTCTGCCCGTTCATTCGAAAAGGGAACGCGCACATGTCCGCAAATCAACGCAATGCCGCAAGATGCGAGCTGCATGGCCTGCCGATTGTCGCATCCTGATCGAACGTGTAAAACGGTGGAAACGTTCGTCCGATTCATGTGTTGGGCGAACATCGTTCCAGGTCGTACTCTACCGAAGCATTGAGAGATGCCATGGGCAAGCGCGTTTTGATTGTGGGCGGCGTGGCGGGGGGGGCTTCGTGCGCGGCTCGTCTGCGCCGTTTGGATGAGCACGCCGAGATCTATCTGTTCGAGCGGGGGGCCGACATCTCCTTCGCCAATTGCGGCTTGCCGTATTATCTTGGCGGGGTGATCAAGCAGCGCCAGCACTTGTTGGTGGCCACGCCGGAACGGTTTCGCGACATGTTTCGGGTAGAAGTTCGCACTCGGCGCGAAGCCGTGGCGATCGACCGCGTAAACCAGTTGCTTCGGGTTCGCAACGTGCAAACTGGCGAGGTTGCCGAACACCCGTACGACGCGTTGGTTTTGGCCCCGGGGGCCGCGCCGATTCGCCCGCGCTGGCCGGGAATCGAACTGCCCGGCGTCTTCACGCTTCGCAATCTCGACGACGCCGACCGGATCGCCGCGTGGATCGATCAGAGGCATCCGGCCAAGGCGGTGGTCGTCGGCGGGGGATACATCGGTTTGGAGATGGCCGAGAATCTCCAACGCCGCGGCTTGGGGGTGACCGTTCTGGAGAAGCTCGACCAATTGATGCCCCCGGTCGATCCGGAAATGGTCGCGCCCGTGGCCGAGGAGCTGCGCCGAAACGGGGTAGAGATCCGCACGGGATGCGAGGTCGTTTCGCTCGAGCCGGGGCCCAACGACAACATCGTGGTGATCACGCAGCAGACCGAGCGTTTGATGGCCGGGCTGGTGATTGTCGCCATCGGTGTTCGTCCCGATGTGGCGCTGGCGCAGCAGGCCGGATTGGCGATCGGCGTTGCCGGCGGCATCGTGGTTGACGAGCAAATGCGGACCAGCGATCCGAACATCTTCGCCGTTGGCGATGCCGTGGAAGATCGCGACTTCGTCACCGGCGCGCCGTCACTTATTCCGTTGGCCGGCCCGGCCAATCGGCAGGGCCGCATCGCCGCCGACGTGATTTGCGGCCGCGAGTCGCGATTTCGCGGCACCCAGGGCACGTCCGTTGTCGGGGTGTTCGATCTGACGCTGGCCTGCACCGGCGCCAGCGAAAAGACGCTTCGCAAGGCCGGCATCGCCTATCAGAAGTCGTACACCCATTCCAATCATCATGCCGGGTATTATCCAGGCGCGCAGATGATTTCCATCAAGCTGCTGTTTGCGCCGGACGACGGGCGTTTGCTCGGCGCGCAGGCCGTCGGCCGAGAGGGCGTGGACAAACGGATTGATGTGTTGGCCACCGCCATCCAGGCCGGCATGACGGTTTTCGATCTGGAAGAAGCCGAATTGTGCTACGCGCCTCAATACGGCAGCGCGAAAGACCCGGTGAACATTGCCGGCATGGTTGCCGCCAACGCGCAGCGGGGCGATGTGGCCCTGGCGCACTGGGACGAGTGGAAATCGCTGGCCGCCGCCGGCCGAGCGCCGCTGACGCTCGATGTGCGGCCGCCATCGGCCGTCGCCCAAGAGGCGGTGCCCGGCACGTTGCGCATCCCGCTGGGCGAGCTTCGCACGCGGCTGGGCGAACTGCCCCGCGATCAAGAGATTTGGGTGCATTGCGGCGTCGGCATGACTTCGTACCTGGCCAATCGCATCTTGCGGCAGAACGGGTTTGAAAAGGTGCGCAACCTGTCGGGCGGCATCAGTTCGTACCGGCGCCAACCCTGACGTTTGTCGGCCGTGGCGCATTGGCGCTGGGATTTTGGCTCCGCCGAGCCTGCGAAACGCCGTTGGCCCGCTTCGGGGCTTTTGCGGGACGGGGGGGCTTGCAGGTTCGGCTGGGCCGTTCTCGCAAGAGCAGGTTCGTGTCGGACGGTGCATCTTGGGACGGAATAGGCCTTGTGCTGGGAGGCGGCGGCGCGTAACCTTTTTCGCATGAATGTTGCCGTTCGTCGCTTGCCCGAGAAGTATTCGACCGCACTGCCGGCGGTGGCCAGTGCGCTGGCTCTATTTCTGAGTTTCCCGCCGGTCGATTGGTTCCCGCTGGCTTGGGTTGCCCCGGCGGGCTGGTTGTTGCTCGTCCGTCGCGACCGCCTGTCCGGTCCCCGCCCCTACTGGATGCTCACCGGCGCCGGGTTCCTGTTTTGGCTCGGCTTGTATTGGTGGCTCAGCCTGCCGCATTGGGCTACCAATTTCGGCTGGTTTGCCATCGCCATTTATCACTCGATCTACCTGCCGACCTTCATCGCTGTCAGTCGGGTGGGCGTCCATGGCTTGGGCATTCCGTTGCTGTTGGTTGCGCCCGTGGTTTGGACCGGTCTGGAATACGCTCGCGCGCACCTTCTGACGGGCATCACCATGGGCGCAATCGGCTATACCCAATACCGCTGGATCGAGCTGATTCAGGTGGCCGACTTGGTCGGCTTTTACGGGGTCGGGTTTGTGATGATCTTGGCGTTGTCGTGTGTGGTTCAGGTTGTGCCGTATCAGGGCTCTCGGTTGACGACCTGGCCGATCATTCCCTTGGTCGGCGTGGTCGGGGCGTCGCTCGCCTATGGCTTGGTGCGTCAGGGACCGCCGGTGCGCGAAGCGAACACGCGCATCGCCTTGATCCAGGGATCGATCGACACCCAATTCGACGCGCCCGAAGACACCCCGCGGAAGGCGATGGAGCAGTATCTGGCCCTCTCGCAGCGGGCGGTGCAACAACCGCACCGGGCCGACCTGCTGATCTGGCCCGAAACGATGTTCCGTATTCCGTTGCTGATTGTTGACGCCGATGCCGTGCGGCCTGACGGGTTTGAAGGCGACGACCAAACGTTCGCTGCCGACTACCGCGAGCGCGCGGCCCTGCATCGGCAGTTCCTCACCGACGTTGTGCGGCGGCTGGATACCCCGATGATCATCGGGGCCGACGTTTGGCATTTCCAGCGCGACGGGGTGCGGCGTTACAACTCGGCCGTCCACGTGGACAACGACGGCGAAATCCTCGGCCGCTACGACAAGATGCATTTGGTGTTGTTCGGGGAGTACGTGCCGCTGGCCCATCGGTTTCCCGCGCTTCAACGTCTGACGCCTTTGCCGTTTTCGATCGACGCCGGCGACCGGCCGGCCGTGTTCGAACATCGCGGGCTGAAGTTTTCGCCGAGCATTTGTTACGAAAACGTGCTGCCGCAGGTCATCCGTCGCCAGTTGCTCGCCGCTTCCGGCGAAGCCGCCCCGGACGCAATGATCAACCTGACCAACGATGGTTGGTTTTGGGGATCGAGCGAGCTGCAACTGCACCTGATGTGCGCGGTGTTCCGCGCCGTCGAGTTCCGCAAGCCCATGCTTGTGGCGGCCAACACCGGCATTTCTGCGGCGATTGATGGCGATGGCCGGATTCTCTTGCAGGGGCCGCGGCGCCAATGCGACGTGCTGACCGTCGAACTAGCTCGCGACGGACGAACAAGCCCCTACTTGCTGGGGGGCGACTTGTTCGCCCTGGCATGTCTTGCGGCCAGCGGGGGGCTTGCACTGAAAGGCGTCGGGGCGTGGATTCGCAGCCGTCGCCGTGGCCAATCGTCGCCGTTGGGGGCGGAACCGTCTGGCGAACGCATTGGGATGTGACGTCGAAAAATAGGACGTGAAGACGCGGAGAACGCGGGCCGACGCCCAGACTGCCGGGCTTGCGCACCACGCTGGCTCGGTGTTCCCTATCTGACGTTCAGCAAAACTCTTACAATCGTTTCTCGCCACCAGCTCAAAAAAGGAGGGTTAGCACGATTCGTTTGACATGGTAATTTGGGCGAAGTTATACTAGCCTGACAGGACAGCATTCGCACCAGCTTGGCCGGTTGTTCTGAATCCCGGCAGCGGAAGAGGTCTTTTATGAATCTTGTCGGCAAGATCTTCACCGTACTGATCTTCGTGCTCAGCTTGACCTTCATGTCGTTCGCCGTGATGGTTTACGCGACGCACAAGAACTGGCGATTGCTCGTCGAGAACAAAGAGGCTTCGGTCGGTCGGCCCAAGGGCTTGGCGTTGCAACTTCAAGACCAGAAGGAAGAAAACGATCGGCTCCGCGAGCAGATCGACCAAGAAAAACGCACCTTCGAGGCGGAGAAGGCCAACGCCGCCCAGGCTCGGGCGAAGCTCGAAACCGAACGGGCGGAATTGCTGCGAGAGCGCGACGATCTGCTGAAGAAGCAAGAGGGCTTCGAGAAAGATCTGCGGACCGAAATCTCGGAAGTCAAGGCTACGCATCAGTCGTTGGAAAACCTCCGAAAAGAGGTCGAGGTTTTGCGCAAGGATATCCGCGACGCGCAGGCCGACCGCGATAAGCACTTCAAAGAGGTTGTTCGCCTGACCGACGAGTTGCATCAGGCTGCCAACGAAACCACGCGGCTCAAAGAAGTTAACAAGAACCTGGCCGAGCAGCACGAGCGGGCGCTGGAAGTGCTTCGGAAGTTCGGCAAAGTGCCCGAACCCGAACGATACCAAGACGTGCCGCCGATGGTTGAGGGTCTGGTGACCGCCACGCCCGCCGAGGGGGTTGTCGAAATCTCGATCGGCGCCGATGACGGCCTGCTTCCTGGCCATCAACTGTTCGTCTATCGCACCAGCGGCGCGCTGAACACGCTGGTGGGCAAGATCGAAGTTGTGCGGACCTCACCTGATCGCGCCGTTTGCAAGTCGCTGCGCGAATGGGCGAAGAGCAATATCGTAAAGGGTGACCGTGTCGTCTCTCAAATCCAGTGACGAATCGCCGGCGGCGCCGCAGTATCGCAAACCGCGGGCAGACGTTTACACCGTTTTGCTGGTGTTGGCGCTGCTGGCGTTGATTGCGGGCATTCTCTGCCTCTGGGGTGAAAACGCCGAGTACGAATGGAAGTACAAGGGCGGTCCGACCGTTTCGGGCTCGGCCGAGGTGGACGCGTTCACTCTGCCCTATGAGGCGCAATCGCGGCCCGCGCGTGTCGCCCTCGTTCGTTCGGTCCACTTCTCCTAGGCTACCGCAGCGTTCGCACATATCGGTTTGTCGGCCTTGGCCATAGGCCGGGGCGCGTTGCTGTGAAAGGATGCCGGGCCCGCCCGCGGCGGCAACGAGCCGATCGATGCTGCTGCGACAACTCTTGACGCCGAGGCAAGGATGCTGGCAAGGTTGCTCCGTTCGTTCAGCGACGACGTGGCCATCGACCTGGGCACGGAAAACACGCGCATTGCCGCGGCCGGCCGAGGAGTGATCGTATCGGAGCCGTCGGTCGCGGCAGTCGATTGTTCAACGCGGCGCATTGCGGCTCGGGGCCTCGCCGTCGGACATCTGGCCAAACAGATCGAGGGGCGAACTCCCTCGGACATCGATGTGCGGCATCCGGTGCGCGAAGGCGTGATCGCCGACTTCCAACTTTGCGAGGCCATGCTGCGAACCCTGCTGGCCAAGACTCGGCGTTCGCAGCTGCGCCTGCCCCCGCGGGCGGTCGTTGGTTTGACGGAGGTCGCCACCGAGGTCGAACGTCGGGCGGTGTTCAATAGCGTAGCTCGGGCCGGGGCGCGGCAGGTGTTCGGTTGGAGCAAAGCCATGGCCGCCGCCTTGGGAGTTGGCCTGCCCGTAGCCGAACCAACGGCCTCGGCGATTTGCGACATCGGGGCGGGAACGGCGGAAATCGCCGTGGTGAGCCTGGGGCGAGTCGTCGCCGCCAAGGCGGTGCGCATTGGCGGCCATGCCTTCGATCAAGCCCTGTGCGAACACCTGCGGCGGCACCGGCGATTGCGCGTCGGCCTGCCCACGGTCGAACAGTTGCGCATCGCACACGGCGCGGCCCAAAGCGACGACGACGCAGCCCGCGCCGAAGTAGCGGGAGTCGATGCGGCCACTGGGCTGCCCCGATCGCTAGCCATCTCGCGGGCCGAGATCGCCTTGGCCCTGGCCGACCCGCTGCAAAAACTGGCCGACGCCGTCCGCGAGGTGGTCGAGAACCTCAACATCGAACTGGCGGCCGATTTGGCTAGGCTGGGCCTGACCCTTTCGGGTGGCGCGGCACAGTTGGCCCAGCTCGATCGGTTTCTTTCCGAGCAGCTCGGCGTTCCGGTCCGATTGGCCGTTGACCCCGAAAACGCGGTGATTCGCGGTCTGTTGACCTGCGCCGAACACCTCGACGCGTGGAAGTCGGCGCTGGTCTCGGTCCACGATGAACGGATCGCATGACCGCAGCTTGGGCGAAAACGGCGCAATGGCGCTTCGAACAGCCGGCCGACAGCATCGCCTTACGGCCGCAGTGGCTGGGCATGCGCCGCCGCGTCTGCAATCCGCCTCGCGGTTTGGTCGGCGTCGCAAGGCTCGGTCATCCGCACGAAGCGGCACTCGCTTAACGAGCGGAACCAAGTATCCTGCCGCTTGGCGAATTGACGGGTGTGCGCTTTCACAGCCGCCACTGCTTCGGCCAGGCTGCATTGGCCCTGCAAATAGGCGGTGAGCTCTCGATAGCCCAACGCCTGCATTGCCGTGCGGCTCATGGTTCGGCCCTGTCGTGCGCAGGCCGCATGGACTTCGGCGACTTCGGCTGCCAGTTGTCGCTCGATCATGGCATCGACCCGCTGATCAATCCGCTGATGCAGCGTCTCCCGCGGCCAGTGAAGGACGAACACTCGGCATTGCTCGGCCTGCCGGGCGCGGTCGAACTGGCCTTGAAGGCGACTGATCGGCGCGCCGGTCAGCCGATAGACTTCGATCGCCCGTATGAGCCGGCGATGGTCGTTGGGATGAAGCCGCTCGGCCGCCTGCGGATCGACGGCCGCCAGTTGCGCATGAAGCCAGCCGGACGGACGCTCGGCCGCCTGCCGGGCCAGCTCGGCCCGCAACGCCCAATCGGCGCCCGGCCCCTCGAACACCCCACGCAACAGCCCTTTCAAATAGAGCGCGGTTCCGCCGACGAACAACGCGCGTCGCCCTCGCGATTCGATTGCCGCCAGCGCCTGAGCGGCCGCTTCCAAGTATTGCGCCAAACTGAATTCTTCGTATGGCTCGAGGATGTCGAGCAAATGATGCGGCGCCTCGGCCCGTTGCGCCGGCGTGGGCTTGGCTGTGCCGATGTCCATGCCGCGATAGAGCGTCATCGAATCCATCGACACGATCTCGGCGTCGATCAGCCGGGCCAAGGCCAGGGCGACCTCGGTCTTGCCCGAGGCGGTTGGGCCGGTAAGAAACCAGCATCGTTCGGCGAAAACGGTCATTCGCACAACCTCAAGGGCAACCGGCCGCAACGGCGGACCGGCTCTTTGTATTGCATTCTTACGTCGCCGAGAACGGGCGGAATTGGCAGGACGCCCCAACGAAAACATCGCGGGTCAAACAACCACTCTTGCAATCTTCCGAATCGGCTTGGCGGCGGTGCTAAGGCGTCCTTCAGCCTGCGCCCAGATGCGATTATAATCGATCTGGCGCTGTTCCGTCTCGACCCTTCGCACCGCGCGGCATGCGGCAACAATGGCTTGCCGGGCCGTTGAGTTTCGCTGAGCACATGGTTGACGAAGACAGGTTTCCACGCTCTGCCGAGATTGTCGCACAGCTCGACGCGTTGATCGCCGATCGGGTCCGGCGGCAGCCGGAGGGATCTTACACGGTGCAACTGCTTCGGGGCGGCGCGCCGGCGTTGGCCGCCAAACTGCGTGAAGAGGCCGGCGAACTGGCCGAAGAGCTTTTTGCGGTTCCGCCCTCGGCCCAGCGCGTGGCCGGCGAAGCAGCCGATCTGTTCTACCACATGCTGGTGGCTTTGGCCTTGGCTGGCACTTCTTGGAAGGCGGTTGAAGATGAGTTGACGCGACGGTTCGGCACTTCGGGTCTTGCCGAGAAAGCGAGCCGCGGCCCCGGCGACCGTTCGTAGCAATCCAGGGATCTCAGCGACCACCGCCGTACGCTTCCGCCCGCGACTTCGGGCTGCGGCCGTTTCGACACCCTGCCGTTTCGACGCCATCGAGAAACGCACCCTCAAGAAACGCAACAGGACCATCGACATCCGCCCGTCGGTCTTCGCGGCCGCCCAGTGGCCGGCGGGGAAGCGAATCCCGCCTGAAGTGCCGACGATGGTTCGTCGATAGTCCTATTCCGCGCAAGCAATCCGCAGGCCGGTGATCCTTCGCTCCAAAAGGGGGCCGCGCCTTTTCACGTCCTGCCGCGAAGCCGCGTCGATCCCTTCGGCCATTCGATCCTTGCCGACCCGCTGCGGCTTACACCTCGAAGGGTTCGCCGAGTCGATCATGGCAGGTTGGCCGCCGCTGCCGGCATTGCCCGGCAACTCCCGGGCCAGGGTCAGACAAGCCAACCACAGCGACTGTCCATGAGAACTCGGCGGTCCCTCTAGTGAATCCGCAGCGACTGCTCGCCCTTGTTCGCGACGACTCTCTCCAGTCTTCGCGTGCTGTTTATTCATCGTATTTGTATCCAAACGATGTTGACGTGAAATCGGCCTTTACCGGTATTCCTTGCCGCGCCAACGTAGATTCAGTCCGTCGGTAACGATGGTAGCGTCTATGACGCGCTTTGTTCAGCCACAGACGGGGCATGGCACTCTCGCAGTCCGCCGCGGAATCGGGAGATGCCCGGATTGCTGCTTGCGGCATGGCGGCCGCTACGGCGATCGGTGTTCGCCGGCCATTACGGGCTGATCGACGTGCCGAACCGCTAGCCAACTGCCCGCCAGGCCGAGAGCAAGATAGAGAGTCGGCATGCCCCAATCGAGCATTGCCCCGCCCAGATCGCGTCCCCAAACGCCCTTGGTGGTCAAGGGTCCGGCGATGGCCATCAGACCGATCACCGGCCACAGGCGACGGTCTTGGTCGATCAACGCCGCCCGGATCAACACGAAGCACGGCAGCAGCATCAGAACGAAGTGCGCCTTGCCGGTCATCGGACTAAGCAGCAACATCAGGCAACAGACGGCCGAAGCTTCGACGGCCAACTGGAGTGTGGGATGGGGCCATTGTCGCCGCCCGCTTTGCGACGGGCCAGGCCAAGACCGATCGCCGGTCGAATTTTCATTGGGCTGCTCAACCGGTTTCAAGCCGAGCGGCTGAAAGGGCCGCCCGCAGGCTGCCAACGTCACTAGGATCAGGAGCAGATCCGTCCCATAGACCAGTGCTCGCAAAAGGATCAGCCTTTTAGAGTTGAGTGAGACTGCGCCGCCGTTCTCCGGCTGCCGGCGATCGTCCTTTGATGGGAGGATAGCGCTTTCCGACCGGCCGAACCATCGGGCCATTGTGCCGGAGAGCGACTGGTTCTGCGAGGGCTCGGTGAACCATTCGCCGGGGCCGTGCCGCGCCGGGGCTGCGGCAAACGATTCGAGCCAATCTTGAACGTAGAGCCGCCCATTTTGCTGCGGAAACAACACGTCAGGCAGCAGGTTCAACCCGAATCCGACCGCCAACAGCAGGGCGGCCGGCAGCCATTGCCTGCGCCACAAGAGCCAGGGGAAGAAGAGCAGCGGAGTGCACTTCATTGCCGTGGCGGCCCCCAGGCCAATTCCGGCCGCAACTTTGCGCCCAGCGCCAAGGGCCCAACAACCACCGACAACCAGGGCGGCAATCACCAAGTCGAACTGCTGGTGTTGCAGGGGCGCAATCGTGTAGCGTAGGTTCAAAAGCATTGCGCCGGCGAAGACGAGCATCCACCCGCCCGATATCGGAGAAAACGGTCGCGGTCCTCCGCAAAGTCGCCAGCAGGCCACCATCAAGACTGCCAACGCGGCCGAGTTGACTGCCAGCCAGCCGACTGCCCCCAGCCGTGGCGAGCAATTGCTCAGTGGCACGGTCAACATCGCCATGGCCGGGGGATAGGAGTAGGCCACCGGCTCGATCACATTGACCGGCTCGCCTGCCTGCATGCGCAACGCGGCACGGCGGTACACCCATGCCCATTCGGTTCGCTCCGGCGAAGTGAGAAACAGCGGGGCGCTGCCCGCGACGATCCCCGCCCAAAACCCCAAGAAGATCAGCCAGGGAGTGAGCAACCGGCGGGCGACGGAGGAAGCGACGGCTTGGAGTGAGCGAATCATGGCGTGATGATATAGGAAATGCCGCGAAAGCAGAAGCGAAGCCGGAGCCCGACTACTCGAACTGCGGACGCCAACATGCGACGGCTGCATTGCGGGGCGGAGTCGAGACGCTGGTCGCCGCCGGCGATGGATACCCCAGACAACATTGGCGAGGATTCCGTCCGGAATGCACTGATCTAAGTGCTTATTCGGAAGCGACTTATGGAAAAAGAATCGTCCAGCGGAGCGATGGCCGCCGTGGTCGTTCAGCGTTTCTCGCGGCGCAAATTCAATAAAGCAGGACAAAATTCTTACCCCCCGCCAACTGTTGCAGTATTGCGGGGGATTCGCCACGTGCCTCCACTCAGGCGAGGCTGATTGATGAGGGCCACAGCTCGGCATCGTGACATTACGATATGGGTCCGCGGATAGCCATGTTCCGATCGATGCTCGGACACAATCAGAGACCGTAATGAAGCGGATTCGGGAGCATTAGAAGTGGACAAATACGGCAATTCGCATGCACGACCTGCCGCTGCGCCGAGATGACGCAGGTCGCGGCACGGTTGAAGGATTTCGGGTGGGAAAGGCTCTCCGAGAAGTTTGCAGTCGCCCTTTAGCAACTTGTCGCAAAGTAACGGGAGAAGCAGCCGGTGCCGATCGATGCCATCCCTTGGAAGAGTGGTCACCCCCCCCGAGACATAGTGATTTGCGTTTTTCCTGACAGAGCATGTGTGGACTACGGTGGTTGTTAGCCGATGAAAGACACAGACCATCCATTTGGGTAGGACTCGTTGCGAAATGTTGGGGCATCGGCCGTGTGCGCCAGAAGCGCATCCGGCATGGCGGACGTTGCCGAAAACGCAGCGTTCGGGCTTGCGCAACTTCTAACCCTTTAGATTAATGTGAAACTTTAGATGACAGGATCCCCAACGGTATGAAGCTTTCGCAAAGCGCCACGTATGCCGTCAATGCCGCGGTGCGCCTGGCCGAGCAAGGACGCCGCATGCCCCTATCGTGCGGCAAGCTGGCGAACGACGGACAGATGCCCGAGCGGTTCTTGCTTCAGATTCTCCGCGATTTGGCCAAGAAGGGCATTCTGCATTCGGCCCGGGGGGGCGGTGGTGGGTTCACCCTTGATCGCGATCCGCAAGAGATCACGCTTCTCGACTTGGTCGAGGCGATTGACGGCCCGTTGACGCCTGCGGTTCCGTCGATGAACTCGCTTCCGGCGGATTCAGCCGCGTTGCTCCGCGACGCCATGCGGCAGATCACCGAAACCACGCGGCATCAATTGGCGGCGATTACGCTTTCCGACCTGGTTCGAGCGCGGTCGGGTGGCGGGCGTCTTGAGGCGGCATCACTCAGCGACCAGGGCCAATCGTCGCTGATGGCGGCCGATCTGTAACCGGCCGAGACAGGGCGGCCAAAACAGAATAGTCCTGCCGCACGATCGCCCACGGGCGATGTCGGTCGGCGCGGTGGGCCGATCGCGATAAATTGGCCGCCGGCAATCCATTGCGCAACGGTTGGTTGCGGCCGGTGCGCTATTTCATCCGCCGCCCGGGGCTGCGACGGCCCGAGTTCGGCGGGACGTAGCCTTTTGGGGCGGGGGCGGGCCGCGGTTTGCTGCTTCGGCCCTGCGGTGCTTTGCCCTGGGCCAAGCGGAAATCGAGCGCGCGGCGTTCCAGATCGACCCGCGCGACGGCCACGCGGAGCCGATCGCCCAGTCGGAAGGTTCTTCCGCTGCGGCGGCCCGCAAGGCAGTGCCCGTCGCGATCGAAAACGTAGTAGTCGTCGGTCAGGGCTTCGACGCGCACCAGACCTTCGGCGGGCAGGGCGATTCCCTGCACGAACAGCCCGAACGGCTCGACGCCGGTGACCAGCGCATCCATCTCTTCGCCGATTCGGTTGCTCAGATAACTGAGCAGTTTGAGCTTGGTCAGGTCGCGTTCGGCTTCCTCGGCACGGCGTTCTCGCTGCGAGCAATGTTGGCCGGCCACGACCAATTGGTCGAAGTCGGTCCGTGGCGGAGCACCGCGGAGAACCGCGTCGAGTGTGCGGTGGATTGTCAGATCGGGATAGCGGCGGATCGGCGAGGTGAAATGGCAATAGTGTTCGATGGCCAAGGCGTAGTGGCCGATTTCCTCCGGGCCGTAATACGCCTGCTGGAGCGAGCGGAGCACGGCAAAATGGACGGCATGCCGCTCCGGTTTGTCGGCAAATTCGTCGAGCAATCGTTGCAGCTCGAAACGGCTTTCGAGGCGATCGTGCTTCAGCCGCAAGGCTTTGAGGAACTCGGACAGGGCCTGCAATTTGACGGGGCTGGGGGCCGCGTGGATGCGGCGGAGGAACGGCACACCTTTTTGGTCGAGGAACTCGGCCACTGCGCCGTTGGCCGCCAGCATGAACTCCTCGATGATCTGATGGCTGACCGTGTTCTCGACGACATGGGCCCCGTTGATTCGCCCCTGCGCGTCGAGGTCGATCTTCACCTCGGGCATGTTGATTTCCAGCGCTCCCAGCCGCCGCCGCCGCGCGCGAAGCACCATCGCCAGCTCGACCATCCGATCGAGCAGATCGGCCACCGGTCGCCCCAACCGCCGCCGCCCGGCAGCGCGGTTCGCCAAGTACTCGTCCACCTGCTCGTAAGAAAGCCGTTTGCAGCTTCGGATGGCCGAGTGGTGGAAGGTGGCGTCGGTGCGCAGCCCTTCGGCGGTAAACTCCATTAGGGCGCTTTTGGTGTAGCGGACCTTCTCGGGCTGCAAGCTGGCCAGGCCATTGCTGATTGTTTCCGGCAGCATGGGCAGCACGCGGTCGGGCAGATAAACGCTGGTGCCGCGCGCGTAGGCCTCGCGGTCGAGCGCCGTACGCGGGCGAACAAAGTGCGAAACGTCGGCAATGTGTACGCCGAGCCGCCAACGGCCGTCGTCGAGCTTTTCCAGCGAAATCGCGTCGTCGAAGTCGCGGGCATCGATCGGGTCGATGGTGATTACGGTTGCGCCGGTCAGATCGAGCCGGCCGCTCAGGTCGTTCTCGTCGAAGGCGGCCGCGGCGGCGCGGGCCTCGTCGAGCGCGTCATTAGGAAACTCGTCGGGCAAATCGAATTCGCGGATGATCGAAAGCGTATCCACGCCGGGTTTACCGCGCGGGCCGAGCACCTCGACGATCACTCCTTCGCCCTCTTGGACGGGCGAAGGGAACCGAAGCATTTCGACGACAACCTTGTCCTCGGGACGAACGCCTTTCGCCCCGGGATCGCCCACCGCGATCGGCGCGGCGAACACCGTGCCATCGACTTGCACCAGCGCCGCCCCGCCGCGTTCGAAGTAGGTGCCGACGAAGCGCTGCGTTTGCCGTTCGATGATTTCGATGATTTCGCCGCGCACGCCCGGTTCGTCACGGCGGCGTCGGAGGAGCTCGACGACGACGACATCGCCGGTCGAGGCGTCGCCCGCCCGCTTGGCCGGAATGTAGATGTCGCGGATGGCGCCGTCGCGCTCCTTCAGTGCGGCTGCGGCTGTGCCCGGCCGCGGACGCACGAACCCGTAGCCCTTCTGCGTGCGGTGGAACACGCCGATGATGCGATTGCGCGGGGCGCTAGCGGCCACCGATTTCATCGGCAACACCACGCGGTTGCCGCCGTAAACGAGCAGCCCCTCGCGGGCCAATCGCTTGATTGATCGCTTGATCCCCTCGGCCTGCTCGGCCGTTAGGTTCAATCGCCGGGCGATCACCCGCGGCTTGGCGGGCTGATAATCGGGGCTGTTGACCAAGTCGAGAATACGCTGTCGCAATTCGGCGGACATGAAGAGGTTGCTCCGTAAGACCTCGCAACTACTGCAACGCACCCGAAGCCGGCGATGCAGGCGACCAACACAGAAGATCATTCGCGGCGAAGCCGTTTGACGCGATGGGCAACCGTTTCGCCCAACGGCAACACGACGAAAACGCCGACCAGCACCAAGGCGGCCGACACTCCGCCCGCCGCCGGCGCCCACGGCATCAGCACCGCGGGCAGGCCGGTAGCGGCGGCCAGCACGGCCACCGCCGCGGAAACACGCCCCGGCGAAAGCCCCAGCGCCGCCAGCCGATGCGACAGGTGGCGATGGTCGGGATGAAACGGACTCGTCCCGGCACGCAGCCGCAACACGACCACTGACGCCGTATCATAGAGCGGCACGGCAAACAGGCACAATAGGCCGAGCACGGCCCCGGCCGCACCGAGGGCCGGCCGTGTTGCCTCCGCCGCGTCGGCCGCGACCACCGGCAAAAGCAACGTCGCCATGCCGCAGATGGCCAACAAAAACCCCAACGGATAGCTGCCTGCGTCGCCCATGAACAAGCGCGCCGGCGGTTTATTGAACCACAAAAAGCTCGCCGTCGTGCCGACGATCGCTGGAACGAAGAAGACGGTCCACGGGCCGGGCAGCCCAGCCGACCACGCCCAACCGCAGCCGACGAGCATCGCACCGATGGCCAGACTGACCCCGCCGGCCAAGCCGTCCATATTGTCGAGCATATTCAGCGAATTGGTCAGTCCGACGATCCACACCACGCCGACGGCGTCGAGCATCAACCCCAACATCGGCAACTCGCTTGCCGCAAGCAACACGTGCCGAACACTGAACCCGCCGCTGACCACGGCCCATGCCGCCGCAAACTGCACGACCAACCGCAGCAGCCAGGGCAGTCCGCGAAGATCGTCCCAAAGCCCCAGCACCATCAACGCAGTGGCCATCCCGGCAACCAGAAGGATCGGCCGAACGCCGGCTGAGGCGTGTTCGGCGTGCTCGCCGAATGCGGTCGTATGTTCTGCGCTGCCGGGCAAGCCGGCAGCAGCGCCCGAAGGCTCGGCCGTTGGTTGTTGCATTGCGCGGTATTGGCCTGCCTCAAACCGGTCGCCCCAAAGCGAAACGGCCACGGCGGCCGCAGCAGGCAGGGCGATCATCGCCGGCCAGAAGGCCAGCCCGCCGGCGGTCGGCGTGGGCCGAGCGTGGTTCTTTCTTCCCCCGGGCCGATCGAGCAAGCCCCATCGCTCCGCTTGCACGATGATCGCACGGCAGCCCAGCGCGCAAAGGATCGCTGCCGCGATTCCCGACGCAAGCGATAGTGCGATCGCACTAGCCAAAGCGATGCTCTCCTTATGTAGCCCGCGGGCCGGTGCGCAACAGTTGGTGCAGCCAATTGCGGCACTCGGAGAAGAAGGCCTGATAATCGGCCCGGCGATAGTCGGCAAAGGTGAATTGATGGTGCTCCCACTGATGCCGACGGTAGAAGAGCGTAACCTCGGCATAGATGCCGTCGCGAAGATAGATGCGATGGGCGAAGTCCTTCGTCGAGGCTAGCACGAGCTTGCCCAAAGTCAGATAGCCGGGGTCGAGGTTCAACGGCCGAGGTTCGGGATGACCGGCCGCCTCGGCATATTCGACCTCCCAGGCGTTGGTCTCCAGCTTGGTTTCGGCCAACCGTTGCGGATCGAACGGATCGGCAAACGCCCAAAAACACTTCTTCAGGCCCTCGCCCATCTCTGCCGCGTAGTATTGGGTTTGGTCGAAGTCGAACAGCGGGCTGGCCAGGGCGATCGGACCGAAACGCTCCTCCGCCCGGCGTCGCGCCCAATCGAGCGCCTGCCGATAGCGGCTGAAGGCGGCCAGCAGCAGCAACGTCGGCGGGTGTGCGTGAGGGGTGCCCATCAGTAAAGAACCCAATTCCTGCCCATCGGCCGATCGCCGACCGCCCCGCCCAAACCGCATTCACCAACCGAAAGATTCGCGTCCACAGCCGCGTCATCGGCGGCTCGGAAGCCCGCGGCAACTTCACCCGCGGCCATGGGCACAACGCCGGCGCCGGCGATGACCATTGAAGATCGCCTCTGCGATCAATAGTCTTTTTATTATCACTTCCGTTGCGTTGCGGCGATAGGGCGGCCCGGCGGCGGGCATTCTGTTTCACGATGGTTTGTGAATCACAACGCGATGGGCTGCTTCACCGACGACCGCCAACGCGAACAATCTCCAACGCGAGCTTCATGCGCCGCGCACAAATCGCCGTGTTTGTTGCACAAGCCTTCGGCCGGTGCCTATAATCAGCCGACGACTCGCCGTGCGGGCCGTTGGGAGCGAAGCGTCGCCGCGCCCGCACTGACACCAAACCTTCCTTCGCGTCCTTTTGGGGACCATCAGCCGTTTCGAGGTTCAACCATGAATCGTTCGCGTTTGCCGTTGCGCATTGTGGTCGCGGTGTTTCTCGGGGGATGGGTCGCTGGAGGTGCGGCCGCCTTCGCTGCCGACGAGGACGCTTACTTCCCCTTCCTGCCTTCGTTCGACGCGCCGGAGAACATCACCAATGTATCGGCCTGGCTGCCGCGGCCGGCCGGGGCTGCGGGCTTCGTGCGTGTGAGCAATGGGCGGTTGGTCGTGGGCTACGACGGCACACATAAGACCGAACGGCCGATCCGCTTTTGGGCCACGAACACCTGCTTTTCGGCCAACTTCCCCGATCGTCAACAGGCCGAGCGCGTCGCCGCCCGACTCGCCCGATTGGGGATCAACTGCGTGCGGCTGCACCATATGGATTCGCGCGACATCTGGGGCAAAAGCCCCAACAAAACGACGATCGATCCCGAGCAGCTTGCGCGGCTCGACTACTTCATCTACCAGCTCAAGCAGCACGGCATCTACGTGAACATCAATCTGCACGTGTCGCGCACGCTGGGGCCGAAGGAAGGGTTCCCCGACGATCCGCGTCGGCCCAAGTACGACAAAGGCATCGACAACTTCCATCAGCCGATGATCGAACTTCAGAAGAAGTACGCCCGCGACCTGCTCACGCACGTCAATCCGCACACCAACACGGCCTACACCGACGAACCGGCCGTGGCCTTCGTCGAGATCAACAACGAAAACGCGCTGTTCCAGGAATGGGGCAACCGCGCGCTCGACGATCTGCCCGAACCCTACGCCGGCGATCTGCGCAAGCAGTGGAACGCCTGGCTCCGCAAGAAGTACGGCACGACCGAGGCGCTGCGCAAGGCGTGGAGCGCCGGCGAGCATCCCCTCGGCGACGAATTGCTTTCCGGCGGCGATTTCGCCGCATGGCCCGCTCCGCGATGGAACGTCGAACGCGATAGCGAAACCGGTGTAGAGGTGAAGGCCGAAAAGGGCGGCCCCGAAGGCGCCAACAAGCTCCGCATTCAGGTTACCAAAATCGGAAAAGTGGCTTGGAATCCGCAGTTGACTTGCACCGGCTTCGGCGTGAAGAAGGGCATGCCCTACACGCTGAGCTTCTCCGTGCGGAGCAACGAGAAAAGCTCGATCTCCGTCGGCGTGAAGCAGGCCCATGCCCCGTGGGGCGATCTCGGGCTGGCCGTGCGCATCGAAACCGGCCCGCAGTGGAACGTCGTCCGGCGGACCTTCGTGGCCAAGGCCGACGACGAACAGGCCCGCGTTTCGATCACCAATTTTTCGCCCGGGGTGTACGAACTGGCGCAGGTTTCGCTGCGCCCGGGCGGGGTTCTCGGCCTGCCGAAAGATCAACGGTTGGACGACGACAGCGTGGCGACGCTGAAGCGCGGCGAGTCGAGCGCCACCGAGGCTGCCCAGGCCGACTTCATCCAATTCCTTTGGGACACCGAGTACGCCTATTGGACCGGGATGTACCGGTTCCTCAAAGATGAGCTGAAGGTGAAGTCGCTCGTCGCGGGCACGCAGTTGGGGTGGAGCCCGGTTTACGTGCAGGCCGCGTTAGACTACATCGACGCGCACTCGTATTGGCAGCATCCGCGGTTCCCGGGCCGGCCGTGGGATCCGGAAAACTGGACCGTGCGGAACACGGCCTTGGTGAACGAGCCGGCGGGCACGCTGGGCGGCCTGGCCGCCAAACGGGTGCTGGGCATGGCCTACACGGTCAGCGAGTACAACCATCCGGCCCCCAACCAATACCGCGGCGAAGGGCTGCCGATGATCGCCGCCTTCGGCGCGCTGCAAGGTTGGGACGGCGTGTTCAGCTTCGCCTACAGCCACAACGCCGAGTTCGAGCTGCCCCGCATTCAAGGCTATTTCGACATCCGCTCCGACCCCTGCCGACTGGTTCACTCGCCGGCCTGCGCGGCCATGTTCCTTCGCGGCGATGTGCGCCCGGCCGACAAGATCGCTTGGGCGCCGTTGAGCAAACAGCGCGAACAAGAACTGCTGCGCGAGGGCAACAACGCGCGCAAGCTGACCACCGGCGACCTGGGCCTCGACCCGCGCGTGGCGATCGAGCGGCGGATCGGGCTGGCCATCGAAACCCGCCCGCCGCGGCTAGCCATGGCCGACGCCACCACCGCACCGCAAACGCCGGAAGAAGCGAACCGCGCGCTGTCGGCCGCGGCGGCGCAACGCAATGCGTGGGCGTCGGACACCGGAGAGGTGCTTTGGGACACATCGGAGAAAGGGGCGGGCTGTTTCATCGTCAATGCGCCGCGCAGCAAGCTGTTCACCGGCTTTGTTCGCGGGCGAACCTTCGAACTCGGCGGCGTGAAGTTGGCCGTCGGCAAGACGGTGCTCGACTGGACCACCGTAACGCTCACCTGCATCGACGGCAAAGGGTTCGACCAACCGGGCCGAATCCTCTTGGCCCTTTCCGGCGATGTGAAAAACACCGGAGCGAAGCTCGAACACCTGCCCAACCAAGATGTAACGCTGCGGCGGAATTGGGGCCGCGAACCCGTCCTTTGCGAGGGCATTCCGGCCGAACTGACGCTGCCCGTGCCGGCCGAGCGGGTCGAGGTGTTCGCGCTCGATCCGTCGGGCGAGCCGACCTCGGCCGTACCGGTAGAGAACCGCCACGGCAAGGCGGTGGTCGCCGTCGGCCCGAAGTGGAAAACGCTTTGGTACGAAATCCGCGTGAAGTAACGCCAGGCAGCGCCGCTAACCCGAGCAGCTCGTTGAAAAACACAATGCCTGCACAAGCCCGTGTG
>JARKPK010000076.1 GCA_029975295.1 Thermoguttaceae bacterium | reverse complement strand
TCCCTGATCCGACGATATTCCGAATAACGCATTCGCTGATCGGGCGGGATCATCGTCACGTCCTTGCAGTAAGACTGCGTCTCTAGGCACGTGTCAACGTGGAAAAAGGTGCAAGCCAGGGCCGGCTGGTCGTCCGGAAGATCGTCTGGCACGACATAAAACGCATCTCGCGGCCTTGTTTTTCGTTTGAATTTCGGCAACCAGCCGCGAAGGCGCATGCCGAGCGAACGGACGGTTTCGAGAATCTTCAATCCCATCGCATCTGCTCCCGCAAAGAACACACCCTTGCCCAAACGATTATTATGCGCCACATCGGGCGGAGATGTCCAGATTCTGTCTTGGACTCGTTGATCGGCCCGTTTTTCTCATCGGCGGGAAAAAAGCGTCCACCGTTTGCCGGGGGGCGGTCGTTAGAATGAGCGCCGCACGATGGGCGTATCGTCGGCCAAGGGAGACGCGGTGATGTTGCGGTGGTGGCGGCGTTGGCGGCTGCGGCGGACCGGTCCGGTCTATCGCTATTTCGACTACCCTTCTTGTGCGGCTCTGTTTCATCCACTTTCTGTCGGACCGCAATGATGTCGTCGAACCAGCGCGATCGGATCGCAATCTCGAAAAGACGGGCAATCTGCGCAAAACGAACCGTCGGTATCTTGAGGAAAAGAGCGGAAAGTTCGCGGCAAAAACTGGATGTCTGGGCGGATTCTGCCGATTTTACGTCCTGCGTAAACCTTGCGCTTCGTATGTTGCGATGCGCCGCGAGATGGTGGGGGGAAACCATGTACGACGGTCGTAGAAGATCCCATGACTTCGATTGCCCGTGCCGCCATTCCCGCTACCGTTCTCTGCCGTTCGTCGTTTGCCGGCCTGCTGCTCGTGGGCTTGGCTATTGCGGCGAGTGCTGAACGGCCGCGTATCGCGTTCGCTCAACAGGCACAGCCGGCGGAAATATCGATCCGCGCGTATCGCGTGCCCCAAGACCAAGTCGAATCTTGGGCCGGCCAGCTCCGTTCGCAATGGGCGGGGCACGCCAACGTGCGTGTGGCGTCCGACCCGCGTTCGGGCCAAATCATCGTTCAGGGCCCGCCCGAAGTTCAGCAGGCGGTGGCCGCACGGCTGGCGCAAGGCGCGAGCCCGGCGGCGACGGGCGGCGGTCGGGCGGACAATCTACCGCCGCAGCGTTCCGGAGCGGCCGCGCAACGATCGCCCACGGCCTCTTCGGTTGTCCATTTGCGCCATCATGCCGCACGCGAGATTGAGGAATCGTTGCTCGGGCTGTTCGGCCAACGATTGACCACCGCGCAGGGCCGCGAACTGGGCGCGACCAGCTATTTACTCAATGGCAACGTGCGGATCGACGTGCATCAGCAAACCAATCGAGTTACGCTGAGCGGCCCGACGGGCGCCGTTGACGGACTGACTCGATTGATTCAGGCGTGGGATGCGCCCAATGCCGGTCCGGAGCGAATCACCCGAACCGTGGCGATGGAACGCAGTTCGCCGAACACCACTCAGCGGTTGGCCGCCGCGCTGGCAACCAGCGACGCCGGCAGGCAGGCGCGGGTGCCGATGGTCACCGTGCTCTTCCAGCGCGAGGGCGAGGCCGAGGCGGGCGCTCCGGCCGAAACCGGACAAGGCGCGCCCACTGCTCCCGGTGCCAACGGCGCGCAGCCCGGCGCAGGCAATCAGCCGCAACCGCAGCCCCAGCCCCAGCCGGCGCCCGGTGCGGGCAACGGCGCTGCTCCGGGGCAGGCGGGCCAACCGGCGGCCGGCGCTGCCCCGCCCGGCGGTGGAATGATCGGCCCGGTGCAGGTGGAAATGCTTGAAGGGCTCGATGTGCTCGTGTTGCGCGGCCATCAGCGCGACGTGGAGCGGGTGCTCGAAGTCATCGAACAGATCGAGCAGCTCAGCGCGGAAACCGAACCGCTGATCGAGGTTTATCGTTTGCGGCATGTCGATTGCGGCGCGCTGACGGAGTTGATTGCTCCGCTCTACGATCAGATCTATGCGTTGCGCCAGGGATTTGTCAGCATCAATGCCTTGGTGAAACCCAACGCGTTGCTGTTGATCGGCCGCCGTGAGAGCGTGCAAACGGTGCTCGATCTGGTGAAGAAGCTGGATCGGCCCGTGGATCCCGAAACGCAATTCCGGGTGTTCCAGTTGCGGCATGCGGCGGCTTTGGCCGCCCAGCAGGCGGTGCTCGAGTTCTACGCGGCGCGCGGCGGATTGGGGCCCCGAGTTCGGGCGACGGCCGATTTCCGCAGCAACGCGCTGGTGGTTCAGGCCAGCCCGCGCGACATGCTCGAAGTGGCCTCGCTGATGGAACGGTTGGACACGCCCACCAGCGCCGCGGTCAACGAGTTGCGCGTGATTCAACTGGAGAACTCGCTGGCCGAAGAGTTGGCTCCGATTCTTCAGGCGGCCGTCACCGGCCAGTCGTTGATCGGGCGGACGGGCACGGCGGCCGCGCCGGGCGTTCCTCCGGCCACCGCAGCCGCGCAGCAGCCGGGCGGGTTGCAACGGACGCAAGATCAGAAGTCGATGATGCTCCGTTTCGTCACGGTCGACACCAAAGGCCAGCGAAAGCTCGAGTCGGGCATTCTCACCGACGTGCGGATCACCGCAGACACCCGGGCCAATGCGTTGGTCGTTTCGGCCCCTTCCGAAAGCATGGAACTGATCGAGGCGTTGATCCACCAACTCGACAAGCTGCCGGCCGCCGAGGCGCAGATCAAGGTGTTCACCATCGTCAACGGCGACGCCACCTCGCTGGCCGAAATGCTCCAGGCGCTTTTCGCCCGAGCTCAAACCGGCCCGACCGTCCAGTTGGGCGCCCAACTCGGTTCGGTGAGCGGCGAAAACCAGATCGTCACCCTGCGATTTGCCGTGGACGTGCGCACCAACAGCATCATCGCCTCGGGCACGCCTTCAGACCTGCAAGTGGTCGAGGCGATTCTTTTGCGGTTGGACGACAGCGACGTGCGGCATCGCCGCAGCGTGGTGTATCGGCTGAAGAACGCCCCGGCGACGGACGTGGCCACGGCGATCAACCAGTTTCTGCAAACCGAGCGGCAAGTGCAGCAGGTGGCCCCGGGCCTGCTCAGCCCCTTCGAGCAAATCGAGCGCGAGGTGGTCGTCGTGCCCGAACCGGTCAGCAACAGCCTGATCGTCAGCGCCACGCCCCGCTACTTCGACGAGATCAAGAAGATCGTCGAAGAGCTCGATCAGCGTCCCCCGATGGTGATGATCCAAGTGCTCATCGCCGAAGTGGGGTTGAACAAGACGGACGAGTTCGGCGTCGAGTTGGGCTTGCAAGATTCGATCCTCTTCGATCGCAGCTTATTGGGCAACATCACTACCCTGACGCGAACCACCTACGACCAGTTCGGCAACCCGGTGGCCACGACGCAAGACATCGCCTCGGCCACCTATACGCCGGGCTTCGCCTTCAACAATCAACCGCTTGGCCAAAGTAGCGGGACGGGAACCTCGGGGCTGACCGGCACCCAGGGCCTGTCGCACTTCTCGCTCGGCCGGACGAACAACGACCTCGGCTTCGGCGGCCTGGTGCTGACCGCGTCGAGCGAAAGCGTCAGCGTTTTGATTCGGGCCCTCAAAGAGTGCCGCAAACTCGAAGTGCTGAGCCGGCCGCAAGTAATGACGCTCGACAACCAGCCGGCCTTCATCCAGGTCGGTCAACGGGTACCGCGAATCGTGGGAACCTCGGTGAATCAGACGGCGCAGGTGAACAACATCACGCTGGAAAACGTCGGTCTGATCATGGGCGTTACGCCGCGGATCAGCCCCGAGGGCCTGATCGTCATGGAAATCGACGCCGAGAAGTCGGAAGTCGGCCCCGAGGCCGAAGGCATTCCCGTGTCGATCTCCGCCACCGGCCAGGTGATTCGTTCGCCGCGGATCAACACCATCACGGCGCAAACCACCGTGTCGGCGGCCAACGGCCAGACGATCGTTCTCGGCGGCCTGATCAATCGCCGCAAAACGGAGTTCCATCGGAAGGTGCCTCTGCTGGGCGATATTCCCGTGCTCGGCTACCTGTTCCGTTACGACGGCGTGAGCGACCAAAAGGCCGAACTGCTGATCATCATGACCCCGCACATCGTTCGCACCGAGGCCGACGCCGAGCGGATCAAGCGGCTGGAATCGTCGCGCATGCACTGGTGCCTCGGCGACGTGCTTGCCATGCATGGAAGCGAAGCCGGGCGCCGCCGCACCGACAACTGGTCGGACGCCGAAACGGCCGTTGTCTATCCCGACACGAATCCGGCAGGCATCATCGTGCCGAACTCGGCCGCTCCGGGAGCGACGGGAACTTGGAACGGCGAATTCGTGCCGACTCCCGCGCCGCAAGGGCAACCCGCCGGCGCGCCGTCGGGCACGATGCAACCGCCGGTCGAGCCGCCGGCCGCGCCGCAGGAACCGGTTGTCCCTGCCGTTCCTCAGGGCAGCGCGCGGCCCGCGGTGCGCCACGATATGGCGGCCGTGCCCCCGCGACCGATCATCGCCGCGCCGCGACCGGCCGCCCCGCCAGCCGCGGCAAATCAGCCGCCGACACAGGTTCAACTGAGGCCCGCGCCGGGACAGGGTTCGAGCCATCAAAACGGCTCGCCCGCTGAAGCGACCGGGCCGGGCAGCGGGCCGATCCTCGAACCTCAACAGCCGGGCGGTTGGCCGACGGCCGCCCCGCGGCGCGACGGACACGTTCAGCCGGCCGCTTACCAAGACGGCGCGTTTGATCGCGGGCCCGCCCAATACCCAGAGAACCGGCCGGCCGCCTGGCCCCAACAAGCTGCGCCGGCGGGATACGGCCAAGCCCCGCCAGCGGCTTACGGCCCGACGCCGCCAAGTTACGGCCAAGCGCCCACGGCAGGTTATGCCCCGCCGGGATACGGACCGGCTTACGGCGGGCAGGCTCCCTACGGACCGCCTGCCGGAGGTCCGCCGGCCCACGGCGCCGCGGGCTACACGCCGCCCACCGCCGATGCGGCCCATGAACAGGGAGCTTGGGTCGATCCGAACGGCAACCAGTACCGCATGCGGCCGGCGGCCGATCCGCGCAGTGCGCCGCGCGGAGGAGCTTATCAACCCAACGCGTACTGAGTGGTCGAAGAAGCAGCTTTCAAGAGGAACGAACCGGCGCGCTGATTGACTGTCGCCGGGGTCCTGCGCGAAGCAAATTTACAAGTGGAACAGGACATCGTGAAGTCGAACAAACGAAATCACAACGATTCGGGTAGCGACATGAGCAGCGGAAGACCGACTCGATTCGTAGGCGCCGGAACTGTCGGACGCCATACTGAAACCGCGGAAAAGGCAGAGCGGCGGCACGGTCGAGCGTGCGTTGCCGAGCGGTTCGCTTCGCTTACGGCAGCCTTGGTCATCGGGTGGACTTCTTTGACGCTTCTGGCTAGCGCGGGATGTTCTACCTGGATGAAAGAACGGCGCGGTTCCCTTTTTGCCAAAGAAGAGAAACCGGCCTCGCCGACGAAGATCGTCGCCATGTGGACCGATACGGTGCTCTATCAGCCCGGGATAGCGCCGCGGCGCGGTTTTGGCGGACGCTTGATGTTCTACGACAACCAGACGAAGGATCCGATCAAGGTCGAGGGGGCGTTGGTCGTTTACGCCTTCGTTGAAGACGGCCGCGATCCCGACAAGGTTCGGCCCGACCGCAAATTCGTGTTCACGGCCGAGCAGTTCGCCGATCGATACAGCAAGTCGAGCTTGGGGCACTCGTATAGCGTTTGGCTGCCTTGGGACGACGTGGGCAACCCGCAGCAGGAGATCAGCTTGATCGTCCGCTTCGAGCCTGTTGCCGGCGCGGTGGTGATGAGCGAACAGACGCGCCACGTGCTGCCCGGTCCGCCGGCAGCGATTGCCGAGAACACTGCAAAGACGGTCTCGGGAGGACCGACGCCCGCATCCGATCCATCGAGTTCGGTGCGGGCAGCCAACTACCAATCGCCGCAGGCCGCCGACGCGGGCGGTGCGGCGCATCAGACATGGCCGAACCCGGCCGGCGACGGTGCGACAGGATCGCGGAAGTTGCAGACGACGACGATCAACATCCCGTCGAACCCGACCCGCTCACGGAACGCGGCCGCCGTGGGCGCAATCAACGCCTCGGCCTTCGGCAACGGGCAAGCTCCGGCGACTGAAGGACAGCCGATGCCGCCGGGAGCCGCCGGTCCAAGCGGCGCGGCGATGCCGCCGGGAAATCCGAACGGAGCGGCGGGAGCTACTTGGGGGCCGCAATACCCAGTGCCGGCTGGCCAGGCGCCGTCAGCGCCGGCGACGGAGGAACCGCAGGGGGATCCGCGTCAGCGGACACCGTTATCTCGTTCTTCACTTTCCAAACCCCGGGTTCTAGCAGCGCCAGTCGCTCAGCCAACGCGCGATCGCGCTCCGTGGCGACAGTACCCTTCAGCACCAGCGATCCATCCGAGTCCCGAGCAGCTTGTACCGGCGTCAATGCGCGGACCCGCTGAATCCCGGTAACGGCCACAGGCTCCGAGCTATTGAGCCGTCGGCTGATCTGTTCAGTCACTCGTCCGGCATCAATCGCCGGATGGTCGAAGGCCACGCTCAACGCTGTGCGAACTTCGCGCTTTTGCCCGCGCGCGCCGCCCATACCCCCAAGCCCGCCGAGCCCGCCCATCGCTCCGAACAGGTTGGCTCCCATTCCGCCGCGATTGACGTTCGCCCCGCGATTGAAGTTTTGCGTGCCGCGGGTGTTGAAGTTCTGCATGCCGCGGGCGGCCGTTGTGCCAGTTCGCGCCCCAGCCGCGTTGCCTTGCCCGCCGAGCAAGTAGCCGGTGTTGTCGCGGCTGTCGGCGCCGACAAAGCTGCCCGCCTGTCGATTCTGCCGCAGGAATCGCTCGCTTGAATCGATCTGCCCGACATTGGCCGAACCTGCTGCGCCCATGGCGCCGCCCATCGCGCTGCCGCCGGTGGTGCCCCGCCCCATCGTCCGCTGGCCAGCGGTAACCCCCTGCCCCAACGCCCGCGAGCCGAAAGAACCGGACGAGCCGACCGAGCCCGAAGAACCAAAGGAGCCGGAAGACCCCGTCGTGCGGCTGCTGCCGATCGAACTTGATCCGGTGGTTCCGCCCATGCTTATTTGCGCCGCCGCCGGCCCGGCCATCCATAGGCCCAACGCCCCGCACAGCGAAACGCCTGCAATCACGCGCCATCGACAGGATTGCCAGATGCTTGGGTTCATCAGCCGCACCTCGCTGTAAGAAACGAATAGAACCCCGCTGCGGGCCGCTTGTTGCGCACCGTCTCCGGGAATCACTAATCATTATAACACCGCCGTCGATGGCACGGTAACGCGAAAACATGCTTGCCCGCCCTCCAAGCCGCCATTACGGCCGCCCGAACCCTCGAGTGGAACCGCAGAATTCGATCAGAACCGCAGAAAACGAAAAGCGGCCCCAAGCGTAAAAAACGTGCCCTTCGGCCTCTTTGCCGCGGCAGCAGCCGCGTTTCCTCGCTTTGCCGACCGATTGAGCGTTGGCCGGATCGCCGCCGCGGGCCCCCTGGGGAGTCTGGAGCTATTTCTATGTGCTTGCCGGCTCGGCCGTGCTGATTCGTTGCACGGCAGTCGTCGCGGTTGCTACAATCGAATCGGTCCTCGGAATCGATCGGCTTCCCGCCGAATTGCCCCCCAATATGGAGCGATGGAGAGATGAACTACCTATGGCTTCGGCGGCTGTTCGTCTTGGCAATGACAACAGTGGCGCCCATGCCGGTATGGGCCGACGATGGCAATAAGGGCGGCGGCGACAGCCAACGCGCGGACGGCGGCAAAGCAGTCGGAATCGAATCGCTCGACCTGAGCAAGATGCGCCAAGGCTGGGGCAAACCGCAGGCGAACCGCGCAGTGACCGAGGCGCCAATGGCGATTGCCGGCCGGCGATTTGCCCAAGGCGTGGGCACTCATGCCCCCAGCGCGTTCTGGATCGACTTGGCCGGCGGCTGCCTGCGGTTCCGCGCCACCGTTGGCGTTGACGACGCAGCCGGCCCAAAGGCATCGGTCCGCTTTCGGGTGATCGGCGATGGGAAGCGGCTTTTTGATTCGGGCGTGATGAAACACCGCGACCGGCCGCAAGAGGTGGATGTCGATCTTCGCGGCGTCGAAAAGCTGCTGTTGCAAGTGACCGATGCCGGCGACGGCCGCGACTCGGACCATGCCAATTGGGGCCAAGCGGCGATTCTTGTCGGCAACGCCCAACCCAAGGCGATCGATCGCCCGCGTTCCGGCGAGCCGGCAGTCATCCTCACCCCTGCCGCCGGCCCCGCTCCACGGATCAATGGGCCGCGAGTGTACGGATGCCGCCCCGGCAATCCCTTTCTGTTCCGCATACCGACCACCGGGCTTCGGCCCATCCGGTTCGCCGCGGAAAACCTGCCGGAGGGAATCACGCTGGACGCCGAGGCGGGCATTCTTCGCGGCGCCGCTCCGCCGCGCGGCGAATACGCCGTGGTTCTTCGCGCCGAGAACGCCCATGGGCGCGACGAGCGGACGTTGAAGATCGTTTCCGGCGACCAACTGGCCCTGACGCCGCCGATGGGCTGGAATCATTGGTACGCCCACTACGACCGCATTACCGACAAGATGATGCGCCAGGCCGCCGACGCCATGGTCGAAAGCGGCATGGCCGATGTGGGCTACCAATACGTGAGCATCGACGACTGCTGGATGAACTCGCCCGGCCACGCCGATCCGATGCGGGTTGGCCCGCTGCGCGACGCAGCGGGCAACATTTTGCCCAACAAGCACTTTCCCGACATGAAGGCGCTGACCGACTACATCCACGCCAAGGGGCTGAAGGCGGGCACGTACACGTCGCCCGGTCCGTTGACTTGCGCCCGATTCGCCGGCAGCTACGGTCACGAAGAGCAAGACGCCAAACAATTCGCCGCCTGGGGATTCGACTTTCTGAAGTACGACTGGTGTTCATACGGCAATATCGCCAAGAACGACCCCAGCCCGCCCCGAGAGCGATTGCAACGCCCGTATCGGCTGATGGGCGAACTGCTCAAGCGGCAGCACCGCGACATCGTGTTCAACCTCTGCCAGTACGGCATGGGCGAGGTGTGGGAATGGGGGGCCGAGGTCGGCGGCCATTGCTGGCGCACCAGCGGCGACCTGGGGTTCGAACTCGACAACTTTTTCGAGGTCGCTCTGAAGAACGCCGAGCATCGCCAGTGGTCGAAGCCCGGCGCGTGGAACGATCCCGACTACATCCAAATCGGCTACATCGGCAATGCCCGCGGCATGGGGCAGCCCGAGCCCTGCCCGCTTTCGCCCAACGAACAGTACGCCTTCATGTCTCTTTGGTGCCTCTCGGCCGCCCCGTTGTTCTACAGCGGCGACATGAGCAGGCTCGATCCGTTCACCTTGAACGTGCTTTGCAATCCCGAAGTGATCGAAGTCGATCAAGACCCGCTCGGGCAGTGCGCGCGCGTTGTGCCGATCGACGAAGACACGTTCCTCATGATCAAAGAGCTGCACGACGGCGCCAAGGCCGTCGGGCTGTTCAACCGTGGCGAAATCGAAGCACGGGCGGCGGTGGCGTGGAGCCAATGGTCGGCCGAGGGCAAGCACGTCGTCCGCGATCTTTGGCGTCAAAAAGACTTAGGCGAGTTCGATCGCCGGTTCGAGACCGTTGTGCCCGCCCGCGGCGGCGTGTTGGTGAAGGTTTCACCCGCCGGTCCGGCCGCGTCAAAGAAATAGCAAAGGCCTTTCCGATCGCCGGACCGAAACTTCAGCGGCGGCTCGGACGCGATTGACACAGCAACCGCGCCGAAAGCCTTGCTTCAACAGTCCGCGGTGTCAAAGGCTGGAGGACGCGCTGCGGCGATCATCGGACCTCAACGACCGGCTCCTGCAATCCGGCGATCGCCGGCTTCAACGAGCCGCGCCTTTCAGCGAAATCGGAATCTGGACTTCGTAGAATTGGCGGTTGGCGGGCACGAATGGAGAGTTGTAACCCATCACCCGCAGCGGCCCGGCGATTTCGTACTGATCGCTCCGAGCCTCGATCCATTCCACGAGTTGTCGCCGGGCCTTTTCGACGGAGTCCGCCGTGCGTCGCCCGCGGCATCCGATGCTGACGACGGTCAGCGAATCGTCGTCAATGACCGCAACGCCGCCCGAGCTGCCCGGTGAGCCTTGATCGGCCCGTTCGTAGAAGAACGCCATCGACTCCTCGCGCCCGATCGGGGCCTTGGCGTCGCCCATGCGCATTTCTACCGGGGCCGTCATGGCCACGTTGTTCGCCTTGATGTGGCGAAAGAGCGACCAGAACCGATTCGAGCCGTCGGCCGTTGCCTTGCGCATGGCCGGGTACTGCTTCACCTCGATCGTTCCCACCGGTGTGTAGCCCGGGAAACCCTCGGGAAGGTCGGCTTCCTTAATGGGACGAAACGTTTCGTTTGAGTCTTCGGCCGCGCCCGGGCTGCTTGCCAAACCGGCAACCGCGCACAACACACCCACAACCAATCCGAATTTAAGAATAGCCGTCATGACCGAGCAACTCCTTGCTTTGTTGACGCTCCGAAAAAGGCAGTTCGGCCCAACAAACGAAGGCCTTTACCCCCGGCAGACCACTGCCGCAGGTTGGAACTGCTTTACGAACAGAGCGGTTGAGTTGCTCTAAGTTTCGCACGACGGCCGCCGCCGGATTCACCGCGCGGCGGCGCTGAATTGACAGCGACCAACGCCGACGGGCCGCCCGGTTCCCCGGTCATTGATCGCTGAAGCGCAAATCGATAGCCCTGCGAGCCGGCGCTGCGGCCTCGGATTAATGTCGGGGTCGGCGGCGGGCATCAGCCCTGCTTGATCGCGTTGACCAGATCTAAGATCGCCTTTTTGCCGTCGGCGAAGTACATCAACGTGTTGTCGGCGGCAAACAGCGGATTGGGAATGCCCGCAAAGCCCGGACTGAGACTCCGCTTGACGACGATTACGGTTTTCGCCTTGTCCACGTCGATGATCGGCATGCCGGCGATCGGGCTTTTCGGATCGGTTCGGGCCAACGGGTTCACCACGTCGTTGGCCCCGATGACCATCGCCACATCCACTTGCCCCATCGTCGGGTTGATCTCGTCCATTTCCTTCAGTTTGTCGTAATCAACCTCGGCCTCGGCCAGCAGCACGTTCATATGCCCGGGCATGCGCCCGGCCACGGGATGAATGGCGAACTCGACCGTCACGCCGCGCGCTTCGAGCAAATCGCACAATTCGCCCACAGCATGCTGCGCTTGGGCCACGGCCATGCCGTAACCGGGCACCACCACGACGCGCTGGGCCGAGTCGAGCAGCATGGCGATTTCTTCCGGCGACGTGGCCTTCACCTTTCCGCCGTAAATCTCGTCGGCCTTCGACTTGTCTTCCTCGGCCGTGAACACGCCGAACACCACGTTGACCAACGACCGATTCATCGCCTTGCACATCAACTGCGAGAGGATCACGCCCGAAGCGCCGACCAGCGCGCCGGAGACGATCAGTACTGCATTGTTGATTACGAACCCCGTGGCGGCCGCCGCCAAGCCCGAGTACGAATTCAGCATGGCGATAACCACCGGCATGTCCGCCCCGCCGATCGGGTTGACCAGCGTCAGCCCGAGGATCGAGCAAACGAACACCAGCAACGCGTACACGACGACGTTCGACGGGTCGTACACGCCCCAGCAGCACAGCCCCAAGGCGATCAGCCCGAGCACGGCATTGATCGGCTGTTGAGCCGGGTAGTGAATCGGTTTGCGAAACCACTTCAGCTCTTCCAACTTGGCGAAGGCCACCAAGCTGCCCCATAAGGTCACGGCCCCAATCACGCCCGAGGCCACGGTGGCCACGGCCACGTCGATCGACGCCGCTTGCTCCCGCCGCAGCAATTCGGCGGCCGCCACCAACACCGACGCCCCGCCGCCGAACCCGTTGAGCAGGGCCACCATTTGCGGCATGGCGGTCATGCGCACCTTCAACGCCAACAACGCGCCGATCACGGCGCCCAACCCCACGGCCGCCAGCAGCACGCCGTAGGTGGTCAGCAGCGAACGGCCGCGGGCTTCGTCGATCAGCAGCGGCACCGTGGCGGCCACGGCAATCAGCATGCCCAGCGCGCCGGTCAGGTTGCCGCGCACGGCCGATCGAGGATGAGTGAGCATCTTCAAGCAGAAGATGAACAACACGGCAGCGGCCAAATAGGCCAGATAGATCACGTTTTGTTGCATCGTTCAGTCCTTCCGCTTGAACATTCCCAGCATGCGATCGGTCACCACGAAGCCGCCCACCACGTTGATCGTGGCAAACAGCACGGCCAAGAAGCCCAACGCGGAAATCAGCGCATCGCGCGACCACAACACCGCGAACCCGCTGCCGGCCACCACCAGCGACCCGACCAGCGTGATGCCCGAGATCGCGTTCGATCCCGACATCAGCGGCGTGTGCAGCAGCGGCGGAATCTTGGTGATGATCTCGTAGCCGACAAAGCAGGCCAGTACGAAGATCGCCACGTTGATGACAATCGGCGCCGGCCCCGGCGCCTCGGTCGCCGCCGTCTCGCCGGCCGCGGCCGCCGCGTCCACGGCCCAAAGCCAACCGTGTTGAAGAAAAGCCCAACTCATGTTCGATGCTCCGGAAGGATTGCACTCTCTTTTCGCATCGGCCGAACGCGCCACACCGCCCCGGCCGCGCCGCTTGCTTCGGCGAAGATCACGAGGCGTTGGCCGCGGCCTGATCGATCAATCGCGGATGGACGATCTTTCCGTCGCGGGCAACCAGAGTTTCCCGGATGATCTCGTCTTCCATATTGATCGTCATCGCGCCCTTGGGGGCCAAGTTGTTCAAGAAGTTCGTAATGTTCTTGGCGAACATCTGGCTGGCGTGATACGGGGCCTCCGAGGGCAGATTGGTCGGGCCGAGTATCGTCACCCCGTGCGCTCGCACGATTTCATCCGCTTTAGTCAGCTCGCAGTTGCCGCCGCGCTCGGCCGCCAAATCGACGATCACCGAACCGGCCGCCATGGTCGCAACCATATCGGCCGTCACCAGCACCGGCGATTTCTTGCCCGGAATCGCCGCCGTGGTGATCACCACGTCGCTTTCCGCCACCACGCGGGCCATCAATTCCCTCTGCTTGCGGTAGAACTCCTCGCCCAACTCCTGGGCATAACCGCCTTTGCCTTCGGCTTGTTTGGTGTCGAGCGCCATCTCGACGAACTTGCCGCCGAGGCTTTGCACCTGCTCTTTCACCGCGGGCCGCACGTCGTAGGCCGAGACGATCGCGCCCAACCGCCGCGCCGAGGCGATGGCATGCAAGCCCGCCACCCCCGAGCCGACAATGAACACCTTCGCCGCCGAGATCGTGCCGGCCGCCGTCATCATCATCGGGAACATCCGCGGCAGGTGCGATGCGCCGAGCAACACGGCCCGATAACCGGCCACCGTGGCCATCGATGAAAGCACGTCCATGCTTTGCGCGCGCGTGATGCGGGGCACCAACTCCAGTGCGAACAGCACCACCCCCCGAGCCGCCAGTTCCTCGGCCCCGCGCCGTTCGCCCAACGGATCGCACATGGCGATGACAACCTGACCCTGCCGATACAGGGGCAGGTCGGCCGCGCCGGCCTGAGCGTTTGCGCCTGCTGCACGCACTTGCAACAAAATATCGGCGGCCGCAAAGCATTCGGCCCGCGACGCCATGTGCGCGCCCTTGTCGCGGTACTGCGCGTCGGGGTAGCCGGCGGCCGTGCCCGCCTGTTCTTCCACCACCACTTCGTAGCCCGACTTAATCAGCGGGGCGACGGCCGCGGGGGTCAGCGCCACGCGCTTCTCGCCCGGAAAGCTCTCGCGAACAACTGCGATCTTCATAAGCGAAAACACCCTCTTCTGATCGTCACCACACGAATCGGTAACTGCCGCAGCGCCCGACGGGCCGCCGGATCGGCCCCGCGCCCGCTGCGCGACGCCGACCGCGCCGCGAAACACGCGGCGGGCGGCAACCGGCGCAACACGGCCGAAAAGATGCCGGGCGGGGGCGCAACCCGATCGCCGGCCCAAGAGAGCCCAGCCGTCCGCAAGCACGCAGATAGAACTTCGGTCATTTCGGTCCGGTCCGCCCGCCGTCCGAGCCGGCGCGCATGCCGCCTCGACCCGCAAGACGCCCACGGCCCGAAACCGCAAGGCGCCCTTCACCCGGCAGGGGAAAACCACAAGCCGGCAACTTGTGGTGTGATCCCGCGAGAAAGACCCGGCTATTGTTCACCACGGTTGCCGGTTCGTCAAGGTAGCGATTGCCGGCGCGAGCGGGCACGCGGCCTCGCGTGCAATCCTCGGCCGGCGAACGGCCGGCGAATTGCCCTCCACTTCACGCTGGACATTTGACAAGCGGCGCGTTGTAATAGCAGCCGGGCGGTCTGCGCGAATCGGCCTCAGCGCGTGGCCGCAGCCGGCGGCAGGCAGCGTTCGCCTCGATTCGGGCACAGCAATCGCCCCCCGGCGGTTGTTTTCCCTGGGAATTGGTGTTGCAACCAAGCCGACCCGCCGCGGGCCGGTTTTTCGGCGGACAGCAAGGTCGCCTTTCGGTTGCGTTGCTTTTCCGCCGCCCGACAGACGCGCCCCACGCGCATGTTCACCTCCCACCGTCACCCTCCAGGAGCCCTTCCATGACCGCACCCTCGCAGCACATCACACGCCGCACGTTGCTCAAGGCGGCCGCTTCGGCAGGCGTCGCCACAACTTTCACCATTGCCGGCACCAAGGCGTCGGGCAGAGTTCTCGGCGCGAACGAAACGATTCGCGTCGGCGTGGCCGGCATCAACGGCCGCGGCAACGCGCACATCGGCGAATACCTGAAGATGGAGAACGTGCAGGTCACGCATCTGATCGATCCCGACAGCACGCTCTTCGAGGCGCGCAGCGAGTCGATCAAGAAAAAGACGGGGGCCGCGCCCAAATGCGTGCAAGACATCCGCAAGGCGCTGGAAGACAAAGACCTCGACGCCGTTTCCGTGGCCACAACCAATCACTGGCATTCGCTCATCACCATTTGGGCGTGCCAGGCGGGCAAAGACGTGTATGTCGAGAAGCCGTGCAGCCACAATGTCTTCGAGGGCCGAAAATGCGTTGAGGCGGCCAAAAAGTACCAGCGCATCGTCTCGCACGGAACGCAAAAACGCAGCGGCAGCGGCTGGCAGTTGGCCAAGGAAATCGCCGAAGGCAAGCGCGGCAAGCTGCTCGTCTCGCGCGGCACATGCTTCAAACGCCGCGCCAGCATCGGCTTCAAGCCGGAGCAGCAGCCGCCCAGCACGCTCGACTTCAACATCTGGCTCGGCCCGGCGCCCCAGCAGCCGTTCCATCGCAATCTGGTTCACTACAACTGGCACTGGTTCTGGGATACGGGCAACGGCGACATCGGCAACCAAGGCGTGCACGAAATGGACGTGGCCCGCTGGATGATCCCCGGCGCCACCCTGCCCCGAAGCGTGATCAGCGTGGGCGGGCGGTTCGGCTACACCGATCAGGGGCAAACGCCCAATACGCAGATCGCCATTTTCGATTTCGACGGCGTGCTGCTGCTGTTCGAAGTGCGCGGCTTGCCGACCAAGGGCGGCGTCGGCAACAACCAAGTGTTCGACGCCAAGGCCTCATGGACGCCGCCGGCCCCGGCCGTACACCCCGGCGTAAAAAGCCCGATCGCCCCGCGCGGACCGGGCAAAGGCATCTTCGACAACTTCATTCAGTGCGTCCGCAGCCGCAAGGCCGAAGACCTCGACGCCCACATCCTCGAAGGGCACTACTCGGCGGCACTGTGCCATTTGGCCAATATCTCGTACCGATTGGGCGAAGAAATGCCGTTCGATCAGCAGGTGAAGGCCTTTGCCGGCAACTCGGCCGCCACCGAGGCCTTTGCCCAAATGCAAGAGCATCTCAAAGAGAACGGGGTTTCGCTGACCGACACGAAGTACCGCGTCGGGCGGTTCCTCAAGTTCGACGCGGCCAACGAAAAGTTCATCGGCGACGAGGAAGCCAACAAACTGCTGACGCGCGAGTATCGCGCGCCGTTCGTCGTCCCCAACGAGGTGTGACCAAACCGCCGGGCGCGGCGATTGCGCCTCGGCCTCGCTCGCCAGCCGAGCAAAAGAGCGATTGCGACTGAAAGAGCGACAGGCATGGCTGCCGAAGAACAACTGCCGTATCCGCCGGAACCGCCGCCGGGCATCTCGTTGGAAGAACTGGCTGCCGCCTTCGCCCAGGCGATGGGCCATGGCGGCGCGCCCGGCGAAAACAGACAGTCTGCCGGCGGCGACGAAGGCAGCGCCGCGATGGACGGCGCCGCGGGCGGCGGAGCCAACGGCGTTGCCTTGGGCGAATCGCCGAACGCGCAACAAGGCGCAATCTCGGCCGGCCGCGAAACAAACGCCTGCAAGCCGAATCGCAAGCCTGCGGCCGTTCGAGAGCCCATCGGGGCATCAATCGCAGCGGCGGCATCGGATTTCGTCCCCGCTTCAAACAAAACGCCGCCCGCTCCAACCTCGGAAACCGACGACGGGACGGACGCCCCCTGCCCGATCACCCCGGCCTCCGTTCTCGAAGCGATGCTCTTTGTGGGCAATCGCGACGGCACGGCGTTGGCCCCAGCGCGTGCGGCCGAGCTGATGCGCGGCGTCAGCCCCGGCGAAATCGCCGGATTGGTGGACGAGTTGAACGCCCGCTACTCGGCCGACGGCCGACCGTACGCCGTTGTTTCCGAGGGCAGCGGCTACCGCTTGAAACTGCGGCCGGAGTTCGCCTCGTTGCGCGATCGCTTCTACGGCAAGATGCGCGAGGCCCGACTGTCGCAGGCGGCCGTCGATATCTTGGCGATTGTCGCCTATCAACAGCCGCTCACCGCCGAACAGATCAACCGGCTGCGCGGCAAGCCCAGTGGGCATATGCTTTCGCAATTGGTCCACCGGCAATTGCTGCGGATCGAACGGGCCGGCCCCAGGCGGACGGCCCAGTACTACACGACTGACCGCTTCTTGCGGCTTTTCGGGCTGGAATCGCTCGACGACCTGCCGCGCGATTGATCGACCGACAGAACCGTGGAGCTCTAACATAACCGATACTCTCATAGCTCCTGGTACAGAAAACGGGGGCACTTCAGCGGCGTTGGAACGGGAGCCTGAGAAGAAGAGGACACGTGCCCCATGCCCGGCGAACAGCTTGACCTGAGCAGCGAGCCGCCGCGCGACGACCGGGCGGCCGACGGCGGCGACTCCGCAGCGAAGCGACCTTTTGTCGGCGTGCAGTTCGCATGTTGCGGGGTGTATCTGCGCATCTAC
>JARKPK010000057.1 GCA_029975295.1 Thermoguttaceae bacterium | reverse complement strand
GCCGCCAAGAAGAAATGGGTCGAGGAGGCATTTACTGCCGAGGATAAGGAGTCGCGGCGGAACTCGGGCGTCCTCGAGTACCAGGACGAAAACGGGCTGTTCGCCGACTTCCACTCGAACCGGCACACGTTCATCACCAATCTGGAGCGGGCCGGCGTCTCGCCCCGCACCGCCCAGTCGCTCGCCCGGCACTCAGACATTCGCTTGACGATGGGCGTCTACACGCACATCGGTTTACACGATCAGACGACGGCCATCGAGTCGTTGCCGGCCCCGCCGTCGCTCGACCCGCGCCAACCTTCGGAGGCCGCTGAATTGCGGGCGACAGGCACCGACGACGCCCGCGCTGGCGCAAGAAAGGTGCCCACAGTGGTGCCGAGAGGTGCCGAAAATGGTGCCGAACGCCTCGCGCCGAACACGTATAGGCTCGCACTGAACTGCACTGGCGAACGGGACAGGAGGCCAAGGAGGATGAGAAAGGACGATCGCCCCAAGGCTTTGACGCTTGGCACGTTACGCACCGTCTCGCCCCCGGATGCATCGCTTTGCATCGCAGGGGACGACGCGGAAAGTCCAGCACGCCCGGAGGGATTCGAACCCCCAACCCTCGGTTCCGAAGACCGATGCTCTATCCGTTGAGCTACGGGCGCACACTCAAGGCCATTTCGCCCCACGAAGTCACACGGAAGCCGTGCTCGCTCGCGGTGCTGCGGCAGGAGCAATACATTCGGGGAACGACTAAATAGTATTCGTGTATTCTATCGGTTCGGTCCGTTGGCTGGCAAGGGATACGCCTTCCTCAGGACGCATCGGGCCAGCAAGCACGGGAATGGCCCGGAGTTCGTCGCGACGCGACGACGGCAAGCAGTGCTTCGCTGTTCGGGGCGGTTGAAAATGGTGGTGGCGGACGGCCGAAGATGGTAGCGCTGGGTTCAGTTAAGAGCTCCGCGGGTTCGGGGCGTGGGAAAGCGGCCGAAAGCAAGGGATCGGTTGGCAGGGGCGCCCACTTCAAGGCTCCTTGAGCCTGCAAATGCGGGATTGCATCGCCACCGGGGGCGCGATGTGCCTACACAAAAGGCGCCTCGCGATGGGCACAGGCAGTGCAAACACGGGGCCGCATCGGCCGAACAGGGCGTGCCCCTGCAAGCGGTGGCAAGCCATCGGCGCAGGTGGCCTTGCTCAGGGCTCATTACACCTGCAAACACGGGAAGGAGGGTTTTTCCGAAGAAACTCTGCCGACTTCGGATTCCGTTTTTTGTGCGAGAAACGCACCCCATAATCGGACGTTCTCGGTCCGCAAGAACGAGCACACCGTCGCGTGGTCGGCTCGCGTTCGATGGGTCGGCACGAAATGCCGATGAACAACAGGCCGTGCTTCTGCGGGAGGAGCGGCGTTTGGCCGGCTCGGCCTGGCCACAGCATCGTTCTTTGTTGAAGCGATTTGGCTTCAGCGGGCATCGCGGCCTTTGCGCGCGTTGCCGTTTCGGTCGCCGTCCGACCTGGCCTGCGCCTTGGCGTCGGCTCGCGTTTGCGGCCCAACCGGTTGGGCCGGCTTCGGTAGGAACTGTCTTTCCGCGATGCTCCACAAACTCGAAGCCATGAAATAGATACACAAACCGCTGGCCACCTTGTAAAAGAGAATGCCCATAAAGATCATCATCCATTGCATGACCTTCTGTTGCATGGCCTGCTGTTCATCGGTGGGCGGGGGCATGAGCTTCTTCTGCTGCCAATTGAAAATGGCAACTGTTGCGATCGGCAGCAAATTCAGATAAGGACCCAGTCCGAAGATCCCTTGGCCTTTGTTCACCCAATCGGGCATGAAGCCGCTCCAATTGAAGAACATGTCGGGGGCGGCCAGATTGGAACACCATCGGATCTGATCTCCGAACAGGGCGGCTCCCCGTAAATCGACGTCGATCATCAGCGCGCGATAAAGGCCGATAAAAATCGGCAATTGGATGAACAACAGCAGGCAGCCGCCCCAGGGGTTGTAGTTGTGCTTCTGAAAAAGCTCGCGTTGGGCCCGCGTGCGGGCCTCAAGATCTTTCTTATGTTTTTCGGCGATCTTCTTGATTTCGGGGGCCAGCATCTGCATTTTCTGAGCGTTGACGGCCTGCTTATGGCTGATCGGAAACATGCACAGGCGGACAAGCACGGTCAGGAGAATAATCGCCAGCCCATAATTCGGAACGAGCCAATACAGCGCGTGCAGAACTTTAACCAAGGGCACGGCAAAGAAGGCAAAGATCGGCCAACCATAGTAAACCACACTGCTCAGGCCATATTGGGCCAGAAGCTCGGGCCGTTTCGGGCCGACAAACAGGTCGTATTCGTGGCGGAGCGATTGCCCCGGCTCGATCTTTTGCGGCAGCGACACCAGACGGCACGAGACATTGGTCAATCGCGGGTCGTCAGACGGCACCGGGCCGACTCGGAGCGCATGGGCCAACTCGAACCAATTCTCGCCGGGTTCCTTAACTCGCGGGATCAACATCGCTGCGAAATACTGGGTGTCGACCCCGGCAAAGACCACCGGCTGTGCGCCAAAATCCTGAAAGGGGGCGGGCGTTTTGCCCGACGCAATGACCGAAGCATGAATCATCTCGTTGTGCCCGCCCAGGCTGATCAACACATCGCGCAATCCGGCCAAACCGCTGGCGGGGCTCACCTTGCTGGCGTACCAAGCTCCTTCGTGCGGCAGCCCGGTGGGCCCATCGAGCTGGTAGGCCAGCTCGCGTCCCGATGAGCCGGCGTTGCGGATTTCGACGCTCATCGTAAGGTGGAACGCGGGCGCAAACGGATCTTTGATCTTCTCCTCGGGAAGAGGCGACAAACGATAGGCCTTGCGAACCTCAATTTGCTCGGCTCGCAGCAAACGCCGGAAGACGACTTCGTGCGGCTCGGCCTTTTCCACTTCCCAGAATGACGACCAGAGATCGATGCCTTCGAGCTCTTCGCCCACGAGCAACGACTTGTCGGCCGCCGTCTTCAGTTGCCGGTCGCCAACGCGGCGTAGAGTGAGCAGCAACGAGAGCGGATCGTTGCCCTCGGGCTGAACCATTTGCAACGGATGTCTCGAAAGAACGACGGGAATCGTCAACTCCTCGTCGCCGCGACGGATCGTAAGTGTCGTCTGCCTGCCGGGCGGCCTGACGCGGAGGGCCTCATCGAGGGTTTCGGGGCCAAGAATGCGTTCGCCATCGACGGCAACGATCAGATCGCCGGGCTCGTGTTTCCATTGGTCGCCTTGCTTCGTCCATCGTTCGCCGAGCAATCCGGCGGCCGCGGCGGGCGAGCCCGGCCCCACCATGCGTATGCGGCATCCCTCGCCGCGCGTGCGAGCATCGGCAACGTGTCCCAAATAACCTGCGCGGTTTTCCTGTTCGACGTACTGTCGGCCGTTCAGTTCAATGCGGGCCAGTGCGGCGCCGCGACTTGTCAGAGTGACGAGCATCCGGTAGGGCGATGATGGGTCCAGCGAGCCGAGCATCAGCAATCGGTCGGGCTGGGGAGGCTCGGGCGGCAGGTCCGGCTGTTCGCTGGGCACGGCCGGTTTGGCGGGATCTTCGGGCTTGGGCGAGGTGCCGGGCTTTTCGGGGCCGGCCTGAGGCTGCGCCGGCTTGTCGAGCGCGGCGCCCTTTTCGGCCGGCGCAGCGGGTTTGTCGGCCTTGGGCGCCCGAGCCTGCGGTGGACGACGCGGGAAGAGCCAAGAGTTGATCAAATTGCCGCCGATAATAATCAGCACGGCAAGAACCAGGAACCGGAGGAATCGGTGGTCCATGGGTGTTTCGAATGCCCTTTGTAACCACAAACTAGCCGGTGCGGCAGTGCTTCCGGAGGGATAGCTACTGCCTGCAACCGTATGCAAGTCACCAATATGCAGCGGCGCGGAACAATTGAGGCGGCAGAAGCGACTGGAGACGAGTCGGCCAATCGCGGTGCGCTTGCGCCAAACCGCTAATCGTACCTGAGCGTTTTGGAGTCCGCAATCGCCTTGACCATGCAGCGCGCGGTCGGTAAACTAATTGAAGCTAAGTTGGAGAACGCCTGCTAAAGGGTTGTGTTGCCGCGAGTCAGCGGCTTGCCCTGTGAGAGAGCGATTATCCGCCTGCCGAGAGCAAAGCCTTTTTGTGGGTGTTGGCCGTGCGGCCACCGTGGCGGGTGGTCTGCAAGAATTTGTGGCGGTTCTATTGTTTTTGATTGCGAAAGCCTGATGATCCGTTCGCTGCCGAATTGTTTGTCGTTGTTGTTACTGGGGCTCGGCCAAGCCCGGGCTTAGGGTTCGCAGCGAACGAGTCGGAACGTAACGTTTGATCACCGATGCAGAACCCCAAGACCGAGGTCGGTCGTGGGGTTTTTTTATTGGTCGGCTGCACGGGAATATAGAGCTGATGATCAGCTTCATCGCACTGCACAGCGCGGAATACGAATCCTTATTCATTCTTTGGCTCTCAGAGGCGAGTGATGCTACGGTCGGCAGTGAGGTCTTCTCGCCTCGGAAAACGTCTGTTGGCTGGCCCGGCCGCACTGCTGTTCTGAGGATTGAAACCGTTTGATGGGAACTGAAGCCATGATTCATCCGGATAGTCGCCGAATCATCATTTTCGATACGACGCTGCGCGACGGTGAGCAATCGCCGGGCGCCAGCATGAACTTGGCCGAGAAGATGGAGGTGGCCCAGGCATTGGCCGATTTGGGCGTCGATGTCATCGAGGCTGGATTTCCAATTGCGTCGCCAGGCGACTTTCTGGCGGTTCAGAAAGTGGCCCAGTCGATTCGCGGGCCGATCATCTGCGGCCTGGCTCGATGCCGCGACGCCGACATTGACCGGGCGTGGGAGGCCCTCAAAGACGCCGAGCGGCCGCGAATCCACGTTTTCCTCGCCACCAGCGCCATCCATCGGGAACACAAGCTGCGGATGAGCAAAGACGACATCATCCGCCGGGCCGTCGAGGGCGTTCGCCGCGCCGCCGGCTACTGCCCCGACATCGAATTTTCGCCCGAAGACGCCGCACGCACCGAAATCGACTTCCTGTGCCAAGTGGTCGAAGCCGCGATTGACGCCGGCGCCACCACGGTCAACATCCCCGATACGGTCGGCTACGCCACACCCGCGCATTTCGGACGAGTGATCGCCACGCTTCGCCAGCGCGTTCCCAACATCGACAAGGCGGTGATCAGTGTTCACTGTCACAACGATCTGGGAATGGCCGTGGCCAACAGCTTGGCCGCCGTCGAGAGCGGCGCCGGGCAGGTGGAATGCACCATCAACGGCATCGGCGAACGGGCAGGCAACTGCGCGCTGGAAGAAGTTGTGATGGCGTTGCGCGTTCGTCACGACGTGTTCCGGGCCGACACGAACATTAACAGTAAACGTCTGGTGCCGACCAGCCGCTTGGTGTCCAGCATCACCGGACTGCATGTTCAGCGGAACAAGGCCATTGTTGGGCAAAACGCCTTTGCGCACGAGTCAGGCATTCATCAAGACGGCATGCTCAAAGAGCCGACAACCTACGAAATCATGCGGCCCGAGGATGTTGGGCTGGCAATGACCGATTTGGTGCTCGGAAAACACAGTGGCCGCGCGGCCCTGGCCGATCGGGCAAAGGCCTTGGGTTACGAGCTTTCCGGCGAGCAACTCGACGCCGTTTTCGAGCGATTCAAGGTGCTGGCCGATAAGAAGAAGGAAATCTACGACGGCGATATCCAGGTGCTGATCGAACAGCAAAGCCCGGTAGTGTCGGAGACTTGGCGGTTCGAAAGTTACGGAATCTCTTGCGGAACGGGCCAGACGCCCCAGGTTACGCTCGCACTCCGCAAAGGCGATCAACCGCTGACAACAACTTTGTCGGCCGGTGATGGTCCGATCGATGCGCTCTTTTTGGCAATGCAGAAGTTGACGGGCATCCGCACCGTGTGCAAAGATTTCAACGTCCATAGCGTCACCGTTGGGGAAGACGCACAGGGCGAAGTGACCGTGCAATTGGAGTACGATGGGCGGCTCTACCGTGGTCGCGGTGTTTCGACCGACAGTGTCGAGGCAAGCGCAAGGGCGTTTCTTACTGCGATCAACCGAATTGCCACCCTGTTCCATCGAGACCGGCAGAATAGCGCGGGCAAGTAGTTGCCGTCGGCCGATTCTTGCGGCTTCCGCCCGGTGAGGCCGCACGGCCGAGCGATGTTCAATTCATCAATGCAAAACGCGGTCGACACTCCGGCCAATCGATTGTGCGGGCGCAAGGCGGTTGTGCAGTTGCGCAGCTAATCTGAACGGTGGAACGGTTTCTGCTTCGGTAAGTATGCGGCGGATCGGAGAACTGCTCTGAGAATCGGTAAGCTCTTGGCCGAGTGGCGAAATGGCAGACGCACGGGACTTAAAATCCTGTGGGCCGTTAGGCCCGTGCGGGTTCGAATCCCGCCTCGGCCAGTTGTCGCTCAACGAGTTGCGGACATCGTCTGTAGTGCCCCAGCGGCTGATTCGAGCGAGTGTTCGCTACTGTAGTGCTCCTCCTCCTATGTCTCTCTTCTGTCTCTCGCGGGCCGGCCGCGGCTCGCGGTAATGTCGTTCGCCCTTATGCCGACCGGGCGGTGCATCGTGCTTGCGATGATTGGGCGCCTCAATCGGCATCGTAACGTGGCGGGCATGATCCTGCTGTCGCGTCGTGTTGCGAACGATCGCCGCAGATCATGGGCCGAGGCGGACTTTACCACCGCCGTTTTGACCTCACCTCCCGGCTCGTCGTCGACGTCTGCACTGCCCATTGGCCACATTCAGCGGATTACTACGCCGGCCTTTCTTTCGATCGCAGCAATGGCACGACGGTTTTCCGTCCGAATAATCGCATCGCCGGCGCACCGGAACGCACGGTTCAAGGACGACGTAGGCGGACGCTTGGAGATCAGCCATACGCCGGGGAAGTTGTGCCCCCTTCAATTGAAATAGCGGCGCAGGCGGTGGAGTCATTGGACAAGCGGTTTTCGTTCGAGTGGGGCAAAATCACCCTCCGCCATTGCCGCGACTTGCTCGTCGATGCCGCATCTCAACGCGTCGCTCTGGCATACGATCGCGCCGCACGAAGGTCGGCGGCGGCAGTCACTGCAGCTTCTCATTCGAGCAGCCGCAGAATAGACTGTATCGAGCTGGCGGAGACTGTGCGACTGCCCGCAACCTTCGATTTTTTGGAGCAAAACTGATGGCGAACGCCAGCCAATGCGCTCACCGCGAGTACAATCTGTTGAAGAGCACCGCAGGTCTCATTGTATTGCTCTTTGCGTCAAGCGGAGCTGTTTGGACGGCATTGGCGCTCGGCGAACGCGCTTTCGCCGGAGAGAACGACCGACCGCTGCTTCGCGTGGTCTATTTCGTTCCGACTGATCGCGAACCCGAGCCTGATTATCGCGAACGGCTCGATCGCGTGATGACCGAGGTTCAGACGTTCTATCGCCAGGGGATGAAGGAGAACGGCTACGGTCCGATGACCTTCGAACTGGATCGCGACGCCGAAGGTCGGTTGAACATCTATCACGTGCAGGCCAAGGGCCCAATGGCCGAGTACGGCCGCGACGACGCCGGCAAAGTCCGACGCGAAGTCAAGGATTCGCTGGCGAGGCAGGGGATCGACGTCGACCGCGAGACGATCGTGATCTTTCAATTGCTTCTGAAGTGGGAGGGAGACAAAGCGATCGAGATGGGACCGTACGTCGGCGGCGGTGGGCCGCGAAGCGGCACGGCATGGGTTTACGACGACCGCCGGATCGATGCCCGCCTTCTCGGCTCGCGCGAACCGGGAGGCTTTTACAACGGCCCATGTTCGCTGGGCAGGTTCAATACGCATTACATCGGCGGAGTGGCCCACGAGTTGGGGCATGCGTTTGGGCTGCCTCATGATTGCGAACGCTCGTCGGAACGCGACGGCCGAGGGCGATCGCTGATGGGCAGCGGCAACCACACCTACGGTCAAGAGCGACGGGGCGAAGGCAAAGGAACATTTCTTTCGGCGGCGTCGGCCCTGCCGCTGTCGGTCCATCCGCTACTGACGGGGAAGCGAGTTGCGGCGTTGCCGGCCAAGTTCACGATGGCCGACTTCGAGGTTTCTGAGGCGATCGGTTCGCTGACCGTCAAGGGGCGATTGGAGGGGGCGTCGGCCGCGGTAGGCATCGTGGCGCACAACGATCCGCAATCGAAGACGGGCGACTACGATGCCGTGGGGTGGACCGCGGCCCCGCGAAACGATGGCAGCTTCGAACTTGCGATTTCCGAATTGAAACCGGATGAGTATCGATTGCGTTTGAAAGCTTATGTCGCCAGCGGTGATTCATCTGCGTTCTTCACGACAACGTATCGCGTCGATGCCTCAGGCCGCCCCGACGTGCGGCCGCTTCGTGAAGCTGTGTGGCTTGCAAAAGCCAGTGACGCTTTTCGCAACCGCGATAAGAACGGGCTCGAACGGATGGCCGCCGAGCTTAGAAGACGGTTTCCGGACGACACGTCATTGCATCGCAAAGTCGAGCACGTTCGGTCGCTCTTTTCGCCATTGCGGCCGAAATTGCTCAGTGCCATCGCTCCCACGGCGGCAGAAGCGAACTTGGCCGAAGCGGAGTTCGCCTCGGCAACCGTTGGCTGGGGATCGCCATTGAGAAACCATGTGCTGCCCGAGTCGGGCCTGCCGTGTTTGATCCACGTGGGCGGCGAATTCTTCGAATCGGGGCTCTACGCCCACGCTCCTGCCAGTCATCGATTTCGATTGGACGGCCAATGGGCCGTTTTCCGGACCAGGTTCGGCCTGCAAGACGGCAAGAACGGCTCGGTAGTGTTCGTCGTCAAGGGCGATGGAAACGAACTGTTTCGTTCGGCAAAGGTCGTCGATCACCAGGTGCGAACTGCCGAGATGAAGATTGCGGGTGTTCAAGAGTTGGAACTCGTGGTCGAAAATGCCGGCGACGGCAATGCCAGCGATTGGGGCGTTTGGATCGCCCCCACCTTGCGGCGAACCGCGGAATCGAAATCGCGTTGACGCCCCTTTCGAGTTCCGGCGGCAAGCCCCCCGCGCCGAAAGAAGATTCTTTGCAGTTGGCAACCAATCGTTCTCGGGAGAAAGAGCAATGTTCGCCGTATTCTGCTGTGCCAGCCTGATGCTTGGCGCCGTCGCGCAACCGTTGGAGGTCGCCTCGCCTGGCGGACGTGTCTTGGCGTCCGTAGAGCAGACCGACTCGGGAGGACTGCGATATTCCGTTCGGTACAATGGCAAACCCGTTCTGTTGCCATCGCGGCTCGGTCTGGTTTTGAAGGACGCTCCGCCGTTGGCCGAGGGCTTCCAGGTGTTGAACGTGGCTCGATCGAAACACGATCAGACTTGGAAACCCGTCTATGGCGAACGGGCCGAGGTCCGCGACCACTATCAGGAGATGGTGGTCGAGCTTCAAGAGAAGACCGGTGCGATGCGCCGCCTAGACATCATTGTCCGCGCGTACGACGAAGGCATCGCCGTTTGCTATCGCTTGCCCGAGCAACCGGGACTTGAGAAGGCGACGATCGCCGCGGAAAGCACTGAGTTCTGTTTTGTCGGCGATTACACGGCTTGGCCGGTCTATTCGGCGCAGGGCGTCTATCAGCGGGTCCGGCTAAGCGAAATCAAACCCAACTGCGAGCGGCCGTTGGTGGTAGAGATCGACCGAGGACCGTTCGTTGCCGTGGGCGAAGCGCGTTTGGTTGACTTCGCGCGCATGCGTCTGATGCCGGTGAAGGGCAGCCCCCATGCCGTGCAAAGCCAGTTGGCCGGCGAGGCCGTTGTCTCGACTCCTTACAATACGCCTTGGCGAGTGATAATCATTGGCGACACGCCCGGGCAGCTTCTGGAACGCAACGATCTGATTTTGAACCTCAACGATCCTTGCGCCATTGCCGACACTTCGTGGATCAAGCCCGGCAAAGTGATTCGCGAGGTGACGCTGACGACCGACGGCGGCAAGGCCTGCATCGATTTTTGCGTCGCCCGCGGGCTGCAGTACATCGAGTTCGACGCCGGCTGGTACGGCAACGAGTATGAGGAAGCCTCCGACGCCCGCAAAGTCAACCGCGACGCGAAGAAGTCGGGCGTCAGGGGCGATCTGGATCTGCACGAGGTGATCCGCTACGGCAACGAACGGGGGATCGGCGTTTTCCTCTACGTCAATCGCCGTGCGTTGGAGCGGCAGCTCGACGAATTGCTGCCGTTGTACCGTCAATGGGGCGTCAAGGGCGTGAAGTTCGGTTTCGTCAATGTCGGCAGCCAGCAGTGGACTACTTGGCTGCACGAGGCGGTCCGCAAGGCGGCGCAACATCGTTTGATGGTTGACATTCATGACGAATATCGCCCCACCGGCTACAGTCGCACCTACCCCAACTTGTTGACGCAGGAAGGGGTTCACGGCAACGAATGCATGCCGACGCCCGAGAACAACGCGGTTCTTCCGTTCACGCGATTTTTGTGCGGGGCGGCCGATTACACGGTTTGCTGGCATAGCGACCGGATCAAAACGAGCCGCGCGCATCAGTTGGCTGCGCCGGTGGTGTATTACAGCCCGTTGCAGTTCTTGTTCTGGTACGATCGCCCGCAGCAATTCGGCCTACAACCAGAACTCGACTTCTTCAAGCATGTTCCGGTTGTCTGGGACGATACTCGCGTCATTCACGGCCGGATCGGCGAGTATGCGACGATCGCCCGCCGCAGCGGAGACGATTGGTTCGTCGGCAGCCTCAACGCGGTTGAGCGCCGGAGGCTCGACATCCCGCTGAACTTTCTAACGCCCGGGCGCAAGTATGCGGCGGAAATCTACACCGACGCTGATCCGAGCGGAGCGAACTCGAAGAACGTCGGCATCGAGCGACTCGTTGTCGATGCCGCCAGTGTGATATCGGCCGACATGGCCGCCAACGGCGGGCACGCCATGCGGCTTGTTCCCGTGGCGCAGTGAAATCGTCCTTTGCCGCGAGTTCGCGCGGTGGGAAGACTGATCCATCGTTGGCGGAAGAACGGGCCAGGCGATGCGTTACAGTCATTGTGCCGGGCCCAAAGCGGGATCGCCGGAATTGGTTGAATGAGCTCGAATCGTTTGAATTCGCAGGCGCACAAAAGGCCTTTGCGTTGAGGAACACGGCATGCGACGAACCTTCGCAATTCTGCTTGGCCTGATTCCCGTGCTTTGGTGCGCGGCGGCAGCGTGCAGCGAGACACCGAAGATGCTCTGGGGCGATGAAGAGCGTTTGGGCCGACCGTTCGCCAAGGATCCGTCAGTCGTCCGTTTTGGCGGCCGTTACCTGCTCTATTACTCGACTGCGCCCTGGGCGAAAGAACTCGCCCCGCCCGATGCGCCTCGCGGCTGGGCCATCGGCATCGCCGAGAGCCGAGACCTTGTGAATTGGAAGAAGGTTGGCGAACTGCTGCCCGCGCAGGAGTGCGACAAGAACGGCTTGTGCGCTCCGGACGCCCTTGTGCTCGACGGCAAAGTACATCTGTTCTATCAGACCTACGGCAACGGGCCGCGCGACGCGATTTGCCATGCCGTATCGGAGGATGGGCTGCGATTCGTGCGCGATGCGAGCAATCCCGTGTTTCGCCCCACCGGAGCGTGGAACGCGGGTCGGGCGATCGATGCGGATGTGATTGAGCACAACGGAGAATTCTTGCTCTACTTCGCCACACGCGATCCGGCAATGAAAGTGCAAATGATCGGCGTGGCTGCCGCCGATCGCCGTGCCGGTTTCGGCCGCGATGCGTGGAGACAGATTTGCGATGGTCCAATCCTCAAGCCGGAGTTGCCCTGGGAGAAGAACTGCATCGAGGCGCCGTCGTTGGTAAAGCGCGATGGCAAGCTTTTCATGTTCTATGCCGGCGGCTACAACAACGATCCTCAGCAGATCGGCTGCGCCGTGAGTGACGACGGCCGACGGTTTCAGCGGCTGTTCACCGAACCGCTTCTGCCCAACGGAAAACCCGGCGAATGGAACTCATCCGAGTCGGGGCATCCGGGAGTGTTTGTCGACGAGGACGGCGGAAATTACCTGTTCTTTCAAGGCAACCCCGATAATGGCCGGACGTGGTTGCTTTCCTGGAAAAGGCTCGAATGGCGCGAAGGCCGGCCGCAGTTGGTCCATTAGCACAGACTCCGCTCTGCTATCATCGCAGAAGCGACGCTGCGGAGCATCGCAGCAACGCCCATGCTCCGACAAAGGCAGCGATTTGCGCGAAATGCCATGGTCGCGTCGCGGTTCTTGGACGCGGCGGCGCGTATCGCCAATCCAGACGGGCTCAACCGCTACCGTTTTTCGAGGTCCCAGCGAGCGATGATTTCTTCGGCGCCGCAAGTGAGTTTGCGAAGCTTCTCGGCGATAACGGTCTTTTCTGAAACCGTGGCCTTCTTCACTTTTCGCTCGAAGACCTTCATCTTCTGACGGCGATGACGCCGACGACGCAACTCAGTTTTTCGCTCGCTGCAGGGCACGACGATTTCTCCCGATGAAACGCCCCCAGCGTCGCGCCGGGGGATTGACGAATTGTTGATTTCGACCTGGCGAACGTCGGCGGAACTCGGCCGCAGCCCCGCGACCGTCGGCTTGTCCCGACGGCGCCGAGCCCGAGCCTAAGTCGAACGCAAACGCTCGATGGCAAACCCTAATTCTTATCACGGCTCTTGTCGGCCGTCAACCCGCATCATCGGCCCACCGTTCGCCCGCACAGGCTGAGAACGCAACAACTCGTTGGGGGGTATGGCGGCTGAAGACGGGACGCCTTTCCGGGCCGGCTCCGCTCACACGACCAAGCTGCCTAAATGGGCTTATATCGATTTTGAGCAACACAACACTGGGCAAGACTGCCGCTCTATCCGCGATTCGCCATCGCGCCGGTTGGCATTACAACACGGTTCTTCCGAGGCGTAATCGAGAAATTGTCGTCCGTCTAAGAAAATAGTCTTTTCAAAACGTCACGAGTCGCTATGATAGGTGCGTCGAGAGTAAGGCGGAGCGCGCATTCGCAGCGTGCGACGCACTCCATCACGGAAGAGATTCGGGATCTCGGCGCAGTCGCATGCCGGGGCGCTTATGTGCGCGTGCGGCCCCGGTTGCGGCGAACTTGGCGAACCGATTCGCTGTTCGTTGGCGACTGCGCGAGGGAGTTTGAGGAGGCTTTCCCGCCCACTGCGGCTGTTGGGCTCGATGCGTTTGCGATCTTGTGCTGCGCTTTTCGTTCGCAGTGCGCAAACATCCGCCGCGCTGCGGCCATGCCGATCGCTGAGGCGAGTCGGAAACGCATGCGATCGCGAGCATTGTGCGTTGCCGCCCTTCGTTCTCTGCACCACTATTCGAACCTTGCCGACGGTTGAAACGCCATGAGTGATAAACGCATCTTGTTGGCTGAAGACGACCCGAGCCATGTCGCCTTTTTTCGTCGGGCCCTAGCTGCGACCGGGATCGAGTGTTGCCTCGACGTGGTGCGCGACGGGGCCGAAGCGATCGACTACCTGTTCTGCACCGGCGAACACGCTGGGCGCGACGCGAGACAGTCGCCCGATCTGATTCTGCTCGATCTGAAGATGCCGCGGATGGACGGTTTGCAGGTGCTCAAAGTGTTGCACCGAGTTCGAGGCGACGAGCAACTGCGCCTTGCGCCGATCGTAGTGCTGACCTCGTCCGATCTGGAAAGCGACGTCTCCGACGCCTATCGCTGGGGCGCTCAGGGCTATATTCGCAAGCCGCTTGCATATGGCGAGTTCGCCATCGCCATTCGCGAAACCATCCACTATTGGCTCGTCCGCAACCGCTCGATTCCCAGGCATCACGCGGTTGTAGCTTCTTCTATCGCTTAAGGCCGCGTTGTTTCGCCGGCGAGATGCTCGGCGAAACGTCACTGCACTTCGGCCGCCAGGCTCGGCAGCGCCGCGGGACAGGCGATTCCCGCCAGCCGCAAGAAATTCGCGAGCAGCTCGAACCCGTTCTCGGTCAGCACCGATTCGGGATGGAACTGGATTCCTACGATCGGATGATCCCGATGGGCTACAGCCATCAGGGTGTTGTCATCCGTCCATGCCGTAGGAATGAGGCAGGGCGGAAGGCGGCTCTGGTCGACCGCAAGAGAATGATAGCGGCCCGCCTTCATCGGATTCGGAAGCCCGGCAAACACGCCCTGGCCATCATGATAGATCCGTGAAGCCCGACCATGCACGGGCGAAATGGAGCGAACAACCACGCCCCCAAACGCTTCGGCAATCGCTTGGTGGCCTAAACAAACCCCCAAAATCGGAACCTCGCGAAAAAGCTCTCGCACAACGTCGATCGAACAACCCGCCCGAGAAGGGGCGCATGGACCGGGCGAGAGAACGACAGCCTTCGGCGAGAAGGATCGCACGGCGGTCGGGCTGGTTTGATCATTTCGGACCACACACACTTCTTGCCCGAGCTGCACGAAATAGCGAGCCAGGTTATGCACGAAACTGTCGTAATTGTCGATGATGACGATCATCAATCGGTCGGGTGTCGGGGGGAGGTTGATCGCGTTCTCAAGAGAGGCGGCCTTTGGCGCGGCACAGCCTTTGGCGAAACGATTTGCTTCGCCATCTGCCGCAACAGCCGAAGATTCCATTCGTCGCAATCCACGCCTTTTTCTTCTCCTTTGGGCGTCTCGAGACACATAGGCAAGTGGGAAAATCGCGGATCGGTGACAAGTGTGCGAAAAGCTGCGCAGCCGATCTTCCCGCGACCGATATGCTCGTGCCGGTCTTTCCGACTTCCCAGTGGTTCGCGGCTGTCGTTCAGGTGAAAGACCGCCAGACGGTCGAGCCCGACGATCCGCTGGAAACGATCGAGCGTCTGCCGGCAGTCGTCCGTCGTCTTCAGCGGATAGCCGGCGGCGAAGACGTGCGCCGTGTCGAAACAGACGGCCAACCGTTGGGGATGCGAGGATTGATTGATCAATTGCGCGAGTTGTTCAAACGACCTGCCCAGCGAGGCGCCCTGGCCGGCGGTAGTCTCAAGCACCAATCGAACATTGTTTGGCGCGGCCCCCAAGATGCGATTGATTGCCCCGACAACGCGCCGCATGCCTGCCGTCTCATCGTCGGTGGTGGGGGAGCCCGGGTGAACGATCACGCCGAACGCTCCGAGCGCCGCGGCCGCATGCATCTCGGCGATCATTGCCGCGACCGACTTCTCCCAAAGGTCCGGCTGCGGACTGGCGAGATTGATCAGATACGACGCATGAACGACAGGCGGTTGCATGCCCGCCTTCTGCCAAGCCAAGCGAAAACGTTCAGCCTCTTCCGGTGCGAAAGGCAGGAAGTCCGCAACGAAGGACTTGGCTCGAGGACGCATTCGCCCGCGACGGCCGTTGCTGCCAGGCGCCTCGGGCACATGCCAACGGGTGGGGCTGTGCGTGAATATCTGAAAGACATCCATCCGCAGGCGCGAGGCGGCCTCAACCGCATTGCACAACCCGCCTGCAATGGAAAGATGGGCTCCGAACCAAGGCATCGTGCCGTTCTCGCTTACTTCGGCAGAAAGTCTTGCACGATGGTCAGTTCTCGTATCTGCCGACTGTCGGGCTCGAAGGTGCGAATCTTCACTTGGATTCCCCGCAGCGGGGCAGGGTAGGGCGGTGGGGCGATCGCCTCGGTCGGATCGTCGATCAAGCCGTTGTTGTTGTCGTCGAACCCGTTTACAAGTTGCCCGGCCGCTGTGTCGCCGGCGCCGCGACCTTCGACCTCGTAGTGTGTTGACCAAGTGTCGTAAACCCGCGCGGCAACGCCCGAACCCTGCAAAGCCGAACGGGGGTCGCCTAAGTGATGAAACTGCGGCTCGGGCAGGCTGCTGCCCGCCGGCGGAGACGATGCGCCCGGATTGTAACCCAAGTCGACATAATCGTTGGCCCAGGGATCCCAAACCTTGACATCGAACCGGATCACATTGGTCAAGACGATGTCGTCGGCCACGCGCGGGCCGTTGCGATAGGCGTCGAGGCAGCCGGTCTCTCGCTCCCAGGCCGACGACGCCCACGGATAGGGATCGCTCCACAGATCGACCTGGGCGGCCGCTTTGTTGACGGGAACCGTTCCCCCTGCGATCCAATTCGGCGCCGAACATTCGCGCAGCGTCGGCAGCCCCAATCGGCCCCATGCGCGAGCATCGAACGGCCACGATCGGAAATCGTGAGCAAAGCGGAACTCGCGCTTCGTCAAATCGGCGAGCGAATTGGCCAATAGCCTGCCGCCGACCAATCGAACCGAGATGTCGTTGGCCGCATAAAAGCCCTGCGCGCCGCCGGGAGGAACGTTGGCCCCTGGAGCAATCAACAATACGCGACGATAGAGGGTGTTGCCTCGCACGAACCAAGCCACTTCGGCCAAGTCCGAACGGGTCATGCCGTCGGCCGAGCCCGCATAGCGCCCCACGAACGGTCGATCGGCGCTGCGGGTGGTGAACATGAGGATGTCGTCGAAATCGCCGACGGTGGTGTCGGGCACGAGATTGCCCGAGGCGTCGGTCTTGCGCGCAACCGACGAGGGATTGATCATGCCGACCCCCGCCCCAATCGGCCCCTCGATGATTTCGAAGTATCCCCGGGCGGCGTCCGGGCGTTGCGGAGGCAGCATCGTCGCCGTAGCGCCGGTGAGATCGCGTTGCAGCATTGTCGAAACCGTCCGGAGGCGATCGGACATTTCCAAGGTGGAACGCGATTCGGCAATGCTGTTGGCCAAATTACCGAACAGAGAAACAACAGCGCCCATCAAAATGAGCGTGAGCGCGGTGGCGACCAAAAGCTCAATCAAGGTGACCCCGGCCGCGCGATTTCTTAGCGTGCGCATCGAACTCGGCGGCGATCGATCTGGCCGGCAGAACGATTTCGGTTTGCCGCGGTGTTCGGACGCCTTCGCGATCGCGCGAACTTTGAACTCTCCAGCCGAAGGCATGATTCGAGGTTCTCCCTGGCTATTGATTCGACCTGACCGGTCAGCCGCCGAATGTCGGCCGATGGTCTGCGGCGCCCGCCGATGCGTCTGCGATTGCCGTCAACCCATGGAGCGCCGCACCGGCCACGAGCCGTACACCGTTTGGTGGAAGGCCATTATCGCAGTTGACGGACGGCACAACGTACAACAGATCCGCAGAAAAAAGAAAGCGGCCGAGAACACAGCGAGTCAGTCGATCTCGCCCGCAACGCGCCCGAATTGCTTGCTATTCTCCGCGGTTCCATTTGGAACGGAGGACAACCACACCGCAACGGCATGAATGGTCGCCGTGCCATCGGCGCAGACATCGCCGGTCGATCAGTTCGAGCTCCTATTGCCCTCTACCTCTATTGCACCCCGAAAACGCGACCCTGTCAAGCGACAATGGCCCTTGGAATTCTGCCCGGGCAACCGACTAAGCTGCCCGCGGCACACGGGATGGAGAATCGTCCGGCAAAGCCTGCCGCCCGGGCCTGAACTCCGGGGGTGGCCTCAAGCGGAAATCGCCATCGAAACCGGCTGCAAACCCGGGCATGACCGGATCGCCGGTTGCCAGCCCCCACAGGGCTGAGAATCGCTGTTTTGCTTGGCGCATCGACGGACGAGGCGTGTTACAATGTCGGCCTGCGCGCAACCGGAATTTAAGCCGGCCCCGCCGCCTTCCCGCTGCAAATCCGTCCTGAACTCGCCTGCGGGCCCCAAGTGCTTTCTCGTTGGGCGATTACACGGCGCAGCGGCGTTTTGTCGGGTAATCCGCTTTTCCGTGATTGGCGGTTTCGATAAAGCGGCAGAGTGCCCGACGCGCCCATCGGCCGATTGCCGACGTTTGGGGCGCGTTGGTTCGCGGCTTCGGCGGAGCGCCAGAATCGAAGAGCACCAAAACACAAGGAAGTCCGTTCAAGGGGCGTTCGTGCGTAATCGGCGGATTCGATTCACGCACAGTCGCCGTCTTTAGCAGTAGAATCCATCGAGGCAATCAGGGAGACCCATCCGATGACAGGCACCAGAGAAAAACGCAATGGCAAGGCAATGAGAGCCCCGGCGGAGCGGCAACTCAGCGCCTTGCAGGCACGGTGTTCGATGGCGCTCGTGTTGCTGTCGGTAGTGGCCATTTTCGGCAGCGGCGCAGTGGCAGCCGAATCGTCGCGGCCGACCCTGCGCGGGTTGCCGCTCGACCCGATTGTGCCCGAAGGCCTGGGGGTCAACATTCATTTCACCGACGCGAAGCCCGGCGAGATGGAGATGATCGCCGCCGGCGGTTTCACGTGGATTCGCATGGACCTGGCGTGGAGCGGCACCGAGCGGACCAAAGGCCAGTACGATTTCCGCGCTTTCGAGCGATTGCTCGACAGCCTGGACAAACACGGCATCAAGGCGATGTTGATTCTCGACTACCATAATCGCTTGTACGACGAAGGTTTGTCGCCGTACACCGACGAGGGGCGGGCCGCGTTCGCGCGTTGGGCTGCGGCCGCGGTGGTCAAATTCAAAGGCCGCGGCGTCATGTGGGAAATGTACAACGAGCCGAACATCTCGTTTTGGAAGCCTCGTCCCAACCCGCCCGACTACATCAAACTGGCGATCGAAGTGGGCAAGGCGATTCGCACGGCGGCCCCTGACGAACTCTATGTTGGGCCGGCCACGTCGCAGATCGACCTGCCGTTCCTCGAAGCGTGCTTCAAGGCCGGATTGCTCGAATACTGGGATGCCGTAACGGTTCACCCCTATCGGCAGAAATCGCCGGAAACCGTTTTGCCCGAGTACGCCAAGCTCCGGCGGTTGATCGAGCGCTATGCGCCCAAGGGAAAGACGGTGCCGGTGATCTCCGGGGAATGGGGATACTCCGTCGCATGGCAGCGTTTCGATGCGGACCGACAGGCAAGGTATCTGGCCCGTCAATGGCTGGTCAATCTTAGCGAATCTGTCCCGCTATCGATCTGGTACGACTGGCGCGACGACGGCAAAGACCCAAAGGAGCCGGAGCACAACTTCGGTACTGTCCGCCACGACTACCGCGCCGATCAGCAGCCTGTCTTTGAACCCAAGCCGGCCTACCGGGCGGCGGAGACGCTGACTCGGTGCTTGAAGGGGTTGCAGTTCAGCAAGCGACTGGACCTTGGACGCGCGGACGACTGGTGTTTGCTGTTCGCCCAAGAGGAACGGCAGGCGTTAGCCTGCTGGACCACAGGCGAAGGAGAATCGCGCGACGTGGTCTTGCCGACCGGCCGCGGCAAGTTCCGGATTGTGAGCTTGACCGGAGAGACGGTCGAAGATCGCGATGCCGACGTTGCGGGGCTCCGGCTGCCGATCAGCGGCGCGGTTCGGTATGTCTTGCCGTTGGCCCCGTGCGAGCCGCTGCGGGTTGCAGCGGCCTGGCAGAAAGCCCCGGCGGTGTTGGCGGCGAGGGCGGGCGACCCGATCCGGCAATCGCTGAAGCTGCGCAACCCGCTCGATCGGCCCATACGGCTTCTTCCCAGTGCAGGGCAGGCCGGCACGACCATCAACGCCGGCGCTGAGGCGACGCTGTCGTTCGCCTCTTCTGCCGACCCGATCAAGGGACATGCCATCTGTGAACTGAAGATCGAAGGCATGCCGAGTTTGCGTCAACGCATCGGTTTGGAAATCACCAATCCGGTCGAAGTGATTCCGGTGGCATTGCTTGCCGATCGCTTTGTGGTGCGAGTCGATTACCCGTCGGCTGACGGGTTGGAAGGCAAAATACAGTGGACCATGCAGGACGCAGCGACGGTAACAGAGCGAATCAGCTCGTTCCGCATCGATCGAGGGCGTTCGCACACGATGATCGACGGACCGTTTGATTCGCCCATCGAGTCGGAGGTTCGGGTCGGATGGCGATTGGTGAGCGGGGCGATGGCGATTGCCGAGTCGGCACCGACGACCTATCGCCGCGCCGACGAATTTGGAGCCCATACGGCAGACACCTTGGCCGCCGCGTACGAAATCCGGTTTGACGGCGATCGCCAAGCAGAGGCCCGCGGAGAAATTGCTTTGGCGGAGCCCGCTGACGGCGGGGTTGCCGGCGGTGTCCGCTCGTTGAAGATCGATTACCAGTTCGGCGATGGCTGGAAGTTTTTGCAACTGAAGCCTCGCGGCCGGCAGACGCCGTTGCCGGGGCAACCGAAGGCCCTGTTGCTGTGGGTGTGGGGCGACGAGTCGGGCAACCGGATCCGCATGCGGGTGATCGATTCGACCGGCCAGTGCTTTCAGCCGCACGGCGAGGCGATCGCTTGGCGGGGCTGGCGGCAAGTTGCGTTGCGACTCGATGGCGAGAACGCCGGCCATTGGGGCGGCCGCAATGACGGAGTGATCCACTATCCCGTTCACCTCGACACACTGGTGTTGATCGACAGCACGAGGAAGGCGAACGCGGGCCGCGTGTTCGTGGCAGCGCCGATGTGGGTTGAGTAGGTGCGTTGCGTAGCAAGAGAAAGTTGCCCAGCAACTCCCCCAGGCCGATTCAGTATTGGCAGCGGCGCATCGCCGCTGCGTGAACGCTTGGAACCGCGCTCCCATCAGTTCATCAGGCCGAAAGGCCGAAAGACCGACAGTCCGGCTTGACGCCCAAGGCCAAGAAGTCTAATCTTATCTGAAGGTCGGTGCCATCGGGCGGCGCAAGTGTCTGAGAATAGGGCTTTTGTGTCGCCCGGGGGCGTCGATTGTTGGGGAATAGTGTAACGGCAGCACGACTGACTCTGGATCAGTTAGTCTAGGTTCAAATCCTAGTTCCCCAGTTCGCCGCGTCGTTTCGTTCCAGAAAGGGGGATCTCGCGGCTTTCCTTGTGCGCCGCCGAGGGGCGGATCTGTTTTGTGCTCGTCGCGGGCGCAAACGGTCGGCTCGGTCCGTCGTTTTGCGTTCCCGGAGAGTCGCATCTGTCGAGGCGCGGTTGCACCATGTTTCGCTATTTGCTGCAAGCATGGCTGCACCGAGCCGCCCGCGAAAAGCTGGCCGAGGTTGTTGCCGACGCAATGCGTCCGTCGCCCGGTGAGCAAACCGCCGGCTGTGGAGACGCTTCTTCCCTCTCAGGGGCAAGAGAGGCGTCGGCCCGACCATCGGATCAAGCAGCCTCGCGTTCTGTGGAAGCAGCCTGCATTTTTGCGTTGGGCAATGAGAGCGGGGGCTTCGAAGATCTTTGCGCTGGCAATGCGGGAGTTGTTCGTGCCGATGGGTTTTCGATGCGGTTCGGCGCAGCCCGCGGCTTGCAGGTTGCCGCGGTTGTTTCCGGCGTTGGACGGGAAAAGGCGGCGCATGCCGCCGCGGCCGTGATCGAGGCGCACCGCCCGAAGATGGTGATCTCTGCCGGGTTCGGCGGCGCGCTCTGCGCCGACCTCCGTCGGAACGATATTCTCGTGGCCACGAGCGTCTGCCGCGAAGAAGGCGAGCAATGGCCGTTGGACCGATCAACCGACCTCCGCTGGCCTCGCTGCTTCACCGGGAAAATGCTGACGGTCGATCGCGTCATTCGGACCGCAGAAGAAAAACGGCGGCTTCGCGCTGCGACGGGGGCCGATATGGTCGAGATGGAAACATCGGCCGTGGTCGAGGCCTGCCGCAGACTGGGCGTGCCCGTGGCCGCGGTGCGCGTGGTCATCGACACCGCCGACGAGCAACTCCCGCCGCACCTCGATACGATTGTGCGTCAGCAATCGAAGGCGCGGCAATGGGGCGCTGCGTTGGGCGCCATCTTCGCTCGCCCTTCCAGCGTCGGCGAGTTGTATCAACTAAAAGAAAACGCAATCCTCGCTTCTGACCGCCTCGCCAAGTTCCTGGTTGAATTCATCGCTGCGAACGCAGCCGGCGGCAGTGAACTTTAGCGTTATCGTGCGTTGGGTCTGGTCTCCGACATGATCCAAGCAAGAAAGTCGCCGTCGACAGCCGCGGCCGGCAACGCAACGATCTCAGGCGTTTCGTAGTGGTGGTTCTCGCGGATGGTCTGCCGCACCTGCTCCCAGCACTCCTGCCGCGTTTTGATCCATAGCTGCCATTCGCGGCTCTCGGCCACGTCGCCTTGCCAACGGTAGATGCTTTGAACCGGTCCGACGATTTGCACGCATGCAGCCAGGCGATCGGCGACGAGTCGATGGGCCAATTGCGCGGCATGTTCCGGCTTGTCGGTTGTGGATTTCACCACGATCGCGTCCATGAGTTCACCTCCCGGGATGAAGGCAGTCCGCCTGGAGCCAAGTTGGCCCTTGGAGGCTGCATCAATTGGGCAGCGACGGGCCGATCAAGCAATTGCCGCAGGCGATGGATTCGGCGGGCCGCATCGTAGAGCGGATGGCTGGGGGCGGCGAACATTAGCGCCAGTACAAGCAGCGTAGCCAAAGCGGCAGCCGCCTGCCAAAGACGGCGGAGCTTCGGGGCATAAAGAGCTGTTGCCAGCAGCGCCCCAAAAACCAGCCCGGCGCCATGGCCGTAGTTGTCAACGGCCATCGCGCCGCTTGCCGTCAGAACGATGCACAACAGGAACCATCCGGCAAACAGCGCCACCACGTCGCGCGAGCAAAAGGCGCGAAGCTCCGGCCGCCATCGGCCTGCAACCCACAGCAGGGCGAACAACCCGTAGCCCACGCCCGACAGACCGATGCCGGTGTGGACGGGCGTGCCGGGCCTCCAGGCGACGTTGCCGATCAAGAACGACGCCATGCTGCAAACGTACGCCAGCCATAGGAAAAGCAGTCCAAATCGGAAACTGCCCCAGCGGCGTTCGAGTACATGCCCAAAGGCCATCAGCCAGTACAAATTGAACGCGGCATGCAGTAGATCGCCGTGCAGAAGGGTTGTCGTCAGCGGCTGCCAAACGGCGCCGTTCCACAGTTCGATTCCGATGCTCAGTTGCGATTGGCGGAAGAAGAAATCGCGCCTTCCCGCGTCGAACGTGCTGACAATCTCCAGGGCGGCGACGACGGCTGCCAGCGAAAGCGTCAGCGGCGTGCGGCGAAAATCAATTTCGTTCCAAGCAATCATCGGAGGCGACCTGCTTTTCGATCAATCTGACTGTTCCGACGGCGCGATGCCCGGCGGCCACCGCTGTCTCTGCCGACCGATAACAATCGTAACGGCAATCGTGCTTGCTTCGTCATTGTCCACTGCCGACTGACTCAGGCTCTGAAAAAAACTCCGCCCGAGCGCGGCATTGGTCTTTCGCATTTGGGGCGCAAGACCGCGCTTTCCGCAGGACGTGTGTCGCCCATCGCGCGGAACCATTCAGTCATTGCGTTTGCCCACGATCACAACCCGTCGTGGATTTTGTGTCTCCTGCCGCTCGCACGATACTTGGGCGAGTATATTGAACGAAAAGGGCAGTTCGCTCATCGGCGGCGACTCGCTGAATTGGGTCGAATAGCAGAAATACTCGAACTGCTCGCTGCCCAGACGGTCCCATCGCACCAAACGAATCGGATCGCGGTAATAAAAGGCGAAAAGGTGATCGGTCGGACCGATGCTGATCAACTCCGCGTCTGCCGGCAACCTGCGCCGCAGCGCCTCGACGGCTTCGGCCGTTCCACGTTCGCTTAGCAGCAGTTTCCATTGCACGATCGGCCCGTTCCATACCAATGCCGCGAAAAGTCCGACCGATGCCGCTCCCACTACGGCCGACCAAGGGCGAACGCTGCGGCTTGCCCAATAAGCGGCGACGGCCAGCGGCGCGGCGACTGCGGCAAAGACAACGCAGAGGGAGAACAGTTCGCTGGGAAAATTGGGGAACGGATTATGGAAGGTGCCGAAGGGAGCCGGGGCCCCGGCAAATGGAATCGCCGCGGAAAACAAAATCGCCAAAATCGCGGTCGCCCCCAGAAATCGCCGCCACGCCAGCGATTTTCGATCGGCGCCGTCGGGCCTGCCGGCTAGCGCCGCGGCACTTCGTTCAACAACTAGCCCGACCAAAACGGCAATGCAGGGATATAAAGGCATGAAGTATCGGCCGCGGGCGCCCGGCGGCAGCCAGCATGTTGGAAACGTTGCGGCCACGGCGATGGCTAAGAACGCCACGTACGGCCGCGAGCCGCCCTCCGCATTGCGAAACGACCGGCTGAGCAAGGCGAGCAGAAGCAACGACCAGGGCAAAAGGCAGCCGAAGAAAACTTCAAATGGAAAAACCGCCAGATGCGACAGAAAAGTGCGCAGATCGAGCTGCTCGAACCGCATCGCCACATCGCCCCCGTAAATCCCCCGCACGGCCTGCCAGCCTTCGGCCTGCCAGAAAAGCAACTGCCAGGGCCCCCAAACAGCGGCCATCGCAAGACCGCCGCCAAGCAAGTGCGCCCGCGAAAAGAGTTCGCGCCAAGCTCCTTGCGACACGAGGAAGACGCCCACGGCCAGCCCGAAGAACACGGGCGATTGAATCCCTTTGGCCAGCCCCCCAAGGCCGACCATTGCGTATGCCAGAGGCCAATAGACCCAGGGCGAGTAGCCCGTCTGACGTAGTCCGTGCCACAGCAAGATCGATGCGGCAACGGCGAACATGAATAGCGATTCTGTTTCGCCAAGACTACCCAACTCGAGCACTTGCCCGAAGGTCGCCAGCGCCAAGCCGGCCGAAAACGCGCCGATTGGGGAAAGGAACCGCCGCCCGTACCAATAAGTGAGCATCGCGGTGAGGACAACCGCCAGCACGCTGGGAAGCCGAACCGCCCAAAGATCCACTTGGCCCAACAGGCGACCAAACAGTGCGATCACCCAGTTTTGCAGCGGTGGACGGCTAAGGAACGGCTCGCCTTGCTGCCGCGGCACGATCCAGTCGCCCGATTCCGCCATTTCGATAGCGATTCGTCCGCGACGGCTTTCCTCACCGCGCAGGGGCAACGCCGAAAGCCGAACGCTATGGATCGCGACCACGAGCAGAAGCAGCACCCATGGCAGGACGCCCGCCCACCAGGGCGACTGCGCCGCCATTGCCGGCGGGGCGCAACTCTGATCGGTTGGGCCGGTAGTCATGGGGCGATCCTCGGACGATGGCTCAACGGCCGTGCGCCAACGTCGGACGCTGTGCCGGCAACCAACAGACCGATCGGAGTCACAGTATCAACGCTTTCACCGAAAGATCAGCTTTCGGCGGGTGAATCACCGTTGAGCTGACGAATTCAAACCCCAACAAGCTATCGGATTTGCACAAGTCGAGTCAAGCTGAGCGACGGCAGCAGAAATGCGAACGTCCGGGCTTGGCCCTCGCCCCGAGTCCCTTTCAGTAGAAAATAGCCCCGTTCCGTCTCTGGTCATCAACAGCGGGCCAGATAAAATAGATGGTTCGCAACCTGTTTCCTAAACAGGCGTCAAAGCATCCAATCTCTGAAAGCGAGAACCGACTGCTTCTTCCCAGCAGTGAGCCTGCTTGGGGCCGTTTTCGAACGGGCGCACCGGCCTAGGGCTGGGAGTTGTTCACTGGCTCGCCTGCCGGCGATCGCTTGATGAGCATCGTTGTCATTACCGAAAAAGGAAATACCGCCATGCGATCCGACCGCGTAAAGATGGGCGACGCCCGAGCCCCGCACCGCAGCCTGCTGCGAGCCACCGGAGTGGCCGACGACGACTTCCGCAAACCGTTTATCGCCATTTGCAACAGCCATGTCGACATCATTCCCGGACATGTTCATCTCGATGACGTCGGACGTTTTGTCAAACAGTGCGTTCGCGAAGCAGGCGGGGTGCCGTTTCTGTTCAACACGATCGGTGTTGATGACGGAATCGCCATGGGCCACGAGGGGATGAAGTTTTCTCTGCCCAGCCGAGAACTTATTGCCGACTCGGTCGAAACAATGATCGAGGCCCATTGCTTCGACGGCATGGTATGCATCCCCAATTGCGACAAGATTGTTCCGGGCATGCTCATGGGAGCGATGCGTTGCAACATTCCCACGATCTTCGTCAGCGGCGGCCCGATGGAGGCCGGAAAAACGGCAGACGGCAAAACGGTCGATCTGATCGACGTCTTCATCGGCGCCGCGGCGAAACAAGACGGCAAACTCTCGGCCGAGCAGTTGCTCGAGTTGGAGAGGGCGGGCTGCCCCACCTGCGGGTCGTGTTCGGGGATGTTTACCGCAAACAGCATGAACTGCCTCTGCGAGGCGATCGGCATGGCGTTGCCCACCAATGGAACCCTGTTGGCGACCAGCGGCGAACGAAAACGGCTTTATCGCCGGGCCGCTCAGCGGATTGTGGAAATGGTGCTCCAATTCGAAAAGCTCGGCCCCGGCCACGGCATTTTGCCCCGCGAGATCGTTACTCGCGATTCAGTGGATAACGCCATGGTGCTCGATATGGCCATGGGCGGCAGCACGAACACCGTACTGCACATGCTTGCCATCGCGGACGAAGCCGGCGTGCCGTACGATCTGTCGCGGATTAACGAATTGAGTCAGCGCACGCCGAACGTCTGCAAGATCGCTCCGAGCAGCCACTATCACATTGAAGACTGCCACAACTCCGGCGGAATCCACACCATCCTCGGCTCGTTGGTCCGCGGCTGCCCGGGACTGCTTCACCTCGATGCCCCCACGGTGTCGGGCAAGACGATCGGCGAGAATATCGCCGAGTTCGACATCCGCGGTCGGGCGGCGGCCAAGGAAGCGTTGGAACTGGCCGCGGTTACCGCCGGCGGACAGCGGACCAATAAAGGCATGGTGGTGGAACGTCGGGCGGCGTCGGTGGCCGAGTTGGATAAAAAAAAGCTCGGATTCGACCCGTACGACTGCATCCGCGAAGTTGAAAACGCCTACAGCCGGGAAGGCGGCTTGGCCATCCTTTACGGAAGCTTGGCTCCGCATGGCGCCGTGGTGAAGACCGCCGGCGTGCGGCCCGACATGATGTGCCACCGCGGGCCTGCGGTGATCTTCGAATCGGAAACCGAAGCGTACGCCGGCATCGTCAACGGGAAGGTGAAGTCGGGCGACGTGGTGATCATCCGTTACGAGGGGCCCAAAGGCGGGCCGGGCATGCAGGAGATGTTGGCCCCCACCACGGCGCTAAAGGGCATGGGCCTTGATTCGACCGTGGCCTTGGTTACCGACGGACGATTCTCCGGCGGAACAGCCGGGGCGTGCATCGGGCATGTCAGCCCCGAAGCGGCTGCCGGCGGACCGATCGCGCTGATTCAGCCGGGAGACATCGTTGAGATCGACATCCCGAATCGAAAGCTCAACGTGTGTGTCGCCGATGCCGAATTGGCCCAACGCGGGCGGAATTGGAAAGCGCCGCCGCCGCGGTATCAGCGAGGCTATTTGGCCCGATACACCTCGATGGCCACCAGCGCCGACACCGGAGCAGTGCTTCGGGTCCGTTCGTGATTCGGCTAAACCGGTGCGGGGATATCGTCAACCAAGCGCTCGATGAGCGACTCGACGGCTGATCGCTGCCCGCCGTGAACGTACCCTTTGGGGATCACACGGTGGGCAAGCACGGCCACGGCGAGCGATTTCACATCGTCGGGCACGACGAAATCGCGGCCTTCGACGAGTGCTCTCGCCTGCGCGGCGCGGTACAGCGCCAAAGAGCCCCGAGTACTGACCCCCACGCTTAGGTCAACGCACGCCCGCGTTGCCGCGGCGATGTCGAGAATATACTCGCTGATCGAGGCATCGACGGCGACTTCGCGCGCCGCGTCTTGAAGCTGAGCCACTTGTTCGCAATCGATGACTGCCGGCAGCCGATCCACCGGTTCGCCCTCGCGGTGAGTTTCGAGAACCAACCGTTCCGCGTCTCGGTCCGGATATCCGACGCTCAAGCGAAAAAGAAACCGATCGAGCTGGCTTTCCGGCAGGGGGTACGTTCCCTCGAACTCCACCGGGTTCTGGGTGGCAATCACCAGAAACGGCCGCGGCAGTGGAAACGTTTGGCCGTCCGCTGAAACCTGCCGCTCGCTCATCGCTTCGAGCAGCGCGCTTTGCGTGCGCGGAGTGGCCCGGTTGATTTCGTCGGCCAGCACGATATTGGCGAACACCGGCCCCGGCACGAAGGTGAACTCGCCGCTTGCGCTGCGATAGACGCTGCTGCCGGTGATGTCGCCCGGCAACAGATCGGGCGTGAATTGTATGCGCCCGAATTGCCCGGCGACGCTGCGGGCCAGCGATTTGCCGATCAGCGTCTTGCCGACTCCCGGCACGTCTTCGATCAGCACATGCTCGCCCGCCAACAAAGCGGTTACGACCAAACGCACGACCTCGGATTTGCCGAGGACGACGCGATTAATATTCGATTCCAGCGAGGCAATCAGAGAAGTGATCGATTCGTTCATCCGGCCCATTGTATTGTTCTCCCAATACGAAATGCAACGAGACCGGCCGACAAGATTTCTCTCCGCCGGCAAGAGTGAGAGCCGGTCGGTTGGCAGGCTGGTGTGAGGGCGCACATTGGTCGATTGCGCTGTCGAACGACCCGATGGGCGGACTTCGTTCGTGGAATGTTAGGGATGCAGAATCCAGTCGAATTCTCACAGCGGCGACGCCAATCATCGGTTTCTGTTGGGGGGGCCGACTTCTGACGCCGATTCGCGGCGTGCCCCGTCCGAACGGGTGTAATGCCGATCGGTTGCGTCGCAGAAGGGGGCGACGATGGCGTTTCGCAGCCGCCGCTCCGTTGCTAACGGGTGGGAGGGACTCAAGCGGCCGACGGGGACTTGCATCCTTCGGATACAATGGACTCGTGCGGAAGGTCCGAATATCTGTATAATGAATGCCGTGAGGGGACTCGATCGGCAGTGATCGACAAACCAGGCGCGTGATGCCGGGCCTGCGAGGCAGACCATGACAACGAGCCGCGCAAGCGATTCATCAACCAGGCCTCTCCAGCCGTCGCCCTCCGGCGAAGGTTCCGCACGGCAGAGGGGCGGCAAAACCCGGATTGCGGAAATCTGGCTCGATGGCGGGGTTTTGGCCTGCGCCTGCCCCGATTGCGGCGCGCCGATGTCGATCAGGCTTTGGCTGATGACGGCCGACTGTTGGCGTTGCGGCGCCAGCGTGGAACTGACCGAAGAGCAGCAGCGTCATGCCGAACGATTGCTGCACGATTATCGCCAGTCGGCCGTTTCTCCGGCTCCGTCGCCCCCCCCGAAACCCGCGGCAGGCGGTTCGGCCTTGGCAACGGGCGCCGTTCAGCCTCCGTCGGCAAGCTCATCGCCGAGTCCGCCGCCAACGCCCGCATCGAGCTCGGTTGCGCCGCGGATCGGTTCGCAAAAGTCGAAGGACCAACGCCCGCCAGAAGCCCCCGTACGTTCTGCGCCGCCGACGGCCGCTGTGCAGACTGCGGCAAGGCAAGGAGGTGCGCAGCGCCCGACGACAGCGGCGAATCCACCGCCTTCGGCGCCGACCGAGCCGACTCGCCAACGACGGACCGACGCGCCGTTCGCCGGAGCGCCTGGGCGGGCAGGCGGTTCCGCGGGGCGCCGTCGCGTTCCGGCGGCGCTGGTGCATCGCAGTGCGCGTGCACGGATGGCCCAATTGCGGCAGCAGGAAGGGTTCGTCGGTGCAACGCGCCGTTTTCTGCGCGATTTGCCGGCGTGGCTGGTGAGCCTCATCTTTCATGCCGTTGCGATCATTTTGCTGGGGCTTTGGATGATGGAGGAACCGCAGAATCGCGGCATCATCTTATCGACGGCAATCTCTCCGCAAGATTACGAAGGGGAACAGGGAAAGATCAATTTGGATGAAAAGGCGTTCGAGTTCGATGAACCGGGGGCGATTGATTTTGAGACATCGCTCGACGCGATGGGCATTGCGAAGATCGATCCCGATGTTGCGCCGGTTGATCCGCCGTTGACGGACTTCAACCCGGTCGGTCTGATGCCCGAGCGCGCGAAGAAGTTTTCGACGGCCGATCAACCCGCGCCGGCAGGCCGAATGTTTCTCGGGCGCGATCCTGCGTTGCGGGCGCAGATGGTCCGCAGTTCGGGCGGCACTTCCGCCACAGAGGCGGCGGTGGCGCGGGGGCTAAAGTTCCTGGCGCGCCATCAGCGACCCGACGGGAGTTGGAGCCTCCAGCACTTTCGGACCGCCGACTGCGATGAAACATGCACGCATCAGGGCGGTTTTAGCACCAACGTGGCCGGCACGGCCTTGGCCCTGCTTCCCTTTTTGGGCGCCGGACAAACGCATCTTCAGGGCGACTATCAACAGGAAGTTCTCAAGGGGCTCAACGCCCTTTGTGCGCAACAGCTTGAAAACGGCGACCTCCGCGGCGAAGGCGATGGACGGATGTACGCTCATGGGATGGCGGCGATCGTCTTATGCGAAGCCTATGCCCTGACGCAAGACAAGCAGCTTTTCGAACCGGCCCAACGCGCCCTGAATTTCATTGTGGCCGCCCAGCACTCGGCGGGAGGATGGCGCTACGAACCGGGCGAACCCGGCGATGTGAGCGTGGTTGGATGGCAATTGATGGCGTTGAAGAGCGGGCAAATGGCCGGCTTGCATGTGCCCGACCAAGTTTTTGAACGCGCGTCGCTGTTCCTCGACAGCGTGGCCCGCGAACAGAATCTGGGCGTTTATGATTATCAACCCGGACGATCGACGACCATCGCCATGACAGCCGAGGCGTTGTTGTGTCGGCAATATCTCGGCTGGTCGCGCGATCATAAGGGACTGAAGGCCGGCGTCGATCTGATGGTGCGGCAACATCTGCCTAGCGAGAAGCGGCCGAACGTTTACTATTGGTACTATGCCACTCAAGTAATGCACCACTTCGGCGGCGGCTCGTGGCGTGCGTGGAACGACAAAATGCGCGACGTGCTCGTCTCGAGCCAAGAGATTAAGGGCCATGCCGCCGGCAGTTGGACTCCCCGCGGCAACGGCATCGAGGGTGGATTCGCCGACTATGCGGGACGGATTTACATGACCGCGCTTTGCCTATGCACCTTGGAGGTGTATTATCGGCACCTGCCGCTCTACGGCCAGGCGGCGATCGAGGGCGTGCTGCCTGCCGAACCGGCCACTAGCGACAGCCCTTCGCTCCCGCCGGCGGTTGACGCTCCTCAAACGTCGCCCGAGCGGCCGCCCGCCAGGGTTGCGCCCGGTGCGTCCGAACGAAACAGTCCGGGCGCAGCGCGCCGCAAGCCGGCCGATTCGATCCTTCCGGCCGATTGATGGCTTCAGGGACGATGCCGCCTGATCGTTTCGGCCTTTGCAAACCGGCCGCAGCGAACGTTGCAAACGTATGAAGCGAATCAAACCTTCCCAGAACCCGTTCTGTACTCCGTCCTCTGTAAAAAAAACGAATATGAAGGTTGCGTACTTCACCGGCCCGCGGACGATCGAAGTCGCCGAGGAGCCTAAGCCGAATCTCCAACGATCGACCGATGTGCTTGTTCGAATCGACCGGCTGGGGATTTGCGGCAGCGATGTCCATTATTTCGTCGATGGGGGAATCGGGCGTCAACGGCTCGCCTATCCGGCCTCGCTGGGCCACGAATGCTCCGGAACGGTGATGGAAGTCGGCGCGGAGGCGGCCAATGTGCGCCCCGGCGACCGGGTGGCGATCGACCCGGCGATAAGCTGTCATCAATGCGATCAGTGCCGCGTTGGGCGAGTGAACACCTGCCGACACATTCAATTCATGGGTTCGCCTGGTCAAGCGCCTGGGGCGGCGGCCGAGTTTCGCGTCTTGCCGGCGGGCAATTGTCTGCCGATTCCTGCGTCGATGAGCCTCGACGCTGCCGCCTTGATTGAGCCGCTTTCGATTGGCCTGTACGCCGTGCGGTTGGCCCAGGTCTATCCCGCGGCGCGGATCGCCATTTTCGGAGCCGGCCCGATTGGATTGAGCGTCTTGCTTTGCGCGAAGGCGGCCGCCCCCTGCACGGTTTACGTAACCGATCTTCTTGACGAGCGATTGGCTTTGGCGCGGCAGTTCGGGGCCGATTGGATTGGGAACGCGGGCGACCCTGCGGCCATTCACGGCATTGCCGAGAACGAGCCTTGGGGACTCGATTTGGTGTTCGAATGCAGCGGTGATCCGACGACAATCAACCACGCTCAGCAGTTGCTGACACCGGGCGGAACATTGATGCTTGTGGGCATTCCGCCGCAGGTGGAGACGCCTTTCGACATTCATCTGATGCGCACCAAGGAGCTTGCCTTTCGGAGCGTGCGAAGGCAGAAAGGATGCGTCGCTCCGGCCATTCGTTTGGTTTCTGATGGTCATATTCGGCCCGACGCCATGATCACTCATCACTTCGGCTGGCGCACCATGCAAGAGGGATTCGAGATGGCCGCCGGTTATCGTGACGGCCTCGTCAAAGGCATCGTCCGCCTCTCCGACGCTGAATAGTCTTGATAGTCTTGCTCTGTCGGGATCGGCGACGACAGAGGATAACGGGCGAAACGGTCGCGCAGCCAATACTGGGTTGTCGTGGGATGATCGGTTCGGTCGGTTCCGCGATTTCGGAAGCCTTCCAAGGCCCCCTGTGGCTCACGGCGGGCTTCGAGCGCGGCGGCGACGAAGCGGAGGCGATTGTTTCCGGCCAAGCCAACGTGGCCCCGGATTGCGGCCCGCTTCGCCGCCGAATACGATAACCGCTGCAGCCAAGCGTCGGTCGCGCGGCGGGATGTTCAATGCCGCTTCTCCGGCCGTGCGGCCTCATTTCTGCTGAGTTCGCCGCGGACGGTTCTTAGGGATTCACGAGCGAGAGGACGAAACGATGGCTTCACGATGGTTCTGGGCGACGTGTGTTCTGGCAACGGTAACCTGCTGGCTCGCCGGTTGCGGCCCGTCGCAGCCGAAGACCGGTCGGCCGGATGGAGCGTCACCCTCGGGCCGGCAGTCGGCCGATTCGAACAAGGAACAGCCCATGCAGCGGATCAGCAAGAAAACCTTCGGCAAACTGGAAGACGGGACCGAGGTGACCGAATTCACTTTGCGGAATGCCAAGGGAATGACAGTCCGAGCGATCGACTACGGCGGAATCCTCACGGCAGTCGAAACGCCCGATCGCACCGGCATGGCGGCCAACATCACGTTGCACCGCGACAGCTTGGACGACTATCTCAAAGGGCATCCTTACTTCGGCTGTATTGTGGGCCGATTCGCCAATCGCATCGCCGGTGGAAAGTTCTCCCTTGACGGCAAGGAATATGCCTTGGCGACCAACGACGGGCCGAACCACCTTCACGGCGGAAAACGCGGTTTCGACAAACACGTTTGGAAGGCGGAGGCGGCCGAAAAAGCCGATTCGGCGTCGATCACGTTCCGCCGCGTCAGCCCCGACGGCGAAGAGGGATACCCCGGCAACCTCACCGTGACCGTGGTTTACTCTTTGACCGACGACAATGAGCTGCGAATGGACTACACGGCCGAAACGGACAAGCCCACCGTGCTCAACCTGACGAACCACGCCTACTGGAACCTGGCCGGCGCCGGCAATGGCGACGTGCTCGGCCATGAACTGATGATTCAGGCAGATCGCTACTTGCCGGTCGATGAAACGCTAATCCCCCTGGGAGAGCCCAAGCTGGTGGCCGACACCCCGATGGATTTCAATCAGCCGACCAAGATCGGCGCCCGCATCGCCCAAGTCGAGGGCGGTTACGATCACTGCTATGTTCTCACGCGCGAGAAGCCGGAGGGGCTTGGTCTGTGCGCGCGCGTTGTCGAGCCGAAGAGTGGTCGGACCATGGAAATCCACACTACGCAACCGGCCGTGCAATTCTACTCGGGCAACTTTCTCCACGGTTCGGTCAGCGGCGGTGGAGTGGACTACAAGAAACACTTCGGCTTCTGTTTGGAAACGCAGCACTATCCCGACTCGCCCAACAAGCCCGACTATCCGACGACTGTGTTGCGCCCCGGACAGGTCTATCGCCATACCACCGTGCATCGCTTTGGCGTGATCGAGTAGTGCCGACCGTTGTGTTGGGCGAAACGGCCGCATTGCCGAAGTACCGGAGATGGTCGACGACATGCGTCAGACCAAATCGTTCCTATTCGTGCTTGCATCATTGCTGGGGTTGGCCGTTGCGACGGCTGTTGCCCCGGGCGCCGTTGGGCGCGCGTCGGGCGCGGAAGCGGCCCAGGCCGGCGCGGACAAGGCCGCGATGGAAGAGCGGCAACACCCCGGGCAGCGTTCGCCGCTGCCGATTCCCTTCGCCACGGCAGACGGTCCTGCTCCGAACAACAGCCCAACCGCTGCCGAAGTCAAGTCGAACGAGCATTCGCCCGTCCCGGTCGGGGCAGATTTGCCGCCCAATCGGACCGTGGGCGAATGGTTGCATGAGCTTGGCGACTCTGTTGTCCGCCGCAACGAGCCTTCCGTTTGGCTCGGCTTCTTGATTGCAGTGGCGAGCGGGCTGGTTGTCGGACGGCTTTCGGCGGTGGGGCTTCGGCGCGCAGCCCAATACCTGAGACGCGACGGCGAAACCGTTCGCTCGGCCGCGGTCGGATCGATCGCCGGTCCAACGGCCCTGCTGTTTCTCACGGTGGGTTTGGCGATCGGGGCGGGGCTGCTGACGCTCGACCCCACTTGGCGTTGGTTGAGCAATAAGTCGCTGGCCTTGCTGGGCACGCTGACCGCGGCATGGCTTTTCTTCAACCTGATTGGAGTGGCTGAAGTTGCGCTTCGCCGTGGTGCGCAGTCCGATGGTTCATCGCTGGACCGGCAATGGCTGCCTTTGGCCCGCAAGACGCTCCAGGTCATTCTTGCCGCCCTGGTGCTTCTTTTCGTCCTCGACGTCGTTTTTGAACGCGACATCGGCGCATGGCTGGCCGGCTTGGGCATCGCCGGCATTGCCGTATCGTTGGCGGCTCAAGACTCGCTGAAAAATCTTTTCGGCTCGATGACGATCATCTTCGATCGCCCATTCTTGGTTGGAGAACGCATTGCCTGCCTGGGCTTCGACGGCGTTGTTGAAGAGATCGGTTTTCGCTCGACGAAACTGCGGACCCTGGCCGGCAATTTGGTAACCATCCCGAACGCGAACTTGGTCAATGGCCCAGTCGAGAATATCAGTCGGCGTCCGGCCATTCGTCGAGTGTTCGAAGTTCTTCTCAGCCGAACCGTCACTGGTGAACAACTTGCCCGAGCATTGGAAATCGTGCGAGCCGCATGTGCCGATCCGGAACTGGCCGGCCCGATCGGCCTGGATGTGAATGGTCGGCCGCAGGAGCCGATCGCGACGATCTCAGCCGTCAGTCCCGACGGGTTCGTGGTGGCGCTAACCTACTTCTATCGCCCGCCCGACTTTGTCGAGTGCAATCGGCACGCCGATCGGCTTCTCGTGCGCGTGGTATCCGACCTGCGCAGCGAGGGCATCCCCTTGGGCGTGATTCGCGGAACGGAGTAGGGCGGTCTTCGGCTTTCGATCGGCGGATCATTCCTCGGTCACCGCGAAGTATCGTCCGCCGCGGCGGCGTCGCTGCCGCCCTCGGCGGCGAGTGTCAGCTCCCCGCTGAGCGATGGACGAGTCTGCCGATCGTTGCCGTTGCCTTGGGAAACGCATTCTTCCGCAACCCGAGAAATGGCCCGTTCGTCCATTGCGGCCCTGTCCCCGGGCTCAGGGTTCTCCGCAGGGTCTGCTGAAGTGAAGTCGGCGGGCAGGAGGCTGGGGCCGGCGTCGAAACGGAGATCACTTTGCCCGGCTGGCAAGAAGCGATCATCGCTCAGAAATCCGAACGCGCGGCGAATCTCCGCCGGACAAGTTTGGCCGCGGAGAACTGCGTCGATTCCGCGTTGCAAGCGGGGGATCATTCCTGATTCGACGGCTTTGCCTTCGAGCGTGCGCGAGTCGCTCTTTGCCAGAATAGCCCGGCCAACCTCGCTGGAATCGATCGTCAGTAGCTCCACCAACGCCAGCCGGCCGGCAAATCCGGTGCCCGCGCACTTCTCGCAACCGGTGGGCAAAAAGAACTCCTCGACGGGAAGTCCGCAGGCTTCGCTCGGGTCGTCAGACGGCCGGGCGCACGTGCATAGTCGCCGCACCAGTCGTTGCGAAAGCACAGCCCGGAGGCTGCTGCGGATCAAGTACGGTTCCAGATCCATTTCCAACAAACGGCTAATCGCTTCTGAGGCGCTGCCTGCGTGGAACGTTGTCAACAGCAAGTGGCCGGTAAGCGAGGCTTGCAGGACGGCGTCGGCCGTTTCCCGATCACGGATTTCACCCATCATGATGATTTCTGGATCCTGCCGAAGCAGATATCGCAAACCGGACGCCAAATCCAGTCCGACGCTCGGATTCACTTCCGTCTGCGCTACGCCGTCAACGGCAACCTCGATGGGGTCTTCCAGCGAAGCAATGCTTCGGCGAATTCCATCGGAACCGAGGGTCAACTCCCTCAGGCAGGCGTACAAGCAGCTCGATTTTCCCGAACCGGCAGGTCCGGTAACGACGATCGCTCCCATCGTCTCTTGCAACAAGCCGCGCAAGCTCTCAGCCACGTCGGGCGGATACCCGAGTTCATCGATCGACCGAAAATGCCCCGGGCCGGAAAGGAACCGAAGCACGATCTTTTCGCCGTGCAGCGTGGGCAGCACGCTGATTCGCATCTCTTGATTGCGATCGGCGAAGATGATTCGGCCCTCTTGCGGAAGATCGTGTCGGTAATGAACCAAGTCGGCCATGACCTTCAACCGGGCCATGACGCGTTGGGCATTTGACGGAGGAATGAAGCCGCAACAGTGCAACACGCCGTCAATGCGCAATCGCAGCTCCAACCCGAGGCTCGAAGGTTGAAGATGCACATCGCTGGCCCGCATTTCCGCGGCCAACGTGATCAATCGATTGACCATTTGGATCGGATATTCGGAATCGCTCAGATCAGCGCCCGCCAAATCCAAACACAGGGAGTTGAACGCCTCGATCAGTTGCTTGCGTTGGTCCATTGCATCCCGCCGCTGGAAGGGGACCGTGGTTGCGAAACGGTCCAAGGTTAGGCCCTCCGCGTTAGCGAATGATGAAGCAGATCGCGCGTTTGAGAGATTGCACAGTGCGCCGCGGCCATTCGTGAGCGGTGCGCAATATACGAACGTCTTTCTTCTCTTATCGACAAGAGATTCACCGGCGGCAGTCAGCTGGTCGCTGCGGGCGACGAGGGGCCGCGTCGGACCGAGGCGGCGCGGCGACGGTCAGAAACGGGAACAACTGAACCGCGGGATTGACGCCGGGAGATTCGGCCGCGCTATTCGCGCTGCCTACTGCCGGAGGCCGTCGGCATCTGTGCGCCGGGATCGCCCGGCAGCGGCTCGCGCAGCCGCAAGTCGCCGCGTGCAGCGTCAACGAACAGATGCGTGAACTTGCCCACGGCGTTCTTCTCGAAACGCATTTTGCTGGTGCTTTCGATCGCCGGTCGGGGGCCGTCGAGCAGGTTTCCGACCACGTGCAACCCGTCGTTCTCCCCGCCCGCCCGGATCAGCCGACCGAGTTTGCTTGCCGGATCATGGACCGTGTTGTGCTCGATCCGGCAATCGCGCGTGTGAAAGGCGAGTATCCCGTTCTCGGGCACGCGGGCCAAAAAGTTGTGCCGGGCGACGCAGCGCACGGCATGAATCGGCACATCCGCTGGCCGATGGGCGTTGCCGAAGCAGATGCCGCTGTCGCAATCGACGATGATGTTCCGCTCGACGACGCAGTTCTCCGCCTCGAACCAAAGAAAAACCGCACCCCGCGCCGTGCCCGTTCGCCCGCGAATGTTCCAAAAAATGTTGTCCGCGATCACCCAATCGCGCGCGTACATCACATCGATGCCGCCGAGGTAGTTGCCGTCGAAGTTCTCCGCCGTGTCGGCCGGATCGTCGGCCAACTGTTTCGGGCGGTCGTTGTAAAACAGGCAGTGCTCGATTCGGCAGCCGGTGGGCCGAACCGTGTCGCGGTTCTCCGGCGGCACCTTCACCCCTTTGACGCCCCGTTGCCAGATGTTGTGGATGACGCAGTTGCGAATGAGCACATTCTGCACGTTTGTTTCCGAGTTGATCTTGATGCCGTTCCATCGCACGTTGCGGACCGTCAGATCGGCAATGGTTACGTCGCGGCACGCAGTCAGGGCGAGAAGCTCGCCCAGTTGATGCTCTTTGCCATCGAGAACGACGCGCGAGCGATCCTGTGACCGGCTGCGCAACACCAGCCCATCGGTGCGCACCACCAAACACCGCGGCATCGAGTACACGCCGTCGGCAATCAGAATCGTGGCCTTCGGCGGCGACGTGGCCACCGCGCGAAACAACTCGTCGGTGTTGCAAACGTGGACAACAGCGCCAACTGGTTCCGGCAGAGAGGCCGGGGCAGGCCGCCACGAGAATTCCGGCGGTTCTCCTGCCGAAAGTCCGGCAACACAAAGCAAGACTGCCGCCAGGAATGCGAGTCCGCAGGCTGTCCTTATGGCGATGGCTTTCATGCAACGACCTTTCCGGGCAATGTCGCTCATCTTCGATGCCCGGGTCGCGGGTTGGTGGAAACACACGCAACGATCGGGTTGCCGACGTCTTCGGCGGCGGGGTGTTCAAGGGAAGCCACTTGCCGAGAGCGGATCGCTGCGGGGCCGGGCCGCCCTCATTCTATGCTCGCCGGCTCGGCCGCGAAACGGCAACTGCGTTGACATCGCCCCCCGGGCGGTTATGATAGTCGCAACGGTCGCGTCCGGCTGTACGTCGGGCGCGAATCCCGCCCCGGGCCGGCCGCTCGCGTCGAGCGACTGACTAAAGCCTGAGATGCGATTTCTTCCCGATTGAGTTGCGTGTGAATACTCAGTCTTCCGTCCCGCCTTTGAGAAGGAAACAGCGATGAAGCGACTGGTTGGCTTGTTGTTGACGATGGTCGTTGGTTTCAGCATGAGCCTCGGTGCGGCCTGGGCAGCCGACGCGCCGCCGGCGAAGATCAAGGTGCTGTTGATCACCGGCGACGACGTGGGGGCGCACAACTGGCGCGAGATATCGGAATCGACCCGCGAGGTGCTGGTCAAAGCCGGCAAGTTCAACGTGAAGGTCTGCGAGGACTTGCAAATCCTCGACTCCGCGGCGGCGATCGAACCCTACGATGTCATTCTTTTCACGGTTTACGCCACGAAGAACTCGCCCAAATTGACCGATCAGGGCAAAGAGAACCTTCTGAAGTTCGTTCGCTCGGGCAAAGGCTTCGTCGTACAGCACTTGGCCAGTGCCTCCTTCGCCGACTGGGAAGAATTCGGCAAGCTGTGCGGCCGAAAGTGGGTGATGGGCAAGTCGGGCCATGGGCCGCGTTCGGTGTTCGAGGCCAAGGTGGTCAACACCGATCACCCGATCACCAAGGGACTTTCCAACTTCAAGATCGACGACGAACTCTATGCCAAGCTCCAGGGAGACGAGCCGATCGAAGTCCTCGTCGAGGCTGATTCCGATTGGAGCAAGAAGACCGAGCCGCTGTTCTTCGTGAAGACCTACGGCCAGGGGCGAGTGGTCCACAACGCCTTCGGACATGACGGCAAAGTGATGGCCGATCCGAATGTAGCCAAGTTGATCGCCCGCGGGGTCGAATGGGCGGCCACCGGCAAGGTAACCGATTAGGCTCGAAGACTCCGGGCCCGATTGCGGGCCGGCGTTTTCGCGCGCCAATCGGATTTCGCGCCGATTGGTAAACGCCAAGCCTCCGTCGTGGGGATCGCTCGGGTTGTGCGCTTTTTGCCCGGCAATCGCTGCGACGCCGGCGTTTCCCCTTCCTGAAAGCATCAGCGAGGTGAAGTATGCGCAACGGCAGCACCTTGTTCGTCGTCCTTGGGCTTCTGCTGGCTGCCGCGACGGGCCAGTGGCGCCAAGCGACCTTCGCTTCGACCCGGCCCGAGCCTCCGCGGCGGAGCATCGTGCTCAACGGCTCGTGGCATGTCGGCCAGGGCGGGCTCGACCGAATGCCCGACACGTTCGATCGCACCGTGCCCGTGCCGGGACTGATCGACATGGCCCAGCCGGCGTTCGACGAGGTCGGCAAGAAGAGCGCCCAACGCGACGCCTTCTGGTATCGCCGCACGTTCACCATCGACGGCCCGCTGCCGCCCAACGCAATCCTGAAGCTGCACAAAGTGCGTTACGGGGCAAAGGTGTTTCTCAATGGCCGCCTGGTGGCCGAGCATCTGCCGTGCTTCACGCCGGCATACATCGACGTTAGGCCGTTCTTGAAAGGCGACGGGCAGGCCAACGAACTTGTCGTGCGCGTCGGCGCTCATCGCGAACTGCTGCCGCCGGAGATTCCCACCGGCTGGGATTTCGAGAAGTATCTGTTCATTCCCGGCATCTACGACACGGTGGAATTGATCCTCACCGGAGCGCCGATGATCCGCAACGTACAGGTTGTGCCCGAGCTGGAATCGTCAACGGCCCGGCTGGTCGTCGAGGTGGTCGGCGGTTCGGAGAAAACCCGCTTTCGACTGGCGGCCGACCTTCGCGAGGCCCGCACCGGCAAGCAAAGCGGCGAAGCGAAATCCCCTGTCGTCGAATTGCCCGCGGGCGGCGAAACGGTCGTGGATTTTCGCGTGCCGATCGCCGATTGCCGGCACTGGTCGCCGGAAGACCCGTTTTTGTACGAGTTGCGACTGACCTCGCTGAGCGCTGACGAGAACGCTGCGGCCCGGGCCTTCGATGCCGTGCGGCTGCGCTTTGGCATGCGTTCGTTCCGATTCGATCGTCAGAGCAAACGGGCAGTGCTCAATGGCCGGCCCTATCTGATGCGCGGAACGAACGTGTGCATCTATCGCTTTTTCGAAGATGCCGACCGAGGCGACCGCCCTTGGCGCACCGAATGGGTCCGCCGATTGCATGAGCAATTCAAGACGATGCATTGGAACTCGATCCGCTATTGCATCGGATTCCCGCCGGAGGATTGGTACGACATCGCCGACGAGGTTGGGTTCCTCATTCAAGACGAGTTCCCCATTTGGTTGCTGAGCAAGGCGCCCGAGAACCCCTCGGCCGAAAAGATCATCCCGCAGTACCGCGATTGGATGCGCGAGCGATGGAACCATCCGTGCGTGGTGATTTGGGATGCGCAAAACGAGAGCTTCACCGACGAGACGGGCAAGGCGATTCAAGCGGTGCGGCGCCTCGACCTTTCGCGCCGGCCGTGGGAAAACGGCTGGTCGGAGCCGCAATGCGAGGAGGATTGCGTCGAGTCGCATCCCTACCTGTTCATTCGCGGTTGGCAGGGGAAGGAGTTCTTCCGCCTGAGCGAAATGCCGAAGGTTTCCGGCAGACCGTTCCTGCACAAGCGGCAACAGGCGATCGAAGTTCCGATCATCATCAATGAATATGCGTGGCTGTGGCTCGATCGGCAGGGCAACCCCACCTGCCTGACCGACAAGATTTACGAGAACCTGTTGGGCCCCAATTCCACGGCCGAACAGCGGCGCGAGTTGTTCGCCCGCTACTTAGCAGCCAAAACGGAGTTCTGGCGGTGCCATCGCGAGGTGGCCGGCGTGCTGCATTTTTGCGGGCTGGGGTACTCGCGGCCGGGCGACAAACCCCGTCCCGAAGGCGGAGCCACCAGCGACCACTTCCTCGATGTTGAGAAATTGACCTTCGAGCCGAACTTCGCCGAGTACGTGCGCGAAGCGTTCAATCCGTTGGGCCTGATGCTCGATTTCTGGGCGGAGGAGATTCCCGCTGGAAGCAAACAGTCAACTCGGGTGTTCGTCATCAACGATCGCGAAGAAGAGTTCAGCGGCGATATTCGGCTGAAGTGCGCCAAGCAAGGCGGCGAACCGGTTCAGATCGCTGCCAAAGCGGTGCGGGTGGCCGGCCTGGGACGCGAGATACTTCCCTTCGAGTTCACTGCGCCCGAGACGCCGGGCCGCTATCGCCTTTGGGCCGAGGTGGTCGATCCCCGTACCGGACGGGCACGAAGCCTCCGGAACGTGAATGTGGTCGCGGGACTCACTCCGCCGAGCCCATCGCCATAGGCGGCGGTTTCGGGTGGACCGGGGGACTGATGGATCGCGAATGATCGATGGGCCAATCCCGCAACCGACGCAACACCACCCAGCCGCGCTCTGCCCGAAAATGGGCCGTCTTGCCGTGTTGTCGGCCGTCATCTTTGCGGATCAGGGCTTGTGCCGGCCTCTCTGACGGCCGGAAAAACCGTTTGATCGGCTTGCGCTTTGATGGTTACAATGGAAAGAACAAGGCCGATCGCTGCCCAGCGACTCTTCTCAGCAATATTCGGGCTCGACGGCGTTGCGGCCGGGCGCGACGGTTCGCTGTTCCGGTTGTTCCAAGGCATCATTGGGAGCAAGAGCTGTGGCCGAAAACAGATTGCGGTATCCTCGGCTTCTGGAGTTCAGTGCCAGCTACCTGCTCGACAAAAGCGCCGATGGTTTTGCGGCCTCCGTGTCGCAGGTGTACACGCAAGGGACTCTGCAACGGCTATCGACCCACCCGTTGGTTGAGGTCCGTCGCGCGGCCGTGCTCGCCTTGGGGTTCGTCGGCGATTACGAATCGAACCATGCCCTCGGACGGGCGCTGATCGACGACGATCGCACCGTGCGATCGCTGGCCGACGACGCGATCCGCCGGGTTTGGAACCGGTTGGGAACCAACGACCAACGCCGGCAGTTGGCGGCATTGGTTCGCCTGAACGCCGCCCAGCATTATCGGGCTGCCGCTCAGCTTGCTTCGGAGTTGGCGTCGCAGGCCGCCGACTTGCCGGAGGTTTGGCATCAATGGGGTGTCGCCAGTTACCATTTGGAGAAATACGACGAGGCCGTGCGCAACTGCCATCAGGCGCTCGAACTGAATCCCTACCATTTTCCGGCAGCCTCGCTGATGGGCCAAGCGTATATGAAACTAGAGAATCATCCGTCGGCTCTCGAAAGTTTTCGGCGGGCGCTGGGGCTCAATCCCGATCTTGAGGGTGTTCGCGTCTATGTCGCCCGGCTTGTCCGCATCGTCGAAGGGCAATAGCCGGCCGGCATCCTCCAACCTGCCCGAAACCGGGCCGCTTCCGGGGGTGAAGGGCCGCGTCGTCCGCCGTGAACCTTACTCTGCGCCGCCGGGCTCGTGCAAGGGCACAACGCCTCGCAGGCTATGCCGGTTGACAGGTCGAACGGTCGGGCGACCGTGCTTCTCTTCGCGGCTGGCGCGGCAGCCTTCGTACCGCGCGAAGGCTGGTCGGCAAGCGATTGTCGGGCTACGATGAACTTCGGTTTTGCCGCGAAGAACAGTATCGCACGGTCAACCGCCTCCGGCGACTGAACGAGGCGCAGTCTATCCGGAAACCGGGCGTGTTGAAACGGGGATGGCCCCCGGGGCGACTGGCAAGCCACGGTGACCGGCGGCGTTGGGGACTATTCGTGCGGCTGCTGCATCGTCTGAAAGGCAATGCAACCGTTCGGGCGGTGGTTCACACGAAACCGATGGTGCGAGTGATCTATGCCAATACTTTGGATCGTTGCGTCTCTCATTGCCGCGTCTGCCTCGGCAAATGCCCCGGAACAATCGGGCAACGTGGTTTTCGCTGCGTTGATCGAGGATGGAATCGCCGTTTCGGCCGATGGCGCCAGAAAGGTCGCTCTTCCCAAGCCGACCATGCCCGAAGACGCCGCCCCGGCCGACCAGCGACGGGTCATTGCCGAACTGCCCGGCAATCGGCCGTATGAAGACATGGTTCGCAACGCGATTGTCGCCCCGTTTGCCATGAAGATCGAGGATTTAGAGAACCCCGGAGGCGACCCGCTGCGGCGAGTGGATGTTTGGTTTGTCGCCTACGGCTCACTGAACCAGTTCTTCGACGAGCGGCAGGCCGTGCCGCTCGTTCAATGGGCGCGGTCGGACAAGAAGCCTTCGGCCGCCATGATTTCTGCCGACGATTTGCGGCGCTATTCGATCGTTCCGGCTGTTGGCAATCGGCTGCGGGAGCAGTTCACCTATCAACAAGGCGTTCTGTTCGACCGGGTGCGCGTCGGAGCGACGTATCGGGTGATGACTGCGTGGGAACCGAATGCGGTGGTTATTGCCGCTGTGATCGATTCGCGGTTCAATGAAGATGACAAGTTTCCAAATTTTTGGCAGTCCATCCCTGAATCGGGCGAACCCGCTCCGCGGCGGAGATACACGACCGCCGGCGCGTACTGCAAGGTGATTCCATTGGCGGAGCCTGCCGGAGCGCTTTTTGTTGAGCAGCGGTTCTTGTTCGCCGAGCCCCATGAGTGGTTCCGCGGTGCGCCGCTGTTGCGGTCGAAGCTGCCGCTGGCGGTTCAAGACTCGGTTCGGCAGTTGCGACGGCAGTTGCGGTCTGTGGCCGGCGAGGCGCCGGCCCCGGCCGCCGAACGGAAGTGATCGCCGGCCGGGCAAAGGCCGGAAAGGCCCCCGAAAAGCAATCGCAAGAGAATGCAGCGAGATTCAACTTCGAAGCGATCGTCCGATTCGCACCCGCCCGCAGCGACGCCGACTGCCGCTGTTCGACCGGCGATGCGCCCTGCGCTGACCGAAGGGGCCGACCTGCCGCCCGAATATCGATCGGTCAGCATCGCTGCGGTAGTCTCAACAATTCTTGCGTTGATTTCACCGGCGGCCTTGCTGCATCCGGCCTTGTGGTTGATTCCCGCGCTGGCGGTTCTTCTTGGGGCAGTTGCGTGGCTTGGGATCAAACGGAGTCCCGGGCGGGTCGGGCGGACCGCGGCGGTCTTCGGTTGCGTGGTCGGCGCGTTTGTTGTGTCGGCGGCGGTCGCCGAACGAACCGTCTATCGGCATTGCCTTGCCGCCGAGTGTGGCCAGTTCGGCCGCCAATGGTTCGCCTACTTGGCGGATCAATCGCCGCACAAGGCGCATGCCCTTACGCTCGCCCCTCAATACCGCCCGGGATTGGTGCGCGACGAGGTTGTATGGGAGTTCTATCGCGCCGGGCCGCAATGGCGGCGCGAACTTGACGCCTACGTGAAAGATCGCCTCGTTCGAGCGTTGCTGGCGTTGGGCCGCGACGCCGAAGTCCGATACTTGGGTTGCGAGGGATTCGGCCCAAGCGGTGACCATTTGGCGGCCTATCCGCTCTTTGCCGTGACCTTTGGTGAAGGCGATCGGAAGAAAACATTCTTTGTGCGAATGACCCTAGAAAAACAAACGCACGGCCCACAGAAGGGGGCGTGGCGCCTTTTGCGGGCCGAAGGCGGCGTTCGACCGGCCGACTGGGCCGACGACGCGTGATCGTTTGTCACAGCGGAAGACAACCAGATCGGCAGCGGCTACGGTCGTGCCAAACGAAGCGGCAAACTGATCGCGATAAGCTGTCTATGCACTGTCCCAAGCGGTCTGAGACCAAAGACAATCGGCCAAAGGGCCGTTGCAGCTGCAAATGCGTTGCCGGAAAGCGGTTATTCGGAAACGCACCGATTGTCGGGCGGAAATGCGCGGTTTCGCCGACGAAAAACCGCCGGTTTTCGGCTCAATGTCGAGCTTGCGCCCGGGTGGCCTGCTTCTCCCACCGTGACGGCAATTGAGCCCGTTGCTCTGATGCAACCGGTTTGACAGGCCAACTGGTTCCATTACAATAGAAGTTAGTAGGGCGGATCGCCACCGAGGCTTAAACTGCGCAGCCCCGGCATGTCAGTCGCGATTGCCCGGGCGTGCGTTTTTCCCACCTTACGGCGAGAGTGTTTCCATGCTTTCCCTCTTCGCGATGTTGACTCCGACGACTGCCCTGATCGTCGGCCTAGTGGTCTTGTTGCTTTTCGGCAATCGCTTGCCGAGCGTGATGCGATCACTGGGGCAAGGGATGAACGAGTTCAAGAAGGGACTCGAAGACGGCTCCAAGTCTGCCACCGAGACGAAGCAGGTTGAGGACGCGGGCAGCAAGACGAACTGACCAAAGCGGCAGTCGCTGCGAGCCCGTTGAGGGCCGGCTCGGCGTCTGTCGTGGTTGGATCGACTGAGACCTTTCCTCGGGCTGTCGGCGTCTGATGCCGTTGGCGGGCTGATTTGGCGAGCCGTGTTCACCGAGCGGCAGCGTGCCCGAGGCTGCTATGACAACGCCTTTCAGCCAATTCGGTCCTATCGGTTTTCCGGAACTGTTGGTCTTTGCTCTGGTGATGCTCTTGCTATTCGGCCATCGATTGCCCGGAGTGATGAGGTCGGTTGGCCGGGGAGTGATCGAGTTCAAAAAGGGGATCCGGGGCGAACAAGGCGGTGAGGAACCGCCCGAGGAACGAAAGGCGGCCGAACCAAAGCCTTCTGAATCGGAGCACGAGGCCCGCGGCGGGTAGTCCCGTCAGTGGGCGTTTTCGGCCGCGCGTTTGACGAGGTGGACGACGATGTTTAGCCTGTTCTCGCTGATTGACAGCATGGGTGCTCAAGAGATGCTGATCGTCGGCATTCTCGCCATTTTGCTGTTCGGCGAACGGCTTCCCGAGGTTGCTCGGAAAATCGGCAAGCAGCTCACGGAGTTCCGCCGCAGTGTGCGCGGGATTCAAGAGGAGTTCACTGGTGCTTTGAGCGGGGTGGAACAATCTTCCAGTTCGTATTCATCGAATTCAAGCAGTCGGTCGGCCGCTGACGACTTGGTGGATGAATCGAGCGAAGCCACCGCCCCCAAGTTCGTTCCGCCGTCGAAGCCCCCGCATCCGAGCGATCGCCTTCAAGGCGACTGAGATTCCGGCGGATTCCTACGCTGTCGATTGAGCAACGGTTCCGCGCGCTCACCAAATAGGCCCAGCCCCTCGACAGGACAGAATAGCCCCGCCAACTGCGGCAACTCTCGCGTAGAGCGCAAGGACAATCGCGAGCGGGCTTCGTCTCGCGATTGTTCATCCTGAGCGCGTTTGCCGTTCGCCTGCGGAAGCAGGCGTTGGGAATGTTGAAGCGACTCAAGCCCACTGGAGCGGCCGCAGCGGAAACCGTGACCGACAAACAGCGGGCTTGTTGCGTTTAGGGTCTGCTCGCGGACGCCGCCCGACAGTCTATCTATTCCTGCGGGCTGTCTTGGTAGTCGCGTTCCCATTTCAGGCCGATGGCGTCTTGAATCTGGGCGAACCACCCGAAAAGCTTGGCCTGCATGTCGTTGGCGGCGATCTGGGCGTAGTGCCGATACTCGAGCGTCGTGAACGACTCCCAGAGGACGTTGTCCGAAGGCGTGAAATCAACTACGCGGATCACATAAGCGAAAGTGCGCGGCTGGTTCATCGCCACGGACGATTCGCCCGGCGACAAGTCGAATGTGGTGCGCATGAACTCGTTGCCCGGCCACTCGACGCCGCCAACCGCGCTCACTTCCAATCTGCCCGCAGAGAGCAGGGGGGCCACGCTTCCGGCGGTCATCCAAGTGAACTCGGGCGGATCGAGCACCTCGACATCCGCTCGGCCCGCAAAGACCTCCTTCAACGGTTTGCCGGCCTTACGGGCCTCGGCCGCCAATTTGTCGGCAGCCTGCTTCGCCAGATCGCGCGCCTTGACGAGCTTCCAGGCGTCGAGCACGGTCTTCCGCACACCGTCATCTTCCCATTTGGGCGTGTAGGGCTTGGCTTCTTCGGTCGGCCACCAAATGAACTGGCTTCCCCGAAGGTCGAAGCCGCGGGTTGGCACGAAGAGCCGTTGGCCGAACACCGTCTCGAAAAACGAACCGCCCGATTCCGCTAGCGCGTCGGCCAGTTCGAGCTTTCGGAGTTCCCATTCGGGCAGCAAGTCCGTATTGATCTGAACCAAGTTGTTCTCTTTGGCCCACGCTTCAAAGTCCGGCGGATCGACTTTCCCTTGCTCGGTGATCCTTCGCTCGCGGTATTGCGTCAGCCGACGAACAACCTGCTGAAAAAGCTCATCGATCTTGCGAGTGGCCAACTCGCGGCGAATCTGTTGCTTGATTTCGTCGGTTGGGCCGGTCGGCGGAACCGTTGTCTCGGGCACGCTGGTTTTCGGCTCGGCCGGCTGGTCCGAACCTGAGGCCGCCGGCTTCGGCTCGTCACCATTCATGGCATTCGTGCCGCCCGCAGGCGTACCATTCTCGGGCTTCGGGCTCTCCGAAGGTTGCTCCTTGCCGGGTTCGACGCCGGACTCGCCGGGCTTCTTCGCGTTGTCTTCTGTTTTCGGTTCTTTCGGCCCCCCATCAGCCGACGGGCCACTCGGTTTCGGGGATTCATTGCCGTCAGCCTTCTCAGAGCCGCCGGCGGCCGGTTCGTCCGCCAGGCTCGCGAAGCGAACCGGGGCTTGCGTCCGACTGAACGAAGACTCTTCCGTCGCAGGGGCCGAACTCAGTTTTTCACCGGGGGTGCTAGGCGTTTCGGAAGTCGATTCGCTCTTGCCCGGCTCGTTGTCCTTCGCAGCGGGCATCGCATCGCCGGCGGCCGCGGCAGCATCGCCGTTATTTTTCGACGCAGCGTCCGGTTCTTTCATTTCACGCGATTCCGTGGCCGGCTTCGCCTCGCCGTTCTGCTTTTCGGCGGCGGAGGGCTCGCCCGAAACCGGCGGCTTTGCCGGCGGATCGCTGTCCGAGGGGGCTGCAGCGCTGGGACCAGTCGCTGGCGAGTCGGCCGGCGCCGGCGTTGCCGAACCGCCCGTCGGGGCCGAAGGCGAGGTCGGCGAAGTTTTTGGTTCATCTGGAGCCCCCAAGTCGATTCGAGGGCGATTCTGCCGATCGTAGCGTTCTTTATCCTGTTCGTATTGCGCTAGCACTTCCGCTTCGGTGACATGCTTCTCGGCGATTTCCTCCAAATCGGCTTTGATATACCGCAAGCGAACCTTGGCCGGCTGGAAGAATCCCGGGGTCGGCGACGCCGGCGGCCAAGGCTGTTTCTTGTGCTCTTCGAAGAACTGCTTGAGTTCCGCTTCGTTTGGTTCCGCCACCTGTCCCACGTAGTTCTTCACCGGAATGGGGACAAGCTCGATCTTCGCCTGCCGACGAATCCGCTGGAAATAGTCCCACCGCTGGCCAGGGGTTGTGATCGCCACGGAAGGCACGATGGCATCGACCAATCCCATCGACAACAGCGACTCTCGCAGCAGCTCGAACAATTCGGATTCGCGCATCGAGTATCGCTTGAGGATGTCGTCAAGCACAAACGGCTTCACTCGCTTTTCGGTAAGCTGCACGAGGTAGTCGTTGATCGCCGCGTTATCGACGCTCATTCCGATCTCTTGCGCGTATCGAGCCAAGCTCCAAAGACGCACCACGTCGGGCACGGGATTCGATTCGTCGGCCCGCAAGTGAAACAGCAGCTTGTTCGCTTCCTCGCCTCGGCCCTGAGCCTGCATGACGGCCGTGCCTAACTCGCGCACGAATGCCACAAGTCGGGCGTGGCGATGCACTAATTGATTGATCTGAGACTGGGTCAGATTGCCGTAGCGAGCCGTTGAGACGATGACCGGGTCGGTTCCCTGCCGGGTGCCCATGGCATCCATCAACATGGGAATGAAAATGAAGCCGAACATGACCATCACGGTCAGCGCGACGATCATCGCCTTGCGGTTGCGTCGGAAAACAGCAAACGGGCTAGCCATGAGACAATCACCTTCCCTAGCGCATAACTGTGAGAAAACCCGGTAACTGACCTGGACGAAACAGCCTGTTCCCGGCGAGGAACTCCGGCCAGGTGAAACGGACAGTCGTTAGGTCGCCTTTGTCGAATCGTCCTCGCTCGTGCTCGGCACGCGGATTATCGACGTCTGTCCGCTGCCGCCCCGTCATCGCCGGGGACGTTGCCCACCCTTGTTGCGGGGCGATGAACGAACCCGGCGATAACCTCTGAACCCAACGGACTGGGTAAATGGCAATCACCGCGACGCGGTACGATCGCCGGTCTGGCAGCGGTTGAAAACCGTAATTCGGCAATTCTAAAGGGATTTGCGCCAATTGCAATGCCACTTCGCATCCAAAGCCGCAGCGCAAATGGCAAATGGCTTTCGTAGGGCTCCGCCATCGCCTTCTGAGGAACTCGGCGTCTAAATTCTTCGATTGGACGCCGAGGGGGCGGGAACGCCGGTTGCTCCTACATGTGCCGCCCATAACATATTGTTAGATAGATGGTTGCGTGCAGCAGTTGCTGCTCAGGATTCGTGATGCCGCCGGAGATGTTCGGCACGGCAGGTTCGTCGCTCCCTGTGTCGCCGGAACGACCCACGACAGGGCGCCGAGCCAGCTGCTTCCTTCGAAAGCGACGCAGAACTCCGGTTGACGACTGGCCGAATCTGTGCGACAACCACCCGTTTGTCCTAATTCCGTTTTGCTTCACGCTGATCGAATCGCCTTAGCCTTCTGTTCGGAATGGTTAGGACGGCCGACGTTGGTGTTTGCCGACCTTTTCCCGAATTGCTCGGGGACCGTTTGAAACCGGTGGGTGATGCGGCAGTTCGATCGTTTCCGCTTCGCCCCTGCTGCCCATGGCCAAGAAACCTCAAGCGACTGGGACTTCACTGGTCATCGTCGAATCGCCCGCCAAGGCGCGGACCATCAGCCGCTTTCTGGGGCGGGGGTTCACGGTGGAAGCTAGCATTGGCCACATCCGCGATTTGCCCGAGGGGGCAAAGGAAGTGCCGGCCGAGTTGAAGAAGGAGCCTTGGGCTTATCTTGGCGTGAACGTCGATTCTGATTTCGCGCCGGTTTACATCGTTCCCAAAGAGAAGGCGGCCCAGGTTCGAAAACTGCGGGCCTTGCTCAAGTCGGCCACAGATCTCTACCTGGCGACCGATGAAGACCGCGAGGGCGAGGCCATCAGTTGGCACCTTTGCGAGGTGCTCCAGCCGAAGGTGCCGATTCGTCGTTTGGTGTTTCACGAGATCACGGCCGAAGCGATTCACGAAGCGCTCCGTCAGCCGCGCGAGATTGACGAGAACCTGGTTCGCGCGCAAGAGACGCGCCGCATCGTTGATCGGCTTTTCGGTTACGACGTTTCGCCGTTGCTGTGGCGCAAAATTCGCCCCCGCCTTTCGGCAGGACGAGTGCAAAGCGTGGCGGTGCGGTTGATTGTCGAGCGCGAGCGTCAACGAATGGCCTTCCGCTCGGCAGCATACTGGGATCTTGCCGCAGAGCTGACAACCAATTCCGGAGGAAGACTTGAGGCGCAGTTGGTCTCGGTGGCGTCGCGGCGCGTTCCCGCCAGCCGCGACTTCGACGCGGCGACCGGCGCGTTGAAGGACCAAACGCTTCTGCATCTCGATCAACCAGCGGCCGAGCAGCTTGCCGAGCGACTCTTGAAGGCGGTTCCTCGCGTCGTCGAGATCGACGACAAGCCCTACACCACGCGCCCCTACCCGCCCTTTACCACCAGCACCTTGCAGCAAGAGGCGAATCGCAAGTTCGGCTTCACCGCGCGGCACACCATGCAGGTGGCCCAAAGCCTGTATGAAAACGGGCATATCACCTACATGCGAACGGATTCGACGAACCTGGCGGCTGTCGCCGTGCAAGCCGCGCGCGACTTGGTGGCCAGCCAATACGGCAAAGAATACCTTTCGCCGCAGCCGCGCATCTACCAAACCAAGGTGAAGAACGCGCAAGAGGCTCACGAGGCCATTCGGCCGGCCGGCCACCCGTTCGACTTTCCCGAGTCGCTCCGCGGCGAACTCAGTTACGATCAGTTCCGCCTATACGATCTCATCTGGAAACGCACGATCGCCAGCCAGATGAGCGACTCGCGGGCGCACCGCATCACGATCACTGTGGAGGCGGACGACGCCGTCTTCCAAGTATCGGGCAAAACGATCGAGTTCGCCGGTTACCTGCGGGCATACGTGGAGGGGGCCGACGATCCCGAAGCGAATCTGGCCGAGCGCGAGGTTGTTCTGCCGCCGGTTCAGCCGGGCGAATCGTTGCACTGGCAACGACTCGAACCGAAGGGGCACACAACCCAGCCGCCGAATCGCTATAGCGAGGCGTCGTTGACCCGGGCATTGGAAGAGATGGGCATTGGGCGGCCCAGCACCTACGCCTCGATTATCGACACCATTCTGGCGCGGCAGTACGTTTTCAAGCACAAACGGACCAACAGCCTTGTGCCCACCTGGACCGCGTTTGCCGTTTGCCAACTGCTCGAGTCGCATTTGCCGCACTTGGTTGATTACCAATTCACGGCCGAGATGGAAGACGAACTCGATGCGATCAGCCGTGGCGAACTGAACCATTTGGACTATTTGCGCGAGTTCTATTTTGGAAACGCCCGGCCCGGGCTTCGCGACCAAGTGGCCGCAAAGATCGGCGAAATCGACGCTCGAGACGTCAGCCGCATCGTCATCGGTCGGCCGGAAGGGCAGGAGGAAATCGTTGTTCGCGTCGGGCGATTCGGTCCGTACCTCGAACAAGGATCGCGCCGCGCCTCGCTGCCCGACGCAACGCCGCCCGACGAAATCACGGTTTCGGCAGCCTTGGAGCTGCTCGATCGGACGCAAGCCGCCGAACAGCCGTTGGGCTATTGCCCTAAGACGGGCAAGCCGATCTTCGTCAAATCGGGGCGCTTCGGCCCCTACGTTCAACGGGGTGGTGCGGAGGGTGACGAAAAGCCGCAAAGCGCGTCACTGTTGCGGGGCATGAAGCCGGAAGAGATCACCATCGAGGTTGCGCTGCAATTGCTTTCGCTGCCTCGCGACGTCGGACCGCATCCGGAAAGCGGTGAGATGATCGTGGCCGCCAACGGACGGTTCGGCCCGTACATCAAGTGCGGCTCGGAAACCCGTTCGCTTCCCGAGCAGATTTCGCCTCTCGACGTTTCAGTGGAACAGGCCGTGGCGTTGCTTGCTCAGCCGAAGGGAGGGCGGGGACGGCGCGGCAGCCGCGAACCACTGAAGACCTTTGCCGCCTCGCCGGTAACCGGCCAGCCGGTGCGGCTCATGGCCGGCCGCTATGGCCCTTATGTGACCGATGGCGAGACAAACGCCTCGCTGCCGCGCGGGGCCGACCCGGAAGAACTCGACTTCCAACAGGCCCTGGAAACGCTCAAGGCCCGCGCCGAAAAGGGCCCGGCACGCGCGCCGAAACGGGCGTCGGCCAAATCGAGCCGTTCCCGGCGTTCGGCGACGAAGAAATCGGCAGCCTCCCGCTCCAAGACCACAAAGAAGACCGCGGCGACGCGCAAGGGTCGATCAAGCAAGGCAGCCAAGAAACCCTCGGCAGCGGGCAAACGCAGTCGAGCGACTGGCAAGACTGCTCGCTTCGACCAACCAGCAGCGCCCGACTCAACGGGCGCCAAGCCGGCTGAATAAAGCCCCATCGGCGATCGACGCGTTTTGTGCGGTCAACGGCTTCTCGGCGAATTCTTTTTGGCGTCGGTGGTCGTCCCGGCGCAGTGCGGAACGGTTGTGCCGACACCCATGCCGTTGCTATTCTGCGCGCGGAATTGAACGAAATAGCTGCCGTATTTCGCAGCCATTTCCGTTTCGTCGCGTTCCTCGACTTCGCTCCGGCGGCAGGTTACTATGTTTGGGGCAGTCGCGTCCGTGTCCGCCAAGGCCGGGAAGATTGCCCGACAGAGTTGCGCAATCGGGAAAGCATCGGTGCGCCAGGCGGAATGGGCGGTTGCGGGCAACAGGCGAGAAAGCCGCACATCCGCGATCGGCGTTATCCATCGGCCGAGGTTCTTCCTGTTGCTGTTGTCGGCCGTTTTGTAGATGGTTCACGCGTGCAAGTACAACTTCTTCGAGGAGCAAGACTATGGGCACCGTCTTCCGTTCTCTGTCGTTGGGAATTTTCGTTGGGGGAATGCTCTCCGTCACCGCGGCGACCGGCGCTGAGGTTGTGTATGTTTTGGCGCCCACGGGTTGGTTTGGTTCCGGCAGCCTTTACGCCCGCGAATCGATCCCCTACTTCGCGGCAAATCCGCCCGTTTACTACAGTCATGTGACGCCTCGCAGTTACGGCGGCAGCCCCTATCCCGATCTTCCCGCTGTTCGCGCTACGCAAACGGCTCCTTCCCCGCGAGTGGTGCGCAACGGATTCTCGGCCGACGAGCAGTTCGAAGCGGAACGCGCAGCGGTCCGCCCGTTGCGTATTCGCAACCCTTACGTGGAAGAAGAGCCTGCCAATTGACCGTTCTCGCCGGTTATGGTTGCGTCACGCAAGAAGCAAGCTGCGCGAAGCAAGCTGATTGAGAATCATTCGCTGATCACCAACGGCCATTGATCAGCAGGCAACGGCTCCCAACCGCCGAAGATTCGATTGCCAACCGCCAAATGCTTCAGCTCAAGCGTTTGGCGATCTACGACGAGAAGCAGGCATCGGAACCAGCGGGAGCAGGTGAGAATGTACATGGCGGTCGTCTCCGCGAGCCGCCAACGTCGCCATCGCTCCCATTCGGGATGCTCGGAAAGAATCCTCGCCATCCGAGGATCATCCGGACCAACCGAGGCCAGGCTTCTGCACGCCGTGCATCGCCCATCGCTCAAGGCCAACGGTGCGACTGCCTGATTGCAGGACGAACAGACAACCAGGCTGGTGGCGAGAACCTGTTGTTCGCTCACCGGGCAAACGACCGTCAATTCGGGCAGCACGTTCTTCCCGGTAGCGGCACAGGTTGTCAGATCTGCGGCGGTGACGCTTCGCCCGGTAACCTCGCAACGGGCGATCGCTTCGGCCGCGACGATCCTTCCATCGTCGGTGGCGGCCAAGTGAAATGTTGCTCGGCCGCTGACCGGACAAATCCATGCCGGCGGCTTAAGACTGCGTGCCCAGCCGGCAAATACGAGTTCGGCCGCCTGTTCCCCGATGTCGAACCGGAGCCGCCCTTCGGCGAACTTCGCCCAAACCGCGGTTACAAGCGGCATGCCGACGGCGGTCGTTTCGCCCGATCCGGTCCGGTCGCGCAAAGCGGCTTGTATTCGGTCTAAATCCTCGCGGCATCGTTTCGGCGGCGACGCCAATGCGACCAAATGTTCCATCCCCAGTTCGCCAACCAACTCAGGTCGAACCGGCTGCAATTGGTCGTCGAGGAAGAGAGAGCGGGGAGGAGACTCGTTGTTGAAGTCGCAGCGAACGAACAGGCGATCGTCGAGAGTGCAGCCCGCCAGCCGCACCGAACCGCCATCAACCCGATAGGCGGCAAAAAGCCGCGCAGTCAATTGGTGGACGCTCTGCGGTTGGTCAGCCGGCGCGGCATGCTTGATTGCGTCAGCGGTATCGATCGTCATTGCTTTAAGTCCAACGAAGACCAACCGATGAGTTCGAAAACCGACGCCAAAGGCGAAACAGCAGCCGAGCGATAGCGTGGCGTTCCCACCCGCTGCCGGTCGTCGGACGAGCCGAACGCTTCGGCCAACGCAAACACGAATCCTCTCGACCGAAGACCACGGCGCCTCTAACCATTTTCGGGCACGAACACCCCCGATAATTGTAGAGAAACCACCCGAAAGGTGAAAGTTGGAGGAACGCCTTGCCGAGGCCGAGATGTGCGAAGCGTTTGGCGCGAGTAAGGGCACTGGCAATCGGAGAATCTTTGCGACCCGTGCGGATTGTGCAGAAAACCGCTCGATCATGGCCGCGCAACGGCTGCGGCTCGATGGAACAAACGATCGGATCGATGTTTGGGCTCGGAGGCTTACCATCGCGGCAAGGGGTCGCCTTCCAAGAGAGACATTATCCGACCATAATGCGGTTGTCGGTTCACTCGACACCCGCGTTGTTTTCGTCCGAAATTGGCGCCGCGCGTTTCACCGGAGCCATGCTAACCGCGGGAGGACCCCCGGAACGGGAGACGCCTTTGGTGAAGGAGATCAGTCGCAAGCCGTTGTTGGCCATAACCTTAGGCGATCCCGCCGGAATCGGTCCGGAGATCATCGTGGGCGCTTGGGCCGAGACGGTTGTCCACGAAATCTGCCGCCCGTTGGTGATTGGGCATCCGGAAGTGCTCCGGCGGGCGGTCGCGCTCTGGCAACTCGACACCGCAGTTGTCGAGGTCGAGCGGCCCGAAGACGCCCGTCCCGCCCCAGACTGCATCGCTTGCCTGCCGTGCGGCGACGACAACCTGCTTGCCGTTCCGCCGGGCGTACTCGACGCCCGAAGCGGCGAGGCGGCCTATCAGGCCGTGGTTGCGGCGGCCGGGCTCGCTCTTGAGAATCGCGTCGAGGCGATCGTTACGGCGCCCTTGCACAAAGAGGCGCTTCGAATGGCCGGTCACTGCTTTCCCGGCCATACCGAGCTGCTGGCCAGCCTGTGCAGCGTGGACGACTTTGCGATGATGCTCTACCTGGGGCCCGGCGATGACTGGGCCTCGCCGGCAGGCTTGGCCGTGGTCCACGTTACGCTGCACACGGCCTTGCGGCGGGTGTTTGATGAGTTGACTGCCGAGGCGATCATCGCCAAAACGCGTCTCGCCGATCGATTCATGAGCCAGTTGATGGAGGCTCGCCCGCGGATTGCCGTCGCGGCGCTGAATCCGCATGGGGGCGAGGGAGGACTGTTTGGCGACGAAGAGCTGCGGATCATCCGTCCCGCCGTCGAGCGAGCCAAAGGCGAGGGGCTGAACGTCTTCGGCCCGCTCCCGGTAGACACCCTCATGGTGCGCGCCCGCGACGGAGCCTACGACGCCGTAGTGGCGATGTACCACGATCAAGGCCATATTGCACTGAAGCTCTTGGGAATGCATCGAGCTGTCAACGTCACGCTCGGGCTTCCGATTATCCGCACGAGTGTCGCCCATGGAACGGCGTTCGACATTGCTTGGCAACGTCAAGCGGAAACCGGAAGCATGATTGAGGCCGTGCGCGTTGCCGCGCGATTGGCCCTCGGTCGGAAGTCTCAACGCTGAAGCCGCGAAGAAGCGTGCGCCGCCCGGTCGAATGGCGAAATCTCGCTCGTCCAACGGCGTCGAGCCCAGCGTTGAACATTGACGCCTGAGGATCAAAGATGTCTTTCTGCCAACTTGTGTAGCGGGAGCCGAGTTGCTTGCGATGATTTCCCCAACTGCTAACGAATACTGTTGGATCGTGCTTATCCGCCACGGCGCCACGCCGAACAACGATGCCGTGCCGCCGCGATTGCAGGGCGCCCGGAGCGATCCGCCGCTTTCGGCCACAGGGCTTCGCCAAGCCGAGCGATTAGCGGACTTTCTTGCAAGAATGCCGATTTGCGAGGTGTTTGCAAGCCCTCTGTTGCGCGCTCGGCAAACAGCCGAGCGTATTGCGCAGACGCACTGCAAAACAATCCGCGTTGTGGAGGAATTGCGCGAGATTGATTGCGGGCAATGGGAAGGCCTGACCTGGGACGAAGTCGAACAGAGCTGGCCCGAGCAATACCGCAGTTTTGTTGCCGATCCCGTCCATGTTCCCTATTTGGGCGGTGAGAGTCTGGCCGATGTCGAGCGGCGCGTTGTGCCCGCGTTGCGTCACTTGGCCGATGATCATCAGGGAAAGATGATTGTTGTTGTCGCACACAACATGGTGAACCGCTGCTTTCTGGCCCATCATTTGCGCACGCCCCTTGCCGATTACCGAAAAATCGTCCAGGAGAACGGAGGAATCAACCTCGTTCGTTGCAGCCGCGACTCCGTGCGGATTGTGACGATCAACTCCCTTTGGCACTTGGCAGACTTTCACGGCATCGGCCCGCCCGGCAGCGGGCAGTAGATCGCGTTTGCGATTGCTGAAACGCAGCTCGGGCGCATGCGTTGAACGGCAATAGCAGACGCGGCTCGGCGGATTCTTGGCCCAACGAGCGTTGGCCAGGCAGAACGCCCCAACCCGCAACAAAACTGTCAACGGGCGTGACAGCATCGGACGAAAACGTCAGCCGGCGGCTTGGCCAATGCCTGCGCGGCGCATTCTGCCGCGGGCACGGCTTAGAATCGGTCCGATGCTGTTTTCGGGCAAGCCGACTGCCGCCCCAATCTCCCGGTAGCTCTTGCCTTCGAGGTGGTAGAGCCGCACGACATCGGCCTCGATTCCCTGAAGCCCATCGAGCAACCGCTGCACTTCATCGTGATTGGCCAGACGAGTTTCGACCGAGGGCTGAGGATCGGCCGCAGCACCGGCATGTTCGGCGGCGTCGGTAAGACGCAGCGGCGATTTTCCAGCAAGCAGTTCGCGAACCACGATCCGCCGGGCAACCACCGTAAGATAGGTTGCCAGGCTGCTTTGGCCACGAAAATTTCGCAAAAGGGCGAAATCGTTCCGCAGCACTTCAAGAAAGACTTCGGCAATCAGGTCGTCGCGATCCTCGGGCGAGAGCCGCATACTGCGGGCTTGGGCGGTGTGATTGACCACATGGACCACCAAGCCCATGAAACGGTCGACGAAATCCTCCCAAGCCCGAGGCTTGCGATTCAAACACCGATCGAGCAACGAGCGGTCGATTTCCGAGAGGGCCACGTAGGTTGTTCCTTGACGAGAACGATGCCCGGCAACGCTGGCGAAAAGGCCCGCCCCCCTCCGGCACACCAAAACCATCCGACTCTTAAGATTGTAAATACACCGGGGCGAACTTACAAGCGAGAAGCTTCACTCGGGGCTAGTCGGGCTGCTACCGCCTTGGGGCGGCGGATTTATTTGCGCAACCGCTCCAATCCTGCCGGGCCGGCCCAATCCGCCGCCCTGATCGCACCCTTTATCGGCCGAACGCGCCCAGGCGAGGCCTTCTTTTCACGGATCGTTGGGGAACGCCCGCAATGCGGGCCGATGATCGGCGGCCCGATCGGCATTTTGTCCAAGCACAAGCGGCCTCGGGCCGGTGCAATCAATCCTTGGCACGCGCGGAACTTCACCGGGACAAAGAACGGTCTATTGCCTGTTCAGCCGCTCTGACCGATGATGGAGCCCAGGTCCGCCCTTCGGGCACATCCGGCTTTGCGCTTGGGATCTTTCACCATGCTGTCTTGCCGCGACTGGCCATTCTTGGCCGAATAGGTGTTCCACAGCCGGCACGCTAGTTCTTCCAGCCTCTCAAAGGAATCCAAGGCATGACCCCAACACACCGAAGCACGCGACGTCGATTCGTCGCCCAGACTCTTCGTATCGGAGCAGCGGCGGCAACGATTCCCGCGGTTGTTCCTTCACGCGTTCTCGGGCTGGCCGAGCTGCCGCCGCCGAGCGAACAGATTGTGATTGGCGTGATTGGAACCGGAGGACGGGCGAGGCAATTGATCGATCACCTCCCGCCGGCCGGCCGCATCGTTGCCATCAGCGACTGCTATGTCCGCCGAATGGCGGAAACGCTCCAAGAGAAGAAGCAGCAATGGCGCACGTATCAAGACTACCGATCGCTGCTCGATCGGGAAAAACTGGACGCTGCAATCATCGCAACGCCCGACCATGCCCGAACGCTTGTGGCGATTCACGCGGTTCTGGCAGGTCTGGACGTTTACGCCGAAAAGCCGCTGACACTGACGATCGCCGAGGGGCGCACGTTGGTTCGGCACGTGCGCCGCGCAAAGAGAGTGTTTCAAGTGGGCTCCCAGCAGCGAAGCATGGAATTGAACCGCTTCGCCTGCGAGCTGGTTCGATCGGGCGAAATCGGCCGAGTCAAACTGGTGCAGGGCGTCTGCTATCCGGGCCCGAAACGCTACGTCGGCTTGCCGGAAGAACCGGTGCCGGAGGGCGATGATTGGGATGCCTGGCAAGGACAAACATCGGCCAAACCCTTCAATAATGCGCTGCAATTCGGCTGGATGGCTTGGCGAGATTACTCTGGTGGAGAGATGACCAACTGGGGCGCGCACGGATGCGATCAGGTGCAATGGGCCCTGGGCGCTTCGGAAACGGGCCCAGTCGAACTTTGGCCGATCACGGCCGGCCCGAACGGCAAGGTCGGCATGCGCTATGCCAGCGGCGTCGAGGTGCGTTACGAACTGGAACGCGGCCCGATGGGTGGGGCTGTATTTACCGGCGAGCAGTGCAAGATCGAAATCAATCGCAACAAGTTCACGACCAATCCGCCCGATTTCGTGAAGAATCCGCCTCCGGCCGAAAAGGCCGAGGTTTGGGAGGGCCCCGGCTGGATCGCCCGCCCCCATCTCCAGAACTGGCTCGACTGCATCAAAACGCGATCGCGTCCCAATGCCGATGTCGAGATCGGGCATCGGTCCGTGTCGGTTTGCCATTTGGCCAATATCGTCCGCGAAGTCGGACGCAAACTGCAATGGGATCCGCAGAACGAGCGATTCGTGGCCGACGATGAGGCGAACAGGCTCATCGAGCGCACGCCGCGCAAAGGGTATGAATTGCCGCCGGTGGCTTGAAATCGGCCCGTAACGAACTTCTGCGTTCGGCATGCGTCACACGCCAGCCGGCTCAAGGAAAACGCACTTCGCGATGGTCCGCGTCTTTGCAGGCCACGGCTAGATGTTCCGGCGAAACGTGCTCGGCGCCGACGATCTCGACGCTCATTCGCCCTTCGTCTTCAATGCGGGCGAGTTCATGCCGCTTGCGGTTGTTGAGGAAGTCGGCCACGGGCACGGCTACCGTGACAGTGACGTGCCTGATGTTCTCTCGTTGAGAGGCGAGAATGAGCAGGCGAATCACGTCGAGCACCATGCTTTCGGGCGTTTTCACCCAGCCGGTGCCGCTGCACGTCGGGCAGTCCGTGAACACGCTCTTCTTCAGGCTGGGCCGAACCCGCTGCCGGGTCATTTCCACCAAGCCGAACGGACTGGTGCGCAGAATCTTCGTGCGAGCCCGATCGCGCTTGACGGCGTCTCGCAGCGCCCGTTCCACATCGCGACGATGCTTTTCTCGCCGCATGTCGATGAAGTCGTTGACGATCACCCCTCCCAGATCGCGCAACCGGATCTGCCGGGCGATTTCGCGGGCGGCAAGCATGTTCATCCGGTAGGCCGTCTCCTCGGCCGAATCATCCGCACGGAAGCTGCCGCTATTCACGTCGATCGCCACCAAGGCCTCGGTTTGATCGATGACGATCGACCCGCCCGAGGGCAATGGGACCTTTCGCTGGTGGATGCGGGCGATTTCCTCGTCGAGATGATACTTGTAGAAAAGCGGTTCCTTGCCCGAATAGAGCTGCAAGTGATGCACATAGCGCGGCATGACGAGTTGCAGGAATTCCTTCGCGCGTTCGAACGCCTGAGGCTCGTCGATATAGATCGCATCGCAGTCGCCGTTGAAGATGTCGCGAATTGTGCGAATGATCATGTCGCTCTCTTGGTAGATGTCGACCGGCGCCGGCAGCTTGCGCACACGCCGGACGATCACCTTCCAAAGGCGAAGCAAATAGGCCAAGTCTCGCGACAGTTCCCGTTTTGTTCGATCGGCGCCCGCCGTGCGGACAATGAACCCGACGCCTTTGGGCGGATTCAATTCGAGCATGATGTCGCGCAGCCGCCGCCTGACGGCCTCGTCTTCGATCTTCCGCGACACGCCGATGCGCCCCAACGCCGGCATCAGAACCAAGTAGCGCCCCGGAATGCTGATGTAGGTGGAAAGCGTCGGCCCTTTGGTGCCGATGCCCTCCTTGATGACTTGCACCAGAACCTCGTCGCCGCGGCGAAACACATCTTGAATCGGCGGCTTGAATCGCGGGCGGACGCCGTTGCGCGGCCGGCGACGGGCCGCTGCCCCGCCGCCCACGTGATGCTCATCGTCGAACTCGTCATCGCCGCCGCGCGGACCATCGTAGCCGCCGCCGATGCGTTTCGGATCGAAGCCGGCTTGGCGAAAGTATTCCGGCTCGACGTCGCTGATGTGCAGAAAGCCGTTCCGCCCCACGCCGAAATCGACAAAGGCCGCCTGAATGCTTGGCTCGAGATTGACGACAACGCCCTTGTAGATATTGCCGACGTAGCTGTCTTGGCCCGTGCGCTCGACGTACAATTCTTCGAGAACGCCGTCTTCAACAATGGCGATCCGGCATTCTTCCGGCTGCGCCACGTTGACCAACATTTCCTTCTTCATAATCTCGCTTTCTCTCATGGGTCAGAGGAGCGAGTGCGTTTCGTCGGCACAAACCGACCGTCCGGGGCGATTGCTACGATTCCAGGATTACGTCCGTCCGGCTCCATACGGCGCCCTCCGCGTCGGCCTGAGCAGCGCCCAGCGCGGCCATGACCTCGCGCGGCCCCGCGCTGGCGTTGGCGCCAACGGCCAGTCGCATCTGCAAGCAGCAGCCGTCGAGACGCAACCATTCGACCAGCGCTCGCACATCGACCGGCGAGCGATCGGGCCCGCGAGTCACCACGCTCGAATCGGTATCCAGGAACTGAGCAATCCGTTGGGGCAAGACCTCGACAAGCGGCTTTGGAATTTCGCCGGAGTACTCGACACTGCGAACTTTCGCCTTGCCCGCAACGGGCGCCTCAACCGACCCAATCACCAACCCTTGCGGCGCACACAAGCGCAAACGCCGTTGAATCTCGGTGTCGGCCAGCGGTTCGGCCAGCTCCAACTCCAGCACTTCGTTTTCCGCGGCAATGCCCACCGCCAAGGCCAAAGGGAAGGTCATCTTCGGTTTCGGATGAAACCCTTCGCTGAAAGCCATCGGCAGTGAGGCGCGGCGAAACCAACGCTCACAACACCGCATCAAATCGCGGTGCCCCAACCATCGCAGGTCGCCCTGCTTGCCAAAACGAATACGCACTCGATATCGAACCATCAACCTGCGCCGCCCGCACTTTTCCACTGCCCGTCAGATCGATCGTGCAACGACCCCAAACAGCCAACCGCCGGGATTCGAGAAACAGATGAACTCGATGTTGCGCATCGACCAAGACAGGGCCGATGAATCGGACGGCCTTGCGGGACAAGGAGTACTCCGCTCCTGCATCCCTTGGTGTCTCCAAAATCGGCCGAAAAACGGCCTCCCTTTTGTCGTGATTACAGCGATGCCGAGTCGCGGGCCGTTCTCGGAGAAGGCCGGCCGGTTTCTCGCTCGCGAGGATGGTCAGAAGCTGGCGTCGGGCACACGCTTCTTCAATTCCCCGCGCAAATACGCCGTAATATCGCGAGCATTCTCCATCGTCATCGCCTTTTGGGCAACCATTTCACAGTCTGGGATTGTCAGACGACGGCACACGTTCTTCAACTCGGGGATTGCGCTGGGCGTAACACTGAACGAGCGCAGCCCCAGCCCCAAAAGCAACATCATATAGGTGATCGATCCGCTCATCTGCCCGCACAAACTAATCGGAATCCCTTTGCGGACCGAAGCTCCGATGGCGATCGAAAGCAGCTTCAAAACTGCCGGGTCGGACGGATTGTACAAACCGACAACGTCGCGATTGCTGCGATCGACGGCCAGCGTGTACTGGATCAGATCGTTCGTGCCGATGCTGAGGAAATCGACCTCTTCAAGAAAGTGGTCGATCATCATCACCGCCGCCGGCACTTCGACCATCATCCCCACGGGCAGCGAGCGGTTATAGTCGATATCGTTCTCGTCGAGGTCTTCCATGACGTCGGCCAGCACCATTTTGGCCTGGCGCAGTTCCATCAAGGTGGAAACCAAGGGGAACATCACCTGCACGTTGCCCAACGCGCTGACGCGCAAAATCGCCCGCAACTGCGTTCGGAACAACGGGAGGTTCCTCAGCGTCAAGCGGATGCTCCGTAGTCCGAGAAACGGGTTCTTCTCGTCTTCCGGCTTGGGAAGGTGCGGAATCTTGTCGGCGCCCAGGTCCAAGGTACGGATGGTCACTGGCTTGCCGTTCATCGCCTCGACCACTTGCCGATAGGCCTGGTAATGATGCTCCTCGTTCGGCTCCGAGTCGCTTCCCAAATAGAGAAACTCGGTGCGGTAGAGCCCGACCCCATCGGCGCCGCGATCGATGCAGTGTTCCACTTCGTAAGGAAACTCGATGTTTCCTAATAAACTTATGCGGGCTCCGTCGGCTGTTTCTGCCGGAAGATCGCGCAAGCTCTGCAAACGCGCCGCCTGAGCCTGCAATTCCCTCGATTCGTGGCGATAGCGAGCGAGCGTCTCTTCGTCGGGCTGAAGAATGATGATGCCGCGATCGCCGTCGATGATCACCGTATCGCCGCCGGAAACCTCGGCAAGGAACGGGCCGGCGCCGACAACCGCCGGAATTTCCAACGCCTCGGCCACAATCGCCGTGTGGCTGCCCGGGCCGCCCAGCTCGGTGGCAAAACCTTGAACGAACCGCCGATCCAAGTTGGCGGTTTCGCTGGGCGTGAGATTGTGCGCCAGCACCAACACGGGCGAAGTGAGCTGCGAAATGTTCTCGCGCCGATGGCCCAAGAGATGCCGGAGCAGCCGTTTCTCAATGTCGACGATATCGTTGGCCCGTTCGGCCAAATACGAGCTCTCCAGGCGTTGAAACACCTGAACATACTGCCGCATCTTGCGGCTGACCGCGTACTCGGGCGAGTAATGGCGATCGCGAATCAGCTCTTCCAAGTCCGCTCGCAATCGCTGATCTTGCAGCATTTGCAGATGGGCTTCGAAGATCGCCCCGTACTTTTCGCCGAGTTCCTTGGTGACCACGTCGCGGTTGCGGGCGATCTCGGCGGCTGCGGCGGCAATCGCCTTGTCGAGACGTTCGATCTCGTTCTCAACCGCGTCGCGCGCAACAAAACGCTGCGGGATGCGGAATCCCTCATTGTCCATCACCAGCGCTTCGCCGATGGCGACGCCCGGTGAAACGGCAATGCCTTGAAGTTTTTGCATCAGCCCGACGACTCGTCAGTCTTCAATCTTGGGCAACTCTTCGGTGATCAACCGCGCAACGGCGTCGGCGGCTTCTTCGGCCTGCGCGCCAATAGCTTCGAGCCGCAACACCTGATCGGGCATAACGCCCAACGCGAGAACGTGGATCACGTCGGTTGCGTCAACGCGATCGTGATCTCGCACCAAGTACACTTTGGCGTCGAAGCTGCGACTCAATCGCGCGATCAGCGAGGCCGGCCGAGCGTGTAAACCCTGCCGACTGCGGATGGTCACAGTCCGTGTGGCCTTTATGTCCGCCTTTTCGTTCATCGCCCCTACGCCAATTAGGAGCCAAACTGATTGTTATCGGCTTCGTCGAGCAACTGCTGAATCTCTGCCGGATTCTTGGCTTTCTTGAGGAACCGGCAGAAGGTGTCGTTCCGCAATTGACGCGAGATGTTCTCCAACGCCCGCAAATGGTCGCCCGGACGATCCATCGGCGAAACCAGCAGAAAGAACACGTGGACCATCTCGCCGTCCAGGCTGGCGAAATCGACCCCGTCGCTGCTGATGGCCACCGTTCCGACCAGTTGATCGACGCTCGCGTGCTTGGTGTGCGGGACGGCCACCCCGCGACCGATCCCGGTGCTGCCCAACTCCTCGCGTTTGAGGATCGCCTTGACAATGCTTTCGTATTGGGCCGCGTCAATGCGGCCGGCGTCAAGCAAGGCTTGGACCATCTCGCGGATGGCTCCTTCCTTGTCAATCGCCCTCAATGACGCCGAAATCGACTCACGGGCGATGAAATCGGCAAACTTCATGCGCTCACTCCCCGATTCGTTTCGAATAAGGGCCGCGTAAGAACGGCCCGAAAAACTCAGATGCACACCCCATCATGCCCATCGGAGCGATGGCCCTTTGGGCCTTACCATCACGCCTGTGGTGCAGGCCGTTCGATCGCCCGCCTAAACAGGCTTCGAACACGTGCAGCCATCCATTAGCCATCCGTTGAGGCAATCGCCCTCAGACCACCGGACAACAGGCTGTTCGCCCCAGATGGAGCGACACGTTGCGGCCCGCCGCCGGGGCAATTCCGCCTTGCCGCGCAACGACTGCCAAACTGCTATTCTATCCTGGAACGAACGGCCCACCAAGGCGGGGTTCCTTTCCGCGAACGGTTTCGCACACGGTGTTGTCGCCGTTGGCTCCGGCCGGAAGCCAGAATGGGCATTCCGCCAAAGAATTCAATCCGAACGAAACGGATCGACCAACTTGGCCAGCCGGGGTTGCCATTGACGCAACACCAGAGCATCTGATAGCTTAGGTTGATCTTTTTCGCCGCCGTGCGGAGTGATCCATGCCTTTTTCAGCCATCGGACCGATCGAAATCTACCTGCCGGAGAAGATCGAAGACAACGATTTTCTTGCGGCCGAATATCCGCGTTGGGACATGCCCCTGATCTATCAGAAAACGGGGATTCGCGCCCGTCACATCGCCGCCCCAGATCAGACAGCGGCCGACATGGGCGTTTTGGCTGCCCAACGGCTTTTCGCCCGTTACGCGATTGATCCGAAATCGGTCGACTTCCTGCTCTTTTGCACTCAGTCCCCCGACTATCTGTTGCCGACAACCGCTTGCCTGATGCAAGATCGCCTGGGCTTGAGCAAGTCGGCCGGAGCCCTCGACTTCAATTTGGGTTGTTCCGGCTTTGTTTACGGGCTTTCGCTGGCCGACGGGCTCATCCAATCGGGGGCGGCCAAACGCGTGCTCTTGGTGACGGCCGAAACCTACTCGAAGTACATCGACCCGACCGATCGCTCGTTGCGAACCATTTTCGGCGACGGCGCCGCGGCGACGATCATCGATGCCAGCGAGGAGCGATCGATCCGTTCGTTCGTCTTTGGCACCGACGGCAGCGGCGCGGACACCCTGATGCTCACCGAGGGACTCTCGCGAAAGTCCGACTTGCTTCAACCGCGCAAACGCAAACGATGGCCCAGTCTGCTTTACATGGATGGGCCGGAGTTGGTCAAATTCACCCTCGACGTTGTGCCTCCGATGATCGACAAGATTCTTGCCGACACGCGTTGGCAGCGCAACCAGGTTGATTACTACCTGGTCCATCAAGCAACGTCGTTCATGTTGGAACACCTTCGCAACAAGCTGTCGCTGGAACGCGATCTCGTGCCGGAAGCGCTGGAGGAATACGGCAACACGGTCTCTTCTACCCTACCAATCTTGATTTATGAATTGCGAAACCGGCAGCAACTCAAACCGGGAAAGCAAACGCTGATGATCGGTTTCGGCGTTGGGCTTTCTTGGGCCGGATGTGCGTGGACCGAAACCTGGACCGCCCAGGGCGTAGCTGCGGGCGACGAATCGCTTCGCGACACTCAGGCTGCCTGAAGGCAGATGTTGTCGCGGCGACGATTGCGGCCGCCGATCATCTTCGCCCCGGCTGCGGCGCAGACGCGCTCGACGGAGGGCGAAACGATGAGCATTGGTCCGACCAACCCCGTGGTCGCCGGTCTGGCCGGAACGCCCTTGGCTCAAACCAAAGGCTCCGACGTCGATCGCAATCAGCAGGCCGCAGGCAGTCAGCAAGCTCGCGTCTTTAGCGCCCAAAAGGCGGAAAGCGCAGCCGGAATCGGAGAGACGGACGGCCAAGACCACGAAGCCGCCGAGCGCGATGCCGACGGCCGTCGCCCTTGGCAATCGCCCAAACAGCCAACTGCTGAAACACCCGCCAACCCGAAAGCGTCCTCAAGCAAAGATGCGACGGGCGAAAGCGGTTCGCTGCTCGACCTGAGCGGCTGAGCCCGTAGTTGCGGTTGGTTGCGCGGCGTTTTCCGCTTCCCGCGCGGCATCTTCTGCGTCGGACGAAGCCAGCCGGCGGTTTGATTGCGGCGGCGCGGCTGCCGTTGGCCCCACAGCCCGGCGCAATCGGCTTCGAAATGGAACCGCGGATTGGGGTAACGCGGTTCAAGCGGGCGGAGCGTGCCGTTGGCGGATTCCTCGGGAAGTCGCCGACATTCTTTTCGCAGGTCTAGCAGGTTCAATCAAACGGCGTGAGACTTTCGCTGGCTGTGTATTTCAATTAGAGTAGGCTGGAGCCGACTTCGCGGTTCCGCATGTGGCGAACAAATGCGAAGCATTTCTTTCGGCGAGGCGACGGAGAGGAGAGGCAACGATGATGCGGTGTTTTTTCAGTGCTTCAGCTTGGGTGGCTGCGATTGTCGGGGGGGCATGCGTTTCCTTTGCGGGCGAGAAATCGCCCGGCCCGAAAACGCTTGCCGATTTCAACGTCGGCGGTGCGGTGAAGTGGGACGCCGGGGATGCAGCGGCGACGTTGGTCGACGCCGATGGCGGCAAGGCGTTGGAAATCCGCACCAGGGCTGATGCGGATTACCCAAGCGTTTATCTGCGGCCGATCGAAGGTCGCTGGGATCTTCGCGGGTTCGACGCAGTCGAAATCGACATCTACAATCCTCAGGAGAAAACGGTTCGGGTGCTGCTCAGCCTGAACAACCCGGGTTCCGACGGCCAGCGCGGCTGCAATTGCGAGTCGGTTCAGTGTCCGCCGAAAGGCCGCGTTAAGCTCACCGTTCCCTTCGGGATGTGGCACGGCAATCCCAATCGCCCGATCGATTTGGGGAACATCGAGACAATTCAGGTTCTTCTCGATCGACCGAAACAAGCTCATACCTTCGTCGTGGACAATATCCGCGCGGTTGTCTTCTCGACATCGCCGCCGACTGAGGTTTTGGAAAGCCCGTTCTTCCAAAAGCTGACTCCGGTGATGGGGCGGGGAATCAATCTGGGCAATGCGCTTGAAGCGCCTCGCGAGGGCGAATGGGGAGTGGTGCTGAAAGAACACTATTTCGAGGCGATCAAAAAGGCGGGATTCGATTCAGTGCGTATTCCGGCCCGCTGGTCCAACCACGCTCAGCAGACGGCCCCGTGCCAGATCGATGAGAAGTTCTTCGCTCGAGTGGAATGGGCTGTTCGGCAGGCGCTCGACCGCAATCTGCTTGCCGTTCTGAACGTGCATCACTACGACGAACTGATGAAGCAGCCCGATGCGCACCGCGAGCGGTTTCTTGCGATCTGGGAACAGATTTCCGTTCGCTTCAAAGACTATCCGGCCGAATTAGCGTTTGAACTGTGCAATGAGCCGCACGACAAGCTCGGCGCCGATCAGTGGAATTCGATGCTGGCCGACGCTCTGAAGATCGTCCGCCGCACGAATCCCACGCGGCAGGTTGTTATCGGGGCGATCGGCTGGAACAGCATCAAGGATTTGCCGTCGTTGGTTCTTCCCGAAGACGATCGCAACTTGATCGTCACCTTCCACTACTACAACCCGTTCCATTTCACCCACCAAGGCGCCTCCTGGGTCGGCGGCGATGCGCAGAAGTGGCGGGGCACGAAATGGACAGGCACTGCGGCCGAACGGTTGGCCGTGTGCCGCGAACTGAACGATGCAATCGCCTGGGCGGTGAAGCACCGTCGTCCAATCTTTATGGGTGAGTTCGGCGCGTTTAGCGAAGCCGATATGGAATCGCGTGCCCGCTGGACTAAATTCGTGGCCGAGGAAGCCCTGGCCCGAAAGATCGGATTCGCTTACTGGGAGTTTTGTTCGGGCTTCGGCGCGTACGACCCTGGAAAAGATCAATGGATCGAACCGCTCAAGAACGCGTTGGTTCCGAGCCGCTGAGCCGCCGCCGGGCCCTAATGGCAACCCAGGACGCCACTGTGCCGTACAGCCCGGCCTTGCTCCGGGGCAGCCGAACGCGCGAGCCAGATAGAAATTCGGCCGATGGCGCGCCTTAGCGACGACAAGCCTTGGCATAGCGACCGATGGACCAGGGAAACCCAGGTCTGTCGCTCGGGAGTACGGGCGATTTCGCACCAGCAAAGCCGGAAACGCTGCCGCGCCGTCGTTTAAGTGACCCGACGGCGCGCAGCGCTACCCTTCATCAGATTCGCTTGGCGGGGCTCAAAGGGTTGCAAGACCGGACGAACTATTGCACCATGTCTTTCAACGCCTTCAAGGCCCGAACCTTAACCTTGACCGATGCCGGTTTGGCCGGAATGTCGCGAAGTTGGCCGAGAACCATCACGCCCTTGCGGGCCGGCTTGGCGGGGATCTTCTTCTTCTCGATTTTTACCAAGCCGGGAATCGCGAAGATGCCGGCGCCACGATTGCTCATCGCCTTCTTGATCTCTTCGACCAAGGCGTCGAGGACGGCCCCGACCTGCTTCTTGGTCACTCCGGTCTTCTCCGCGATGGCCGCGTAGATTTCCGTCTTGCTCGGCGCCTTCTTCGCTCCAGATGCTTTAGCCATGGGTTGCACACCCTCCATGCGAGGTAATGAGGAATGGGAAATCGTGCGGAGCGAACAGTCGCGTTCGAAAGGCTCACTTGGACCGTCCCGCCGCATGCGACACGAAATGTCCGTCCGTTAGTGTGGACGTGATGATTTAAGACGCTTTTTCGGAAAATGCAACTAGGGACATGCCGAAAAAGGCCGGTTTTTCGAGAAATACCGAAAAAACCGCCCTGCGGCCGCCCACCGACCCGCATTTAGGGCCCAACGTCGCATTTTCGACAGATTGAAACGATCTCCCGTGAATCGTCGCTCGGCAAGTCCTCCACCACCCACTGCGGCAAGGGGAGCCGGTGCCGATTTTCACCTGCACAGGGCGAAAACGATCGTTGAAATCAGTCGCCCGAACGGGAACTTGAAAAGCCAACTTTCCGTCTATATGCCTACAGGTGTAGTTGACAACCGGCAGGCGACCAACTACAAATGTAGGTTGTTGAGTTCCCTCAGTGCGGCAGGGGTTTCGGAATTGGGTATTCGCGCGCTCGCCAACCGGCCTTCGAGCGACGGCGGCAAGTTTCTGTGCAATCACGCTTTCCGGCGACTTCTGCCCACTAAGAACGTACAATTGCAGGATGCCCCGCGGACCACTGCAACCTCTTGGGACGAAAAGCAGGCGTCCGCACGTTTGTCGGCTGAAGCCGTTGGGGCGGCAAGTGTCCGCTCCGGCTGGCCGAAAAGGGCAGGCTCGTGAAGATCGCGCCGCGGCATCAACGGTTGGCACTCAGCCATGTTGGCAACGATGTGTGCCCCATCCGCCGCAGCGAGGGAGAGATCGAACCGTGAGTCTTAGCCGCGCGTTGTTGATACTCATTCTACTCGGAGTTGCAGAAGCGGGCAGGCTTGCCGACGCTCAGATCTTCCGTGCTCGCGCCGGCGGCGACGACAAGGAGGGCGAGGTCGAGAACGTTTTTGTGCCGCCGCAGCGAACCACCATCCAAAATCTGAATCAGGCCAAGCAACTGATCGCCGACGAGCAGTTTGCCGAGGCCGTCCGTTTGCTCGACGCGGTGCTCGACCAAGAAGAAGACGCCTTCTTCCAAGTGGATCGAAAAGACGGCGTCCACCGAAGCGTGAAGAACGAAGCGCAACGGTTGATCGGCTCGATGCCGGCTCGCGGACTGGAGCTTTATCGCCTGAGTTACGGCGCCAAGGCCCGACGGGCTCTCGACGAAGCGATCGCCTCGGCCGATGCCGATGGCTTGGCCTATGTGGCTCGCAGGTTCTTTCATACCGACGCCGGCTACGAGGCGGCCTTTTTACTGGGTCTCGACCACCTGAATCACGGCCGCCCCTTGGCGGCTGCTCTGGTGCTTCAGCGATTGTCCGACACCTGCCAGAACACTGTGCGGTTTGAACCGATGCTGTCGCTGGCGTGCGCTGTCGGTTGGGTGCAGTCGGGCGCGCACGACAAGGCGCAAGACGTGTTGATTCGGCTGAAGGACTCTCGCCCGCAACGGACGCTGACGATCGCCGGCCGGGAAGTCGCTTTCTTCGACGAGAAGTCGAAGGCGGTGGATTGGTTGTTGGGGATTTCCGGGCAACTGGGCTTGGCCGAGGATCAACAGGCCGATCGTTGGATCATGCGCCGCGGCAATCCGGCCCGAACCGCCGCGGTATCCGGCGGCGCGCCGTTGATGAACATGTTGTGGCGAGTCGCCATTGCCGACGACCCGGCACTGGAGGATACGATTCGTCAGGTGCGGCAGGTGTTCACCGAACAAGATCAATCCCTTCTGCCCGGTTTTCATCCGCTGGTGGTCAACGACATCGTGCTGATGCGAACGGCTCGCAACCTCTTGGCCGTCGACTTCGAGTCGGGCAAGCGGCTTTGGGAGGCGCCGGTTGACGACGCTTGGGAGAACCTTCTGGGCCGCAACTCACCCGAAGCGTTGCTCAAGCAACCACAGATGTTGATTGGTCTGGGCCAACGGGTGGGCGACGACGCCACGTTCGGCAGCCTGAGCAGCGATGGAAGGCTGGTGTTCAGCATCGAAGACTTGGGCTTCGGCGCCGTTGTGCCGGGGAACCGGATGGTGGTCGTCGGCGGGCGGGTGATCCAAAACAACAACCCGGTGGCCTGCAATCGGCTGGCGGCCCACGACCTGCGGACCGGCAAGCTCAAGTGGCATGTGGGCGGCCCTTCCGATCAGTTCGCCTTGCGGCTTGCCGATACTTTCTTTCTCGGTCCGCCGCTGCCGCTGATGGGGCAGCTTTATGTGCTGGCCGAATCGAAGAATGAGGGAGCCGTCAGTCTGATCGTTCTGGATGCTCAAACCGGCAATTTGCTTTGGCAGCAGCCGTTGGCCAATTCGGAAAGCAGCTTGGTCGAAGACCCGTCGCGGCGGATCGCCGGCATCACCCCGTCGTATGCCGACGGGGTTTTGGTTTGCCCAACCGCAGTGGGCGCAGTGGTCGGCGTTGATTTGGCCACTCGTTCGCTCCTGTGGGGCTATCGTTACCGTCGCGATTACGACTTCAATCAGCACATGATGCTGCGGATGCAGGGCGTGATTCAACCCGGACAAACTGCGCCGGCCCGATGGGCCGAAAGCATTCCCATCATCGTCGATGGCCGAGTGTTGATTACGCCTGCCGAGTCGAATCGGCTCCACTGCTTGAACTTGGGCGACGGAAAGCTCTTGTGGTCTGAGAAGCAACAAGACGACGTGTTTGTCGCCCATGTGACGAACGAATTGGTCGTGCTGGCGGGCCGACGCGGAATGCGCAGCCTTCAACTAAGCGACGGAAAGCCAGGCTGGGCCGGCAAAGTGGCCGCCTACCCTGACGAAGCAAGCCTGAGCGGGCAGGGCTTCGTGAGCGAGGGAAAATACTACGTTCCGCTTTCGAATGCGAGCATTGCGGCCGTCGATCTCCGCAACGGGCAGGTGGTCGAAACGGTCCGATCGCGCAACGGCCAAGTGCCGGGCAATCTTGTGTGCTACCGCGGCCGAGTGCTTTCGCAGGGCTTCGAAGGCGTTGAAACGTTCTACCTTCGTCAATCGGCCGAAAACGAGGTGCAAAAACGCTTCGCCCGCGACAACAGCGATCCGGTGGCGTGGGCCCTTCAAGGCGAAATCCTTTTGGATCGAGGCAAGGTGGCCGAGGCGATTGATTCGCTGCGACGCGCCTTCCAAGCCGACCCCGACCCGCGCACCAAGGGATTGCTCCGGGACGCTTATCTGGACGGGCTTCGCCAGAAGTTCGCCGAGTATCGTCCGTTGGTGCCCCAAATCGAAGCGTTGTGCGAATCGCCCGCAGAGCAAAGCGCCTTGCAGCGCGTGCTGGCCGAGGGATTGCATGCCGCCGGCGAACACTCGGCCGCGGTTGAAGCCTATCTGCGTTTGCTCGATTCGATTGGGGGCGAACGCCAACTCGACGCGGTTGCCGCTGGGCACTTCGTCCGGCGCGATCGCTGGGCCTTGGCGCGTCTTTCCGGCGTGATGAGTCATGTGGGGCCCGAAGTGCGCGAACAGGTTCGTCAGGCGGTGAACCGACGCGTTGAGGCGGCGTTGAAGTCGAATGATCCGCTCGAACTGCGCAAGGCCTTCGATCTGCTCGCATTCGACGCACAGGGCCAGCCCTTCCGATTCGCCCTGGCCGAGCGGCTGGCTGCTGCCGATCGGCTGCTCGAAGCGGAATCGCTTTTGTGGCCCGACGTCGCATCTGGCGATAAGGCGTTGGCGGGCCCCGCGTTGGCGAAAATCGCCCGATTCATGGAAAAGGCAGGGAAAAATGCCGAGGCAGCCGCCTGCTACCGCATGATCGCCCACCAGTTCTCCAGCGTGGCGTGTCTCGACGGGAAGACCGGTGCGGAAATGATCGCGTCATTGCCGTCGGAGAGCCCCGCAGCCGGGTTGCTCCGCTCTGAGCCGCAATGGCCGCAAGGCAAGGTGCTTGTCTCGACCGAGAAGAGCAAGGGCGCCCGGCAGCCGACGTACGGACGGTTGAACGTCCGCTTCCAAGGGTCCTCGAAGCCGTTCATGGAAGATCGCAGCATAACGTTTGACCAAAACCAGCGCGCGTTTGCCGCTCGCGACGCCGACGGAAATGAGCTGTGGCGATGCTCGATCGGCCAATCGGAAAACGTTTTCTTCCACCGCCCGGCGGTGGATGGGGCCGCACACGGCCATCTGCTTCTGATGTCGCTGGGGTTCCGCATCGTTGCCATCGATGCGTTGGGCACGGGCGGCAACAAGCCGGGCACCGTGTTGTGGGATCACGACATGAGCGTAGGGTTGAACCTCGCTGCGGCCCGCGGCATGCCCGTGCAGCTCTGGAACGTCATGCCTTGGATGCTTCAGCAGTTTCATTCCAATCGAATGAACAATCGCATGAACGGAGTGGGGCCGGCCACGGCGCGCACCCTTTGCTTCCAGCGGTTCCGCACGCTTTGCGCCATCGATTCGTTGACCGGATCGCCGCTTTGGACCAATTCGAACCTGCCGGCGAATTGCGAATTGTTCGGCGACGACGAGTATGTCTTCGCAATGCCCTCGGACCAGACCGAGGCGACGGTTCTAAGGGCGGTTGATGGCGCAATTGTGGGCAAGCGAGCCATCCCGCGTTCGACGCCCGGGCCCAACGAGTATTATCACGACTCGCGTGGGGCTCGCAAGTTCGTGCCGATCAGCGTTTCGTGTTTGGCCGCGTACGGGCGAAACATGGTGCTTTGGCGGCGTCACGACAATCAGCGGACGCTCGAGTATTTTGATCCCTGGGAGCAGAAGACGATTTGGGGTCCGCTGAAGTTCAGCGATCGAGCCCAGGCCGACGTGCTGAGCGACGAATTGGCCGTCATCTGCGAAGAGGTGGACCGCAAGGCGCGGATTGTGATCGTTTCGCTTCCGCAGGGGCAGGTGGTGGGCGATCATACGCTCGAAGTGCCTGGCGGATTCGGCAGCTTGTGGAACGTAACCTGCCAACGCTTTGCCGACCGGCTGATCATCGTCACCTCGAATCAGCCTCGAAACACTCCACGAAACCGCAACCTCCAACCGTTGCCCGGCGTCATGGTTCAGTTCCAGCCCTGGGGATTCGCTTTCGGTTTCGGGCTCGACGGCAAGCCGGCCTGGCCCAACCCGGTGGCAATCGAGGGGCTTTATCAAGCGCCGATTCAACCGCAAAGCTGCCCGATCATGTTCCTCGCCGCACAAGAGTACATTCAATCGGGCGCATCGTTCGTCAAACAGCAAATCATCATCAACGGCATCGATAAGCGAACCGGACGATTGGTATGTGATGAGAAGATCGACGGAGCGTCGGCGACGTTCGAAATCGGCATGGACCGGTCGAAGAATGCGATTGAATTGCGGTTGCAACAGCAAACAGTCACCTTGAAATTGACTGATGATCCGTGGCCGGCCGAACCCGACAAGCCGGCACAAACCGCCGCACCGAAAACAAAATTGCCTCCAAGCAAGGCTTTGCTGAAGGCGTTGGGCCGAGCCTTGCCCGAGGCCATTCCGGGCTCGGACGGCCAAGACGCCTTGCCGGGCGGAGAGTTGCTGCCGGCCGAGGAAGACCGCTAACCGTCTCGGCGAGGGCAAGCAAGCGACGGACGGCGGCGTTGCGGGGGGGCGGCCGGCGCGGAGAACCGATGCGGCAGACGCGGAGAATCGCAACCTCGTACAGCGCAAAGAGAGATTGAAGGGATTGGCTTCAGAGACGTTACGGTGCGGCGTTGCCGCTCGCAAGGGCGGGAAGGAAAAGGGAATTTCGTTAGTTGACGCGTTAGGGGAAATCACGATGAAGCGGCAGGGACTGGCATTGATCGCAACGGGAATCGCTTTGGCGATTCTGACAGGCTCGGCGGCGGGCGTCGCTCTCGGCGCGGGGCCGAAAGAAGCCGATGTGCGCAAGGCGGCCGATCGCGGGCTCGATTGGCTGGCGCGCAATCAATCGCGCGTCGGCCATTGGCAGGCGTCGCAAGGCGGGCGCTATCCTACCGCCATGACGGCCTTGGCGGGCACGGCCTTGCTGGCCGAAGGCTCGACCACCACCCAAGGGCGCTACGCCGAGAATATCCGCCGCGCGGTCAACTACCTGATCAGCCGCAGCCGCAGCAACGGCCTGATCGGAGACCCGACGCGCGATGATCGTTACACCTATGGCCATGGCTTTTCGATGCTGTTCCTCTCGCAAGTGCTGGGCGAGGAAGAAGACGCCGACCGCCGGGCGGAACTGATCGACGTTCTTACGCGCGCAGTGGTCTTCACGGGCCAAGCTCAAACTCCCGCGGGCGGCTGGGGATATGTCAGCGCCAAAGACGGCGGCGGTTTCGACGAGGGCTCGACAACCATCACCCAAGTTCAGGGGCTCCGCGGCTGCCGCAACGCCGGGGTTGTCGTGCCGCGCGAAATCATCGACAAGGCCATCAACTACATCCACAAATGCACCCTGCCCGACGGCGGTGTGCAGTACAACTCGCCTGGCGGCGGCGGCCGACCGGCGATCAGCGCGGCGGCCATCGCCTGCTTGTACAACGCGGGCGAGTACGACGGCGAATACGTGCCGCGCGTGCTCAACTACTGCAAAAAGAACCTCGACAACATTTCGAACGAAGGCTACGGCCACTGGCACTACGCGCATTACTACTACGCACAAGTGGTGTATCGCGAGGGCGGCAAGACCTGGGAAGACTACCGAGCCAAGGTCTTCCAGCGAATCTTGAACGAACAAGGAAGCGATGGCTCGTGGACACAGGGCTACATCGGGGCGGTGTACACCACGGCCATCAACCTGACCATCCTGCAATTGGACCGAGCGGCTTTGCCCATTTACCAGCGTTGAGTCGGCTGAACACGGCGCGGCCGACAATCTTCTGCAATCGACGTGCGTTACGCCTGTCCCCGACCGATGAGCCGTATTCGGTCGCCGACGATCATTTCTATCATTCCGCATCGAGGAAACCTCTATGAACGAACAAGACTTGAAGGCCGGCGGAGCGGCGGCCATCGAACGACTCGGCAGAGCGAAACAAACGATCACCGAGCAGCTTGCGCAAGTGATCGTCGGACAGGATCAAGTGATCGAAGAGCTGTTGATTTCGCTCTTTGCGCGGAGCCACTGCCTGTTGGAAGGCGTGCCGGGGCTGGCCAAAACGTTGATGATCAGCACCTTGAGCCGAACGCTGAACCTCACGTTCAGCCGCATTCAGTTCACTCCCGACTTGATGCCGGCCGACATCACCGGCACCGACGTGATCGAAGAGAATAAGGCGACCGGCGAACGCGAGTTTCGATTCTTGGAAGGCCCGTTGTTCAGCAATGTGATTCTCGCCGACGAAATCAACCGTACGCCGCCGAAAACTCAGGCGGCCTTGCTCGAGGCGATGCAAGAGCGGCAGGTGACAGTCGGGCGCGTGCGGCACAAGCTGCCCGATCCGTTCTTCGTGCTGGCCACTCAGAACCCGATTGAACAAGAGGGAACGTATCCTCTTCCCGAGGCGCAGCAAGACCGTTTCATGTTCAAGGTCTTCGTCAAGTACCCGAACTTCGACGAGGAGTTCGAGGTTGCCCGCCGCACTACGGCCGTGATGACCGACGCCATTCAGCCGGTGCTGGGGGCCGGCGACATTATCGAGCTTCAGCGGATCGTGCGCGAGGTTCCCGTTTCCGACCATATCATCCGCTACAGCCTGTCGCTGGTGCGGCAAACGCGGGTGCGCGAGCCGGGTATTCCCGACTTCGTCGAGGAGCAATTGGCCTGGGGCGCCGGCCCGCGCGCCGTGCAGTTTCTGATCTTGGGCGGAAAGGCGAGGGCGCTGCTTTACGGGCGCACGCACGTAACGATCGAAGACATCCAAGCCCTGGCAAAGCCCGTGCTGCGGCACCGCTTGGTTCTGAACTTCGCAGCGGAAAGCGAGGGCATTACCGCCGACCAGATCGTCGATCGCCTTTTGTCCGTCACTCCCACCCGTGAAGACGAGCTGACCCGTGACGCCCGATTCCAAAAGATTTTTGCATCCTGAAACGATCAAGCGCATTTCGCGGCTCGAGCTGCGAGCGCGGCACATCGTGGAAGGCTTCCTGTCGGGAATGCACCGCAGTCCGTATTTCGGGCAATCGGTCGAGTTCCGCCAGCACCGCGAATACACCTTCGGCGACGATCTTCGATATCTCGACTGGAAGGTGTGGGCCAAACACGATCGCTACTACGTCAAGCAGTTCGAGGAAGAAACCAACCTCCGCTGCGTGTTGCTCTGCGATGTGAGCCACAGCATGCGGTACGGCTCGGGCCCGCTCAACAAATATGAGTACGGCGCCTCGATCGCCGCCTCGCTGGCGTACCTGTTGCTCAAGCAGCAGGACGCCGTGGGATGTCTCTCGTTCGACGAGGCGCCGCGGGTCTCGGTGCCGTTGCGCACCAAACGGAATCACCTCGACGCCATCGTGCAGGCGCTGGAAGTGAGCCGCCCGGCGAGAAAAACCGACATGTACGGAACGCTCCGCAACGCCGCTGAAAGCTACCCGCGCCGCGGAGTGGTGGTGATCGTCTCGGACCTGCTTGTCGAGCGGCCCGGGCTGTTTCGCGGCTTGAAGCTGCTGCGGAGCCGCGGGCACGACGTGCTGGTGTTCCATGTGCTCGACGATGATGAGCTCGATTTTCCCTTCAACGGTCCGACCCGCTTCGAAGGGCTGGAATCGCCCGACTTCTTGCGCTGCAATCCGCGGGCTTTACGCGCGGGCTACCTGAAAGCCTTGGAAGAGTTTTTGGCCGAGGTTCGTCGCGGCTGCGCGCAAAACGCAATCGATTACGTGATGTTGAGAACGAGTCAACCGTTGGATGTCGCCCTGTCCGCCTTTTTGAGTAATCGCATGGCCGCCGCCCTTCGCGGCTGAACCGCTATCGAACGACAACCCTGACATGAATTTCCAATTTCCCGGACTGCTCGGCCCAGGCTACCTCGCGCTGTACGCCGCGGTAGCGCTGCCGATTTTGATCCACCTGATCAACATGCTCCGGCATCGTCGGGTGGAATGGGCCGCCATGGAGTTTCTCTTGGCGAGTCATAAGAAGCACCGCACATGGGTGCGACTAAAGCAGTTGCTCTTGCTGCTCATGCGGATTTGCGCCCTGGCAGCCGTTGCGCTGATGGTGGCCCAGCCGCTGATGAACAACCAACTGGCCCGGATTTTCGGATCAACGCGCACGCACCACATTGTGCTGCTCGACGACAGTCTGTCGATGTCCGATCAGTGGGCCGACACCAGTGCTTTTTTGGAGGCGAAACGGGCGATCGAACGGTTGGGCAAGGCCGCCGCCGATCGGCCCGAATCGCAGCAATTCACACTGATGCGGTTTTCGCATGTCGGTCGTTCGCAGCCCGACATGCAGCAGGAGGTCGTCAACCGCGAGCAATTCGTCCCGAAGCTTTCGTCGCTGCTGGAGCGGATGACCTGCTCCGTCTTGGCGACGGACGGGCTGCCCGCACTCCGGGAAATCGGGCAGATCTTGGGCGACGACGCGGGCGAGCGGCGGATCGTCTATCTGTTTTCCGATTACCGCCTGCGCGATTGGAACGATGCGAGTGAGGCCCAGCGAGTGCTCGGCGAGTTGGCCGAGCAAGGCGTCGAACTGCACCTGATCAACTGCGTTGACCGGACAAGGCCCAACCTGGCGATCACCGATTTGGAACCAGCCGAGGGTGTTCAGGCCGCTCAGGTTCCGTTTCAGATGAAGGTGACTGTTCAGAACTTTGGCGATGCGGCTGTGCGCGACGTTCCCGTTCAGCTCGAAGAAGACGGACACTCCCGGTCGGCTGTGACCATCGCATCGATTCCGCCGGGCCGAAAAGTGACGCAGACGTTTCCCGTGAGCTTTCCGACCGCGGGCGACCATCAGGTGATTGCCCGGCTGGATGCCGACGCCGTTTCGGCAGACAACACGCGCTACGGCATCCTTTCGGTGCCGGCCGAGGTGCCGGTTCTTCTGATCGACGGCGACCCGTCGGCCTTGGACGCCAAGTACGTCGGCATAGCGTGCGCGCCGGGCGGATCGGTGAAAACCGGACTTCTGCCGCAGATCGAGACGCCTCGCTTCCTGTCGCTCAAGCCGCTCGACTCGTTCCGGGCGATCAATCTGTTAAACGTCGATCACCTCGACGCATCGGCGATCGAGGCCGTCGAGCGATATATCGCCTCCGGCGGCGGGGTGGCCGTGTTTCTCGGCGAACGAGTTCAGCCCCGATTCGTCAACGAGCAGCTTTATCGCGACGGCAAGGGGTTTTTCCCGCTGCCGCTCCGCGGGGCAACCGACCTGCCGGTCGATCGTCTGGAGCGAGCGCCCGACATCAACCCGAGCGATCATTTCATTTTCGAACGCGGGCTGAGTGATCCGTTCGTCGGAATGCTCTCGGTTCAGCGGTACTTCGCCGCCGCCGACCAATGGAATCCGCCGGCCGATTCGACGATTGAGGTGATTGCCCGCCTGCGCAACGGCGATCCTTTGGCCCTGGTGCGAGCGTTCGGCCGGGGACGCGTTGTGGTTTTCCTCACTACCGCCGCGCCGACGTGGAACAACTGGGCCCGCACGCCGAGCTTCGTGGTTCTCTTGCAAGACCTGCAAGCGTTTTTGTCGCAACGCCCCGGCGAATCGTCGCGATTGGTGGGCACACCGTTGGAACTCCGTCTCGACGCCGGCCAGTACCAATCGTCGGTCCGATTCCTCGATCCAGCCGGCAACGCCCCAACGGGCACCGTCGAAGCCGTGCCTGCCGCCGACGGCGCGCTGACGGCCGCGTTCTCAGAAACACTTTCGGCGGGAATCTATCAAGCCGTGCTCACCAAGACTGCCGACGCGGCCGTCGAGATACGGCGGTTCGGGTACAACGTGGACGCCGCCGAGGGCGACCTGAACGTGATTTCCAAGACCGACCTGGCCACCCGGCTCAAGGGCGTGCCCTACACCTACTCGCAGGCCGACATGTTCCAATACTCTGTGGGTGAATTGGCGGGCTACAACCTGACGCAATTTTTGTTGTTCGCACTGGTGTTGTTGCTGCTTGGCGAGCAATTGGTGGCCTATTCCGCGGGTTATCATCCGGCCGGTCAGGTGAAGGGAGGTGCGCGATGATCCGCTTTCTCCCGCTGATGGCCGAAGAGGTTTCTCGCCGCACGTTCGAGTGGGGGCGGATTCAATCGAACTCCGATTGGATCCTGCCGATTGCCGTGACTACGGCTGTGCTGCTCTACGTTGCCTACATGTATCGGCGCGACGCCGCCGATCTGTCGCCGCTGTTGGGCGTCTTTCTGACTGTTTTGCGAGGGGCAGTGTTCTTGGCGCTGCTGATGTTCTTCCTTGAGCCCCGCTGGCGGATCGAGACTGAGAAAACGATCAACTCCCGCACCGTCGTTGCCGTCGATACGAGTTTGAGCATGGGTTTGACCGACTTCGACTCGTCGGTGTCGACGGCCTCGGTGTCGAGAATTCAGCAAACGGCCGCCGCATTGAAAGACAGTTCGTTGATCGACCGCCTGCGATCGAGGCACGATGTGACCGTCGTCCGCTTCGACAGCCAACTCCATCGCGACTTCCTCGATTTCGCCAAGATCAAACCGATGCCGGCAGCCGCGGGAGACGATGCGGCCAGCGGTGGCCCTGCTGCTGGCACCGGCGCCGATTCGGACGAAAACTCGGACGAACAAGGCGAGACAAAAGCGAAGTCGCCCGCTGATGTCGATTGGGCGAAATACCTGGCCCTATCGGGCGAAGAGACTCGACTTGGGCAAAGCGTCCAGCAATTGATCGCGGAAGTGAGCCGCTTGCCGCTTTCCGGCGTGATTGTGATTAGCGACGGCGGGCATAATGCCGGCCCCGGGCCCGAGGCGATTGTGGCTGCGGCCCGCGAGGCGAAGGTCAAGGTGCTCACCGTCGGGGTGGGGTCCGACAAGCAACCGCCCAGCGTGCGCGTTGCCGCCTTCAATCCGCCTCCGCGCGCATACCCGGGCGATCCGTTCAATGTCACCGGTGTGATTCAGTCGTGGCGGATGCCGGGCCAAACGGCCACCGTACAGCTTCTGGCTCGCCCGGTGGGTTCGGCGGCCGACCGCCGAGCGTCGCGCGGCACGGGCGAACTGGTGGAGTCGCAGCAGATAACGCTGGGGCAAGACGGCGAGGAAGTGCCGGTCAAGTTCACGCTTACGCCCGAGGCCGTGGGAAAGAAGACCTATTGCCTCAAGGTGCTTGGCCCGGAGAACGACCGGGAAAAAGACGACAACGTGATGGAGGCCGACGTTGAAATCGTTGACCGAAAGACCAAGGTGCTGTTGTTTGCGGGCGGACCGACACGCGAGTACCAGTTCGTCCGCAATCAGATGTATCGCGACAAGTCCGTCGAGTCCGATGTGCTGCTGCAAACGGCGCAGCCGGGCGTTTCTCAAGAGGCCGTGAAGATACTCGACGAGTTCCCGTCCACTCGTGAGGAGTTGTATCAATACGACTGCATCGTGGCGTTCGACCCCGACTGGACCGCGCTCGATCAGCAACAAGTCGATCTGTTGGAAAGTTGGGTGGCGGAGCAGGGCGGCGGGTTGATCGTGCTGGCCGGGCCGGTGTTCACGGGCAATCGGGTGCGCGGGTGGGTGGAAGACGCCTCGATGTCGAAGATCCGCGCGCTCTATCCCGTGGAGTTCCCGCGACGGCTTTCGTCGTTGGATGTGGCCGCATTCAAGACGGACGAACCGGCTCCGCTCGAATTCACCCGTGAAGGACTGGAGGCCGACTTCTTGACCCTTACCGATTCGGCGGTTGAAAGCCGCCAAGCGTGGGAGGGGTTTCCTGGGGTTTACGGGTGTTTTCCGGTGCGGGGAGCGAAGCAGGGCGCGACAGTCCTCGCCCATTTCGGTTCGCAGCAAGAGGGCGAGAAACCGATCTTCATGGCGTGGCAGTTCTATGGCTCGGGGCGCGTGCTCTATATGGGCAGCGGCGAAATGTGGCGGCTGCGGGCCGTCGATCCGACCTACTTCGAACAGCTCTACACCAAGCTGATCCGCCACATCTCGAAGGGCCGCTTGCTGCGGGGCTCGACCCGCGGCGTACTGCTGGTCGGGCAAGAGCGCTACCGTTTGGGCAATACCGTCGGCGTGCAGGCCTATCGGCTCACCACGCCGCAACTCGAGCCGCTGGAACTGCCCGACGTGACCTTGCAGGTGATTTTGCCGGACCAAACCCTTCAGACGGTCAAGCTCACGGCCGACAGCGGCCGCCCGGGCTCGTATTCCGGCCAGTTCACCGTGTTGCAAGAGGGCGAATATCGATTGGAACTCCCGCTGCCCGGCGGCGACGATGAATCGCTCGCTCAGCAAATCCGCGTGGAGATTCCCAATTTGGAGCGAGAACGGCCGGAGCGCAACGACGCCGTGTTGAGTGAAATTGCTCAGAAGACCGGCGGTCGCTATTTTGTCGGGCTTTCGGCGCTGTTCGACGACGTGGATCAAATCGTTTCCCAGTTCGAGGACCGAACAAGAACCTTGATTTTCACCGAAACGCCAAGCGCCCAATGGCAGCAGCAATGGCTGCTTTGGTTGCTGCTCGGTTTGTTCGGGTTTTTGTGCGTCGAATGGATCATCCGCCGGCTGGCGAAGCTGGCTTGAACATCGTTGCTTGCTTTTTGCGATGAATCGGAGTGCGCAGCCAACCGCGGCGGCGCCTCCGCGACAACCGGCGGATTTGCGGTCGGATGAGGGCGACTTACCCTACCATCAAACACCTTGAAATATGATGCCCCATGGCCACCACTGCGATTGACTTTGCACAGACGCTTTCGCCGGAAATCAAGGCGACCCTTCGCTCGCTCCGGGGGCGAATCCGCGCTTACATTTGGGCGGAAGGCGTCACATTGCTGTTTACGTGGCTGGGCGCGGCCTTCTGGCTCGGACTGGCTCTCGACTGGTTCTTCGAACCCCCGACGATCGTTCGCTTGGCCTTCTTGGCCGCTGTGGCGATCGTCGCCGTTTGGATCATCGGACGTTGCCTGGTTTCGCGATTGACCACCCCGCTGGCCGATCACAGCATGGCGGTAGTGTTGGAGCGGCGGTTCCGGCATCTCGACGACGCCTTGCTGACGGCCGTCTGGCTGACCGAGAATTCGCTCGATCCGGAGAAGTGCAATCCTCTGATGCTTTCTCGGACCTGCGAAGAGGCTGCCGAACGGATTCGACAAGTGCGCGTGGCAGAGGTCTTCAATCCGCTTCCGCTGCGGCGCAGCACGACCGGCGCGATCTTTTTCGCGGCCAGCATTGCACTGTTTTTCGGCATGTTTCCCGAGGCCGCTCAGCTTTGGCTCCGTCGCGGGCTCTTGCTCAGCGCCGAGCAATGGCCGCGGCAATCGCGGTTCCTCGAAGTCGTCGGCGTGCGCGACGGCGAGGAGCAGCCGTTCGTTGACGGCGTATTGAAGGTGGCTCGCGGCGCCGAACTCACACTGCTAGTTCGCGCCGACACGGCCATGCCGCGCATTCCCGCGTCGGTCGAGCTTCGTTACCGACCCGAGGGCGGATCGCGCCAGCGCAAGCTCATGGCGCGCGAAGGAAGGGCCGATCCCGAGAAAGACCGCTTCCAGCAGTACTCGTTCCAGTTCGAAGGCGTGCTCGCTCCCATTGCCTTCGAAGTGGTTGATCTCGGCCCCAGCGGCGATCGGCTTTCGAATTGCCGCATCGAGGTCGTCGATAGCCCGAGCTTGATGGAAATGACCGTCGAGTGCCGGTTCCCCGAGTACACGGAACGCTCGGCGCGCACGCTCCCTGTCACCGGCGTCATGCAGTTTCCGCTAGGAAGCGAGCTTACCTTGCGGGCAGCCGCCAATAAGCCGCTGCGTAAAATCAGGGTCGAGTCGGTTCGCGCCAATCAAACGGCCGAGGTCCGGGAGCTTTCGGGCGACGCGTTGGGCCCCGATGGTCAATCACTCACGCTCAGTCTGCCGCCGCTGGAAGATGATACGAGCCTGTTCTTCCATCTGTTCGACGCCGACGGGATTCGCAGCCGCGAGCCGGTTCGGGTAGCCTTGGCCGTTCAAATGGACGAGGCCCCGCAAGTTCGCGTGCGCCTGTTCGGCATCGGTACGGCTGTCACCCCGTCGGTGAGAATTCCATTTGAAGGCCGGGTGATCGACGATTTCGGCACAGCCCGAGTTTGGGCCGAAACGGTCATCGAGCATGACGATCCCGTCGAACATCGCCTGCTCGATCTGCCTCGCGCGCCGGCCGATCTGGCCATCGCCACCGAAACGGCGCTCGATGCCCGCGAAATGAAGCTGTTGCCCGGCCAGAAGATGCAACTGATTTTGAGGGCGGCCGACCGCTTCCAATGGCAGGGCCAGGGGCCCAATGTGGGCCAGAGCGAGCGATGGCAGTTGGAAATTGTCACTCCCGAGCAACTGCGCGCTATGCTTGAGGCTCGCGAGCTGGTGCTTCGGCAGCGATTTGAAGTGATTATCAATGAGGCGGGCGAAACCCGCGATATGCTGTTGAAGGTCAATTTCGACCCGAGCGACGAGGATCAAGGCGCCAAACCGGGCTCCGAGCCGGGCGACAAGCCGACGAAGGACGAAGGCAAGCCGGCGACCGACGAACCCTCTCGTGAAGGCGACAAGCCGGCATCGGAGATCGGGGGCGAGCCGGGCGACGCCCCCCGAACCGGCCAGGCGATGACGCCCGAAAAGCACCTGGCGCTGCAAACCATGCGCGTGCAACGGGCGCTGCAAAACGCTCGCAAGAACGCGGCCGAAGTAAAGGGCGTTGCCGAGTCGTTCGACGATATCCTCGCCCAAATGGTAAACAACCGAATTGATACGGAAGAATTGCGGCAACGAATCGATCTGAGCATTGCTCGGCCGCTGCACGGAATCGCTGACGAGATGTTCCCTGTCCTTCAGAAGAACGTCGAACTTCTCCAGGAACTGCTTGGCGACGCTCAACGCGGCCCGGCCGCGAGGCGCCGCGCCCTAACCCAAGCCGAAGACATCTTGGCCGCCATGTTGGCTGTTCGGGCCAAGATGATTGAACTCGAGGACTTCAACGAAGCAATCGAAATGCTGCGTACGATCATCAAGCAGCAAGAACAGTTGGAACAGGCCACCAAACAGCGGCAGAAAGAAAAACTCCGCGAACTCATGGAGGACTGAACGATGTCCACTTTCCGAGTGATCCGAACGGCCGCCTTGCTCGCCGCGGGGTGGGTGTTTGTGTTTTCGCCGCTACGGCTTGAAGGCGCGGAGGCCGCCGCCGACAAGCCTGCCGCCGAGGCCAAGGACAAGCCCGAGGCAAGCGACAAGCTGTCGCCGCCCGAGCGGCTGGCCGTCGAACAACGGCGGATCAGCGATCGCTACAAGCACTTGGAAGATGTCTTGCTTCGCATGGCCGAAATCAATTCGGTGACCGACCCGAGACGGGCGGCACTGCTGAAACGGGCCGTCGAGCAAAGCAAGGATCAGTTGATCAACTCCCAATTCGACCGGCTCATTGAGCTGTTGGGCAACGATCAGCTTTCGCGAGCCATGGAGAACCAAGCAGATCTACAGCAAGATCTACGCGCACTTCTCGAATTGCTGCTCAGCGAGAATCGAGCGAAACAGCTCGAAATGGAAAAGGCGTTCTACAAGAGGATGATCAAGGAAGTCAACGAGCTCATCAAACGACAAACTGATGTTCAAGGTCGCACGGCCGGCGGCGACAACACAGACCGCCTGGCAGGCGAGCAAGGGCAGTTGGCAGACAAAACGGGCAAGCTCGGCGGCGAGCTTAAAGCGCGCGAAGACGCAGCCAAGGCTGAGTCGCAGGGTGAAGGAAAAGGTGAGGGCAAGGGCGAAGGCAAAGGTGAAGGTGAGGGCAAAGGCGAAGGAAAGGGCGAGGGAAAAGGAGAAGGGAAAGGTAAAGGTGAAGGCAAGGGGGAGGGAAAGGGCGAAGGCAAAGGTGAAGGTGAGGGCAAAGGCGAAGGAAAAGGAG
>JARKPK010000050.1 GCA_029975295.1 Thermoguttaceae bacterium | reverse complement strand
CCGCGAAAACCGGCGCAAAACGATCTGCCTGAACCGCCGGAATAATCGTTGCGACCGGCCCCTGCCCTCGGGCAGGGGAACCTTCTTCCTTTCCCCTAACCCTGGAGTTACACTGAAGCCTTCCTTCATCCCGAGCGCCACACTTTTCAACCGTCCCGCGCCACACTATTCAACCGGCGTTTACACCCCCACAGCCGTAGCGATTCTTGCTCCTGGGCGATGGTGCCACGTCGCCTGAGCCGCCCTGCCATCGCCGGAGCGAACCACGAGCGATAAAACGCTGTGAGCGTGATGCCTGGCGACACTGAGATAGCATCGTCGCTGTCGGGCCAAAAAACTCGGAGCGCGGTGGACATGGCCAGCCCCTTGCGAGCCGCCATCCGTGGATAATACAGTTCCTAATGTGTAATAGAGCATTAACCGCCGCTCCGTACCGGCGCGAAAAAACGGCCCATTCCAAGCCGAGATCGATCAGTGCATCGCACGATCGCAGTTCACAAGGCGGAGCGGTCGGAGGCAAGAAGGCGTTGATGAGAACGCCTCTGGGCCACGAGAGCGCCGCCGACGACTTTCCAGCCGTCGGTGGCGAATATAGGGTTTTGACTACATTCTGTCAAGACGCTCACAACGCTTTTGAAAGCCCGATGTCCTCGGGAATCCTCGCGTCGAGCAGGAGAACCGGCGTGATGTCGAGCGCGTTAGCGATGCGCTCGACGGTATCTAGCGTTGGTGAATTCCGCCCGTTCTCGATCTGCGTAAGCTGGGGAGTGGCGATGCCAAGCCTTTGCGCTAACTGTGCTTGCGTCAAGCCTTTGGTTTTGCGGAAGATCCGCAAGTTTCGACAGAAGGTCGCGTGCAGATCGGTTGTAATCACGTCGAACATGCCCGCATTGTAGAACATTCACTATCTGTCGTCAACACAGCGAGGGCGACGGGGCTCGAACCCGCAACCACCGGATCGACAGTCCGGTACTCTGACCAATTGAGCTACGCCCCCTACCTCCACGATATTCGGCAATTGGGCCGCCGCCACTGAAGCCCCAAAAGGCCCAAACAGCGCCCAACGAAAACCGCCCCGCCAGAAACGGTCGCTTGCAGGTCCGCAGTTTACTCCCAACGAGCAACACCGCAACGCTTAGCGACGACCAACATTTTGCGAGACGAGTGATTATAGCCCGGCTGCCCAGGGCCCGCAAGTCCCCGCAAATCGCCCCGAACGCGCCCAGTTTACCCAGAAACGGGCCGGACAGAAACGGTCTGTGCGGAAACGGGCTTGGCCCGCCAAGTTGTTGCCGCGCCGTACGCAGCGAACGGTCTGCGAATCCGTGTCTTGTCGTTGTTTTGTGCTGAGTTTTGGGGCCCGCACCCCAATGCGTTGTCGTTGCTACGCGCCGAGCGTTACAGCGTTGGTAGGCCGTCGCTTTTTCGGCGTGGCGGCCGGCGAGCCGGTTGGCAGCCCAACATCGGCTTGCCGCCGGCAAAACGCGAGGCGGGGCCGATTCGATGCCATTGGTCAGCGACCGCGTGCGGCAGCTTTTCCGAAAGCAGGCAGATCGCGCAACCCAAGCGATTGTCGTTTCGGGATCGTTCTGGCGGCCGTCGCGGTTCGCGTTGGGGGATCGAGAGGGGGCAAGAAACTCAAGTTGTTGCGCCGCTTGACAATCGACGGCAAGGGTCGGTATGATTCGAGCTTTGCCTCGGGGCGAGCCGCTAACGGACCTTCCCGGGCGGACAGGTAGCTCAGTTGGTAGAGCACAGGACTGAAAATCCTGGTGTCGCCGGTTCGATCCCGGCCCTGTCCACTAACGCAAACCTTTTCTGTTCTTGGAGATAACCGCGACTGTCTTGGTCGCGGTTTTTTTTGTTTTCGGGCGGGTGTTTTTTGAAGGTTCACCCGCTGGGCGGATCGCCTGCCGTCGCGCGTGCCGGTGTGCATAAAGCGACGGCGGACGCGGAATCGAGCGCGAGCTTCTCGGGCAAGACGTCGCTTCAATCGAGGGTGACGGTTTGCATGTAGCGGGGGACGGCGGCTGACCAGCCCAGTTCGGTGCGAATGTGTTCGGCCAGCGAAAGGGCTTGCGGCTCGTCGCCGTGGCACACGAAGACATGCCGCGGCGGTTCTTCCAGGGCCGAAAGCCAGCGGATCAGCGCTGCCCGATCGGCGTGGCCCGAAAACCCGTGGATTTGCAGCACCCGCGCGCGGACGAGCCGATTTCGCCCGTGGATGCGCACCTCGGGTCGGCCGTCGAGGATCTGCCGGCCGAGCGTTCCGCGGGCCTGGTAGCCGACAAAGAGCACCGTATCGTGCGGGTTGGAAATGCGGTGGGCCAAGTGGTGTTTGATGCGGCCGGCCGTACACATGCCGCTGGTGGCCATGATGACCGCCGGTCCGCCCATCTCGTTGAGGCTTTTCGAATCATCGACATCGCGCACGGTGCGCAGTCCGGGAAAGCCCAAGGGCGAATGGCCCGACTCCCAGAGGGCGTTGGCCTCGTCGTCGAAGCAATCGCGATGGCGGCGGAAGACCTCGATCACGTCGCTGGCCATCGGGCTGTCGAGGATTACCGGCAGGGCCGGAATCCGCTTCTCGCGTATCAGGCGTCCGAGGTAGTAGATCAGTTCTTGCGCGCGTTCGATGGCGAAGACGGGCACGATGAGTTTGCCGCCCATCTCCACCGTGCTGTTGACGACCTTGGCCAGTTGGTCTTCGACGCTGCCGTGGTCTTCATGCACTCGGTCGCCGTAGGTCGATTCCATCACCACGTAGTCGGCCCGGCGGAAGGTGCTGGGGTCGCGGATGAGCGGGCGGTCCCATTGGCCGATGTCGCCGGAGAAGACCACTGTTCGGGTTTCGCCGTTGACGGCGGCCTCGATTTCGATCATCGCCGAGCCGAGGATATGCCCGGCGTCGTGAAATTGGGCGCGGAGGCCTGGGCCAACTTCGATGGTTGCACGGTAGGGCGTGCGTTTCAGCAGCGGGATGGTGCGATCGACGTCTTTGTCGGTGTAGAGCGGGCGGGGCGGATAGGGCCCGCGACGCCCTTCCTTCTGATGCCGTTTGATCTTGAAGGCGGCGTCTTCGGCTTGAATCTTGGCCGAATCGCGGAGGACGATTTCGACCAAATCGGCCGAGGCGGGCGTGGTGCGCACCGGGCAGCGCAACCCTTCGTGAACCAGTTTGGGCAGCAGCCCGCAGTGGTCTAGGTGAGCGTGGGTGAGCAAGGCGGCGTCGAGCTGGGGCAGCGGCAGGGCGCTTTCGACCCAGTTGCGTCCCAAGTAGTCGCGCTCTTGATACATGCCGCAATCGACGATGGTTCGCGCGGCCTCCGTTTCGAGATAGTAGTGCGACCCAGTAACCTGCCGGATCGCGCCGAGGAATTGAATCTTCATTCGTGACGGCCTGTTCGTGTTCGGAGAAGCGACGGAACCGCGCGGCAGCTCCATGATTCTAGCGTCGTCTTTTCTGGCGACGATTTGCTGCCGCAGGTCGGCCTCGCCGCGATCAAACTGCTTGGACCGGTTCCGCCCCTGCCGACTCGGCACGGTCGCGCTTTGCCGCGCTGCCTTCAGTGGGCCACGTTAGCCCAGGGCGCGAAAACAAAGAACGTGGCGGCCGCGATGCAGCCGAAGCCCACCAGGTAGTTCCATCGCAGCGGTTCGTTCAAGTAGGTTACCGAAAAGACGCAGAAAACAACCAGGGTAATGACTTCTTGCATGATCTTCAGTTGGGCGGCACTGAGGCCCGAGTTGTGCCCGATGCGATTCGCCGGCACTTGAAAGCAGTATTCGACGAAGGCGATGGCCCAACTGACGATGATGGCGATCCACAGCGGCGACGCCTTGAACTTCAGATGGCCATACCAGGCGAAGGTCATGAAGATGTTCGAGATGGTCAGCAAGATCAACGTTGTCAGCCACATAGATCACCCGGCCCACGGCGGATTGGCGCGCGGCGGCCTCCGAAAAACGGAACAATTCGGCAACGGTTTCCACAGAAGGGCGCAAGAATACCGTCGGGCGGCCCGACGATGCAAGGGAATCTCGTCGCGTTTTCCCGCTCGGGCTCGGCGCGCACGGCTGGCAATCTGCTTATGATTCGGCCCGGGCGGTTGTTCGGCGGTGGGCGGGCGGGCTGCCCGGAAGTCGCCTTGGGCGGTCGTAGGAGTTGCCCAGTTTGTTCAGGCTGAGAATCGCCATGTGGCCGGGCCGCTGAGCTTTGCTCCGACGCTGTTTGGGAGAGGGCGAAAGAAAAAGCCCCCAACGGCGGCCGAAGCTCCGAGCCCGGTCACCGCTGGGGGGGACTGCCGGCAAATCGTGTTGCTCTCGTTGCCGTGCTCTGGTCGGAGCAGGCCTTGGCGGCCGAGCTGGCCCGAGATGCCGCGCGGGCCTCGGGCGCTGTCGGCCGAACGGTTGCCGGGCGGCCGAATGATGCCGCACCGGGGTTTTCGTGAGTAAGTCCGCTTAGATGTCGGCGTACAAGCAGAACTCGTACGGGTGCGGGCGCAACTGCATGGCCTGCACTTCGTTGGTCATCTTGTACCAGATCCAGGTGTCCACCACGTCGGCGGTGAATACGTCGCCGCGGAGGAGGAACTCGTGGTCGGCGCGCAGGGCCTGCAACGCGGCTTCGAGCGAACCGGGCGTCTTCGGCACTTTGTCGAGTTCTTCCGGCTCCAGATCGTAGATGTCCTTGTCGAGCGGTTCGCCCGGATGAATCTTGTTCTGAATGCCGTCGATCACCGCCATCAGGATGGCGCTGAAGGCCAAATAGGGGTTGCAGCTCGGATCGGGGCAACGGAACTCAAGCCGCTTGGCCTTGGGGCTGGGGCTGTACATCGGAATGCGCACCGAAGCCGAACGGTTGCGCTGCGAGTAGGCCAAATTGACCGGCGCCTCGAAGCCCGGCACCAACCGCTTGTAGCTGTTGGTCGTCGGGCAGGCGAAGGCGAGAATGGCCGGCGCATGTTTCAGCAGCCCGCCGATGCCGTACAGGGCCATGTCGCTCAGGCCGGCGTAGCCGCTGCCGGCGAAGAGCGGTTCTCCGCCTTTCCACAGCGAAACGTGGGTGTGCATGCCCGAACCGTTGTCGCCGAACAGCGGCTTGGGCATAAAGCAAGCCGCTTTGCCGTGCTTGCGGGCCACGTTCTTGACGATGTACTTGTACATCATCACCTTGTCGGCCATGGGGACGAGGGCGTCGAACTTCATGTCGATTTCGGCCTGGCCGCCGGTGGCCACTTCGTGGTGCTGCGCCTCGATCGAGATGCCGGCGTCGATCATCGCCTGCATCATCTCGTTGCGGATGTCCATTTGCTGATCGGCCGGCGGGCAGGGGAAGTAGCCTTCCTTGTAGCGAAGCTTATAGCCCAGGTTGGGCTTTTCGTCGCGCCCGCGGTTCCACTGGCCTTCGGCGCTGTCGATGAAGTAGTAGCCCTCGTTGGCCTGCTGATCGTAGCGGATGTCGTCGAAGATGAAGAATTCGCACTCGGGGCCCATGTAGGCCGTGTCGGCAATGCCCGTGCTCTTCAGGTAGTTGACGGCCTTGCGGGCGACGTTGCGGGGGTCGCGGGTGTAGTCTTCGCGCGTGATCGGATCTTGGATGTTGCAGATCATCGTCAGCGTGGGGATCGGCCGGAACGGATCAACGCAGGCCGTCTCCGGTTGCGGCAGAACGAGCATGTCGCTTTCGTTGATCGCCTGCCAGCCGCGGATGCTGGAGCCGTCGAACCCCAGCCCGTCTTCAAACACGTCCTCATCGAGCTTGTCGACCGGGATGGTGAAGTGCTGCCACACCCCGGGGAAGTCCATAAAGCGGAGGTCGACCGCCTTGATGTTCTTCTCACGACACAGAGCCAGAACCTCTTTGGGCGTCACTGGATTGGAACCTTTCTTTGACAAAAAACCCACCTATTCTGTTGTTCGGGCCTTCCGCCCACCGGGAGACCCATCTTGCCGGGGCAGTCCTCACACTGAAGTAATCGCCCACGACCGTGGCGTGAACATATGCAAAGCCAATGCCATCGCTTGCGAATCTACGCAAAATCATGTTTGCAAAGCATTGCAATACAACTGGTTGGGAAAATAACACAGCAATTTTGCTCATGGTCGGCCGAATAGGGCTTGCATAAGAAGCGCGCGTTGCCAGCTATGTTTGTGGGCAAAATCTCGCGTTTGCCGATGAATTGCCAACCAATTAGGCTCGACGCGAGCACGGCGGCATTCGATTCGTCGGAAGTACCAATGCGATTGCGGGTTCCGTCGGGTCGTCGATTCCCGACTGCAAGCGGAGGTGAGAATGCCCCCTCGGCAACGCGGGGTTACACGTTGCTCGAAGCGCCGGCTTCGGCGTCGGCAGACGCCGGCTGCCCAACTCCTCCCGGCAGTCCCTGACGGTCGGCGGCAGGGGCTTCGTCGGGCCGAAAGATCGTCGGCCGTGGCTCGATGGGCCGATCGGTTGCCGCCGAGCGTTTGCGGGCGAAGAGTTCGACGATCAGGTTCTCGTAGCCGGCCACCATGCTTTCGACCGAGCCGTACCGGACGACCCACTGCCGGGCCGCCGCGCCGATTTCAACGCGCCGCGCGCGATTGGCCAACAGGCCCAGCACCAAATCGGTCGCGGCCCTTGCGTCGCCCGGGTTGAACAACAGCCCCGTCCGCCCGTCGTCGATCGACTCGGGAATCGAGCCGACCCGCGGCGCCACCACCGGTTTGCCGCAGGCCATCGCTTCGAGGATCGATACCGGATTGGCCTCCATGTGCGAGGTGAGCAGAAACACATCGAAAAGCGAAAGCAGCTCGGGCACGTCGGGCCGAGAGCCGAGGAACCGCACCACCTCGGGCGGCAGCAGTCGGGCGGCCAGCGATTCCAATTCGCCCCGACGCCGACCGTTGCCGACGATCAGAAACCGCACGTCATTCCGTTGCTCGTACACCCGTCGGGCCACTTCGAGGAACAACTCGTGGTTCTTCTCGGGCCGAAGCGCCGCGACGATGCCCACCACCGGGCAGCCCTCGGGCAAACCGAGCGACGCGCGCAGCTCGGCCGGGCCGAGAGTATCCGAAGGCCGGGCACTGCCGGGCAAGCCGGCAGTGGCACCCGGTTGTCGGCCGCTCAGAGAGGCTTCCGATGCATGGGCACTGCCGGGCAAGCCCGCAGTGGCACCCGTGCGAAGCTCGCCCGATTGACCGTAGCCGGTTTTTTCGCCCGCCTGCGGCCGAAAACGGGCGACATCGACCCCGTTGGGGATCACGCGCACTTTTTCCGCCGGGCAACCCTCGTGCTCGGCCAGGTATCGGCCGTGGGCGTGGGCCACGCCGATGAAGGCGTCGGTGATCGGTGAAAGCAGCCGGTTGAGTCGCTCGACGCGGTCGGGCAGGCCCGTCGAATGCAGCGCCGAGCAGATCACCGGCACGCCGGCCGCGAAGGCCGCCAGCCGGCCCCAAAACATTTTGTCGCCACCGGTGCCCACCGTCACCACCGCGTCGATCCGCCGCCGCCGCATCAACAGCGGCAACCGATAGAGCACCCGCAGATCGTACTTGCTGCGCAGAATCCCGGTGTGAACGGGTATCTCGCGGGCAAGTTCTTCGCCGAGAACGTCGAGGTACTTCAGGCAGCACAGCTCCGGGGCGAACCGCTGCCGATCGAGCCGGCGAATCAACTCGACCAACAACGTCTCCATGCCGCCGACGGGCATGCTCGTGGTTACGAACATCACACGGAGCGGACCGGTCGCCTGACGCCCGAAGAAAGATCGAATCATGGGGAACAACCTGTTGGTGTCGAATCGCCGTTGCTCGGCCGATGCGCGCGGCCGCGGGTTGGTTCGCTTTGTCCTGTGTGCTGCTGCTCGCTTGCCCGGCATTGTCGAACGCAAAAGCCGTGGGTGCCTTTACGGGCTCGTCCAGTAGTCAAGCATGTGCCCTGGGTGCCACTGCCGGCTTGTCCGGCAGTGCCCATGCGTCAGAAGCCTTCCTGACTGGCCGACAACTGGGTGCCACTGCCGGCTCGTCCGGCAGTGCTCAATGGCGACGACGCACGGCTTGCGCTCTCAAAGATACGTTCCCTGCTCGACGGTGCTTTCACCCCAAACGAGCTCGGCCTTGGCCGCCCGACGCCCCGGCCGCAACCGATCGCTACAACCGTTGTCGTCGGCACATCTCGTCGCTCGGCGGGCTTGCGACCTTGCACGCGCGGCCGGCGCCGATGCCGGCGGCATTCGGCCAGGTGCGGGGCGATCGTGGGACGAATGGCCGCTCTGGGCGAACTATCCTTATCGTAGGAGGGGCGGCTGCGCCGGTTGCGTGGGCTGCTGCTTGTGCCGCGGGCGGCAAATCGTCTCGTCGCCGCGGCCGAGCGGGCCGATGGCGGCGGTTTTCCCTTCACCGAATGAGCGTTGACAACGATACCCAACACCTTTTAGTGCAATCACCCCATGCCTCGAGCAAGCGATTATCACGTGCTGGTCATCGATTCGCCGCGGAAGCTCCGCGAGCAGGCCGACCGATGGGACGACCTTTGGCGTCGCAGCGCTGCCGCATCGCCGCTGGCTCGGGCCGAGCCGGTGGCCCAGTGGATCGAGCAGTTCGCCCCGCGCGGCGCAACCACCGCGTTGGCGCTGTGCCGGGGCGACGCGATGCAGGCGGCCCTGCCGCTGATCTCCTCGCGGCTGGGCGGAGTGTTGCCCGAGGCGGCCCTGACCGGCAACGAATGGTCGCCCTGCGGCGAATTGCTCGTCGATGCCGAGGCCGGCGACGATGTTTACGACGCGCTGATCGCGGCCTGCGGGCGGCTGCCCGCCGCCTGGCTATGGTGCGGGGCAGTGGGTGTCGATCAGCCGCAGTGGCGCGGCTGGGCCGAGGCCTGCCGCCGCGCCGGCGCAGAACCGGTCGTGCAAACCCGCTACGAGGTGGGCCGCACACCGATCGGCGACGACTTCGAGGCGTTCCTTCATTCGCTGTCGCGCAGCCACCGCCAGGCGATGACCAAGGCCCTTCGCCGCCTCCGCGAGAAAGGCGAACTCGTCTTCCGGCGCGAAACCTCGCCGCCGGTCGATGCCGTCGAACCGCTGCTTTTTGCCGGGTTCGAGGTGGAAGATCGCAGTTGGAAAGGCCGCTCGGGCACCTCGGTGCTTCGCACCCCGGGCATGTACGGCTACTTCGTCCGCCAGGCCGAGGAACTGGCACTTCGGCGATGCCTCGATCTGAGCTTCGTGGAACTCGACGGCCGGCCGATCGCCTTCCTTTACGGCTATCGCGGCAAAGGGGTGCTCTTCGCGCATAAGATCGGCTACGATCCTCAGTACGCGCAGTTCAGCCCCGGCCAAGTGCTCTTCTACCTGCTCTTTGAACAACTGCACGGCAGCCGCAGAGGGCGCGCCGATCGGGCGGCTGCGGCGGGCGCATCTTCGGCCGCGACAGCGGACACCTCGAAGGCCGCTGCGACGGGAGCATCTTCGGAGGCATCGGCGGGCATCTCGGCGGGGGCCTCAGCGGGCGCGGCTCGGACGGCAGCGTCCCACGCGGCAACGGGCGGTGCGCCACGCGATGCCGCCGATGAAGAGGTGCGCGTGCTCGATTTCAGCGGGCCGATGACCGAGGCCACCGCACGGTGGCGGCCCGAGGTCTATCCGTTGGGCAAGATCGTCGTCGCCCCGCGGCGACTGATGGGCAAAGCGGCCCTGTACGCCTATCGCCGTTGGTGGCCGCGGCTGTCGGCCCTTCGTCGCCGGCTGCTGCCCCGCGGTTGAGGCCTCGTGCCTTTCTGCGCGTGAAGTTTGCCTATATGCGTTGCCTGTGTGTGCGTGAAGGCACACGGCGGCACGATCGCGCCGACCCGGCTGCCGGCCTGCGGACCTCTGCAATCTTGCCGCATTCTCCGGACTCGAATCAGGCGTGCAATCCGACCAGAGGCATCGGCAGAGCGAGAGAATCGGCGTCGTCGGACGTGGCGATGCCGATGGCAATCTCCGATGCCGCGACCCGACGGCTACCGGCGGCGGAGGACGAAGATGGCGTCGGCCAGTTCGTTGTCGAAGGGGCGCGGGTCGTCGATGTCGCACCAGAAGTCGTACACTTCGCACAGGCGCCACTCGGGCACAGCTGCGAACAACTGACGCACTTGCCGGGCGTTGTACATCCGCAGCGGGAATTCGTCGCGCAGCCGCATGCGGCCGCGGGGACCTTCGATCGTCGAGGTCATTCGCAACCGTTCGATCCTCGTGCGGCGGTCGGCCTCGGTGACGCGCAACGTCACGGTCATCCGCGTTCGCCCGCGGACCACCGTCCACCGTTCGGTGCTTTCCAGCGAGGCGTCGGGCGGCAAGAGGTGGAACCCCAGCAGGTAGATGCCCCCGGGGCGGACGGCGCGGGCCATTGCGCAAAGGTGCCGCCGGGCGGCCTCTTCGCTGAGCAGGTGGCGAAAGCTGTTCAGCAGGCAGTAGGCCGAGTCGGCTGGGCGCGGCAGCGAGAAGTCGGCCATGTCCCCGAGAATCAACTCGGCCGCCAGCCCGCGGCGGCGCAACCGCTTGCCCGCATAACCCAGGGCGGCCGGATTCAGGTCGAGCCCGATCATCTGATAGCCGCGTGCGGCCAGGGCGGCCAGCGATCGGCCGGAGCCGCAGGCGGGCTCGAAGAGCCGTTCGACCTTCCCGGCGGCAAAGCGCCGGCAGGCGGCTTCGACGAACCGGGTTTCGCTTGCCGTTTGATCGCGAAACGCAAGATCGTAGTATTGGGGAAAGTCGTACCAACTGGCGCCGGTGAGCGTTGCCGTCGACATAAAGTCTGTTCTTCCGATGAAGTGCCCGAGAGGTTGTTGCGTTGAACGGCGATCGGCTGCGGCCGGGCGGGCCGGACGACGCGCTATTTGACGGGCGGCGGCCGAAAGGATTCGATATAACGCTTGGATCGAACGGTTCAACCGGCGCTGCGGCGGCAAAGCGGGCCGCGCGGGCCGAACGGGACCGAGCCGAATTCGGTTCGCCGCGATGGTCTTTCGTACTATACCGAAACGGCTTGGGCCGAAAAGGTGAGGCGCGGCCGAAACGGCTTGCATCGGAGCACAACCGGTCGCCGCCGCGGCCACAGCGGCCCGACGAGGCGAGTTTGGCCCGCTTCGCGGCTTTGGGCGGGCCTGACTTGCAGGCCGATCGACCGCATGACAGAATTGAACGACTATGATCGTTTGGAATCAGCGCGGCCCGCTGCCCGAAGCGTTTCGGGGCGGGGCGGTTACCATCGGCAATTTCGACGGGGTGCATCGCGGTCATGCGCAGATCGTGGCGCGCGCCCGGCAGCTTGCCGCGCGGCGGGGCGGTCCGACGGTGGTGTTCACCTTCGATCCGCACCCGGCGCAGGTGCTTCGCCGCGATGCCGCGCCCATTCCGCTGACCACCACGGCACGGAAGGCCGAGCTGCTCGAATCGCTGGGGGTGGACTGCCTGGTGGCTTACCCGACGGATCGGGCCTTCTTGCAGTACGATGCCGAGAGCTTCTTCCGTCGCGTGCTGTGCGACGACTTGGCGGCAAAGGCGATTGTCGAAGGGCGCGACTTCCGCTTCGGCCGAGGCCGCGAGGGCGACGTTGCCACGCTGGCCCGCTACTGCGCGTTGGCCGGCATGACCTTCGAAGTGGTCGAGCCATTGATCGAAGCCGGGCAGGTGATCTCCAGTTCGCGGGTTCGATCGTTGTTGGCCGCGGGCGAAGTGGACGAGGCCTGCGGGCTGCTCACCCAGCCCTATCGGCTGAGCGGCATCGTGGCCCTGGGCGCGCAACGCGGGCGGACGTTGGGGTTTCCCACGGCTAATCTATCGGCAACTGCCACGCTCGTTCCGGGCGAGGGCATTTACGCGGGTCGGGCGGTGGTCGATGGCCGCACGTATGCGGCGGCGATCAGCCTTGGGCCGAATGTCACGTTCGACGAGAATGAGCGGAAGATCGAGGTCTATCTGATCGACTTTTCCGGCGATCTTTACGGCCGACCGCTGAGTGTTGACTTTATGTCGCGCTTGCGCGACATTATGAGATTCGACTCGACCGAGGCCCTGATCCGCCAGATGAAGGCCGACGTTGAGGCGGCGCGCGCGGTCGCATCGCATCGGGCCGTGGGCGCGACCCGTTCGGCGGATCGGCCGTTGTAAGGGCGGGCGTCGGCCTGCGACGTGACGGAGCAGCGGCCGTTGTTGCGCGGTGGCGGGGCCGAATTCACGGCGTTTGATGGGCAAGAAGTGCTTTGGCGGACAAGCTTTTTTGGCGAGAACATGAACGATTCGACTGCGTCGAGTGATTCTCTGGCGGCGATGCCGAAGGACGCGGATGGGGGCGATGGTCCAAGCCGGTCGTCGGGCGTCGATTGGGCCCGTTTCGCCGAGCGGGTGCGGGCGTCGAGCCGCTTCGTCCTCACATCGCACGTTCGCCCCGACTGCGACGCCCTGGGCAGCGAGTTGGCGATGGCGGGCATCCTCGAATCGCTGGGCAAAGAGGTGTTGATCTGCAACGCCTTCGCGGTGCCGCCCAATTTGCAGTTCATCGACCCGCAGGGCCGGATGCGCCGGCTGGACGTGGACCTGCCCGCCGCCGAGCTGGCCCGCTACGACGCCTTGATGGTGCTCGACACCTCGGCCTGGGCGCAACTGGGCGCGATGGGCGAGCAGATCAAACGCTTTGCCGGCGTGAAGATGGTGCTCGATCATCATGTGAGCGAAGACGACCTGGGCGCCGAGGTGTTCAAAGACGTGACGGCCGAGGCCACCGGGCGCTTGGTGATCGAGGCGGCCGACGCCTTGAATGTTCCGTTGACGCTGCCGATCGCCGAGCCGGCCTTTATGGCCCTGGCGACAGACACCGGCTGGTTCCGCTTTTCTTCGACCCGCGCCGGCACCCTCCGCTTGGCTGCCCGGTTGTTGGATGCGGGCGTTCGGCCCGACGATGTTTATCGGAAGCTTTACGAGAACGACACGCTGGGTCGGCTGCGTTTGGTGGGCCGCACCTTGGGGCGCGCCGAGATGGAATTGGAAGGTCGGCTGATCCACTCGGCCATCGAACGGAGCGACTTCGAGGCTGCCGGCGCTCATCCCTCGGACAGCGAAGACATTATCAACATGCTCTTGGCTGTTGGCGGGACGAAGTTCGCCGTGCTCTTTGTCGAGCAGCCCAGCGGCGGATTCAAAATCAGCCTGCGGAGCCGCTGCGACGTCGATTGCAGCCGCTTGGCCGAGCAGTTTGGCGGGGGAGGGCATCGGCGCGCCGCCGGGGCGCTGCTGCACGAGCCGCTGCCGAACGTGCGCGCCCGCGTTCTTGACGCCGTGCGGGCGGCGCTGCGATAATTGCCGTTTGTTTGCCGCCTGTTAGCCAAGGGCGAGCCAGCGCGGGCTCGGCGCTGCGCCCGGCTTGTCCCAGGGGGGCCTCGTCGGAAACGCCAAGGGCGGCCTCGTTGCGCAATAGACCGTTTGACACCGGGGAAGGATGATCATGTCGGAAACACCGGGCGGCCCGGCAGCGCCGTGTTGCCAGCAGCGTCGGGGATTTTTGGAAAAGGCGGCGGCCATCGGCGCCGGGGCCTTGGCGCTTGTCGCCCCGTTAGGCGTGGGCGTCAACGCCTTTTTGCACCCCTTGCGGAAGGCGGGCGGCGGCGACGGCGACCTGCTGAAGATCACCTCGCTGGAAAGCCTGCCGGAAGACGGCACGCCGCGCAAGTTCAACGTGACGGCCGATCGGGTGGACGCCTGGAACCGGTTTACCAACGAACCAGTCGGGGCGGTGTTTTTGCGGCGCATCCCGGGCCAGCCCGGCAAGGTGGCGGCCTTCCAGGTTACTTGCCCACATGCTGGTTGCGCCATCAATTACGAACCGACGGACCAGGGCGGGCGGTTCTTCTGCCCGTGCCATACGGCCGCGTTCGACCTGGAGGGGCGGCGGACCGACGCGGTTTCGCCGAGTCCGCGCGACATGGACGATCTGGAGGTCGAGGTTCGCAACGAACACGAAATCTGGGTCCGCTTCCAGCACTTCGTGCTGAATAAATCGGAGAAGATCGCCAAGGCGTAGGGGGGCGGCTGCGGCGGTTCGTTTTCTCGTCGGCGGCACGGGAGCGGATGCCGAGCGGGACCGATTCTCGGACGTGCGAAGTTCAGGGTCGAGACGTTCGGAGGGCGTTGAATTGCCGGGGCGCTTGCGGCGGCAACTGAGTGCCGAAGCCCGGCGCGGTTTCGTCCGTTGGGTATGAAATCCGTTACAAACACATATCGAATAAGGCAGTGGAACGCATGAGCGGCTTCTGGACGGAACTTGATCGCAGATTGGGCTTGAGCGAATGCATCGGCGCGTGCCGGGCGCACCGCGTGCCGGGCAAGGCGAGCTGGCTGCGGGTGTGGGCGTGCGTGATGGTCTTTGCGGTGATCGTTCAGGCCGTTACCGGGTTTTTCCTTTGGATGTACTACAGCCCCGGCGCGCAGAGCGCTTGGGAAAGCGTGTACTACATGCAGAACCAAGTGGCCGGCGGTTGGCTGCTTCGGGCAGTGCATCACTACTCGGCCCATGTGCTGCTGGCCGCGGTGATGCTCTACGTGCTGCAAACCGTGCTGACGGCGGCCTACCGCGCGCCGCGCGAATTGGCGTTTTGGGCGGCCTTGGGCGTGGGCTGCTTTGCCCTCGGGGCGATCATCACCGGCGACTTGCTTTACTGGGACCAGAACGGTTACACCAGCACGAAGGTGCGCACCAGTTTTCTCAACCTGCTGCCCGGCGTGGGGCAATCGCTGCTGGCGCTGGCCACGGGCGGCGGGCCCGATTTGGGCAACCTGACGCTCACCCGTTTCTTCGCCTTGCACGTGGGGCTGCTGGGCGGCGGCACGATCGCCCTGGCCTTGGCGCACGCCTACCTGACGCGGCGGGCCGACCAGATGGAAACCGAAGGGACCGCGGGCGAACCGTGGTGGCCCAACCAAGCGTGGATCAGTTCGACGGCCTGTTTGGTGTTTATCGTCGTGGTGTTTGCGCTTTCGTTGCGCCACGGCGTCAGCGGGCCGCATCGCGGGGTGTTCCACGGATCGCCGGCCGACCCGGCCGGTTCGTTCGACGCCGCTCGGCCCGAGTGGATGCTCGTGGGGGTGTACGAGCTGTCGCACATGTTCCCGCCGAGCTTGTCGATCGTGCCGATCTTCATTGTTCCCGGGGCTGTGCTGGCCTTCTTTTTGCTGATGCCGTGGATCGCCTCGTGGCCCATCGGGCGGATGGTGAACATCGCAGGCACACTTGGGTTGCTGGCGATCGTCGTTGGGCTGACCTGCTTTTCGTACTACAAAGACGCCGTCAACGAGCCGCACCAAAAGGCATGGGCGGCCGAACGCGAGCTGGCCGTGCGCGTGCGCCAACTGGCCGAGGCGAAGGGCATTCCGCCCAGCGGGGCGCTGACCTTGCTCCGCGACGATCCGAAGGTGCAAGGCCCGCGGCTGTTCGCCCAGCATTGCGCGAGTTGCCACAATTATTCGGCACCTGAGGGCAAAGCGATTTTGGCCGAGAAGTCGTCGGCGCCGGAAATGCACGGCTTCGCCACGCGGAAATGGGTATCGGGCTTCTTCCATGTGAAGACGATCACCGGGCCCGACTACTTCGGCAACACGGCCTTCCGCAACGGCGAGATGGTTGGCGCGGTGAAGGATTGGTGGAAAGAGGCCGGCGACGACCAGGAGGCTGTGGCCGAGTTGACCAAGGAGCTTGAGGCGGTGGCGGCCGCGCTTTCGGCCGAGGCGCAGTTGCCCGCCCAACGCGAGGTCGATCAGCGCGACAAGGAGTTGATTGCCTCCGGGCTGAAGTCGATCGACGCAATGTGCGTCGATTGCCATCGCTTCCACAAGGCTAAGGGCGGCGGGGCGCCCGACCTGACCGGCTACGGCTCGCGAGAATGGTTGCACGGGATCATCGCCAACCCGGCCGACCCGCGGTTCTACGGCAAGAGCAACGACCGCATGCCCGCCTACCGCGACATCCTTACCGCGCGCGAGATCGACCTGCTGACCGAGTGGCTCCGCGGCGAATGGTTCGAGCCGGCGGCGGAATAGCGGCGAAAGAGGCGGACATTCGAGCGAGCGATGCGCCGGAGAAACAACGGCGCTTGCGGAAGGCGGCGCCGTTCCCTCGAAAGGAGCTGCTCCGATGGTCGAGGTCATTCGTCAGCCGCCGGACGATCCGCCCGAGGCCGACGGCGCCGTCGTGGCCGGCTGGTGGCGATCGGTCGCGGCGGGTTCCGGCCCGGCCGGTCGCGTGCAGTGCGATCTTTGCCCGCGGCAGTGCGTGTTGCCCGAGGGGGCGCGCGGCTTCTGTTTCGTCCGCGAGAACCGCGGAGGGCGGCTTGTTTCGACCACCTACGGCCGAAGCACCGGCTTTTGCATCGACCCGATCGAGAAGAAGCCGCTGTTCCATTTTTTTCCGGGCACGGGCGTGTTGAGCTTCGGCACGCCGGGATGCAACCTCGGCTGCCGATTCTGTCAGAACTGGACGATCACCCGCAGCCGTCGGTTGATCGACGCATGCAAGCGGGCCGATCCGGCGGCGATCGCCGAAGCCGCCGCGGCGCACGGGTGCCGAAGCGCGGCCTTCACCTATAACGACCCGATCATCTGGGCCGAATATGCCATCGACACCGCCCGCGCCTGCCGCCAGCGCGGAATCGCCGCCGTGGCGGTGACCTCGGGCTACATCGCGCCAGAGGCCTGCGCCGACCTGTTTGCGACGATCGACGCGGCCAATATCGATTTGAAGGGCTTCAGCGACGAATTCTACCGGACCTATTGCGGCGGCCGGTTGCAGCCGGTGCTGGAAACGCTTCGCTACGTGGCGCGTTGCACCGACTGCCATTTGGAGATCACGCACTTGGTGATTCCCGGGGCGAACGACGATCGCCGCCAGTGGCGCGCGATGTTCGAGTGGATCACCGCCGAGCTTGGGCCCGCAGTGCCGCTGCACCTGACGGCCTTTCATCCCGACTTCGAACTGACCGACCGCGAGGCGACTCCGCCCGAACTGCTCTTCGAGGCGCAGACCATGGCCCGCGACGCGGGATTGAAATTCGTGTACACGGGCAATATCTTCGATCGAGAGCGCCAGAACACCTATTGCCCCGGCTGCGGCCGAATGGTGATCGAACGCCGCGGCTATCAGCTTGGGGCGTACGAGTTGGACGGAGACCGATGCCGGTTTTGCGGCGCTGCGATTGCCGGGCGTTTCGGCTCGCTTCCCGGCGATTGGGGCGGTCGGCGCGTGCCGATCGATGTGGGCGGGCCGTAACGCGCGTCGGGCGGCGTTTGTTCGTTTCGGCGGCGGTTGGAATCGATCCGAAGCGGCCCCAGGGAGCGGGAGTTGCCGTGATGTGCTCAAACGAAGCGTCGTTTTCGGCCGCCTGCGGGTTTCCGCCCGACCCTCGGCTCGGCCCGCGCGACGAGGGTGTGCTGCTTGCGGCGGCTGCCGCGCGCGTGGCCGCAACGGTGCGCGGAACGCCCCCTCCGCCCAGCGCAGCGGCGTTGGGGCCGCTGGCCCGCCGGCCCGTGTACGGCGCATTTGTCAGCCTGAAGCGCGGGAAGCAGTTGCGCTCGTGCTGCGGCTACTTGGGCGAAGCATTGGAGTTGTCGCAGGCGCTGGATCATGCGTCGGTGCGCGCGGCCTCCGACGATCCGCGGTTTCCGCCGATCAGCCGCGACGAGCTTCAGCATTTGCGGATCGAGGTGTGGGTGCTTTGGGGTTTTCGCCCCGTGGCCGAACGGGGCCCCGCTCGGGCCAAAGCCATCGAGATCGGCCGCCACGGGGTGCAAATTGCCGCAGCGGCGGGGCGCGGACTGCTGCTGCCCGGCGTGGCCCGCGAGCACGGGCTCGATGCGGCGGGCTTTCTCGAGGCCGTTTGCGGCAAAGCGGGCTTGCCGGCCGACGCTTGGCTGAGCGACGCCACGACGCTCTACCTTTTCGAAGGCCGATCGGCGGCCGCGCCGCTGGGCCGATTTCTCGCCACCCGCCCGCCCGCCTGGGCCGGCCAGTTCTACCCGCGCGATCACCGCGCGATCGGCGCGATGCTCGATTCCTGGGAGGCCGATCAACGGCCCAGGCCGCGGCCCGGGCCCTGGCTGGCCGCGCTGGTTCCTCATGCCGGCTGGCAGTATTCGGGCCGATTGGCCTTCGACACATTGGCCCAAATCGACTTCCCGCCGCAAACAATCGTCTTTTGTCCGAGGCACACCGGATTGGGGCCGCCTTGGGCCGTTTGGCCCGGCGCCGCCTGGGAAGTGCCCGGCGCCACGATCGCCGCCGACGGCGCGTTGGCCGCGCGGCTTTCCGCCGAGATCGACGGCCTGATGCTCGACGACACGCCGCATCAGGAGGAGCATGCCATCGAGGTGCTGCTGCCGATGATCGCACGCCTGGCGCCGCACACGCGCGTGGTGGGGGTTGCTGTGGGCATGCGCGGGCTGGAAGAACTGCTCCGTTTCGGCGACCGTCTGGCCGAAGTGGTCGCCGCCCTGCCGCAGCGGCCGCTGCTGTTGGTGTCGAGCGACATGCATCATCGCGCCGCCGAAGCCGAAACGCGGCGTTTGGACGAACGAGCCCTGGAGGAGTTGGAAGCGGCCGACCCGGCGGGACTCTATCGCACGGTGATGGAAGATCGCATTACGATGTGCGGGGCGCCGGCTGCGGTGATCGTGCTCGAATCGCTCCGCCGCCTTGCCGCGCCGATCTCCTGCCGTCGCGTGGGGCACGCCACCAGCGCCGACGCCGGCGGCGGCAGCGCCAACTGCGTGGGCTACGCCGGGCTGTTGTACGGCCCGGCTTCGTCGGCTACAACGGAGGAGCCCGGTCCCCGCAGCGGCGGCGAACGCGCCGCCGGTTGAGCGGGGCGCGGCGGCGACGGGCTCATCAAGCGTCGCTCGCCCCAGAGGCGGCACGGTCGGAAACAGACCGTCATGGAACACCACAGCACAACGGCGCGGGATGGACGGAATGAATCAGTCGGTTCTTACGCCTCCCGAGCAGGCCCCGCCGGGGCGGCGGCGCTGGGCGATTCATTGGCAAATTCTCTTCGGGCTGCTGATCGGCGGCGTGGTCGGGCTGATCGTCAATCGCTGGGCCGTCGGGCCGGGCATTGTCGATGCCGATGGCGGCGGACTCGACGATCGTTGGGAAGCCTTCTTCATCAACGTCACCGACCCGTTGGGCAAAGTCTTCCTGCGGTTGATCTTCATGGTCGTCTTGCCGTTGGTCTTTTCCGCGCTGGCCCTGGCCGTGGCCGATTTGGGCTCGTGGCGCGCGCTGGGACGGCTCGGCCTGCGGACGCTGCTGCTGACTGCCGGGCTTTCCACCTGCGCCGTGCTGTTGGGCGTCGGGCTGACGAACTTCGCCCAACCGGGCCGCCGTGTCGATCCCGTTCAGGCCGAAACATTGCGGGCCCATTACGCCGGCGACGCCGCGCAAATGGCCGCCGCCGCCCGCAGCCTCAAACCGCTTTCGGCCATGCTGCTCGACATCATCCCCGAGAACCCGCTGCAAGAGGCCGCCGGCGCCATCGACGCCAGCAGCAAGGGCAACGGGCTGCTGGCCGTGATGTTTTGCGCCTTGGCCGTCGGGTTGGCCATCGGCGCGGTGGGGCCCAAGGCGGCCGCCCTCGCGCAATGGCTCGAAGCCCTCAACGCCGTTTCCATGGCGATCATCAACTTTGCGATGCGGCTGGCCCCGTTGGGCGTGGCCTGCCTGGTTTTCGGCGTTACGGGCCGAATGGGGCTGTCGATCGTCGTGCCGCTGGCCGGCTTTCTGTTGGTGGTGGTGGCCGGCTATGCCGTTCAATTGTTCGTGGTTTATCCGCTGGTGCTTTTGGCCATCGCCCGCCGCAGTCCCCGCGAGTTCTTTCGCGCCGTCGGCCCGGCGATGGTCACCGCCTTCGGGACCTCGTCGTCGAACGCTACGCTGCCCACCGCCATTCGCGTGGCCGACGAGCGGCTGCGGCTCAATCCCGACTCGTCGCGCTTCGTTCTGACGCTGGGCGCCACCGGCAATCAGAACGGCACCGCGCTGTATGAAGGCGTGGTCGTCCTCTTCATGGCCCAAGTGTTCCAAGTCGATCTGACCTTCGCCCAGCAATTGCAGGTGGTGTTGATGGCCGTGCTGGCGGGCGTGGGCACGGCCGGAATTCCCGGCGGATCGCTGCCGATGATCGTTGTGGTGATGCAGTCGGTGGGCATTCCCGGCGAGGGAATCGCTCTGATCCTCGGCATCGATCGGCTGCTCGACATGGGCCGCTCGGTGCTCAATGTGACCGGCGATTTGGCCATCGCCGCGTGCGTCGATCAACCGCCGCCCGAGTCGCTGTAATTGAGGGAACCGCTCGGCCGTCGCGTTGCGGCCAAATAAGAGCTCCGCCGTCGGACCACTCGGAAGGTTATGCCGTCTTTGATCCATTTTCCGCTAGCCAAGGAATGCCCACGATGAAACGCGAACCGCCTGTCGCCCGAATCATGGCCGGCGTGCCGAAGATGAACGCCACGCTCTATCACTGCATCCGCTTCGCAGTGGTCGATCCGGTGGTGTTCTTGGAGTTCCCGGTGCGCGGGCGCCAGCGGTCGGTGCTGATCGTCCGCGACATCGAGTTGCCGCGGGCGCGCAAGCTCAAGCGGGTCGATCGGGCCGTGTCGCCCCAAGAGTTCGCCCCCGAGGGCGGGCTTTCGGGCGATCGCGAAACGGCCTCGGCCCAGGCGGCCGCCGAGTGCTTGCGTCGGGCGGGCGTGGCGCGCGCCGTGGCCGATCGCTCGTTGCCGCTGCTCTATGCCGAGGTGTTGCGGGCGGCGGGCATCGCCGTGGAATGTGATCCGGATTGGGGGCTGAGCGATCGCCGCGTGAAAGACGAGGAAGAACTCCAGTGGCTTCGCCAGGCCCAGCAGGCGACCGAGCAGGCGGTCGAACTGGCCTGCACGATGGTCGCCCGAGCCACGGCCGGCCGTGGCGGAGTGCTGATGCTCGACGGCGCGCCGCTGACGGCCGAACGGGTTCGGGCCGCGGCCGATCACCTTCTGCTCGATCGCGGCTACGAGAACCCGCCGGCGATCATCGCCCCGGGCCGTCAGGGGGCCGACTGCCACGCCCTGGGCGCCGGGCCGATCCGCACCGGCGAGCCGGTAATCGTCGATATCTTTCCCCGCAACCGCGAAACCCTGTACTACGGCGACTGCACGCGCACGGTGGTCCACGGCGACCCGCCCGACGAACTGCGGCGAATGCACGCAACCGTGTGCCGGGCGAAACGGGCGGCCGTGGCGGCGGTTCGCGCCGGCGTGAGCGGCGAGGCAGTGCATCGCGCGGCGCTGAAGAAGATTCACGCGGCCGGGTACGAGTCGGGCATGAAGCCCGACGCCCCCGACGACCGCATCGCCATGGTCCACGGCACCGGGCACGGCGTGGGGTTGGACGTCCACGAACCGCCGCTGCTCACCCTCGGCGGCCCGCCGCTGCTGGCCGGCGACGTGGTAACGATCGAGCCGGGCCTGTATTGCGGGAAGATCGGCGGCGTGCGCGTGGAAGACATGGTGCTGGTAACCTCCGACGGCTGCGAAAACTTCAACCGCCTGCCCGAAGGCCTCGACTGGCGCTGAAAACGGATGCGGGAATGACTCGACGCGCAGTCGCTCCGCAGCGAAGTGCCGCGCGACGATTGCGGCAGGAATGCTCCGCCGTTTCCGAAGAACTCAAAGACACTTGGCCGCCACGGCAGAAAAGGCCTGCTCGTGTGTAGAATGGGTTCGAAACAGGCACGGCCGTGCCAGCCCGCCGCAGCAACCGATTCCACCGCGACGGCGCGGTAAGACAGAACCGGTGGTTCGCCGCAAGGGCCGTTGCCGATGAGAACCTGCCGCACACGGCGCCAAGAGCGCACGGCTTCTCGGCTCGACGCTGTATTCAATGGTACAATAAGAACCAAGGATCGTGGTTCATTCTTCGGATTGTTCCCTCCAACTCGTTTCCCCCCGGAGGTCTCCCCATGAGCACGTCACGCATTGCGGCAACGGTTCAACAAGGCGCGGCAGCCTTGGACATTTCGGTTCGACGCCGCTGGGCGGCCGGCGGCAGGTTCTCGACGGGGCGTCTTCGCGTGCTGATGCGTCGTGGGCCGGCGGCGTGCGCCGTTGCGGCCGTTCTGTTGTTCGGCGGGTTGCTCGCGGCCGCGGAGGCGGAAGACAACACGCTTTTGCCCGAGGAGCAGGCCGCCGGCTGGAAGCTGCTGTTCGACGGCAAGAGTTTCGACGGTTGGCGCGGTTACAAGATGGACAAGATGCCGCCCGGCTGGAAGGTGGTCGAGGGCGCGATGGCCCGCGTGGCCGGCGGAGCGGGCGGAAAAGGCGCCGGCGGCGGCGACGACATCATCACCGTCGAGCAGTTCGACAACTTCGAATTGCGCCTTCAGTGGCGCCTGCACGACCGCGGCGGCAACAGCGGGATCATCCTCCGCGCGTCGGAAGACGCCGTGACCAGTTGGCACACCGGCCCGGAGGTGCAGATTCTCGACAATGCCGCCTACCCCAACCGCGACCTGCGGCAATTGGCCGGCGCGTGCTACGATCTGTACGCTCCAACGAAGGACGTCACTCGGCCGTTGGGCCAATGGAACGATGTGCGGATCGTGGCCGACGGCCGCCGCATCGAGCACTGGCTCAACGGCGAGAAGATCGTCGAATACGAACTGGGAAGCGACGACTGGAACAAGCGGGTGGCCGAAAGCAAATTCAAGAACATGAAGGCCTTTCGCGAGCCGCCGACGAAAGGCCACATCTGCCTGCAAGACCACACGGCCCGCATCGAGTTCAAAAACATCGCCATCCGCCCGCTGAAAAAGGCCGCCCAATAGCGGCCCAGCGCGCCGCCGCGTGCGTTGCCGTGCTGCACTGCCGGTTCGGGGCGGAATTATTGCTCGGCCGACGGGGCCGGCCGACCGGAAAGCCGCAGCCGATGCTCGTGCCGCGGGTCGAGCCCGTGGCGCACGGCCATCGTCTCTACCGACATCGCCCCGGCGGCCACCAAGATGCGGTCGGCCTGCGCGTCGCGGAGCCGGTCGCGGCTGGCCAGGCTCGGCGCGGCGGCCGTAATCGTCACCTGCCGCAGGGCTTCGGGCGGCAAACGCTCGGCCGCCACGGCCGAACGCACCACGCGCATCAACAGCGCGCAATCGTCGGCCATCAGGTCGTGCTGAAGGCGTTCGAACATCCGCACCGCCGGGCCTTCGGCCACCATCGTGCTGGCGTAGTTGGCGTTGCTCGCGTCGGAGGTGAGCATGAACTCGGGCATCACCAGCCGGCTGGCGATCGCCCGCAGCTCGGCCTGGAGCACGGCGACGAAGCGGGCGGCGTCGATGCCCGCGGCCGGGAACTCGTATTGCGTGCCCGCCCCGGCGTCGAGGATCGTGCCCGGCGCGTAATGAAACAGCGGCACGCCGGGCCGCGGCGCACCGGGCGCAGCGTCGGCCGACTGCGCGAGGAACTGATCTAAACCCGCGGCCGAGGCCGTGTGCTTGCGGATGATGGCGATGGCCGACTGGATTTCCGACACCACGCTCATGTTCCGCAGCAGTTTTTCGGCGCGGCGCAGGTTCTTCCGCACCGGCAGGAACAGCGGCAGCCCGCGCCTCACATTGGCATCGACATTGGCCTTGCGGTGCTGAATCCAGCGGGCGTCGATCAGTCGGCCGTCGATGAAGAAGCCCAGCGGCGTCTCGGCATCGTCGGCCGCGGCAACAATGCCGAATCGAGCCTGTTGGTCGGCGGCGCGCTCGGGCGGGGCGGCCACCTGTTCCGGTTCGACGAAGCGGACCTTCGCCACGCCGTTCCATTGCGGAAACAGCCGCAAAAAGCATTCGCCGTCGCGGTCCATTCGGCGAACGATCTCTTGCTGGCGGCGGCGCCAATCGTTTTCGGCCAAGAACTCGTCGATCACCTCTTGCACGGCGGCCGTCAGGGCGTCGTCGGCCGCACGCCCGGGCCGAGCAACCGCTCGATAGCGGTGGCCCGCGCCGACGATGTAGTTGATCCGGTTCTCGTGCCCGTTGATGGCGAACTCGTTGGTGGCGGCCAGCAGTCGGCATTCGTCGCGGAATTCGGCCAGTTGCCGCTCGTCGAACCCGCCGCCGGGGCCGCCGCGGGCGGGCGACAGCCGCATCCAGGCCGTGCCGTCGGGGTCGCGGTAGGCGTCGCGCGGATCGACGAACAAATCCCACAGATCGTCGTAGGCCTCGCAAAGCCGCTCGCCGAGCCGACGCAAGCCGACGCGCGAGCTGCAACCCGGTCCGCCGTGCGAAGCATCTGATGCGTTCATGGAAAAACCCATTCGTCAGTTCGAGGGAGAAGTGGTTTCGTGCGCGATCAAAGTTCCAGCCGCAAGCGGTGCGGGCGATCGGCGCGTTGGGCGTGGGCCGAAAGCACGGCCGCGGCTAGCCGCAGGGCCATCTCCAGCGCGTCGGGCCCGTCGTCGTGATCGCCCGCCGGGAACACCCGCAGTTGTTCGACCAGCAGCCGCGCGCCGGGGCTGTTGCGTTTGAACCGCAGCCGTTTGGCGGCCAGATGCGGCCCGATCCGCCGAATGCGGACCACCTTGGCCGTGCGGTTCTCGATCGGTTGCGGCCGCGGGCCGAGCAGCCCCTGGCGGCGGAACTCGGCCTCGAACAACTCGGCCAGCAGGTCTTGGAACTGGTTGGCCTCGATGCCGAACACGTCGGGCTGAAACGCGCGGTGCCGCGCCACGCCGTCGGCCACGATCTCGGGCGTGGGCCGCCGCGCCAGATCGGCATCGACATAGATCAGCCCTTCGGCGTCGAGCCCCAGCATCACCAAGGCCGAGTAGTCGCCGCGGCGCGCGTCGCCGCCCTTGCTCGGGTCGAGCGCCATCGTTTTCACCCGCAGCCGCGCGGGCCAATCGTCGAACCAGATCGGGCCGTCGAAGTAGCTCTCGGGCCACTCGCAGCTTTCCGGCGGGATCGGCGAGTTTTGCTTTTCGCGGGCGAACGCCGACCGCCCCTGCTCGGCGCGCAGGCACATCAAGGTGTAAAGGTCTTCGACCTCGGGCCAAAGCACCTCGGCCCCGGCGAGCATGGCCGAGCGGTGTTCGTCGAAGAAACGCCGCGCCTCGGCCACCGCGTCGGGGCGCTGAACGTCGAGGTAGATCGACTCCCATTGGGCCCACGCCGACATGTCGTCGGGCCAGCGGGCGATCGACGCGAACACGGCCGAACGCCAGGCGGGCCGCCGCAGCAACAGCATCGCAATCGCCTCGGGATGCAGGGCCGTGGCCAAATTGAGCACGTTGAATCGCGCGGCGCCGGCGGGCAGCAACGTGCCGTCGAACCAATCGAGCGCGCGTTGCCTGCGTCGGGCCGAAAGAATATGGTCTTCGTTCTGAAGGTCGTCGCACACGATCAGCGTGGGCCGCCACTGCCTTCGGCGTCGCCCGCGCAGCCGCTGCCTGGCGCCGAAGGCCTCGATCGTCGCCCCGTTGCCCAGCACCAGCCGGCCGGCGCGGCAGCGCAAGCCCGAGGCCAGCGCTTCCGGGTAGTCGCGGGCGATTCGGGCGTTGGTTTCCAGTTCGCTGCGGATGTTCTCCAGGTGCGCATGGGCCTGCGGTTTGGTGTCGCTGACGAGCCAGATGTAAGGATGCCGCCCTTCGAGGGCCGCCCGCAACGGAACGGCCAGCGCGCCAAGCGTCGATTTGGCGCTGCCGCGCGGGGCCAGGCAGTTGACCTTCGCCCCCATCGGCCCGCGCAACTGCGGCCAACAGGCCGCCAGCCAGCGGTGCATGGCCGAGGCCGGCCGAACGAAATGATGCGGCAAATAGCGGCGGCACCAGGCGAGCAGCTCGACGTCGCCCGCCCCGCGGCGGCGCAGCTCGGCATCGATCCGGCGGCGCAGCCGAGCCAGAAAAGCGGCGGCCCGTCGCGGCGAAAGATCGAAGCCCTCGGCCCACTGGCGCAGTTGGGCGGCGGATCGGTGCGCAGCGGTCATGGCGATCGGCCCTCCGCGGCAGGCGGCCGTGGCCCGTCGGCCGGCGCGCCGGCATTGGAAGCAGCAGTAGAAGCGCCGGCGGATGAAGCAGCCGAAGCAGCGGCCGACCGGACGGCGGCGGCATCGCTCGGCGCTTGGCCCGATGGAGCTTGCGAACTCGAAAGGCAATGCGGCTCGGATGCCGGTTGAGATTCCCTCTGCGATCCTTCCGACACTCGGCCGCGCGAACGGCGCCTTCGCGATCGCCGCGTTCGGGCCGCGCCCTTTTTCGACTCGCCCTCTTGCGACGAGCCTTTTTGCGATCGGCTCGATCGACCGTTGCCCGATCTGTTCTGCGGCGTTGCTGGCCGGGCGGCGGCCGAAGGGCGGCCGCGCAACTGGGCCAGCGCGCGGGCCAAGCGGCGGCGCAGTTCCAGCCGGGCCGCCGCGGGCAGGAACCCGCACAGCAGCTCGGCCAGCACTTCCAAGGCGGCCTGCACCTGGCGGCCGTCGAAGCTGTCGCGCGGGTCGCGCCGCGCGTAACGCTGCGGGTACATCCGCTCCAGCGCCCAGGCGGCCGCGCGCCAGTATTGCTCTTTGTCGGCCGCCTTGCCGATCCGCCGCAAAAACGCCAGCTCTACGCCCGCCTGCGCCTGACGCAACCGTGCGGCAAACTGCGGATCGCGCGCGGCGGTGCGGGCAATCGTCGTCGGCGAACAGCCCACGTAGCGCGCAGCCACGTAGCGCGGGCAACCCACCGAAAGGATCGCCACGATCGCATTCCGCTTCTCGTCCGTGAGCACCGGCTGCGGCATCGGGTTCACTCCTGCAATAAAGGAAAGAATGGGCGATCTTCATCGGCCGGCGCCGGCGCGACCGAGGGCGGCGAGTTCGCGGCGTTGTCGTCGGCTGCATGCTGATTGCCGGCTGCGCGCTGATCGTCGGTCGAGTGTTCGCATCGCAGCGGCGGGCCGAGGTACACCATCGACGCTACGGCCCGGCCCAGCGATCCGCGCACGCCCAGCCCGCCATGCCGCGATCCGAACGGCTTGAAGCTGCTGATGCGCCACCGCGGGCTGCGACGGGCGTGGGCGATGACCGCCGGATGGCTTGTAACCAACGAGAGGATCGTACCGTCGGCCGATTCGATGGCCGCCACTGCCTCGGCCGCGGCCATGCCGATGCCGATGCCTTGAAAGTCGGGCAAGACGACCAGCCGGGTGATCCGCCGCCGGCCGCGCGTGCCCGCGTTGTGCAGCGTGGCGCAGAACGCCGCAGGCCGACCGTCCCAAAAGGCCGCGTAGCATCGGGCCGAGGGGTTCAGCGAACCGCTCAGATAGTGATGACGCGCAAAGACGGGCCACAGATCGCGCGGGCATCGCGCAAGCTCGAGCCGGATCGGCGGACGCCGAAGACGCCTCCACGAGAACTCGCGGGCGGCCATGTCGAGCACCCAGTCGGGCGCGAGCCAGTCGATCACGTCGTCGTGGCACGAGACGGCCACGAACCGCCGCTTCACCCGCCCCAGCCGAATCGCCTTCGCCACGGCCGCCGAACACACCTTCGCCACCGTGCGATCGACCACGCTGGTGAACTCGTCGAAAACGGTGATGGGCTCGGCCGCCGCACCGCCGCACTGGCCGCAGGCGTTGCCGTTGCACGGGCCGAGTGCTTCACACGGCGCGTCGGCTTTGCACGGGGCGTTGCCTTCGGCCAGCGCGCGGGCCAAGTCGCAGCGGAACCGCTCGCCGTTGCTGAGCACTCGGTAGGGCTTCAGCCAGCCGGGCGGCGAACTGAAGCCCACGGCCGTCAGCAGGGCCGCCGCCTCGGAAGCCGTCATGGGTGCGAAGGCATCAATCACCGCGGCGTCGTCGGGCCAAAGGGGCGGCGCGGCCGTCGCCCCCGGAAACAGCCGCCGGGCGATCGTCGTTTTGCCGCTGCCCGATGGCCCGCAGATCAGCCCGATCTGCCACGGCCGCTCGCTCAGTTCGGGCGTCTCGACGCAAATCCGTTCTTCGATCGGCCCGGCGGGCAAGTCGAACATCCCCCGCACCTGCTCGACACGAAACGTCGATCGCACCGAACAGCGCAACGCAATCTCGATCGTCGGCATCGCACCCCCTCAGGAAAGGACAATGCAAGGAAACCGCAGCCGTCTCGCTCGGCAAAGTATCGAACGGCACTGCCGGCTCGGCCAACTGTTGTGAGAACGGGCGCTTCTCGGAAATGTTGTCAGAAACAGCTGGCTCATCAGGCGTTTCCAACCGTTGGGACCACGGGCGCCGCTGCCGGCTTGCCCGGCAGTGCCGGCAGGGCGTGCCGCGGTGGCTTTTTCGCACCGGCCGCCCGCCCGCTTGCTCGTGGTTGAGCGTTGGCCATGCGGCTGCGTCGGCCTAAACCGTGTTGACCACTCGGCACGAATAGCCCTCGGCCGTGAGCCGATCGAACAGCGCCTCCTGCTGGCAGAGGTCGCGGCATTGGACGATCAGTTGATAAAGCTCGGGAATCTCGGCGCTGGGCGGCCGTCGGGCGGGCGAGCCGCCATCGTCCGGGTTGCCGGTTGCGCTGTTGCACCAGGCGCTTTCGCCGCCGCTCGATGCGCCTCGATCGGATGGCGTGAACGCACCAGTCTCGCTGTCGGGCGAATCGCATCGCGGCTCGGCCGCGGGGCCGTGGCCGGCGAGCAACCCATCGAGCAGGCCGCGCAGCGCGGCGTTTTCCGTGTCGATGCGGGCGGAAAGCTCGGCGAGCACCAGTTGTTCGGCCTGGGCCATCGCGGCGATCGGGTCGTGCAGGGCCAGCAGTTTTTCGGCCTCGCGGTCGTCGAGATCGACCACCAGCACCGGCACCTCGGCCTGCGGCGACACCTCGGCGCGCAGATGCCCGTCGATCAATTGCAGCGACCGGTCGGGCAGTTCTCGGGCCACCAGCGCGCCGGCGTAGCCGATCTCGGCCAGCAGGGCCTCGAGCGCCGCGCGTTGCTCCGGCGGATGGATGCGCCAGTTGCACGGGTGCGGCTTCAGCTCGGCGGCCTTCACCCGCCGCAACTGGCGGATGCGGTCTTTGACCGGCGCGGCCCGCCCATCGCTTGCCGAAAGCGGCCGCGGTTCTTCGCTGTGGTGTGCGATCATTTGCAGTGGTCCTTTCCGAAACAGAGGTGTGTGTTTGGCCGTTGTCCGCCGGCTTGTGCGCGCGGGCAGGCGTTCGGTTGATGTGTTCGCACCAGTGGGCGAGGGACGCCGGCCTCCGCTGTTGCCGGGTGCGATGTGCATTACTGGTGTTCGATTTGTCGCTGCATCTCTTCGATGGCCGCCTGATGCCGCACGCACCAGGCCAGACGGTCTTGGTGCGAGTCGCAGAGCTTGTCGAGCTTCGCGTCGAGCTTGGCCACCTGGGCCGAGAGCACGGCCAACCGCGCGTGGACCATCAGCATCCACGGGCCGACGGCCGCCAGCACCGATCCGGCCGCAGTAACCAACATCCACCAATCACCCTGCTGCATGGCCGGCCTCCGCGCCCGAATGTGATGCCGTGGCCGATCGGCCTTCAGCCGTTGCGCCGTTTTGCGGCTGGGCGGGTGGGGCGTTGCCCGTCGCCGCGGCGGGGGCGGCCGATGCGCCGGCCCAATCGCCTAGGCGTTGACTGATCCGCTGCCAGAGCCGTTCGACGATGAGCGGTTCGCTTTGCTCGATGCGGCGGGCCACCCGTCGGCCGACCAGCCACAGCCCGCCGGCCAGCAGCGCCCCGACACCGGCCAGTCCAGTCAGCAGCCACGACGGAGCATCCGAGGTCGCCGAGACGTGGTCGGTCGACTCTGTCGAGATTGACGGGGTCGGCTCTGCCGCCTGCGGCGGCAGAGCCTTCGTGCTCGCCGGTGTGCTCGGCTGGGGGTCCGGCGTGGTCAGTTGCCGCTCCTGGGCGGGTGTGGTCACCTGAGTGGGCCTGGGCGTCTCGGCCGTCTTGGCCGGCCGGTCGTTCGTCGGCTTGGGGTGCTTGGTGTGCTGGGCGGGGATGGTGATCTTCCAGCCGATGTCGATCTCGTCTGGATCGGTGAGCCGCCGTCCCCCCG
>JARKPK010000042.1 GCA_029975295.1 Thermoguttaceae bacterium | reverse complement strand
ACTGGATCGCCAAGAAGTTCGTCTCGCTGATGGCCATGTTCGACGACTCCGTGGACGTCGAAGGTGCCCAGCAGATCCTGGATGAAGACTTCCAGCGGGAACAACATGGGCGTGAGCAGGCTACGCAGCAGCAACTCCGCGACATCGAAACCACGCGCCAGTCCAAACGGGCGGCGATCGACCAGGAGGAACAAGGCACCCTCGATGAGCTGAACCGGGAGAAGGATGCCCGGCACGTGGCGCGGCAGCAGCAGAACGACGCCGACGTGAAGGCCGCCGAGGACGCGGTGGTCCAGGCACGCAAGCAGTGGCAGGACGCGCTGGATGAGGCGGCCCGGAAACGTGCCGAGATTGCGGAGACAGTCGGTCCGGAGCGGATCAAGGGACCCGGCGATTTAGAGGGACTCGACCTGGAAGGGATGGGCAAGAAGTCGGTCAGCGTCCAGGGCACCTTCAACGCGATGGCCGCCCAGGGGCTCGGCACGGGCGGGCCGATGGAGCGGGCAGCGCGGGCAGGGGAAGAGACGGCCAAGAACACCCGCAAGCTGGTGATGCAGGCCCAGCATGGCGGCCTGCAATTCGCATGAAATGGGTTTGAAATCGGACTTGTGCGGAAGCACGTACCAAGAAAATGGCGGTCACGGTCCACGAGAAATGGGAAAGCCGTGAGTCAACCGAAGGGGAGAGCCCGTCGGTTGACCTTATCTATGTTGTGCGCGGCACGGACAACGACCTGTCGGCCAAGACGGCTCTAGCCCTGGCGTCGCCCGTTCTCTACGACGGCCTCGTCCGCCAGACCCTGCACATCGAGCGGGTCGCCGAGGATATCTGGGAAGGTTCGGTGCGGTATGGCAAACGCGAACCGCCCGAGACAGGGGATTCCTCGTACCAGTTCGACACGGGCGGCGGAACCCAGCACATCACCCAGAGCCTCCAGACGGTCGGCCGCTATGCCCCGCCGGGCAAGACCGCCCCGGACTTCCAGGGTGCCGTCGGCGTGACGCACGACAACGTCGAGGGCGTGGACATCACAGTCCCCGTCTACAACTTCTCCGAGACGCACTACGTCGCCGCGGGTTTGGTGACCCCCGGCTACAAAGCCGCGCTCTTCTTTCTCACCGGCAAGGTCAACGGTGCCGCCTTTCGGGGCTTCGCCGTCGGCGAGGTGCTGTTTCTGGGGGCGTCGGGCTCGAAGCGTGGCCAGGAGGACTGGGAGATCACCTTTCGCTTCGCCGCAAGCCCCAACGTCACCGGCCTTCAGGTCGGCAACATCACGGGCATCAACAAGAAGGGCTGGGAATACCTCTGGGTCCGCTATGCCGACGACGAGGATGCCGACGCCAAGGTGCTGGTCAAAAAACCGATCGCCGCCTATGTCGAGCAGGTCTACCAGTATGGGGATTTCTCGGGCCTCGGGATCGGGACCTGACGGAGGCGACTGCCGTGGGAAATCCCTTCAAGAAGGTGCAGCCCGGGCAGAAGCTGGAAATCCCAGCCGAGGCGTTCAACACGTTCATCGACGCGGCGCTCGACTTGAAGGCCCGGCAGCAGAGCCGCGGCGGGCAGTCGGAACCGAGATTTCCCAACAGTGGCATCATCAAGGTCCGCAACGCCAGTGGCTCCGACCGAGAACGATTCGATGTTCTGGGGCTGGTTGCCCCGATCATCGACCCGTTGGCCAACCTGCAGGCGTTCAAGAACGAGCCAACGCTGATCGGGGTCAAACCGGAAGACCCCGCACATCGCGGCAAGTTCGCCATCCTGCTCGAGCCAGTCAAGGCCGGTGAGATCGCCCACTACGCCTGCGTTAGCGGCGTGACCCCCGCCCGGGTCTATGTGGAGAAGGAATGGCACGACCGGGCCGACGTCTTATCGGGCGAGCCGTCCTGCCTGAAATGCGGGGAGCGAGGCGCGGCCACCATCTTGTGGAAGCAGCCGGGCAAGGGCGTCAAGTGGGCGCTCGTGAAGATCGGCCTGGGCTACGACGAAGACTTCTGGGCCCGGATCATCGCCCACGAGCAGATCGGGCCGAACAAGTGGAAGTACACCTTCTTCGAGGTCATCCACGACGACGAGAAGTACGAGTATGGCGCCTGGGTGCCCAAGCCCGGCGGCCGCGTGGGCTACGCCTACAACTCGGTCGAGGACCCCAACGACGGCGCGGGAATTGAGGGCAACGGCGTCGATCTGGATCACCTCGGGAAATGTTGCGCAGACTTCATGGAAGACTGCTGCGACGGGCCAGTCCCGTCCAGCAGCGGTGCCGGCGCATGCAACTGCCGCCTGTTGCCGGTTGGCATCAACGCCATTGTCCGAATGAAGGAAGTCCGCTTCGGCACCGACCCGCAGCCGAAGATCGAGTACTGGTTCCAGTACGAGAACGAGGCGGATTGCTGCCCGCCCAGCGGCAGCTCTTCCTCCTCGGGCAGTTCCAGCGGCAGTTCGTCGGGGAGTTCCTCGGGAAGTTCTTCCGGCATTTCCTCCGGCAGCAGCGGCAGCTCGTCAGGCTCCTCCTCGTCCAGTGGCAGCTCTTCGGGGAGCAGTTCATCATCGGGACCGTCCTCTTCGGGCAGTTCCTCTGGCGGCTCCTCCAGCGGTCCGCCGTCGTCATCGGGCGGCAGTTCCTCTGGGACGCCGCCCTCGTCCAGCGGAACCTCGGGCCAGGAGGTCACCGTCAACCTGGTCACCTGCGACATCCACAACCGATGCGGCCACTATCTGGTGTTTCAGCAGGTACGGTTGCACCTGCCGGCAGGCACCCGAGTCGAGCAGATTCCGCCGACCGTGGTCCCGATCTACGAGTCCCAGGAGCTCTGCGACTCGTCCAGCAGCAGCGGATCATCGGGTTCCTCCAGTAGCGGATCGTCTTCTTCCGGGCGCAGCAGCGGCTCGTCGTCGGGCAAGAGTTCCTCTTCGAGCGGCGTTTCGTCATCCGGAAGCTCCTCCAGCGGAAGTTCCTCCGGTCCGTCGTCGGGCCGTTCGTCCGGGTCGTCGAGCGGCCCGTTGAGTTCCTCGTCGGGCAGCAGTTCTTCGGGCGGAAGTTCATCCTCGTCAGGCAGTTCGTCGGGCAGCTCCAGCGGCAGTTCGTCCGGAACCAGTTCGTCAGGTTCGAGTGGCTCCTCGAGCGGCTCCTCCAGTTCCAGCGGCTCGTCCAGCCAGCCCTCCTCCTCGTCAAGCGGCTCGTCGAGCGGGTCGAGCAGCCTTGCGTCGTCCAGTAGCAGCCCGTCGAGCAGCAGCCCGTCGAGCAGTTCTGCTTCAAGCAGCGGGCCGTCCAGCAGTACCCCTTCAAGTAGCAATCCTTCAAGTAGCGGTTCGTCCAGCGGCAGCGCCAGTTCGTCGAGCGGAATGTCGTCTTCGTCGGGCGCTTCATCGAGTGGTCCGCCGTCATCGTCGGCCTCCAGTAGCGGTTCGCCTAGCAGCAGCGCGCCGAGTTCCAGCGGATCGTCGAGCGGTTTATCCAGCGGGCCGTCGTCCTCGTCGCCGAGCAGTTCCGGCCCGTCGTCCTCCAGCGGCACCCCGTCCAGCAGTGGTTCGCCGAGCGCCAGTAGCGGCCCCCCGGGTTCCAGCGGCCCACCGTCTGGCTCATCGCCGAGCGGCCCAGCCAGTTCCTCGTCATCCGGCCCCAGCTCGTCCGGCAGCAGTTCGGCGTCGTCCAGCGGTTCCAGTTCCAGCGGATCATCCGGGAGCGGATCGTCGTCCAGCGGCGGCTCTTCGAGCGGCAGCGGTCTGTCGAGTAGCGCCCCGCCCAGTAGTGGCGCATCAAGCGGTGGTCCGTCCTCGGGCAGTTCCAGTGGGACCTCCTCCAGCGGCCCCGGCCCATCCAGCAGCACGAACTCCAGCAGCGGGGCGACCAGCGGAAGCTCGTCGGGTCCCGCGCCGTCATCGTCTTCTTCGAGCGGCGCTCCGAGCAGTTCGTCCGCGCCGCCTGCCTCGTCGTCGGCCGGCACTAGCTCAAGCGGCGTTCCCCCTGAAAACCCGTCGAGCAGTTCATCGGGAGGCACCCCACCAAATCCACCCAGCAGCTCGAGCCCGCCGCCGAACGGCTCGTCATCGTCATCCCAAAGCCAGTCCAGCAGCAGTGGCGCTGGAACGAGTCGTTCTTCAGGCAGCGGTTCTGTCTCTTCGTCGGCCACGTCGTCCGGTTCGTCCACGAGCAGCCAACCGACCAGCCCTTCATCCAGTAGCAGTTCTCCGCCAACGGGTTCCTCGAGCGCGTCGCCCCCGGCTTCGAGTTCCTGGTGGGCGGACAGCTCTGGGTCTTCCGGCGACTTCGTCAGTTGGAGTTCATCGTACCCATGATCATTCCCGGCAGGATGATTCGCTACGGACAGGCCGTCAGCCGGTGGATCGCTGCCGGTCGGCCCACGCGATCCGCAGAGCGGGTCCGACAGGTCTTCGAGACGCACTGCCGGCCGTGCGAACACTTCGACCCGGCAACGCAGACGTGCCGACTTTGTGGTTGCCGGGTCGCCCCCGCAGGGCCGGCGTACCGCAACAAGATCGGGATGGCGACCGAACGATGTCCGGCCGAGCCACCCAAGTGGAGCGAGGAGTATTCCCAATGAAGCTCTTTGTCATCGGCTATCCCGGAGAGATGGGCGGAGCCAACACCGAGGCGTGGCACACGATCAAACTGTGGCGTCGCTTCGGGGTGGACGTGCATTTGATCCCCACCTGGGGCGCCGACGAGCGTTGGCGCGCGAGGTTGGACGCCATGGGCTGCACGACGCACGCGATCCGTCCCGAGGAACTCGAAAGCGTGCCGGGGCTGGCCGGGACGCCCGTGGTCGGCTTCTGTAACGCCGAGTTCATCGTCCAGGCGCATCGCTTCCGAAAGCTGGGATGCCCCATCGTCTGGGTCAACTGCATGACGTTCCTCTTCGACCACGAGAAGCGGTTCTTCGCCGAGCACGGGCCGGCGGATGCGATGGTCTACCAGTCCGATTTCCAGCGCCGCGAGATCGAACCGCAGCTTGCGCCCTTCGGCTACAAGCCCGCCACGGGGCACCTGATCCACGGCGCATTCGATCCCGACGAGTGGGAGTTCCACCCGCGCCCGCACGCCAAGGGCGACGTGTTCGTCGTCGGCCGCGCCGCCCGGCCCGACCAGGACAAGTGGTCCAGCAATACCTGGCCGATCTACGGGCGCATCCAGTACGCCAACAAACGGGCGCTCATGTTAGGCATGGACGAGCGGACACACCAGAAGCTCGGCCCGCCGCCGGTCTGGGCCGATTGCCTCAGGCCGATGGCCATGCCCGTGCAGGATTACTTCCGGCAGTTGCACTGCACGCTGCCGGTCAACGGCGGCGCCCGAGAAAACTGGCCGCAGGCCGGCCTGGAGGCGATGGCCACAGGCGTGCCGGTCGTCGCCCAAAACCTGTGGGGCTGGCCCGAGATGATCGAGCACGGCGTGACAGGCTTCCTGGGCGACTGCGACGAGGAACTGGCCCACTTCACAGCCATGCTGGCCTACGACGAGGACCTGCGGATGCGGATCGTCCATGCGGCCAGAGAACGCCTGGCCAGCGACCTTGCCGACCCCGAGACGATCTGGGCGGGGTGGAGGAAGCTCTTCGCCACGATTTCCGGCAACTGGCAGGAGGAGTCGCAGCAACCCCGTCGAGAAGCTGCGTGACCTTTTGGCCGCGGATCGCCACCTCACCGATCAATCCCATGTGCATTCCACGAAGCAACCTGGCCGAATGGCACCTGACCTACCGGTGCGATCTGGCGTGCATCGGCTGCAACCGGGCGTGCTTCCTGCCGCCTGCCACGCCGGGCATGACGCTCGACGACGCGCGGGAGTTCGTGCGCCAGGCCCAGGAGCTTCGGTGGACGCCGGACGTGGCCCTGTTGGGCGGCGAGCCGACGCTTCACCCCGACCTGTTCGGGTTTCTGGAAATCGCACGGCAACTGTCCGGCCGGGTGATCGTCGTCTCGAACGGGTTTTCTCGACAAGCCCAGGAGTGTCTGCGGGAGGCGCAGATCCTGGGCGCCGAGGTAGATCGCCGGTCGCACAAGCCCCACGGCAGCATCCGCCACCTCATCACCGACGTGTTCACCGCCCCGCCGGATTTTGGCATGGAGGGCCGTGCGCCGTGCTCCTGGCACTCCTCGGCCGGCGGCTGCGGCATCTCCGTGGACGCCGCCGGCTACACGGCATGTCCCATCGGCGGGGCCATCGACGGCATCTTGGGGCTCGGGCTACGCACGCGGCGCCTTGCCGACCTGTGGGTGCCGGAGAAGGTGGCCTCTCAGACGGCCGCCTTGTGCCGATTCTGCGGCAAAGGGCTGGGCTTGGACCGGGAGCATCAAACGCAATGCCGCACCTGTTTTGGCGTCGCCATGTCCGCCACGTGGCAGCGGGCAGCCGAACGACTGCTCCAGGGCCCTTTGCCATGAAACTGGCCGCGCTGTGCTGCACCTACCGGCGTCCGCATCTGCTCGGGCAGCTCATCGAGAGCTTCCTGCGTCAGGACTACCCCAGTGAGCTGCGGGAACTGGTGATCCTCGACGACGCTGGGCAGTACGAGAACCAGGAGGGCGACGGCTGGCGACTCATTTCGATCCCGCAGCGGTTCCACTCCTTGGGCGAGAAGCGGAACGCCTGCGCGGCCTTGGCCTCCCCTGACGCCCAAGGGTTCCTCGTGGCCGACGATGACGACATCTACCTTCCGCACTGGTTCAGCGCCACGGCCGAGGCGCTCAAGCAGGCCGAATGGTCGCGGCCGAGTCTGGTGCTGCTCGAACACGACGACAGGCTCAAGGAGCACGAGACGGGCGGGCTCTACCACGGCGGTTGGGCGCTGCGGCGCACTGCCTTCTATCGCGTGCGCGGCTATGCGGCCCTGAACAACGGCGAGGACCAGGAACTTGCCGGTCGGCTAGTGGCCGCAGGCGTGACCGAGTGCGATCCTTGCCGGCACGCCCCGCCGTTCTACATCTACCGCTACGACAACACCAGCTACCACCTCAGCTACATGGACGACCGCGGCTACGAGTGCCTCGGCGACCGCTCCAAGATCGGGAAGGCCAGCCTGCATTTCGGTTGGCCCCGCGATTACGCCAAGCTGCCGGTCATTCGCCGTTACTCGTTCGCGTCCCACGTTTCGCACAGTGACGGCAAGATGCCGGTCGAGTTGATCGGCCCGGTCAACGCCCCCGGCGGCAACGGCCCGACCAACGGCATGGACGCCCTCCAGAAGGCGCTCAAGAAGCGTAGCGCCGAGGGGCTCGACTGGCTTTCGATCAAGCAGCTGACCGCGAGCAAGGGGGCGCTGCCCTGGTTCTGGCACTGGGACGACCGCCGCTACGCGGCCTGGTGGGACTCCGAAGGCCAGCCGTTCGTCCAGGGACCGAACATGCTTTTCACCAACTCCGGCTCGCCGCGGATCGACGCCGAGGAGTGTGCCCTTTTGGACGCTGCCAACTGCCGGGCGATGTTCTGCCACAGCGAGTGGTATCGCGATCTGATCGCCAAGCACCGCGGGCCGGCCAACCAGTCGCCGATCGTGCTATGGCCGTACCCCATCGATCCGTGGCCCGGCGAACCGCTGCCCGACGAATACGAACTCTTGATCTACGCCAAGAACGGCAACCGCCCGCAGCTCCTGGAGCACTTGGCCGAGGTGTTCCCGCGGCACGTGCAGATTCACTACGGCCTGTATCGCCGCGAGCAACTCTTCGAGGCCGCCCGCCGCTCCCGCGCCTGCGCCTACCTGGCCGACGACGACCACGGCCCGCTGGCTCTCCAGGAAATCCTGCTGGCCGGCTGCCCCACCGTCGGCGTCCGCTCCGGTGCCCCCTTCGTCCAGCACGGCCTCACCGGCCACCTCGTCGACCGTCTCCCACCCGGCCGCCAGTGCGTCGCCAACGAGGACGATGAGGCGGTCTTGGCCACCTACCTCGACGCCCTGGCCCAGGCCCAGGCAATGGACCGTCGATCCGTTCGGGAGACTGCGGCAGGGCAGTTCGCCACGGACCGAATCGTCGAATCCGTCCTGGAATCGCTCGCCGTGTGCCGTTGCTTCGCGCCTTGAGCGGGCGGTTTCATGTTGTGCCCACCCACTTGTGGAGATGGCACCCAATTGGGCGACGCGTCGGGCACAAAACGACCAGGCTGCCTAACGCCCCCGCCGCAATTTTCGCACAGCGAAGACAACCGCAGGTGGTTGTAAGCAAGGCACCGGAGGCCATAATTGTTAACCCGAGCGGCGCGAGACAGAGAGACAACCGAGAGTTTCCGCCCGAGACCGCCGTTTTGGACGGGTCGTCGAACTGGGAGCAGGTGTCACGTCGCGGGCAGAGAGCGAGAGTTCGAGACAGCCGGCGACCGGACCCGTCGCCGCAAGTCGTTGCAGGAACTGGCCCTAGAACGCACAAAGGCCGACGCCCGGAGGCATCGGCCTTGCGTATAACCCGACGGTAGCCGGATTTCGCTACCGTCAAAACAAGTTGCGGGGACAGGATTTGAACCTGCGACCTCGAGGTTATGAGCCTCGCGAGCTACCGGGCTGCTCCACCCCGCGATATGGGCCGATTCAACGGCCAAGAATCCGACGCGTTCATCCCGCGTGGCCCGCAACGCCCCATCAATGCGATGATCGAGCCGCTTTTTCCAAAAGCACCACGTTATAATCGCGCCAGTGGAGGATAGGGGGCTCGAACCCCTGACCTTCTGGATGCCATCCAGACGCTCTCCCAATTGAGCTAATCCCCCGAAGTCGGTGATTACGGTTGATCGGCAAAGCTGCCGACGAACATGAAAGATTACCAAAACCGCCGACCATCGTCAAGGCAGGCAAAAACTGTCAAAACTGCTCGTCTGGGCCTGGAAGCAAGCCATCATATGAGCCGCTGATTCCAGCACTCGTCTGCCATTCCTGGATGGCGGTTGGCGCTGTCTTTAGCCGACGAGGAGCCCGAGTACTCGCTTGACCGCGTACACGACGGCAGCCAAGCAGCAGAACGCCAAACTGTAGTAGCGAAGTTGTTGGGCGAGTTGCGGCTTGTCCGGCGGCGCCTGAAACAAAAAGTAGAAGCCAACGCTGCCAAGACTGAGAAACAGAACAATACACGCCCAGGCAATCACCTTCCATTGTGCAGGCGTTGTCGGTTCTTCAGGATACCTGAAGATACCCATCGCTGTGCACATCCCATTGGCGAGACGACTAGCTTCCGTGGATCATACTCGAAATCGGTCAAGCACGTCAACGTTCGGGGCTTTTCAAAACTGTTTGCGTTTGCGAGACTTACCGCCCCAAAGGCCCTTTTGCCGCGAGGCCGGACGGCCCGAAAAATCGGCGGCGGTTGCGGAGAACCACAGCGCCGCTTAAGATGACCCGTGCCGCCGTGGAGGAGGTCGTCGCTGCTTGTTGCGTCCTGGCGTTCGAATCGGGCCTGGTTGCGCACTGGTCGACGGCTGTTGCCGGCGTCGGCGGGTGATGCACGTGTCGGCCCGGCGACCGCCGGTTGGAATCGACGGCCCAGCCAGTGTTCTTCGAGCGGCTTGTCCGAAAAGTTCGGTGGAACAGTTCACCGATCGAATCGCGTTGAACAGGGTGATCGCAACGTTTCGATCAACGCCGGGCAGCTTGGCACGATAGGGAACGCTTCCGCCGACGCGGGTTCGCGGCTCAAGGGCGCGCGTCGCCCGTTTGCGCTGCTCCTCGTTCTTTTGCGGTCTAAGGCATTTTTTTCGGTCTTTCGCAGGAAGTCTTCCATGGCGTCCGACGACCTCTACCCGCCCGCCCCGAGCAACTTGCCCGCCGAACTGACCCGCCCCGACGGCGCCTATCGCCTGCGCGTGGCAGCGATGATTGCCGGGTTGTTCGGGTTTGTGTTGCTTTACATGGTGTTCGTCGTCGCGGCCGGGATGGCAGCCTACTGGCTGTTGACGCTTCCGATCAGCGGGTCGGGCCGCTCGGTGTTTTTCCTGTTGGTGTTCAAGCTGGGCGGGGCCTTTGCCGCGATCTTGTTGTGGCTGTTTCTGTTTCGCGGGCTGTTCAAGCGCCAGAAGGTGGAGCGGTCTCTGCATCTGGTTCTCGACGAAAAGGAACATCCGGCGCTGTTCGCGTTCATACGCCGGGTGCATCAAGACGTCGGCGCTCCGCCGCCGCGCCACGTGGTGGTCAGCCCCGAGGTGAATGCCGCGTTGATTTACGACACGTCGCTGATCAACTTGGTGATTCCGCCGAAGAAAGACTTGCTGATCGGGCTGGGCCTGGTCAACGTGGTGAATCTTTCCGAGTTCAAGGCCGTATTGGCGCACGAGTTCGGTCATTTTGCGCAGCGGAGCGTCGGTTTGGGCAGCTATCTTTACGTGGCCAATCGGGTGCTTTACGACCTGATCTACAGCCGCGATCGGCTCGACCGTTTTGTCGATGCCTGGTGCGCGCAAGACCTGCGCATTTCGTTCCCGGCCTGGGCGTTGAAGGCCGTGCTTTGGGTGGCCCGCAAGATCCTGGGTTTCGCCTATCAGGGGCTGAACTTGGTTTACCTTTCTCTCAGTCGGCAGATGGAGTTCAACGCGGACAACGTGGCGGTCAGCGTTACCGGCTCCGACGCTTTGATTCACGGGCTGGCGCGGCTGGAGTTCGCCAACGAGTGTCTGGTCGATGCGGTCCGCGCGCTGAACGTGGCGGCCGACCACGGTTTGATGAGCGACGACCTGTTCTTCCACCAGCAGCGGTCGGCCGAGCGGCTGCGCCGATTGCAGAAGAAGCCGCAGGCCGGCGTCCCGCCCGAATTGCCTTCCGATCCGTCGCAGCAAGTTCAGGTGTTCGAGCCGGCCGACGACGGCATTGCCGATCACTACCGCAGCCACCCGACCGACCACATGCGCGAACGCAACGCCAAGCGCGTGTACATCCGCAGCGTCATCGACGAGCGTTCGCCGTGGTTGCTGTTCCATCGGCCCGAATCGCTGCGTCAGAAGTTGACGGCGCTGTTCTACCGCGAAATGCTGCAAGTGCGAGAAGAGTACAAGCCGAGTCCGGCGGCGGAAGTGCAGGCTTTCATCGACGCCGAGCACGCCGAAACCACCTTCGACCCGAAGTATCACGGCTTTTACGACGATCGGTTCGTCAACCCGGGCGAACTGGCGTTGCCGCTCGACGGCCCGTGGCCGCGCGAACGGTTGTCGAAGTGGTTCGCTTCGTGGCCGCCCGAGGAGTTGAAGGCCAAGGTTGAAGCCTACACCACCAAACAAGCCGAGTTCCAGGTCCTTCAGGGATTACTCAGCGGCGAGCTGAAACCGAAAGGCAAAACGTTTCCGTTCCGCGACCGCGATTACATGCTCAAAGACGTGGAACGCCTGATGCAAATGGTGGACAACGAATTGGAGGCCGACCTAAAACAGCTTCACGAGATCGATCGCCAGGTGCTGCTGGCGCACTGGTCGGCCGCCCTTCGGCTCGACGAAGCCCGTCACACCGGCGGACGATGGACCAACGAATTGTTGGAGCGTTACCGCTTCCATCTCTCGTTGCAGGGTCTGTTGGAGAAAATGCTCGGCGAACAGAATCGGCTGAACGCCGTGCTAGGCGTGCTGTTGAACAACGAACAGCTTTCGCCCGAAGATTTCCGCGAGGTGCGCGGCGCGTTAGAGTCGATTCGGCAGGGCGCGGAGAAGTGCCAAGAGGAAGCGCGCAGCCTGCGCACTCCGGAATTGACGAACGTGCCGGGCGGGTCGTCGTTGTATTCGTTGATTGTCGATCGCGATGAGCGCCCGCTGCCGCCGATCGCAGAGCAGGAGGTGTCGGGCGAGTGGATTTCGCGTTTGGCCAATCGCTGCGAGGCCGTGCTGGGGCGCGTGCGCCGCGTGCATTTTAAGAGCCTGGGAAGCCTGCTGGCCTTCCAGGAAAAACTGGTCGCCCAGTGCAAGCCCAACGCGCAGCCCACGGCCGAGCCGGCCGAGGCGCCAGCGGCCAAAACAGCGCCGGCCCGCCCGGCCACCACCATGCCGGCCGGTGCAAAACCGCCGGTTCGCACTGCTGCCGCCAAGCCGCCCGCAACCCGGCCCCCTTCCGCCTGACGCTCGATCGTCCCGCCTGCGCCGTCTCGCTTTTTCGCCTTCGTTCGGCGAAAAACGGCCTTGCCTTCGCCCGCGGTATTCGCCGACAATACGCCCCCCTGGGCCGCGCCTGGCCCGAACGGGGGCAATAGGTCTTGTCTTGGCAAGGGAACCGATGCCATGAGTCGTCGCAGCTTGGTGATCGCCGCGGTTGTCAGTGGGCTGCTGATCGGCGGTTTGGTCGTGCTTCGGGCGCGGTGGACCGACGACCTGTTGGCTCAATGGCATGCCAAACTCGCTCAAGCCGGGCCAAGCGAGGCCGCCGAGTTGCTGGCCCGCGCGATCGACGGCGGCGAGTTGGGTTTGACGCTGGCCGTGGCGTCGCTGGGCGCGCCGCAACCGCACGTGGCCGAGGCGGCCCACGAGGCGATTTCCACGCAACTCGACCGCATCGCTTCCGAGCCCGACGCCTCTACCGCGTGGCCGCAATCGTTGGCGGCCGAACTGGCGCGTCAAACGCCCAACTTCGATCGGCCGGGGCGACGCCGCGCGGCCGACCTGGCGCTGAAAATGCTCACCGCGTTGCAGCGCAAAGTTGGCGAAGACCGAACGCGACTGACCGCTCACTGCCGCCGGGTCGTCGAGCTTTACGATGAGCCGGTGGATGAAACGAAGCCGGGGCCGGAGCGTGCGCCGGCATCGAAGAGCGGCTCGGCAACAGGCGCCTCCGACTCGGGGGCGGCTGCCGCAGGCGCCGCGGCGACCGGCGTCGGCGCGCCGGCCCTGGCAACGCCCGCTGCAACAAGCCGCGACGAGACGGCCCGCCGGCTTCCTTCGGCCGCCGAGCTTCTTTCGCCCGACCGTCTTGCAACGTTGGCCCCAAGTGATGCCGGCCGGCTGCATCCCTGCCCCACGCCCGCGTCCGACTCAACGGCGTCGCCATCGTCCGATCGCGCGGCGGAGTCCGGCGGCTCTGCTTCGGTCAACCGACCCGAGCCCGGCGTGCCCGCCCGCAACGCGACCGGCGCACCGCCGACGCGCCGCTCCGCCGACCAAGCGGCCGATGCGACCGATGCAGCCGGCGATCCGACTGCGGCGGCGCTGCGGCCGATGTCGCTGGGCGCAGCGGCGGCGGGCTCGGTCGCCCGCTCGCCGTCGGCCGACCCAGCCGGATCGTCGCCGGCGGGCGGCCGATCGTGGGCATCAACCAACGTCCGCGATCTGATTGGACTGCTGCGCGGGAGCGAGGCGCAGGCCGCGCGCCAAGAGTTGCAGCGGCGCGGTTTCGGGCCGGTGGAATTGGCGTTGGCCGAGAAGATGGTCGATCCCGATCCGCAAGCCCGCAAACAGCTTGCCCGGCTGTTGCCTCAAATGACTTCGATCGAGCCGCATCGGTGGCTCCTATGGCTGTGCCGCGACGACGACGCCGAGGTTCGGCTGACGGCCGTTTCGCTGCTGGCCACCTGCGGCAACCCGGCCGTGCTGGCCGAGGTCGAGCACTTGGCGGCTGCCGACGCCGATCCGCGCGTGCGCCGCTGCGGCGAGCAAATTTCGGCGCGCCGCGCCGCCGCGCCCACCGGCCCGACGCTGCGCTGACGGACGAATCACACCGCCGGCCCCGCCATGCTTGCCCAGCCCGCCTTGCCCGACTACTTGGGCCCGAGCATCGTCCGCGGATCGAGAGCCAATTCGAGCTGCTCGTCGGAAAGCAGCTTCTTTTCGCGGCAAAGCTGGCGGATCGTCTTGCCGGTAGCAAACGCTTCTTTGGCCAGCGCGGCCGCCTTCTCGTAGCCGATCAACGGATTCAGCGCCGTCACCATCGCCAAGCTGCGTTCGACGGCCTGACGGCAGACGTCCTCGTTGGCCGTCATCCCATCGAGGGCCAACTGCGTGAAAGCCTGCACGCCGCCGGTTAACAACCGGACGCTTTCCAGCAGCGTGTCGGCCATCACCGGCATCATCACGTTCAACTGGAATTGGCCCCCGCCGGCGCCGCAAAGAGTGATCGTCTGATCGTTGCCGATCACCCGACAGCAAACTTGCATCAGGCTTTCGCACATCACCGGATTGACCTTGCCGGGCATGATCGAACTGCCGGGCTGAAGATCGGGCAGCGCAATCTCGAAGAAGCCGCAGCGCGGCCCCGAGCCCAGCCAGCGGATGTTGTTGGCCACCGCGTAAAGCGTGACGGCCACGGCCTTGAGCTGCCCATGACACTCGACCAGCCCGTCGCGCTGCGCGTTGGCCTCGAAATGATCGACGGCTTCGTCGAGCATCAGGCCGGTTTCTTCGGCCAGCAGTTGCGCCACGCGGCGGCCGAACTGGGGATGGGTGTTCAGCCCGGTGCCCACGGCCGTGCCCCCGGCCGGCAGTTCGGCAAGCGCCAGCACGGCCGTGGTGGCGCGATCGATCGACTTGTCCAATTGCTGCGCCAGGCCGCCGATCTCTTGGCCAAGCGTCATCGGCACGGCATCGACCAAGTGCGTCCGCCCGATCTTCAACACATGCGCCCAACGCTGCGACTTGTCGCGGAGCGTCGAGCCGCACCGCAGCAGCGCGGGGATGAGCTTCTGACGAATGGCCAGGGCCGCCGCCACATGGATGGCCGTGGGAAAGATGTCGTTGGTGCTTTGCCCGCAATTGACGTGATCGTTCGGATGAATCGGTTTCTCCACGGCAAAGCGGTCGCCGCCGGAAAGCTCGATCGCCCGATTGGCGATCACCTCGTTGACGTTCATGTTGCTCGACGTGCCCGAGCCGGTCTGGTACACGTCGATGGGGAATTGATCGTCGAACCGCCCGTCGGCCACCTCGCGGCAAGCGGTAAGCATGGCGTCGATTTGGGCGTCGGAAAGCGGCCGCGGGCCGGATTGCAGCCGCCCGAACTCGCGATTGGCGCAGCCGGCCGCCCATTTCACCAGCCCGAGGGCGTGGATCAACTCGGCCGGCAACAGCCGGCCGGACACCCGGAAGTTCTCCACGGCCCGCTGTGTTTGGGCCCCGTAGTAGGCTTGGGCCGGAATCTGCACCTCGCCCATCGAATCGCGCTCGATGCGGAAATCGGACACGGAACTGCTCCTGCGTCGGAAGCCCCAAGGCGACGTGCCCGCAAGAGCGCGTGCTGCCGCGATGGGGCCAATGGATCGATACGAAGATCGGCCCCATGATACTCGCCCGTCCCGGCGGCCGACAACGCCCCGCCAGCGCAAGCCGGCGCACTCGGAACGCATCAGCGGGCCGGAAAGCACCGCAAAGCCCACCGGCGGCCGAGAGGCAGGAAGATCGCATCGGCTCACCGGCCCAATCCAGCGACGCGAAACCGCGCCGCTCGCCGCGCAATTCGTTCGCGCCCGGGCCGCGCCGGTCAGATCATGTAATCGAGCGCGTCGCTCTGCTCGCTGTGCAGGCGCATCCGCGGCTTTTCCAACACGACGGTGGTGTACGGCTCGACCGAACGGGTGATCCAGGTGCTCGAACCGATGATCGAGTGATGCCCGATCACCGTGTTGCCGCCCAACACAGTGGCGTTGGCGTAGATCACCACGCGGTCTTCGATCGTCGGGTGGCGTTTTATGTTGCGCACCAGGTTGCCCTCGGCGTCGGTGGGAAAACTCAGCGCGCCGAGCGTAACGCCTTGGTAGAGCTTCACCCATCGGCCGATATGGCAGGTTTCGCCAATCACCACGCCGGTGCCGTGATCGATGAAGAAGTACTCGCCGATCGTCGCGCCCGGGTGGATGTCGATGCCCGTCCGCCCGTGGGCCCATTCGGTCATCATCCGCGGAATCAGCGGCACGTCGAGCTGATGCAGCAGGTGGGCCAGCCGATAGACGGTGATCGCCTCGAACCCGGGATAGCAGAAGATCACCTCGTCGAGCGATTTGCACGCCGGGTCGCCGTCGTAAGCGGCCTGCACGTCTTTGGCCAACTGGCTTCGCAGCGAAGGCAGCTGGTTGAGAAACTGCACGGCCTTGGCCTGCCCAAGGGCCTCGAAATCGAGCTTTTGTTGCGGGCCGCACGGCTTCTGCTTCGAGGCCTCATGCACCAGGGCGCGGGCGATCTGCTGAGTCAGTTGGTCGTGCAGCCGGTCGATCAAGTCGCCGACATGATACGCCACGTTGCCGAAGTGCAGATTGTCGCGCCGCCGGTAGCCCGGGTAGAGCACTTCCTTCAGGTCTTCCATGCAGGCGACGATCGTTTCGTAATTCGGCAGCGGGCAATATCCCAAATGATTGATCGAGCCGACGTCGCGATAGGTTTGCACAAGCTGCTCGGTCAGTTCCGGCAGGGTTTCGCGCAAGCGGATATCGGTAGCCATAAACGGATCTCGTTGTTCGGGCGTCGGCCGAAGCGATGGCCCGCCGCGGCGAGCCGCCCCATCGGCCGAAGAAATGCCGGCGCCGTCGCCGGCAGTCGATGTGTCCTCACGTTTCGAAACAAAGCCCTAAGCACAGGGGGGCCGACCGCCTCGCCGCACCACAGGGCTCGACGATCGATCGTTGAACTTCAACGGATCGGAGGCGACTGAATCGCCCGCGGGCGGCCTTTGCCGCAGGGAAAAGAAACCGCAACGCACCGAGAGAACGGCCGTCGCTCGATACACTCGGCACGAGCGCGACCGCCCGGGGGAAGTCCGGCCGCCCTAGGCGACCGGACGAATACACAAGCATGTTCGGCGTTGGGTCAGCAGAGCGATCATCGGTCGCAATCAACGCATTAGAATGGGTGGCGCGGGCCCCAAGCCAACGCCAGTGGCGGCGGAATAAACCGCCCCGCCGCCTCAATCATACTATTCTACTTCGCCAGTCAAACCGCCGGAAACCGGAAAACGGCCCGACGCACTCCGGGCGCTGCGGCAAAGTTCGGTCCGGGCCGCCGCAGGCCGGTCATTCGTCGCACAACAGCTCCATGAACAATCCGCGTCATCGGCACAATCGGGCCGCCGTTGAATCTTTTCGGCCGGTCGGGGCTGAGGAAATTAGCGGTTTTTCCCGCCCACGGCCGCGGCGCGAGGGGCAATTCTCTTTCACGGCCCGAGCCCGGCGCGGAACGGAACCGAATTTCAGCCGGCACGGGCCCATCGCGCCCGCCGGCGCAACCAGGAACCGCCGCCCGCCGGCGGCCCCCCTTGGGAAATGCGGACCGCCGTTGGAATTACTCTTCTTCTTCCTCTTCCTTCATCGCGCTCTTGGCGATGATCTCTTGCATCACGTTCGGCGGCACGACGTCGTAGTGGCTCAGTTCGATGGTGTAACTGCCCTGGCCACCGGTGATGCTCGATAGGCTGCGGGCGTAGGTCATCACTTCGGCCAAGGGGGCCTCGGCCGTGATCGTTTGCAGATCGCCACCGGCCGAATCCATGCCCAACACGCGCCCGCGACGCCCCGACATGTCGCTGTTGATGTCGCCCACGTTCGAACTGGGCACGGTGATCTCCATCTTGACGATCGGTTCGAGCAGTGCCGGGCGGGCTTGCTGAAAGACGTTGCGGAACGCCATCGAACCGGCCGTCTTGAACGCTTGTTCCGAGCTATCGACCGGGTGGTGTTTGCCGAAGTGCACCTCGACGCACACGTTCTGCACCTTGTAGCCGGCGATCACGCCGCGGGTGAGCCGATCCTTGAAGCCCTTTTCGACCGCCGGCATGAAGTTGCCGGGGATCGTGCCGCCGACGATCGAATCGACCCACAGGAAATGATGGTCTTCGTCGTAGTGGTAATCTTTCAACTGCGGGAACCGCTCTTTGGTGGCGAACTCTTCCGGCTTGACATCCTTGGGGAAGGGAAACATGCGAATATGCACTTCGCCGAATTGCCCGCGCCCGCCGGTCTGCTTCTTGTGGCGGTAGCTGCCCTCGGCCTGGGCCTGAATCGTTTCGCGGTACGGGATTTTCGGTTCCTTGGTTTCCACTTCCACCTTGTCGCGGCGTTTGAGCCGCTCGCGGATGATCTGCAAATGCAGTTCGCTCATCCCGGTGATGACCATTTCCTTCGTTTGCGGGTCCAATTCGCGACGGAAGGTGGGGTCTTCCTCGACGATCTTCGTCAGCGCGCCGGAAAGCTTCGATTCGTCGCCGCGGGCCTTGGGCGAAACCGCCAAGCCGACCATCGGCATGGGGAAGGGAATGTCGGGCATGACCAGATCGCCCAGCGTGCTGCCGGTTTTGAGGTCTTCGGTTTTGGCCACGGCGACAATGCCGCCCGGGCCCACTTCGTCGACCGGGGCGCTTTCGGCCGCTTGCATGTGCAGCAATTGCGAAATCTTCACGGGCTTGCGAACGCCGGCCACGGTGACGGTCGAATCCTTCTTCAACGTGCCGGAGAAGACGCGAATGAAACTCAACTTCTGCACGTAGGGGTCGACGCGGGTTTTGAACACCTGAGCCACCAACGGGCCATTGGGATCGGCCGTCACGGGCGTTTCTTCACCGGCGGCGTTGCGCGCGGTGCGCGGCAGGGCGCCGGGCGGCACGGAGCACAGGGCCAACACGTCGAGCAGTTCGGTCACGCCCGTCCCGCTCTTGCCCGAGCAGCAGACGATGGGCACGATATGGCCTTGGGCCACCGCGGTGGTGAGCAGGCGGCCGATCTCGTCTTGCGTCGGAGGCGTGCCGTCGAAGTAGCGGGTCATCACCTCTTCATCCACCTCGATGATCGACTCCAGCAGGCTTTCGTGCAGTTTGGCCGGGTCGATCAACGCGCCGGGGGCGTCGGCCGGGTTGAGCACGTCGGCCACGCCGCGGAACTCGTGCCCCTGGCCGATCGGGACATTGAGCAACATGCACGACTTGCCGAACAGCTCGCGGATGTTCTCCAGCAGCTTGGCGAAGTTGATGTTCTCGCTGTCCATCTTGTTGATGATGATCATTCGGCCCAAACCGGCCTTCTTCGCTTCGGCGAACACGCGGCGGGTGTTCACTTCGATGCCGGCCTGCGCGTTGATGACAATCGCGGCCGTATCCACGCCGCGCAACGCGCCGATGGTTTGCCCGATGAAATCCGGGTAGCCCGGCGTGTCGATCACGTGGAAATGTTTGCCGGCGTAATCGAAGTGGACAACCTTGGCCTCGATCGTGTACTTATGCGCCTTCTCTTCCTCGTCGAAATCGCAAATGCTCGAGCCGTCGTCCACGCTGGCGGGGCGCTTGATCGTGCCCGTGGCGGTCAGCAGCTTGTCGACCAGCGTCGTCTTGCCCGACGAGCCATGCCCGCAGAACGCCACGTTGCGAATCGCATCGACAGGATAGAGTGCCATCGTTCGTGTCCTTGGTTTTGTCTCGAATGAAGATATGCGTATGGGATCGGGCCGGTCATCCGGCGGGGCCGGGGGCCGTTTCGCCCGCGGCGGCCAAGGCGTCCGGCAGGGTCAACGCGCCTTCGTAGAGCGCGCGGCCGATAATGCAGCCGGCCATGGGCACGCCGGCCAGCCGGGCGACATCGCCCGCCGAAGCCACCCCGCCCGAGGCGACCACCGGCAACGGCACCGCCCGCTGCATCTCGGCCATGGCCGCCACGTTCGGCCCAGCCATCATCCCGTCGGTGGCGATGTCGGTGTACACCACGGCGGCCAACGGCTCTTCGGCGAACTGCCGCGCCAAGTCGGTCGCCGCCAGCCGGCTGGTTTGCAGCCAACCGTCGGTAGCCACCCAACCATCGCGGGCATCGATGCCAAGCACCAATCGGGCCGGATAGCGCCGCGCCATGTCGCGCAGCCACTGCGGCTCCTTGACGGCCTTGGTTCCCACGACCAGCCGGGCCACGCCCGCATCGAGCCAGCGTTGGATGGTCGCTTCGTCGCGGATGCCGCCGCCGAGCTGGCAGGGCACGTTGACTGCGGCCAAGATGGCCCGAACCGCGCCGGCGTTGGCCCCCTGGCCGTCGCGCGCCGCGTCCAAATCGACCAAGTGGAGCCGCCGCGCCCCGTGCGACACCCAATGCCGCGCCATGGCCGCCGGGTCCTCGGCGAAGACGGTTTCCTGTCGGTAGTCGCCTTGCCGCAACCGGACGCACCGTCCGCCGCGGAGGTCGATTGCAGGCCAAACTTCCACAGTCGTCGCGTCTCCGTGCCGTCGCTTCGCCTCGATTGATCCTCGGGGAACCCAGGCCGGCTCTCAACCGGCAGCATCGCCGCCGGCCGCTCCCGACCGGCGGGAGAACAACCGACCGAGGCGGTTTGCCTGTTCTTCCCGACAAACCGGCCTGCTGTCCGTAGGCCTAGCCGCTCGATCCATTTCCAGAGGCGTCAGCCGGGCGCTCCCAGGAGCAATCGCCGGGCGAAAACGGCAAAACACGTATCATGGCACAGTTGCCGCGGGCCTGCAAGGGCTTGGCAGCGCCCACCGCCCCGGTTACGATGAACCCGATTCTCCTTCGGTAGGCCGTGAGCCGTGCATGGACACCAACCTGGCCCGACACTCGCTGGCGTTGCTGGCCCGGTTCCTCAGCGGGGCCAGCGTGCGCTGGGTCGATTCACAGCCCGACACCTGCCAACGAGTCTATTTTGCCAATCATACAAGTCATTTAGACGCGATCGTCATCTGGTCGTCGCTGCCGCAAGAGGTGCGGATGATTACCCGCCCGGTGGCCGCCAAAGACTATTGGACCGCCGGCGCCGTTCGCCGCTATCTGGCCACCCGTCTGTTCAACGCCATTTTGATTGATCGCACCGAAATCAAAGTCCACCAAAGCCCCGTGGACATCATGATCCGCGAGATCGGCCAGCAGTACTCGATCATCGTCTTTCCCGAGGGAGGCAGGGCCACGGGCATCAATCCGGAAGTCGGCGAGTTCAAGAGCGGGCTGTACTATCTGTGCAAGAAGCGCCCCGACCTGGAATTGATCCCCGTGTACATCGACAATATGAACCGTATTCTCCCCCGCGGCGAAGTGCTGCCCGTCCCGCTGCTAAGCTGCGTGACGTTCGGCCCGCCAATGTGGCTGGAAAAGGGCGAGGCGAAAACCGACTTTTTGGAGCGGGCGCGCCAAGCCGTCCGCAAGTTGAAAGAGAACGACTGACCCGACACCCGCGGCGACTCCCCTGCCGCCGCGAACGCACCGCCGTTGCCCAACTCGGCGCGGCCTGAAGGCGAGCAGACCCCAACGATGGTTTTCGCAATCCTCGACGCACGAACCCTGGGCCTGGTCGGCGGCGTGCTGCTGCTCTTGGGCGCCGCGTCGATCGTCGTCCAGGTGCTCCGCCGACGGACCGACCTGGGCCTCGATCCGGGGATTATCGAAAACCTGCACCGGCGCGTGCGGGCATGGCTCATCCTCTTCTCCGGATTGGCGGCGGCCTTCCTCATCGGCAAAACCGCCACAGTGGTGCTGTTCGGACTGATCGCGTTTTGGGCCCTCCGCGAGTTCATCACGCTGACCCCGACCCGCCCCGGCGACCACCGCACCCTGTTCTGGGTGTTCTTTCTGATCACCCCCTTGCAGTTCGTGCTGGTGGGCATGGGATGGCAGGAGTTGTTCAGCGTGCTCATTCCCGTGTACGCCTTCCTGCTCATTCCCGCCCGCATCGCCATCTCGGGCGACTACAAGCGTTTTCTCGAACGAACGGCGAAAATCCAGTGCGGCCTGTTGATCTGCGTTTACTGCCTGAGCCATGCGCCGGCATTGCTGGTGCTGCGCCCCAACAGCCTGCCTGCGGCAACGACCGCCAGCAGCGAAGCGGCCGCATCGGCAGAGGCGTCCGGCGGGACCGACGCGGCTGCGGCCGAAGCGAAACCGGCCGGCCCGGCCGTCGAAAGCGAGGGCGACCCCTACCGCAACACGCGGCTGCTATTCTTCTTCGTGCTGATGGTCCAACTGAGCGACGTGGCCCAGTACCTTTGGGCGCAAGTTCCCAGCAAGCACCTGATTGCTCCTTCGATCAGCGCGGCACGCACCTGGGAGGGCTTGTTGGGCGGCACGGCCAGCGCCATGCTCGTCGGCGGCGCGCTGTGGTGGGCCACGCCGTTTCAGGGTGTGTGGTGGTGGATGGCGGCCGTGATGTCGGGCGTGGTTTCCCTGATGGGCTTCGCCGGGGGAATCACCATGTCGGCCATCAAGCGCGATCGCGGCGTGAAGGATTACGGCACGTTGGTCGAGGGCCACGGCGGCGTGCTCGACCGCATCGACTCGCTCTGCTTTGCCGCACCGGTGTTCTTCCATTGCACCCGGATGTGGCTGGGAAATTAAACGACTCGGCCGGCAAGACCGAGAACATCCCCCCGGGCCAACGCATGGCATGGCGACCAACCGCCGAAGCGCCCGCCGGGCTATCGGAGCCTGCACCTTAGTGGGGGGTTGTATTTTTCTTGAAATAGAGTACAAAAATTAGATCTATTCTCATTGGTGATTGACGCAGATGGTCGCTCGGCTGGTATCAACTCGGTTGAGGCCATTGGGCCGGGCAGGCTGCGGCGTTTCACCCCGCATCAAGCGCGGAATTTGTCGTTTCGGCGGCGGTCGCGCTGGCGGGTCGGCCGGTGGAAATCCGAATAGCCCAATAGCGGCAACGATTTTTCCGCTGTGGGCTCACCGATCACTCGCCGTGGAAGCGCGGGGGCGATAGAATAGAAGTGACGGGCGCGAGGTGTTCCGTCGCCAGTTCTTATTCTTTTCATCGATATATTGTTCTGGGCGTTCGTCCAATGCGGCGGTGGTCGCCGCGGGCATCATTTTTCATTATTTCGTTTCTGTTGTTCAGGAGGGTTTCCATGATTCAACGCTCTCGTATGCGCGGCTTCACCCTGGTGGAGCTGCTGGTGGTGATCGCGATTATCGCGATCCTGATCGCCTTGCTTTTGCCGGCGATCCAACAGGTGCGTGAAGCGGCGCGCCGGGCCAACTGCGTGAACAATCTCAAGCAGATCGATTTGGCCATGCACACCTACCACGACGCACAGAACGGGTTCCCGCCGGCGGCCATGTCGACCGTGACGACCGGCACGCCCAACGCGCTGGGGTACAGCTATTTGTACCACCTGCTGCCCGGCCTCGAGTTGAAGACGCTGTACGACCAAATCAAGGCCGAAGACGACAAGAAGACCGCGCCGGCCAGCAAGGACCCGACGCAGAACACCGTGGCGCTCTCCTCGCGGGTGGGCGCGGCCACGTGCCCGAGCTACTCGGGCCAGACGTACGTGGACGAAGCGAACAAGCGGTTCGCCATTAGCAACTACAAGGCGATGGGCGCCACCCACAAGGAAAGCTTGCTCTATGCCACGAACACGTCGATCAACCCGAAGTACGGCACGAAGAACCTGCATCCCGATGGCGGCGTCATCCCGACCCGCAAGATGAAGTTGCGCGACTACGTTGACGGCACGTCGAACACGATGATGCTCTGCGAGTCGGCCGACGACGGTTCGCTCGGCTCGCCCGGTTCGTACTGGGCCTACGGGTTGACGGCCGCCGTTGTGGCGCTGCCCTCGACGGTGAACTACATTCAGATCACCACGGCCGGCAGCTTCTTCGCCCCGCAAGGGTTCGTCCCCGGCAAGTACGAGGATGAAGCCAACTACGCGAACCCGATCACCTACTTCAGTTGGGACTACGAGCCGACGACCACCGGCACCAACGCCGGGCCGTACGACACCGGCATGAAGATGAAGTTCGGCCCCAGCAGCCGCCACCCCGCCGTGATCAACTGCGCCTTCGGCGACGGCAGCGTGCGCAGCGTGGCCAAGAACGTCGATCAGGGCTTGCTGATGTTCATCGTCACTCGGGCCGGCAGCGACCCGAACGAGTACATGGCCCGCTACGGCGGCGGGTGATCGGCAACGGCGTAATCTGTGTTGACGCGGCCCGCGCAGCCGCATGAGTTTCGCCCGGAGCGGCCGGAACAACCGGCCGGTCGCTCGCGGGCGTTTTCTTTGCGCCCCTCGTCGCGCAGCGAACGTCGGCGAATCGGCCTGGCGCGGGCAACGGCAGCGTTCCGCCCAGCCGCGTCTCAGATCGTGTATTCTTCGACGAAGATGCGCGAATCGCGCGGCGCAACGACGACCGACTCGCCCACGGCATGCGGGCGCTGGCGGAATCGCTCGTGAGAGAGCTCAACGAAGACCGACTCGTTCGAGTCGGTCGCCAATTCGATCTTCACGACCGGACCGGCCGACTGGATGCGGGTGATCCGCGCCTCGAGGCCGACGTGCCCATCGCCCCGAGCGTGAATCTCGAGATCGTGCGGTCGGACGAGCAAACGGGCGGTGTTCCCGTCGATGACCGCGCCCGGCGGCGGCTCGAACACCAGCGCGCCGAAGACGGCGCGGCCGGCCTCCATGCGTCCGCGAAACAGGTTGACGTTTCCCAGGAAGTCCATCACAAAGGCGTTGGCCGGCTGATGGAACACCTCGTCGGGGGTGCCGACTTGCTCGATTCGTCCCTGGTTCATCACCACGACGCGGTCGGCCACTTCCAGCGCCTCCTCTTGATCGTGCGTTACGAAGACGCTGGTCACATGGATTTCGTCGTGCAGGCGGCGCAGCCAACGGCGCAGGCCGAGCCGCACTTTGGCGTCGAGCGCCCCGAACGGCTCGTCGAGCAGCAGAACCTGAGGTTGAATGGCCAGCGCCCGCGCAAGGGCCACCCGTTGCCGCTGACCGCCGGAAAGCTGCGCCGGATAGCGGTTTTCGATTCCTTCAAGCTGAATCAGTTCGAGCAGTTCGCCGACGCGCTCGCGGATTTGCGACCGCGTCGGGCGCGAGCCGCGCGGACGCACCCTCAGCCCGAAGGCGATGTTCTCGAACACGGTCATGTGCCGAAACAGGGCGTAGTGTTGAAAGACGAAGCCCACCTTCCTTCGGCCCACGTTCTGCCGCGCCACGTTTTGGCCGTCAAACAGAATCTCGCTGTCTTCGTACGGATCGAACCCCTCCAGCCCGGCGATAATCCGCAACAGCGTCGTTTTGCCCGAACCCGACGGCCCCAGCAGAGCCACCAGCTCGCCGTCGGGAATGTCGAGCGAAACGCGATCGAGCGCGACGAAGTTGCCGAACGTTTTCGTGATGTTGCGAACCTGGATGCTCACGGAGCGATCTCCTCGATTTCCCAACGGCGCATGCACCGGCCGCGCCGGTCAACGGCCCGCGCCCGTACCGCCGGGCGCGGCGTGCTCCTCTGTCTGATGGCTCTTCATGCGCATTTCGACAAGGGTTTTCAGCACCAGCGTCACCAGCGCAAGCAGCGCGAGCAGCGAAGCCACGGAGAACGCGGCGACGGCGTTGTACTCGTTGTATAGAATCTCCACGTGCAACGGCATGGTGTTGGTGCGCCCGCGCAGGTGCCCCGAAACCACCGACACCGCCCCGAACTCGCCGAGGGCTCGGGCATTGCACAAGATGACGCCGTAGAGCAAGCCCCATTTGACGTTCGGCAGAGTGACGCGCCAGAACGTTTGCCAGCCGCTCGCCCCCAGGAGGATGGCCGCTTCTTCTTCCTCGATTCCCTGCTCTTGCATCAGGGGAATCAACTCGCGCGCGACAAAAGGAAAGGTGACGAAGATCGTCGCCAAAACCACGCCCGGCACGGCGAAGATGATTTCGATGTTGTGCGCCGCCAGCCAGGGGCCGAACCACCCTTGCATTCCGAACACCAAAACGTAGATCAACCCGGCGATGACTGGCGAGACGGCAAACGGCAGGTCCACAAGCGAGATCAAGACGCTCTTTCCGCGGAACTCGAACTTGGCGATCGCCCACGAGGCCGCCAGCCCGAACACCAAGTTCAGCGGAACGGCGATGCCCGCCACCAGCAGGCTCAAGCGGATGGCGGCCCAAGCGTCGGGATGGCGAAAGCTGTCGAAGTAAGCCGCCAGACCCTTGCGAAGCGCCTCGACGAACACCGCAGCCAACGGGACGGCCAGAAACACGACGAGAAACGACAGCGCCGCGAAGCTCACCAGCAGCTTCACCCACAGAGGATCGTCGGCGGCCGGTTTCGGCCGCGCGGCGGCGGACGCGGCGGTTCGGGAGGAAAGGGCCGGCATGCGTCACCTTGCCGCTCGATGTCGAGCGGTCCACCACTGAAGGCCGTTGATCGCAAGCAACAACACGAACGAGAGGACAAGCATTGCCGCGGCGATCGCCGTAGCGCCGGTGTAGTCGTACTGTTCGAGCTTCATGACGATCACCAACGGAACGATCTCCGTTTTCATCGGCATGTTGCCGGCGATGAAGATCACCGATCCGTATTCACCCAGCGCGCGGGCGAAGGCCAGAGTGAACCCGGTCAACAGCGCCGGCCGAATTGCGGGAAAGATCACGTAGAGAAACGTGCTCAATCGGCCCGCCCCCAAACTCGCCGCCGCCTCTTCCACTTCCGGATCGAGATCTTCCAACGCCGGCTGCAACGTGCGGACGACGAACGGCAGTCCGATGAATGTCAGCGCCAAGGCCACGCCCAGCGACGAATTGGTCGATGGCATCCCCGCGGCATACAACCAACGCCCGATCCATCCGTTCTGGTCGTAAACCGCCGTCAAGGCGATTCCGGAAACGGCCGTGGGCAGCGCGAACGGCAAATCGACGAAGGCGTCGATGATTCGCTTGCCCGGAAAGCGGTAGCGGACGAGCATCCAAGCGACGGCCAAGCCGAAGACGGCGTTGACCGCGGCCGCCGCCAACGACGCGCCGACGCTCAGCCGAAACGCATTGAGCACGCGCGGATCGGAAAGAGTGCGCCCGATGTGATCCCAGGAGGCTGTCGCTGTTTTGAAGAAGAGCGCCGACAACGGAATGAGCACAATCAGGCTCAAATAGAGCACGGCGTATCCCAGCGTCAAACCGAAACCGGGAAGCACGCTTCGGCGTTTCAGACTCGGGGCGCCGGACAGGGTCATCGATCCGCCTGTTCTGATCGTCACACAAACACCCCGACCGCCAACCCGCTCGCCGGCCGCAAAAGCCGTCCGCGCGCCGGCCGGCCTGGTCGCGCTGTTGCCGAGGACATCAACAGGCCCGCCTACTTCGTCGGAAGGTAGATGCTGTCGAATACTCCTCCATCGGCGAAATGCGTTTTCTGCGCCTTCTGCCAGCCGCCGAATACGCGGTCGATGGTCACCAGTTCAAGCTTGGGAAACCGCTTGGCGTCGTCGGGCGCGGCATGTTCCAGATGAATCGGCCGATAGTAGTGCTTGGCGATGATCCGCTGACCCTCGGGCGAGTACAAGTATTCCAAATAGGCCTGCGCCGCTTCCCGCGTCCCGCGAGCATCGACCCAATGGTCGACGATCGAAACCGGCGGCTCGGCGAGAATGCTCAACGAAGGGACGACAATCTCGAACTTGTCGGGGCCGAGTTCCCGAACCGCCAAGAAGGCCTCGTTTTCCCATGCCAAGAGAACGTCGCCCAGTCCGCGCTGGGCGAATGTGTTCGTCGCGCCGCGGGCGCCCGAGTCGAGCACCGGCACCCTCTTGTACAGGGCCGAAATGAACTCGCGCGCTTTCTCCTGCGCGGCAGCCACTTCGGCGGCCGCCTTCGGATCGTCGAGTTTCGCCAGATCGCCGAGTTCTTTTTTCAGCGCGTACGCCCAGGCGGCCAAGTAGTTCCACCGCGCTCCGCCCGAGGTCTTCGGATTCGGGGTGATCACCGCCACGTCGTCCCGAACAAGATCGTTCCAATCCTTGATCTGCTTAGGGTTCCCTTTGCGCACCAAAAAAAGAATCGTCGAAGTGTACGGCGAACTGTTGTAGGGCAACCGCTTTTGCCAATCCTCGGGAAGGAGCTTCGCCTTCTCGGCGATCACGTCGATGTCGTAAGCCAAGGGCATCGTCACCACGTCGGCCTTCAGCCCATCAATCACCGCCCGGGCCTGTTTGCCCGATCCGCCGTGCGATTGATTGACGGTTATCGTTTGGCCGGTCTTTTGCTTCCAATAGGCCGCAAACGCCTTGTTGTACTCCTCGTAAAGCTCGCGCGTCGGGTCGTACGACACGTTCAGCAGGCTGATGGCCGGTCCACCCTCTTCGCCCGAACCCGAGTTGCCCGATCCGCCGCAGCCGGTCACCCCAAGAACAACCGCCGCTAAGACGGCCCATGCAAAATGCCCGGCCGGCAGTTGTCCGAGCAATACCCGAACGAACAACGCAACGCGGCCGACGTTGGGATGACCGCTTTCTAGAAACAAGAGACGATTGAGCGATGGCATCGTTTTCCTGACGATCAAGAGAGTTTCGGTTGCCAGCATGCCGCGCATCGCGGGCCAAGCACGGCTCAGCGGTTCGTTGCACTCAGTACCCATTCAGCCGCGCTCGGCGCCGGCCGTCGCTCCCGCCGTTGCGTGGCTGTGTTTCGCTCGCGCGGGCGATTCTGCCAGCCACCGGCGCCCGGCGGGCGCGGGCACCGGGTTCGGCGCAACCCGTTTGCCGAACGACGCAACGGCCTGCGATCCGGCGCCGGACGCGGGACCACAAGTGAACGTCACCAAGTCTTTTCGCAAGTGCAAGGCCAAACGAACCAGGTCGGCCGCAGTGCCCAAGAACACCGGCAATCCCGCGTCGAGAAGCGCTGCGGCCTTGAGGTAGTCCACCTCGGCGACAACCAGACGTTGCGCGTCGATACGCATTGCGAAATAGCTGTTGGGCATGTCTTGCACTCCTGGCAATCACCGCACCGGCGCACTATCTCCCACGAAAACGATAGACCCAACGGCAAACACTGTGCCGGGCAGAATAGTATCAATAATGCCTGTTGTCTTTGTCGGTGATTGACTTCGCGCTGAAACCATCGGTCTCTGCCAGGGGTTCATCGTGCAACATTCTTTTGCAGAACGACTTACGCATAGAGTCCCTTGCCGATTCCGCCCGCGGTTGCCGTTGGATTGCGGAGCCTCGGCCACATCGAAACGGTGCCCAAACGTGGTTGAAGCCAAGCGAGCACCCGTCCTATAAAACGGAAGAGCCGTTCTATGGGATGGGCGTGCCGTCTTATAGAACGGCCGCAACCGGTGCGGGCCGCAACAGAGAACCCGGCCGCACCGCTGGTCTGCTCGATCGTTACGACCGGTTGAGTCCGCAGACCACGGCCCGATGCCATCGTTCAATCGCAACGAATGAGATTGGCGCAGTCTCAATTCCGCTCGCCTGCGATCCACTCCGCTCAACTCCCTGCTGCACGGCTGCAAGCCCCCCACTCGACTCCACGGCACAATGTTCAACTCCACTGCAAATCTTGTCTCGCTTCGCCCCTCGGCAGGCCCGACCGGCACAGAACGCGACCGCCGCCGAAAAAGGGCTTGCGAGAGTGTCGAAAGAGTGCTATAGTGTATGCCTGTACATTACTCAATTACGGCGCGGCCGCAACCGCTTGGGCCCGGTCGCAGGCAAGGCCTTCGGCGCGCATAATTGAGCCCGAGTCGATCGGCGGAGCGGCCCGGTCGCTGAGTTGCCCGCTGCCCATGCCGACGGCGTTTGCGGCGGACGGTTGAAGTGAACTGACCAGAGCGAAAGAGAAGGAAGGATTCGACATGGCCAAGAAAGCAGCCAAGGGGCCGACCAAGGCGGTCGCCACGATTCTGGAAGCGAACCCGAACCTGAAGAGCGCGGTGGCGCAGATTGAAAAGGAGTTCGGCGAAGGCGCCATCATGCCGCTGGGCTCGGAGCAGATCGCGCAGATCGAGGGCATTCCCACGGGCAGTCTGGCGTTGGACCTGGCCTTGGGCGGGCAAGGGATTCCCTCGGGGCGGATCGTGGAGATTTTCGGGCCGGAATCGAGCGGCAAGACGACGCTGGCCCTGCACGTCGTCGCCCAGGCCCAGCGCCGCGGCGGGATTGCCGCCTTCATCGACGCCGAGCACGCGCTCGACCCGTCGTGGGCCAAGAAGTTGGGCGTCGATCTCGAGTCGCTCTTGGTGAGCCAGCCCAGCAGCGGCGAAGAGGCGATGCACATTGCCGAAATGCTCATCAAGTCAAACGCCGTGGATGTGATCGTGATCGACTCGGTGGCCGCGCTGGTGCCGCGCAAAGAGCTGGAAGGCGAGATCGGCGATTCGCACGTCGGGCTGCAAGCGCGGTTGATGAGCCAATCGTTGCGGAAGCTCACCGGCGTGATCTCGAAGAGCAAGACGGCCGTGATCTTCATCAACCAGATCCGCGAGAAGATCGGCGTGACGTTCGGCAACCCCGAAACCACGCCCGGCGGCCGCGCGTTGAAGTTCTACTCGTCGTGCCGCATCGACGTGCGGCGGATCGGTCAGTTGAAAGACGGCGAAACGGTCGTCGGGCAGCGGGTGCGCGCCAAGGTGGTCAAGAACAAGGTGGCCCCGCCGTTCCGCGTGGCCGAGTTCGACATGCTGGCCAACTCGGGCATCTGTTACGAGGGCGACGTGCTCGATTTAGCCACCAACCTGGGGTTGGTCACCAAGACCGGCGCTTGGCTGCGCTATGGCGAGATGCAACTCGGACAAGGCCGTCCCAAGTCCATCGAATTGCTCCGCGAGAACACAGCGCTGTTGGAGGAACTGAAGCAAAAGGTGCTCGAAGCTTCGGGCCGCGGCGCGATCCTCGGCAGCGGCGGGGCCGACGATTGATCGACCGGGGGCGATCGGGCCGCTCGCGGCCTCGGCCCCCCGAACGCAACGCGGCAGACGAGGATTCGGCCATGCGATGGCTTCGGCAACTGCTCGAACGGCAGCCGTGGCGGAGCGGGTTCCGCCGCCTCTGGCCGAAGGACTATCGCAGCCGGGCTCGGGCGATGTTGTCGAACTTCGTCTTGCACCTGCACCCGGTGGCGATCCGCCAGCACGCCCTGCGGCTCCGCTACACTTGGTGCATGGGCGGGCTGGCGGCCTTTCTCTTTCTGGTCGAAACGATCTCCGGCGTGCTGCTGATGTTCTACTATCGGCCCACGCCCGAGGCGGCCTACCGCGACGTGCTCGACCTGACCGAGCTGATCGCCCTGGGCGTGTTCCGCGAATTGCACCGTTGGGCGGGCCACGCGATGGTGGTCGTGGTGATGCTGCACATGCTTCGGGTGTTTCTGACGGGCAGCTACAAACCGCCTCGCGAGTTCAACTGGGTGCTTGGCGTCGGACTTTTGGTGCTGACTTTTCTGCTGTCGTTCACCGGCTACCTGCTGCCCTGGGACCAACTGGCCTTCTGGGCCGTGACGGTTGGCTCCGACATGGCCGCCCATGCGCCCGTGGTTGGGGCCGAAGGGCCGGTCAGCGCCGTCTCCGGCGGCGCGATCGACCTGCGGTTTCTGCTGCTGGGCGCGCCGCAGGTGGGCGGCGAAACACTGCTGCGTTTCTATGTGTGGCACTGCGTCGGGCTGCCGCTGGCGGCTGCGGCATTGATGGCTTGGCATTTCTGGCGCGTGCGAAAGGACGGATTCAGCGGGCCGCTCTAGAACGGCCGCGGCGGCATACCAAACGAGGCCCCGGGGCAACCCGGCGCCGCGGCGCGGTTCGCCGCAACGGGCGAACGGGCCGGGCGGATTGTGTTGGAAACAATGACCGGATACTGGCTTTATCTGACGATGACGCTTGCCGGGGCAGCACTGAATGCCTGTGCGGCGATCGCCTTTCGCCGCGCAGGCCGAACGGGCGCGCCGGGCGATTCGTCGCAGGCGACGGGCGACCGCGGCAATCTTCGATCCCGCAGGTCATCGGCTTGGTCGGCGGCTGCGGCAGCGGCAGCGCTGGCTCACCTGGCCCTGGCCGTTGTTGCGTTGGCCGGCGAACCGCTGGGGTTGCCTTCGTGGATCAAACAGGCGTTCAACGCGGCGGCAAGGCCGTGGGCCCTGATGGCCTCGTCCGCGTTGTTGTTCGCATTGGCCGCATGGTTCCGCCAGACATGGGTTCGGCCGGGACCGGCGTGGCTCGTCGGCAATGCGATCTGGCTGGCCGTGGCGCTGTCGTGGGCCGATCCGCACTTTGCGGCCGTGGCCGGCCAGCCCGACCACCTTCCGGTGCTCGGGATGTTCGGCGCGGTGTTGTTTTTCCTTTGGGTCGGCACGGCGCAGGCCGTCGAGAACGATCGCCGCATGAGGCAGTCCATGCCGGCATCGGCCCCCGGGCCCCGCCGCGACCACGCGGTTGAAGAGGGGCCGGCCCAATCGGCCGCTGCGTGCGCCGACCACAAGCCGCTGCCGCCGGGCGAGCCGCCTGCCGGCGCGGCGGGCCCGGTCGAAAGGCTTTTCGCCCGCAAGGTGCTCACCTGGCCCGATCTGGTGTACATCGAGCTGATCGCGGCCTGTTGGGCCTCGGCGATTCTGATTGCATGGTCGCTGCTGGCGGCGGCGCCGCTGGAAGCGCCGGCCGATCCGGCCCGCACGCCGAATCCGGCCAAGGCGCCGTGGTATTTCGTCGGGTTGCAGGAGATGCTCGTTTACGGCGATGCGTGGTGGGCCGGCGCGGCCGTGCCGCTGCTGATCATCGTAGGGCTGGCGGCCATTCCCTACCTTGATCGTTCGCCGGTGGGCAGCGGCTATTACTCGATCGCTGGGCGGCGATTTGCTTGGGTTGTGTTCGTCGGCGGTTTCGTGCTGCTGTGGATTCTGCCCATGCTCATCGGGGTGTTCGTCCGCGGCCCGAATTGGAGCGCCTTCGGCCCGTACGAGCCGCGCGACGCGCGCCGTCTGACCGCCGAGCGCCGTTCGACCCTTGCGCAATGGTTGGGCCGCGCCGAGCCCCAGTTCGCCCCGGCAAGCGCCGCCGGCTTGCCCGCGGGCGAACCGCCGGGCGCCGCTTCCTCCTCGGCCGACGCCGCCGGGGCATCGTCGCCGCGATCGGCGCGTCACCCGCTCGTCCGCGAGTGGCCGGGCTTGGCCCTTACCGCCGCGTATCTTTTCGGGTTGCCGTGGCTGCTCGGTCGCGGGCCGCTTGGTTGGGCGCGAAGCCGCCTGGGCCGCGGGCGGTATTGGGTGTTCGCCCTGTTGCTGATGTTGATGCTGACGGTCCCGTTGAAGATGATCTTGCATGGGACGCTGGGGTTGACGGAAGTGGTGCATTTGCCCGAGTACGGCCTGAGCCTTTGACACGCTGCTGAGATTCGAGACTGCGGAGAATCACTCGCCTTGGCGGACGAACGGACCTTTCGGCCCTTGATGCGCATGCACGCGGCCTTCGTTGTTTCGGCCGTGGCGCTGGCGGTTTGCACCGTGTGGATGATCGCGGCCGACGCCCGCCGCGGCTGGCGCGACCAACAGCGACAATTCTTCGCGACGGCCGAAGAACTCGGCGGCGAAGGCGCCACGCGGCGATCGGCCTTTCTGGACGAACCGGGCCAAGTGGTCGAAATCCACCTGCCGGGGCTTCCGCTGCACTGGGGCCGCTGGCATGCGGAACGAGCCGACCGCTGCGCCACCTGCCATTTGGGCATCGTGCCGCCGCCGGAGATCGGGGCGATCGAGCGTGCCGCCCGCCGCGGTTTGCCGCAGCCGTTCGCCGCGCATCCGCGGACCGATCTTTTTTTGGCCGACGATTCGCCGCACCCGTGGGCGCAATTCGGCTGCACCGTATGCCACGAGGGACGCGGCCCGTCGTTAGATTTCGCTCGCGCCGCCCATCAGCCCGATTCTCCGGCCGAGGCGATTCGCTGGCGCAGCGAGCGCGATTGGCGCGAGGATCCGCACTGGCCGTCGCCGATGCTTCCGCGGCGATTGGCAGCCGCGCGGTGCGCGGCGTGCCATGTGGAACTGTACGATCTCGATCGCGGATGGCTCGACGGAGGCCCAGCGGCCCGCGACGCATTGGCGGCCGCGCTGCCGCCGTCGCCCGACGACCCGTCGCCGCCGCGGCCGCGGATGATCTCCTCAGCATCGCCGGCCGCCGAAGTGATTGAAGGCTTTCGACTGGTGCAGCACTTCGGCTGCTTCGGCTGCCATGAAATCGACGGCCGCAACCCGCACGGCGCGCGAATCGGTCCCAGCCTGCTGTTAGAGACCCGCACGTCCGATCAACAGGGACGGCGAAAGATCGGCCCGGCGTTGGGCAACGCCGGCGAGCGGCTCGACGCGGCTTGGATGGTTCGCCAACTGGCCGATCCGCGGCGCCATCAGCCCCGGGGCCGAATGCCGCGATTGTTCGGCCTGCACGACCATCTTTCTCGGGACGGGCGGGCTGCCGCCGCCGAGCTCGACGAGTTGGAGATGCGCCTCCTGGCGCAGTTTCTCGCCGAGGCGAAGTTGCCGCCGACCGAGCCGACACCGGCCGGGCCCGGCCCCGTCGAACAAAATCGCACCGGGCCCACGCCCGCCGCGGCGCCGATCGATCGGCCCCCCTCCGAACCGCTTGCCGTCACGCTTTCCGATGCGCCCTCCGAACCGCCCGGCGAACTGCCGGCCGACGCGCCGCCGCCCAGCGCCGCCTCAACGGCCGACGGACTGCTCGCCCGCGAACGACAGGTTGTCGAGCGGGGTCGAGCGATCTTTCTTGAGAGCGGCTGCACTGCTTGCCACCGCCACGGCGACTTCCCCGGTTCGGCCGCCGAGGTCGGCCCCGATCTGACGAACTTGGGTCAGAAGTATCCGTCGTCGGCTTCGGCGGCCTGGCTGCGGCGTTGGCTCCGCGATCCGCGGGCGATTCATCCACGGACGGCCATGCCGCAGGTATGGTGGGATCGCACTACGGCCGGCGCGCAAGCCGATTCGCCCGATCCCATCGAAGACATCACCCAATACCTGCTTGCGCCCAGAGCGGACGATTCGGCGGGGGAGCCATCGCCGGTTGCGGCCCCTCGCGGCTTCGTCCCGCTTTCGGAGGACGAGTTGCGCCGTCTCAGCGCCCTTTATGCCGCGCCGCGCGACCAAGCGGCAGACGCGGCCGTGCTGGCGCAACGGGTGATTGCGCGGCGCGGATGCAACGGCTGCCACGACCTGCCCGGCGGCGAACGGCCGCCGATCGGGCCCCCGCTGACCGGTTGGGCTGTCAAGCCGATCGAGCAATTGGCTTTCGAAGACGCGGCCGCCTGGCTCGACCGCCGGCCGCCGACCACAGCCGATGATCCCGACGGGTTCTTTGCCGACGCGGTTCGCCGCGGCCGCCGCGAGGGCTTCGCCTGGCAGAAGCTCGGCGAGCCGCGCAGCTTCGATTATCGCCCCCGCGCTTGGGCGGCAGCCGAGGCGGTTGCCCCTGGGCGGGCAACGCCGCGCGTTCCCCCCGCCGACCCCGTCGCCGTCCAACCCGCCGCGACCGAGAAGCCGCCGCGCGCGCAGTTGCTCATGGGACAATTTCCGCTGACGCCCCGGCAGCGCGCGGCGATCACGGCGTTCTTGATGAGCCTGACGGACGAAGCCCGCCCGGCCGACTCTCTTGCCTTCGGCCGTCGCACGGCAAATGAGCTGCGCGGGCGCGAGCTGTTCGAATCGCTGGCGTGCCACCGCTGCCATCTGATCGAGCCGCAGCGATGGCTGATCGAGTATCGGCCCGACGAGGTTTCGGCCCCGCCGCCGACCGACCAGTGGCCGTTCGTGCTGGAGATGATGGCCCAATCGCTGTCGCCGCCGAACGAGCGATCGGCGCGGCGCGGCCGACCGGCGCTTGCCGCGCGAGACTCGTCGGCGCGGCGCGCGGTGGTGGAAGGGGCGATGCGTGTCGATCGCCAAGGCCGCCCCATGGAAGACGAAGACGACGAGGGGCGGCCGCTGATCTTCGTCGCCCCTTGGCAGCCGCTCCGCTTGGGCGCGGCGTTCTTTCCGGTAGGCGGGGCAGAGTTGCCGCTGCGGCGCGATTGGATTGTGGGCGAGCAACCGGCCTGGGGCGGGGTTTGGTCGGCCGAACTCTACCCTCATCTGTTGGCCGCCGCGCACGCCCGCGGCGAGAACACGGCCACCGAGCAAGAGGCGCTGGGCTGGGGCCCGCCTCCGTTGGTTCATGCCCGCCAATCGCTGCGCCGCGGGTGGACCGCGGGTTTTCTGGCCCGCCCCACAACCATCCGGCCGGCCGCCGTGTTGCGGATGCCGCGCTACGCGCTTCGCGCGGACGAGATCGACGCGCTGGCCGCGTACCTGACCGGCGACACCGATCGGGCCGACGACGCGGCCGCCCCGCCGGTTCGGTTCGACGATCGGGCGTGGGCGCTGATCACCGACCGGACGACGTTTTGCGCCAAATGCCATGTGATAAACGATCTTCGGCCCTCGGGCGAGAGCCGCACGGTTCTGGCGCCCGATCTGACTCTGGCGGCCCGCCGGCTGCGCGGGCCGTTCCTCCGCCGTTGGTTGGCTTCGCCGAAATCGGTTTTGCCCTATACGGCGATGCCGGTGAACTTTCCGCCTTCGGGCGAGCCGCTGGGAAGCGAGTTGTTCCCGGCCGGCAGCGGCGAACAACTCGACGCCGTGACCGAGTTGCTGCTACACTACGATGAGTATGCGCGGCGGCAGACGTCGGCAACGAAGCAGTTCGAGTTGCATCATGAGAAAGCACTGTCCCATCAGCCCGAGCCCTGACGGTTCGGATTCGCACCGCGTCGCTGCGGCCGAAAACGCCGCGCCTTTGTGCAAACGCCGTTGCCGCGCGCCGCTGAACCCGGCGGGTTCGAAAGAAGCCGGCCGATCGCGCCGCCAGTTCGTCGGCTCGGCCGCGGCGTTGGGCGCCGCGCTGTGGCTGCCCGCCGCTCCGGCGTTCGTCAAGGCCGACGATGCCCGTTGGGCCACCTTGTGCGGACGATTGATCTACGACGGCCCCGCCCCGGAACGTGCGAAGCTGAAGGTCGATAAAGACGTCGATTGCTGCGGCAAGTTCGACATCCGCGACGAATCGCTGATGGTTTCGCGCGACGGGGGATTGAAAGATGTGTTCGTCTTCTGCCGCACGCCGAAGGCCGAGATCACCCCGCCGTGGCGCGACGCCGACACGCCCAAGCGAGTGACGCTGGATAATCGCGATTGCATCTTCCAACCGCATTGCCTGACGATCTGGTACGATCGGCAGGAGTTCTACACGGTCAATTCCGACCCGGTGGCGCAGAACGTGGCGTTCTCGCCCTTGGGCGACGTTCCGGCGAACTTCGTGTTGGCCGTCGGCGGCGACGCTTCTTATCGGTTCACCCGGCGGCAGAACTTCCCGGTGCCGATCGCTTGCAACTACCATCCTTGGGAAAGCGCGTTCATCCTGCCCCGCGACAATCCCTACTCGGCATTGACCGGCCCCGACGGCGCGTTCCGCATCGAACACCTGCCTCCCGGCCCGCTGGAGTTCCAGTTCTGGCACGAGCGGCCCGGCCTGTTGGAAACGCCCGACTGGCCCAAGGGACGATTGTCGATTGTGTTGCGGCCGGGCGTCAACGACCTGGGAACAATCAAGCTGGCCCCGCCGCTTCTGGCACGCAAGGCATAGCAACGATCGCGCAAGTCGCAACAACCATCGACTCGATCGATTCGGTGAGAACGGCCGCGAGTCGGCGCGGAATGATCGGCGGCAGAGCAACAGGGCAAGGGATGTGGCGAAGATGGTCGGAGTGAACAAACAGCCGCATTGGCCGCGGGTCTGTGCCCTGCCTGGCCTAAGCCACGGCGGAAAACAGGTTCGAGCCTTGGCCGCGCGGGCAATCGCCGTTGCGGACCGTGGCCCGGCTGCTGCGACGAAGGTTGCCCAGCCGGCGATCGGCGGGGGTGTGTGGCGGCGTTTTGCGGCGGCTGTGGTGTGCGCCGCCGCATCGGCGGTTCTGTCGGCCGGCTGCGGGCCGCAAACGGTCCAGTTCGCGCTGAACACCGAGGGCCGCGACCCTTCGAGCATCACCCCGCTGAAGCGCGACACCATCGTTCGCTCTTTGGCCGGGCTGTTCGGCACGCCCGATCAGCCCGTCGTGCCGCCCGCGGCTGAATTGAACGCCGAACGAATCGCGATGGCCGCCGGTCCGGTGGGCAGCGACGAGTCGGGCCGCATGTGGGGCCTGTATCGCAAACATTGCGCGAGCTGCCACGGCCTTTCGGGCGACGGAGCCGGGCCCAACGCCGCGGTTCTTTCGCCCTACCCGCGAGATTTCCGCTGGGGGC
>JARKPK010000022.1 GCA_029975295.1 Thermoguttaceae bacterium | reverse complement strand
ACTCGAAGCCAAATTGGCTGCCGAATTGGATGACCTGCCGCGAGATCCGCACGGCCGGCCGATTCCCGCGCAACAGTCGGGCGACGATTCTGCATCGCCTTCATCGGGCTAACGCAGAGCTGCCTTGACGGCGGGGCCAGTCGGGGCTTCCGAAGCACACCGCTTCGCCCAGAGGTTCCTCGGCGGGCAACGGGGCATTGGGGGAGTGACGCTTGCGATGACGCAAACCGAGTGGATTTGGGCCGCCGCGGACGGAACCCGACTGCATGTCTGCACTCGAATGCCCGGCGAGGCCGCGATGGCCCGCGCGGCGGTGATTATCGTTCATGGAATCTTCGAGCATGGCGGGCGGCACGCCTTCTTGGCCGAAGGGCTGGCGCAACGCGGCTATGCGACTCATGCCATCGACCTTCGCGGGCACGGCCGGTCCGATGGAACGCGGGGATCGATCGATCGATTCGATCAGTACTTGGCCGATCTCGGCGATTTCGTCAGCTACTTGGCCAAGGATCAGCCGAGTGGACCGTTCTACTTGTTTGGGCACAGTATGGGTGGGCAAATCGTGCTGTTGTATGCGTTGGCTCGCTGTGCCTCGGCCATCGCCGAAGACTGCCGCGTGCTCGACGGCCTTGTGCCGATGAATTCGGCCTCGCGGCTGAGGACCCGATCCGCCCAACTCGTTCGCCAACCGATGGCGCGCACGGTGGCGAAACACACGTCTGCCGGAACGCCTGCGCCGGCCGGGGTGATCGCTAGCGCCGCGGGGATTCGACCGGGCCGATCGCTGTTTCCCGCATTGCGGCTGTTGGCCTCGCCGTTGAGTCTGTTGTTCCCACGGCTGCGGCTGGTGCGGATGGGGGGCCGGAACATCTCGCGCGACCCGCAGGTGGTGCAGGCCTTTCGACGCGATCCGCTAGTGTATCACGAACGCTTCGAAGTCCGTATTGGAGCGGAAGCGTTGCGGGCGGCGTCGCTGATTCGTCGTTTTGCCGAACTGCTGTTCTGGCCCGTTCTGGCGATCCACGGCGACGCCGACGTTGTGGCAGATCCTGCGGGAAGCCGAGAGCTGATCTCGCGCGCTGTTGCGTCGGACAAGAGGCTCTTGATTTACCCAGGACTCTGGCACGAATGCCTCAGCGAGCCCGAGCGCGCCGATGTGCTGGAAGACATCGTTCGATGGCTCGACGAGCGCACAATCAAGGCGTAAGGGGCGTCGTCTCGAAGAAGCGGTTACCGGCAAAACCGTTTCAGCATGGTTGTAAGGTTGAGGTATCAGCGTCGATCGCATGGTTGTATGGGTGAGAGGGTGGCATCGGGCGAACGACCACCGACCAATTCGGGAAAATGCGGGTTCGATTGGTCTCGACAGTTCCAGTACGTCTGGCCTTTGCTTGCACGCCGAATTGCCGTCCGGCGTTCGGAATGTGGCAGTATGAAGCCACATTGTTCGCGGGGTGCCGATTGACCGACTGCTCTGAGTGCATTACGATCGCACGCCGCGGAAAGGGCCTTTCCATGTTCGGAATGGAACGAATGATCCGCCGGGTAAGCAGTGGGCCCCGTAAGTCCATCGGGCCGGTTTGTGCCGTGCCCCCCTCTGGCGTCCTGCCTAGCGATGCAGGCCCGCGCGATTAGGCGGTCCGCAGCGGCGCTTCGATCAATCCAGTCTGCGTGATTCTCTTGACGACAGGCCATTCGGTTAGAGATGACCCTCGATCGCGAACGACTTATCGAACTGGATCGCTCCGTAGTCTGGCATGCGTTTACGCAGATGGCCGAATACGAGCCGCTGATTATCGAGCGGGCCGACGGTTGTGTTCTGGTCGATATTGACGGGCGAGAATATATCGACGGCGTGAGCAGCCTTTGGTGCAACATCCACGGCCATCGGCATCCGCGGCTTGACGAGGCGGTTCGTCGGCAACTCGATCGAGTGGCTCATGTCACGTCGCTGGGGTGCTCGAATCCGACAACAATCGAACTAGCGGCTCGACTGGTAGAGATCGCTCCTGCCGGGCTGAACCATGTGTTCTTTTCCGACGACGGAGCCACGGCCGTCGAAGTGGCGCTGAAGATGGCTTTCCAGTATTGGCGGCAATGTTCGCGGCCTCGGCCGGAGAAGACGTGTTATGTCGCCCTGGGCGACGCCTACCACGGCGATACGCTCGGGGCGGTCAGCGTCGGCGGCGTCGAGCGTTTCCACGCGATGTTCGAGCCACTGTTGTTTCCGTCGCTGCGTTTGCCGGCCCCCAAGGCCGGTCCCGGGGCTTGCCTCGCCACTGCGGACGAATCGTGCCGCGAACATCTCGACCGACTGGAAAAGGTGTTTGCCGAACACCATCATCGCATTGCCGCCATGATCATCGAACCGCTGATGCAGTGCGCTGCGGGCATGGTGCGGCATCCCCCCGGCTATCTGCGCGGCGTGCGAGAATTGACCCGGCGATACGAAATTCTTCTGATTGCCGACGAGGTTGCCGTGGGGTTCGGCCGCACCGGCAAGATGTTCGCCTGCGAGCACGAGAACGTGGCTCCGGACCTGATGTGTTTGGCCAAGGGAATCACGGCAGGCTATCTGCCGTTGGCGGCAACATTGACCACTGATGAGGTCTATTCCGCGTTTCTGGGCCGATATGAGGAAAGCAAAACCTTTTTTCACGGCCATACCTACGGCGGGAATCCGCTAGGCGCAGCCGTTGCGTTGGCCAACCTCGACCTGTTCGAAAGCGAGCAGACGGTGGCGAAAATCCAGCCGCGAATTGCGCAACTGGCCGACCGGCTCATGGGCGTCGAACGGCTCGAACATGTCGGCAGCGTGCGGCAATGCGGGCTGATCGCCGGCGTCGAACTGATGCTCGATCCGGCGGCAGGGATTCCCTTTCCTTGGGAGCAGCGCGTTGGGGGCCGTGTGTGCGACGCCGTTCGACGGCACGGGGTCTGGCTGCGGCCGCTGGGGAACGTCATCGTGATCATGCCGCCGTTGTGCATATCGGCTGATCAACTCGATCGCGTGGTCGATGCGATTGAAGTCGGTATTAGCGAATCGGTCCATCAGATTTGTTCCAGAGAATAGAGGAAATCGCCGCGATTGCAGCGAAGCGATCGGATGCCCGCAATATCCGCATGTTGGGTTCTCGTCGCTGCGAAATACCGTGTTGCGCCCGTCCGACTGTTGGAAACGGTAATGCCCGTTTGCCTGCGTTTTTCCTAATGTCGAAGACTCGAACCGATGGAATTGCTCGATCTGACACTATCTGATCCCTATGCCGACGTTGCCTTGGACGAAGCCTTGTTGTGCGAAGCGGAAGAGCACGAAGGCCGCCGCGAAACGTTGCGATTGTGGGAGCCCGCTCGCCCAATGGTGGTTGTGGGGCGCGGATCGCAGATCGCCGCCGAGGTGAATTTAGAGCAATGCCGCCGCTATTCGGCGACTGTGGTGCGTCGGAGCAGCGGGGGAGCGGCGATTGTGGCCGGGCCGGGCTGTCTGATGTATTCGCTGGTTCTCTGCCGCGGCGAACGGGCCGAATTGGCCGATGTCGAGCGAATGCACCGTTTTGTGCTCGGCGCGCTGGCCGAAGGGCTTGCCCGGCTGGGGTTTGTGGTGGAGCGCGAGGGCACGAGCGACTTGACGCATCGGGGCAAGAAGTTCTCCGGCAACAGCGTTCGATGCCGACGGAATCACGTTTTGTATCACGGAACCCTGCTCTACCAGTTTCCGATCGATCTCATCGATCGTTTCCTGTTGATGCCGCCGCGCCGCCCGGCCTATCGCGGCGATCGACCGCATGGCCAGTTCGTCGCCAATCTCGACGCCGATCCAGTCGCCCTTCGGGCGACTGTTGCCGCCGCCTTTCAGGCCCAGACGCCCCGGCTTGATTGGCCGCGGCAACGGACCGAAATCTTGGTGCAGCGCCGCTACGCAACCGACGATTGGAACCGGTGAATCGCCGCCCAATGACCAATGCGGCGCGAGACGATTCCTTGCTACGGGGGCCGGATTGCTCCGTCAAAAAAGAGCTTCAAGCCGCCGCATTCGGGCAATTTGCAAACAGGTCTTGGCAATTTCTGGCCGTGACACAACCATCGCCGTTGCACTATAATCCTGTTTCGGTTTGGGTTGTGCGCGAGCGATCAGGACGCCGCCGGGCCGCGTCCCGTCAGCTTTCACGGAGCTTTGGGTGAGAAACTATGAGACGAGCTCTTGCGACCTTTGCGGCATTGCTGCTGACCTTTGGGTTATTTTCGAGTCCATCGTGGGCGCAGCGTCCGCGGGTGCTCGGCCCCCGCGAACCGGCCCCGGAGGATGCTGCCGCCGAACCGCCGGCCCGACCGCGGTTGCTCGGACGCGATCCGCGGCAAGATGCGCCGCCGGGCGATCCGCGGCTGCGGGAAGGCGGAATCATCGAGTCGCGGCCTGAGGTTGAAGCGTTCAATCAAGCAGTTGCGGCCCTGCGCAACGAGAAGTACGAAGAAGCAGAGGCCGGTTTCTCCAGGGCGTTGTCGATCAACCCGGCGTTCGCCGAGGCCCTGATTCAACGGGGCCTGCTTCGGGTGGAGATGCAACAGACGGAGAAAGCGCTAAGCGATTTCGCCGAAGCGATTCGTTTGCAACCGCGAAGCGCGGTCGCCCGATTCCATCGTGGGTTCTGCTACTACCGCGCCGGCGAAATGGAAAAGGCCGTGGCCGATTTCGATGAGGCGATTCGTCTTGACCCGGGTTATGCGCCCGCCTACCGAGACCGCGGCTATGTTCGTGCGATGATGGGCGACATGGAACGCGGCCTAGCCGACCTGAATCATGCCGTCCGTTTGGCCCCAAACGATGTCTCGGTCTATGTCAGCCGCGCCGAGGTGGCCAAGCTGATGGGCGACGTGCGCCGCGCCATCGCGGACTACACGGCAGTGATCAAGATCGACCCGCAGGACGCCGATGGTTGGAACGAACGGGGATACTGCCGCGCCCTGCTGGACGACTTGGACGGGGCGCTGGCCGATGTGAACAAAGCCCTGGAACTGGCTCCGCGGGGCAGCGCCGCGTGGTTTCACCGCGGGTACGTCTACGCCCGCAAGAGCGAATACGATCGCGCAATCGACGACTTCAACAAGGCCATCGAATTGGATTCCGATTTTCCCGAGGCCTATCGTGAACGCGGGTTAGCGCTCGCCCGCAAACAGCAGTACGACAAGGCGATGACCGACCTCGACGAGTCGATCAAGCTGCTTCCGCGCGATCCGATGGCTTGGTTCTACCGCGGCTGGGTCCGTCTCCGCAAGGGCGAAACGGATGCGGCCCTGTCCGATCTGGACGAGGCGCTGAGACTGGACGAATCGCTGGCCGAAGCCCGCTTTCATCGGGCGTTGCTCCGGGCGGGCAAAGACAGAATGCCCGAGGCGACCGAAGACTACGTGTTCCTCATTCTGCACGACGCTCGGCCGGTCGAGGACTACAAGAGTTGGGTTCACGACGATCAAGCGGCGCAGCGCCTGATTGATCGGCTCGAACAGGCGATCGAGTCGCGCCGCGAGAAGGCCAAGGAGTCGTATCGGCAGGGCGTCGAGGCGCACAAGGCCGACAAGCTCGATGAAGCCATTGCGGCCTACAGCCGCGCGTTGGAACTCTATCCGCGATACGTCGAGGTCTATTACAACCGCGGATTGGCGCTGCGCAAGCAGAACAAGCTGACCGCCGCAATCGAAGACTACACGCAAGCCATCCAGCTCAACCCGCGGTTCACGGCAGCCTATAGCAATCGCGGGTACGTCTATTATAAGCTGGGCGATCTTGAATCGGCTTTGGACGACTTCGACGAGGTGCTGCGAATTGATCCGCAGAACGAAGATGCGTTGAAAAGCCGAGCGGCGATTGTCGCCCAGCAGCGAGGCGGGAACTGACGGCGCAGCGGCCATTTCGCGATCGATCGGAACTCGCGGTGCGAAAGAGGTCCGCATAAAAGAGCAAGGACGGCCGTTGTCGCAGCAAGGCGGTCGATCAGGCGACTCGCCCGACCGGACTGTTTCCGGTTTTTCGCGGATTTGTTTCGACGCGGAACCGCTCAATCAATTCGCGTCGCCGTACGCTTGTCCGCCGCTTTCCTGATTCAGGTATCGGTGCAGAAATCGGGCCCGTTCGATGTTGCGATCGGTGGTTTCCAGTTCCCCGCCGGCCAGTTTCTGCAAATGCGCCGGCTGAGTGCGAATGAACAGTTCGTTAACCGAAGGGATTTTCAGATCCGGAAGCAACCCGAGGTTCACGCCCATGCGAACGCTTGAAAGCAAATGCATCGTTTCTTCAGAACTGATCGTCTGAGCGGTGCAGAGAATGCCGAACGCGCGGCTGACGCGGTCGTGCAAGCTTTCGTGACTCTCCTTGATGAGAAACTCCCGCGCCTGCCGCTCGTAGTCGATGATGACCGGCACTACTTCACTCACCTGGCGAATCAATTCCTCTTCGCTGCGGCCGAGCGTAATCTGATTGCTGATCTGGTAAAAATCGCCCATCGCCTGCGAACCTTCGCCGAACAGCCCGCGAACGGCCAGGTTGATCTTCTGCAAGCTGCGAAACACCTTTTCGATTTGGCGGGTGATCACCAGCGCGGGCAAATGGAGCATCACGCTAACTCGCAGGCCGGTGCCGACGTTGGTGGGGCAGGCCGTCAAATAGCCCAAGTGTTCGTGGAAAGCGTATACGACGCGCTGTTCGATGATGTCGTCGATGCGATTGACTTTTTCCCAAACCGCCTTGAGGTCGAAGCCGCTTTGAAGAACCTGAAGCCGGAGGTGATCCTCTTCGTTGATCATCAGGCTGAAGGTTTCGTTGGGATCGATGGCAACGGCCCGAGGGCCGCGGCCTTCGGCCAGCTCGCGGCTGATCAGATGCCTTTCGACCAGGAGATGCCGATCGATGTTCGATAACGATTCGAGGTCCAAGTAGAGCAAATCGCCGTCGTCGCGCCATTGGTGAACGACCTCGCTCATCAACTTCTCGATTTGAGCTCGCTGTTGATCGTCGGTACGCGAGATGAACGGGAACTCGGCGAGATTGCGGGCCAGGCGGATGCGGCTGCTGATCACGATGTCGCTTTCGGGGCCGACGCCGCGCAGCCACTCGCCGGTTGATTTGGTCAGGTCGTTCAAGTCCACAGCCTGCTCTCCGCTTTCCCTCATTCGAGGGGCTCAGATTCAATCCGCCGAATCTCGTCGCGCAGCTCCTTGGCCCGCTCGTAGCGCTCTTCGCTCACCGCCTCTTTCATCTCGCGGCGGAGCCGAATCAGCAGAGTGCGTCGCTCGCTCACCTTGGGCGACTTCCGCGGGCGTTTGCCCGCATGCTCGACTTCGCCGTGGATGTTAAGGATCAGCGGCTCTAATTGCGGCTGGAACGCCGAATAGTCGTGCGGACAGCCTAATCGGCCCTGGTTGCGGAATTCAAAAAAGGTGATCCCGCAGAACGGGCACGATTGCTGATCCAGTTCCGCTAGTTCTTGAGCCGTTTGGCCGACCTGCATCTTCTGGGCCATGATGTGTTGAGCCAACAACGACGCCATGCTGCCCGGCGGGGAAGTCTCGGTCCCTGAGGCCGTCAGGTATTCGCGAGCGTGATCCTCGCAAAGATGAAGTTCAACGGGCTTTCCATTGGTAAGTTCGGTGATGTGAAACGTGGCCGGCTTGTCGCATTTCTGGCATTTCATAAGTTGCTGGCCCCTTTCGAGAGCCGGGCCGTTTGCCGAGCTCCAACCGATTTTGCCTCTTCGTATTCGGATTGTATCAGTGGGGCGAAGGGTGTCAAGGCGAGCGATTGCGGCCGAAAACCCTTACCTGAACGATGCTTGAGTGCGTTCGCCGTGCGGCGAGAAACACAATCGGCCGGCCGGAGGGCCGGGCGTCTCATGGACGGCCGCCTGTCGGGCTTGAGATTGGTCGCAACGGAGCGTTGCGGTCTTCCATCACCGAAACTGGCCCGACTTGATCGGTGATTTCGGTGGCCTTCCGGCACGGGTTCTCCCGGCGATACTCCCGGAAATGGCCGCGGCTATGGCGGGCGCAACTCGTCCGCTCGGGGGCGTTTCCGTCGAGAAAGATTTGCAATCTGTTGGCCAAACCGATAGACTGTCAATCGTGGGGATAGTCTAGACCGAACCGCGGAAACTCGAGGCCCGACGGCCTCGTTGCCGCGTGGAGTATGGCCGAAACGCCGCGATGAACTTGGCGGCGATAGTTTTTTCGGAACGAACGGTTTTCGCGGTGAGCGCGGCAACCAATCATTGCACTTGGTTAGTGTGTAAGGGCATTCGCGCGCAAAGCGGGGGCGTCGCGCCGACTGCACGACGCTATTCCGCGATTTCCGTTGCGAGCTGAGCAAGCGGGCTGCGGCCTCAGCCGGCGTTCGGGCGCGCTGTCGAGCGGTCTTCGTCGGCCGCTGCTTGTCGGGGTATTGGGCACTGTTTGGTGGTTGGAGAGCCATCGATGGCGATTGCTACCGCGGACGACTTCTTCACGTTGCTGGAAAAGAGCAAATTGCTTTCGGCGGAGCAGTTGGCCGAGGCCCGGGAGCTCGTTGAATCGAGCGGCGGGAACGCGGACGACGCCGTTGCTGCGGCACGGCTGCTAACCAAGCACAGCCTTCTGACGCGGTGGCAAGCGGGACAATTGCTGGCCGGGCGCAGCACGTTCTTCTTGGGCAAGTACAAACTGATCGAGTTGCTCGGCCGCGGGGGGATGGGCAGCGTGTTCCTCGGCGAGCACATCATGATGAATCGCCGCGTGGCGATCAAAGTGTTGGGCAAACAGTTGGGGCGCGAGCCCGGTTCTTTGGAGCGATTTCTCTCGGAAGCCCGCGCGATTGCCGCCCTGGATCATCCGAACATCGTTCATGCGTACAACGTTGACCAAGAAGGCGATCGCTACTACATCGTCATGGAGTATGTCGACGGGGTCAACTTGGAGCAAATGGTCAAGCGCGATGGGCCGCTCGAGTGCGCGCTGGCGGCCGATTTCACCAGGCAGGCGGCAGAGGGGCTGGCTCAGGCCCATAAGCAGAAGATCGTCCATTGCGACATCAAGCCGTCGAATCTGGTGGTGAATAACCAGCGGGTGCTCAAGATTCTCGACATGGGCTTGGCGCGTTTGGTTGGGCGGGCCGAATCGGACAATGGCAAAACGGATGAGACGGTACTAGGATCCGTCGATTACCTGGCGCCCGAACAAGCCTTGGAAAGCGAGGAGTTCGACCATCGGGCCGACATCTACGCCCTGGGCTGCACGCTCTATTTTCTTCTGACGGGAAGGCCTCCGTTCCCCGAGGGCACGTTGCACGAGAAGATCCTGAAGCACCAGCGAGTGAACCCGTCGCCGATCAGCGAGTTGCGGAAAGACGCGCCGCAAGGATTGATCGAGATCTGCGAACGGATGATGGCGAAAGACCCGGCGGATCGCTATCAGTCGGCCGATGAGGTTGCAGAAGCCATCTCGGCCCTCGGCCTGACTCCTCGGCCGAAAAAGCGGCCGGCGCCTCTGAAGCGGGCCGAGGCCATCGACGACGAAGATGCGAAAGACGAGAGCGAAAGCAGCGGCGAATTCCGAGTTCTGGATTTGGCCGCAACCTCTCCGGCCAAAACGAAAGCGGCCGGAAAGAAGCCGGCCAAGAAGCGGGTTGCGAAAGAGCCTGTCGACGGCGATGACGACTCTGACGATCAGGGCGAGAAAGCCGCCGCGCCGGCGGGCCTATTGGCGCTGTGGCGCACTCCTCGCGGCAAGATGATCATTGGCAGCGTGGCAGCGGTGGCGGTGATGCTCTTGGTGGGGATCGCGGCCGGCGCGTATGTCTGGCTGGGCGGATCGTCGAATAAGGGGCCGGTTGCCAAGAAGCCTTCGTCGCAACCGTCGGTTGTGAAGAACCGCACCAACGTGATCGTCGACGAAGAGCCTTCGAATCCGCAAGCCGGGCAGCCCGCGTCGGGCAGCACGACCAATGAGCCGGGCGGTTCAGGCGCGGAGAGTGCGGCGGATGACGCGCAGGGTTCAAAGAGCGGCGCCGCACAAACGAACAAAGGGGACAACGGTGCGAAGCCGGCGGACAATGCCGACAATGGTGCGTCTTCGTCGCAACCGTCAGCCACTCCGCCTGCAGATGAGCCGTCGAAGCCGACAGAGAAACCGGCCGAACCGCCCAAGCAGCCCGAAAAACCGGCTGAAACGAAACCCGCTGAGCCGAAGAAGCCCGATCCGCCTAAGACGCCGGACAAACCGAAACCGCCGCCCAAGTACGAGCCGTTCAAAGAAACGCCCAAAGCGATCGAGTTGCCGAAGCTGCCCAAGGAAGATGCCGAATCGGGCGCGGTCGGCGAGGCGAAAGAGATTTCGCCGATGAAGCTGGCCGCCGAGAAGCCGCTGAACGTGCAGTTGCTCGGCGGACAGGCGTTCAAGGCGTTTGACTTCGAGCTTTCCGGCGACGCCGGCTCGCCGGGCAAGGCCTGGACCATCGCCGAGCAGGCCAAAGGCCAGAAGGCGGAACGCGTCGAACTTGCTCGGGTGACTTGGGAGGGTGAAAAGTTGCTTGTGCAATGGCTGGCCGGGGCGACTAAGGCGCCGGCCCGCGCCAACCAGCTTCGCAATTGCGGGCTGAAACTGGTGTCGGGTGAGGCAAGCCATTTCGTGGCGTTCAATCAACCGCAGCCAGTCTCGCCGATTCTGCTCGACTTCGACCGGCCCAGGCCGATACCGGTCAACGTGCGGCTCGACACCCAGCCCGAGCCGAGCATGGTCCGCGTGCAAATCAAGAAGCCTGATGCGCCGAACCTGAAGGTGGATGTGACACCGGCCGACGTGATGTTGCCGCCGGTGACGGAGCGCGGCCGAGTAGATTCGAGCAAATCGGAGTTGTTGGTCGTTATCAATGAGAAGAGTGAGAAGGTCAAGCGCAAGGTGGGCGACAAGGATGAGGAGTTCCTGAAGTTTCCGTTGGTGCTCCGTTTTCGCCTGACCCTTCAGGGAAACCAATGCCGTATTTTCTGGGAACCGAATTTCCGCAGGGTTGAGACGGCGGTTCCCGAGCCGCTCGGGCGTTTGAGTGATGCCCAACAACAGATGGTGTTGGCCAAGAATTCCATCAGGCAGGCCGACGAGTTCGTCAAGAAACAACCCCCGGGAATGACGAAGGACCAAGCGGAGCAGCTGCGCAAGCTGGCCCACGCGACGCACGAGGGATTCACGGGGCTAGTCGGCGTTCTTTCGATTCTCAACAAAACGACGAAAGTCCATTTCACGGTTTATGTTGAAGCCGATGGCGAACGCGTGGAATTGGCGTCCACCGAAGTCGAGGGCGCGCCGCCGCCCAAGGGCGCCGAGCCCGAGACGCCCGAGCCGGTCATCGACACGCCTTCGGTTCCCAAGCGATTCTTCACCGACGACGAACCGAAGAAAAAGTAGGCCGCGGGGCTACGAGGCGGCCACGCTCTCTTCGTGCAAGAAGTCGAGGATGGACTTGGCCGGAGTGCTCAGTTTCAGCACGGGCGCGAACTCGCTGAAGCCTGTATCAACCGCGGCCAAAAGCTCCTCGGCTTCGGGCTTTCCCGGGCGGTCGATGCGAGCGTAGCAGTCCAAAAAGACGCTTCGCTCTTGCCAAACGGAATCAACCACCGGCGGCAACAACGCGGACAAGGCGACAGCGAGCCCCAAGGGGTCGTGCGCGCCTTGAGTCATCCAGTAGTCAATCTCTTGATGGCGTTCTACCAGCCGCGCAAAGGCGTCGGGCAGGTTCCATGTGCGCGCCATCAATCCGGCTGCCGTCGCGTGGGTCCAGCCGAACACACGCTGTTCGAGTATCGACAGGCGCAGTCGGCCCTCGCTTCGGGCCTCGAGCAGTTTGACGTAAACCTGGGGCGATTCTTTGGCCAAGATGGGAACGGCCATGTCTTGGAGCAGCGCCGCGGCAAACGCCTCTTCACACTCCTTCGCCCCAAGCACCCGCGCCATGTCGCGCGAGAACAGCGCGCGGCGCAGCGAATCTTGCCAAAGCGTCTTAAGCTCGAACGGCCCGCACTTCGGGTTGGGCATCAGGCTGAACACCGCGCTCCAAAGCGCGAAGTTCTTGATCGTTCTCATGCCCACCAGGCTGATCGCCAACTTGACACTCGATATTTCTCGCGAAAACCCGAAGTAGGATGAGTTGACGAACTTGAGCACCTGGCCGGTCAGGCCCGGGTCGGCCTCGATGGGCGCAGCGAACTCGGCCGCACCAATCTCCGGATTCTGCGACAGTTCGAGCAGGCGGATAGCGCTTTGGGGCAACGCCGGAAGCTGTGCCCCGGCGATAACGCGATTCAAGTCGACCACCGGTGTAGATCCTGACATCTGCGTACCGTCGCTTGCAAAACCCGGATTCTCTTCCCTTGCCCCTCGGCTCTCCGATCATGCCGCAGGCCAAATCAACTGGCAGCAACCGTTGGCATGATCATCGACGCTCAAAATCAGCAATGCAACAAGGCCGAACAGCGGAACGTCGGCTCATGCCGCGAGCGGGCTGTCGCGTAGGTGCATTGTCTCTCGGGGGATCGATAGTCCTTTGCAGACCTTGGGAGCGTCTTCGGATGCCATGCAAGTATAGGTCGTATCTCAGCTTCACGCAAAAAAAGATCGTGGTCGTTCCTTACCGCAGAAACCCCGGGAGGAAACCGTGCTGTTGTGGTGAATCGTCATCATCATGCGGCACGGTGGCAACAGCGACCGGCGGGCAGAAGAAGGCGGAATTGTCGGTGAAATAGACAGTTAGGAACGCTTTGCGTCCTGCCTCGCGGGATTGGCCTGCCGGTTGCCGCTGTGCAGCCTTTGATGGCAACTGCACCTAAACTCGCGTCCGCTGCCCGATTGGGGCGTTTCAGAACCCGCATCGTCTGCATGACATCGCTGCTGGCGGTTTCGCTGATGCTCGCTGGGACACTGATGGGCAAGAGCGATCCCTGGCGACGGACCGTCGATGGATGGGAGCGGTCGGACCGTTGGTCGATTGGTCCTGTCGTCAAGAGCGAGCGTCCCATGCCTCATCCCGCATTGACTGCGGCCGCTCAAGCACTGATTGCCGCCGGCTTGCTGCTTGGTCTTCCCAACCGAAACGCCCGCGGCTAACTCCAACCTTCCACCATTGTTGCGGACGGTCAGCCTGCGTTCCCGTTGCGGCGCGCCTGCTCGCCGATCGAACCTTGCGCCGATAAACGGCGTCGACCAGTCTGCCCGTTGCACGCCCGCGAGGGGACCGACGCGTTATCGGCTCGTAACTGCAACACAGGAAATATCTTGCGAGAAATCGCGACGGAATGAGCGTTGGAATCGCACTAATACTTACGGTTCGTGTGCGGTGCTGTGGTTCTAAATAGGACAGAATCGGTTCGGCTAATTGGCGTGTGCCGTTCGTCCGGGTCGGCTCGTCCTAGGCTTCATTCCCCGTTTTGCAGACCGGTTGAGACGGCTGGCCGGCGTGGTCGCCGTGACTTGCCAACACTTAGGGTCGGATGACATTGGGGTGCAATCATGCGACTGACGCTTCGAATCATGCTGGCGCAGATCAACGGTTTGTTGGATAGTTCCGACGCAGCCGATATCGCCAAGAAGATTGAAGAGAGCCCGTTTGCCAAAGGGCTCGTGCAACGAATCCACGATGTTTCTCGGCGGATTCGCTTGGCGGCGCCGCCGTTGAATGAGCGCGGGCCGAATCTCGATCCCAACACAGTGGCGGAATACCTCGACCACGTGCTGGTGGACGACCGAGTGCCCGATTTCGAAAACGTTTGCCTCAAGTCGGACATGCACTTGGCTGAGGTGGCGTGCTGCCATCAGATTTTGGCGCTTGTGTTGGGCCATCCGGCCGAGGTCGATCAGCAATCGCGGCGGCGGATGTACCAGTTGCCCGACGTGCTGGCGGCGCGCGAGGCTGCCGAGGGCAAAGCCGAACTGCCCGACGAGCTGGCGGGCTCGCCGACGGCGGGCGGGAGCGCGCCGGTGGTTGTTAGCGACTCGTCATTGGGCGTTCCCTCGACCGTCGCGGCAGCGCAGGGAGCAGTGCCGAAACGCAGCCTATTGCGATGGGCCGTTGCATCAGCGATTGTCGTCGTCGGGCTCGTTGCCCTAGCGTGGTCGACCGGCCAATTCGACCCGGACAAGCCGCTGGGACGGTTGGTGTGGGCGCCGACCGATACAACATCTCCACCCCCCAAGCAACCATCGGCCGACACACCCGCTTCGCCGCCAGCCAAGCCGGAGGAGGTGGTTCAGCCGCCGGCTCCCGATGCCGATAAGCGAATCGCTCCTCCTCCCGAGGAACCGGCTCCGATGCCCCCGGTCAAGCCCGCAGAGAACGAGACGGCCGCCCCGCCGGCGCCGCTTCCGCCGAAGGCTGATGAAGTGCCGGCGGCCGATAGGCCGGCCGAGCCCGCCAAGCCGTCTGAACCGCCCCCCATGGGCGATTCGGGATTGCCTCCTGCCGCCGACACGCCTCCACCGACCGTTCCGCGGGTCGAGTCGATGCCGCCTGTGGCCCGAATGGTGTCGGACGCCCAAGTGCTGCTGCGATATACTCCGGAAGACGACGGATGGCAGCGGCTGCCGAGCAAGGCGGTGCTGTTAGCCAAGCAGGTGTTGCTCGCTTTGCCGACGTACCGTCCCGAAATCGCGATGAATTCGGGAGTAACCGCGAGGTTGATGGGGCCGACTCGGGTCACGCTGCGCTCGCCCGCCGGGGAAGAGTCGCCTGGTATTGACGTTGATTTCGGCAGAGTGCTGCTAATCCCGGCCGCGAAGCCGGGCACTCAGATCGTCGTAAGTTTCGCCGGTGGACGCGTCGCCGGCACGTTGACATTCGTGCATCCCGAATCGGTGGCTGCCGTGGAAGTGTTTCCGGTTCGCCACGCGGGCAGCGATCCGGAGCAGCAGCCGGCCTCTTGGGCGGTGTCGTTGTATGTCGGCAGCGGAGAGCTGACGCTAGAGGCGCCGTCGCGCCCGGTCGTTCGAATGTCGGCCGGCAATAAGGCATCGCTCGGCACGGCCGGTTGGACCGTCTCTGCCGCGGAAATGCCGCGCTGGTTGACCAGCGAACCGCTGCCGCTTCTCGACGAGCAGGCATCGCGTTTGATGGAGCAAGCCATGACGGCCGATCGTCCGGCGCTGCAAAGCATGCTCGAGCTGAGCGAGCACCGCCGCCGCGAGGTTCGGTGGCTCGCGGCACGATGCTTGGTGTTCTTCGGCCACGTCGAGCGCCTGTGCGCCGCACTGAACGATCCGGAAGCAAAGAACGAATGGGCCGACGCTGCCGGCAAGCTGGCCGAGGCCGTGGCCGTTGACCCCAAGATCGCCGTTGCAGTGCGAAACACTCTTCAGCGGCAGTACGGCGCGACCGGCGGCGCCGAATTGTACCGCATGTTGTGGGGCTACACGGAGGCCGATTTTGCCAACGGAGAGGCGGCCAAATTGGTCGCAGCGCTCGACTCGGAGTCGCTGGCGCATCGGGTTCTGGCGTTCCAGGTTCTCAAGGAGATGACCGGGCTGATTCTTTCGTACCGGCCTGATATGCCGACCAATCAGCGAAAGGCGGCGATTCAGCGATGGAAGGAGAAACTCGACGCCGGCGAACTGCGGATTGGCGGCGTTGAAGCCAAACCGGCCCGCCCTGCCCCGCCTGTCGAAACACCCGCACCGACCTTGCCTGGGTCTCCGTAGCGGAGCCTCATGTGCCTCGACGCGATGATTTCACGGCCGCGCGCGAGCGGAAGCTTGGGGCCTCGCCGTAACAAGCTCGCCCGGTTTCTGCCGGAAGGCGGGCCGTTGACCGGGCGGTCGCGTTGTCTTGCTTCGCGTCCCTAGCAAGCGAGATTTTGGCGTCTGGAGGCCTCCGGCGGACGGATTCGCTCGCGGCGCACAGACGCGGACTGTGTGCCGCACGGCCGTTTTTTCGGGCGATCAATCGCCGATGCAAAGGTCCGGTTCAGCCTGTTGCTTCCGACTGGAGGGAGGCGTTAGGCTATAGAGTTACGGCGAGATGGGCGATTAAGCTGCAAACGCGGCAGAACTGAAGCTTCAGCGACGAGGCGTGAAATGAATCGGCGACAGTTCCTCGGTGGATCGGCGGCAATTGCGTGGGCGTTGCGTTCGACGTGGGCGGCAGAGGGGCCGGCCGCCGGCAACGCGCGCGACGAACTGTATGCTCAGATCGTGTCGCTTTACATGAACGCGCAATGGGATGAGTTGAACTCGGAGTTGAAGTCGGCCGCGACCAGACTCAGTGCTTTGCCGTCAATGCGCCGCAACGACATCGTCTATATCCGCCAGGCGCTTACCGAGTGTTATCCGGCATGGTGGAAGGAAGTCAAGGCCGATCGTCAAACGACGTTTTCGCAGCAGGTGTTCGGCCAAGACTTGCGGATCACATTCGATCCAAATGCACAGCCCGGCGTCAACATGAATCAGGTGGGCAATGATCGGCGGTTGGTCGTTTCGTGGAGAGCCGCCGAGATGGACAGCCCCGAACACGCGGAGCACAGCTATACCAAGGGCGATCTATCCAATCTTGGCGTTTGGCAGGCGATGGGAATGGCACGGGTGTGGCAGACGCTTCCGGTTCAGGCGTTGATCAACCCGACCGAGGCCGACAAGAAACGCTTGCAATTCTTCTTCGACTACTGGGCGGCCGTTGCCGCACTGTACTATTGCTCGCCGCCGGCCCGGCATTGGGCGCTGTGGCTTGATCTTGCCGCGTTCGAAGAGAAGTACCGCAAGGCCCTCTTCGCCGGTCCGCGCCGAGTGGCCGGCGAGCTGTTTCTGACGGAAGTGCTCAACAGCCCGGACAGCTACCCTTCTGTTGCGCTGCCCACGCAGCCAATGGGCGAACCGCTCATGGAGAACTTGGCACTCCACTGCAAGAAGCAGTTTTCTCGCTCGAAGCACTGGACGGTGCCTGAGGAGAAGCGGTTCCGTTTAGCCGTCAAGACGTTCGTCACCGCCAGTGAACGCACGGTGAAAGACAGCGGGACCGTGCGGTTGCCCAACGGGCTGACGGCGTCGATCGACCCGGATGCCGACGCGGCGCTGCGCGGCCGTCGCGAGGAATGGATGGCGGCCCGGCTCCTCAAATTGTCCGAACGGCCCGCGGCCCGATCGGCCTGATCGCCCGTCCAGCGAGCATGTTGTCTCGCGGCTCGGTCTTGCGACGCGAGCGTCGTGCCGCGCTGCGGTGCAGCGAGCCTTATTCGAGCTTCCAGGGAGCGCGGTACTCGTAATGCAGCAGCGAATTCGCTTGCTCGTTGTTGGTGATGCGCTCTGCCTTGGCGTCCCATTCGAGTCGGATGCCGAGGGCCAACGAGATGTTCGCCAATAGGCTCATCGTCGTTGAGCGATGACCGATCTCGATGTCGGCATGCGGCAGGTTGCGCGACTTGACGCAATCGAGGAAGTTGCGGGCGTGAGCGGCTGTCACGTCGTCGTGCTTTTCAATCTGCTCGAATTTGAACGGCTGGCTGCGCGGTTTGCGATCGGCAAATTGGCCGCCGCGCTCCGGAATGAACTCGTAGCCGCGGTCGCCGACGTAGGCCGTGGCGTCCGTCCCGCGGAGTTCCAGTTCGCCCTGAATCAAAACGGGATTGCCGTTGGCTTCATATTGACCGAAAACGGCCAGCCGGCCGGACGCAAACTGGAACACGGCTTCGAGCGTGTCAGGCACGGTTCGATCATCGTCCACGGCGAATCGGCCTCCCATGGCGCAGACCGAGGCGGGCGCCAGCTCTCCGGTGAGCCAGCGGATCGCGTCGAGGTAGTGAACGCCCCAGTTGGCCATCTGCGATGAGTACAAGTCCCACCAGCGGAACTTGTACGGAGCGATATTGGCTTGATACGGCCGAGAGGGCCTGGGGCCGAGCCACATGTCCCAATCCAAGTCGGGCGGCGGATCGGCTGCCGGCGCCCGGCCGATGCCCGAGGGAAACATGTTGCTTAGTCGGTAGGCGCGTGAGACGGTCACTTTGCCGATCCGACCGTCGGCAATCTCTCCGGCCAACTTGATGTATGTGGCGGAGCTGCGGCGGTGGGTGCCCACCTGCGCGATTCGCTTATTGCGGCGGACAGCCTCGACCATCTTCCGCCCTTCAACAACAGTAACAGACAGCGGTTTCTCGACGTACACGTCTTTCCCAGCGTTGCACGCCGCAATGGTTTGAATCGCGTGCCAGTGGTCGGGAGTGGCGACGACAACGGCATCGAGATCGGTGCGGTCGAGCACCTTTCGGAAATCGCGTTCCGCGTCAACCTTGCCTTCAAGTCGCTCCTTTGCTTTTTCGAGGTGCGGCGTGAATATGTCGCACACGACCACCGGCTGGCAATCACTGTGCCGCAGGAAACCATCGAGAACTTGCATCCCGCGATTGCCGACCCCGATGAACCCCACGCGGATCCGTTCGTTGGCCCCAAGGGCCCGCGACGCTTGCAACGCTGTCAATCCGGCCATCGAAGCCGTGGCCACGTGAAATGACCGTCGGGTGAGCTTTGCCGACATGGAATGTCCTTTGAACCAGGGGAGGGAAGGAAGGGTGAGAGGGCATTCTAACTTACCAAGGACGCCGGTGTAAACCTATTTCATCGCAGTCACTTAGATCACTGGGGACGCGGCCAGATCAAGTCTGGACCGGGGAACGACCACCAGGATGAATGAAATCTATCACCGCCTGGCACAAAATGATTGCAATCAGGCGTGGATTATGGCATAATTGTGACGGATTGCGGTGGTTGCAGGGGAATCCGAAATGGCGATGCTTGCAGAAGAGCGGCGAAGCCGCATGCTGGAAATTGTTCAGCAAAAAAGGTTTGCGTCGCTTAGCGAGCTTGTCGAGCAACTGGCCGTTTCCGAATCGACTGTTCGGCGGGACTTGGAACTTCTTGAAGAAATTGGTGCCGCACGGCGCATTCACGGCGGGGTTCTCTATACCGGCGCGTCGCCGCAGATGCCCCATTTTGAAAGTCAAGAGGGTCACCAGGCGAGTGGCAAGCGGGCGATTGCGCGGCAAACGGCTGAGCTGATTAGTGATGGGGAAACGCTGTTGCTCGATGGCGGAAGCACAACCTACGAGGTTGCCCGGTGGTTGGTCGGTCGGCCATTGCATATTGTCACAACCTCTTTGCCGGTGGCCAACTTGTTCGCCTCCGACGCGAATAGCGACCTAGTGTTTATCGGGGGAAATATCTGTCCGCGGTCGGGCGTGGCGCGCGGACCGTACGCCAACGCTATGCTCGAACGAGTGCGCGTGCGGAAGACGATTCTGAGCGTGGCCGCGGTCAACGACGAGGGGTATTTCAACAATGATTTGCTGCTCGTGGAAACCGAACGCGCAATGATGCGAGCAGCGGACGAAGTGATTGTGGTGGCCGACAGCACCAAGTTCGGCCGATCGAGCCTTGCCCATATTTGCGAGTTGAGCGATGTGGACAAGTTGGTTGCCGATTCATCGTTGGGTGAACATTGGCACGACGTCCTCAGTCGCGCCGGTGTAACAGTTGTTCGGGCGCGGGAATTGTCCATCGAAGACAGCGGCCGTTAGCGGCCCTTGCCGAAGCGACGATTATCCGTCGCTAGGCGACGAGTGAGCAGAGCATTCTATGAGCATCACTTCCGCGATGAAGCCCAAAGCGATATCGCGAGCGGCGATTGAACAGATTGTCCGCGAGATCGTTTTGCGGCAGGTGGGCGGTCCGAAGGACAAGCCCCATTTGGTTGTCAGTGTTTCGGCCCGGCACTGCCATCTGAGCGACGCCGACGTGGAGACTCTCTTCGGTCCGGGGCACAAACTGACGGTGATGAAAGATCTGTACCAAGACGGCTTCTTCGCCGCCGAAGAAACCGTGATGGTCGTCGGGCCGAAACGGCGGATGCTTCCCACAGTGCGCGTTCTCGGACCGACTCGGCCCGAGAGCCAAGTGGAGTTGGCCTTCACAGACGGCATCTCGCTGGGCATTGATTTGCCCGTCCGCCCCAGCGGCAAGATCGAGGGCACGCCCGGTTGCGTGCTGGTTGGGCCCAAGGGAGTGGTTGAACTGAAGAAAGGCGTGATTCGCGCCGAAAGGCACGTACACATGGGGCCGAGTGACGCACAGCATTACGGCGTCGCCGATGGCGATACGATGGCGCTGCGCGTGCATGCGGGGTCGTGTACGACGACGTTCGAGAACTTGTTGGTTCGCGTGGGCCGCAACATCAAGTTGGAGGTGCACCTCGATACCGACGAAGGGAACGCATGCGATATCGATCATGCGTCGAAAGTTGAGTTGTTGAAAGCTCGTTGAAGCCTTCCGTCTTTGTGCAACGGCGAGGGAATGAGACACCGTCGAGCGCGACGGGTTGGCCGCTGGGCGATCGTGTTGCACAGATCGTCGAAGGGCATTGGCGACGTATTTTTGGTTTCTTTGTTTTCATTTTCTGCGGAGATTTCGGATCATGGCGAAGCGACCCATGGAAGCATTGGGGATGATTGAGGCCAAGGGGTTCGTCACCTTGGTCGAGGCGACCGATGCCGCTCTGAAGGCTGCGAACGTGGAGTTCCTTGGTTGGGACAAGGTAGGCAGCGGTTTGGTAAGCGCCTTCTTCACCGGCGACGTGGCTGCGGTGAAGGCAGCCACCGACGCCGGCGCGGCGGCCGGTGGACGCATCGGCGAGATCGTCAGCGTGCAGGTGATTCCTCGTCCGCACGACGATCTGGGCGTGGTGCTGCCGGCGCCCGTCAAACGCGCCGTTGCCGACTAATGGGCGACGCCGCAGTCGGCGGAGAGGCAACATGCCGGCGCGGTTTCCCATTGGCAGGCCCCGGCACGCGAGGCCGGCCGGGCGAGAGCCCTTGTCGGCGGCCGCCTCGGAATCGAGACGAGAAAAGATGCATCCCGAGGGCCGAACAGCTTTCGGGCAACGCAGTGGTGAATCGGGCCGTCCGACTTTCACCATGTAACGACAAACAGATTCGATCCATCCTGTCAGCAGAGAGTTACGATCATGCAAGACGCTTTGGGTTTGGTTGAAACGAAGGGCTTGGTGGCGCTGGTGGAAGCGACCGATGCGATGGCCAAAGCCGCCAACGTGGCAATTGTGAAGCGCATTCAAATCGGCGGCGGTTTGGTGACCACCGTGGTTCGCGGCGACGTGGGAAGCGTGCGGGCGGCTGTCGAGGCCGGCGCCAATGCCGCTTCGGCGGTCGGCGAACTGGTGGCCAGCCACATCATTCCGCGGCCGGCCGAAGGGGTGATCGCGGCGTATTTGGAATAGCCCGCAACACGTCGAAGGATCGGATGGAGCCATGAAAATCCTGGTGGCCAACCTCGGTTCAACGAGTTTCAAGTATCGCCTGTTCGACATGGCGAGCCGCGAGCAGTTGGCCCGCGGCGGAGTCGAGCGAATTGGCGATGCGGAGAGTCGAGCGTTCACCGAGATCGGCGGACGCCGGCGGGACGAGACGGTTTCTGCTCCCGACCATGCTGCGGCCGTGCGGCTGTGTTTGGCGCAACTGACCGATCCCCAGTCGGGATGTTTGCGCGACGCTCGCGACGTGGCGGCCATTGCCTTCAAAGCCGTGCATGGCGGGCGGGTGTCGGGAGTGCAGTTGGTGACTGATGACGTGTTGGCCTGCATGGACGAGATGATTGATGTCGCTCCGGCGCACAATCCGCCCTATCTTGCCGCCATGCGTTTGTTGCACGAGAAGCTGCCCGAGATACCGCTGGTCGCTGCGTTCGAGACCGACTTCCATCGCACCATTCCGCCGGCCAACCGTTACTACGCCGTGCCCTACCAATGGGCCGATGAGTTGCTCGTGCGCCGCTGGGGGTTCCATGGAGCGAGCCATCGCTACATCGCCACCCGCACGGCGGAGTTGACCGGCAGGACCGACTTGCGCTTGATCTCGTGTCACCTGGGGGGCTCTAGCTCGTTGTGCGCGATTCGCAATGGAGAGAGCCAAGCCGCGAGCATGGGCTTCAGCGCTCAGACGGGATTGCCGCAGAACAACCGCTGCGGCGATTTCGATCCGTTCACGCTGCCCTTGCTGATGCGACGGACGGGCAAGTCGCTCGAAGAGCTGCTGCGGTGTTTGGCGACGGAAAGCGGGTTGCTCGGCCTAAGCGGAGTGAGCGGCGACTTGCGCGACATCGAAAAAGCAGCCGCCGCCGGCAATGCCCGCGCGCAGCTTGCGCTCGATGTTTATGCCGCCGATGTGCGACGATACTTGGGCGCGTACTTGGTGGAATTGGGCGGAGCCGACGCGATCGTGTTCACCGGGGGCATCGGCGAGAACAGCCCGACTATTCGGGCGGCGGTGCTGCGCGGGCTCGAGGAGTTGGGCATCGCGCTCGATGCGGTTGCCAACGGCGCGGCGCGCGGCGAGGTCCGAATCGACTGCCCGCAAAGCCGCGTTCAGATTTGGGTGATGCCGACGAATGAGGAGTGGGTCGTCGCGCAACAGGCCGCCACGTTGCTAAAGGGCTAAGAGATGTTGATTGCCAAGGTAACCGGTTCGATGGTGGCCACGCAGAAGGTGGAGGCGATGAAGGGCCATAAACTCCTCGTCGTCGAGCCTTACCGAGTGGATCCGCAAAGCCGCGATCGGCTGGTGACCACGGGGCGGTCGATGGTGGCAGTCGATACGGTCGGCGCCGGCGAGGGCGAATTGGTCGTCATCACACAGGGCTCCAGCGCGCGGCTGACGCCCGAAACGAAATCGCTGCCGGTCGACACGGTGATTATCGGCATCATCGATTCGGTGGCTGTCGGGGCGAAACGAGTCTATCAGAAGGAATCGCAGTGAACGGCGACGGCCGTGCCGCGCCGGTCGGTCTGGGGATTACGGTTTGTCAGTGGTGCATTCAGCGATGGCCGTCGGGCTTTCACGTAGATTGGGCGCGATGCCGATCGCCTTTCAATCGGGAATTGGAATCAGATAGGTTTCCGAACCATGCAAGTCAGCGAATCATTGGTCCGTAGCGTGGTCGAAGAGGTGTTGTCGCGGCTCAACGGGCGAGCTCATGCGGCCGCCAGCTCCTATCAGGGAAGGTTCGGGCTGTTCACCGATGTCAACGAGGCCGTGGCGGCCGCCCGCGACGCATTCGAGCAGTTGTCGCGGATGACCCTGGCCGACAGACGCAGGATTATCGACCACATCCGCCGAATCGCGATCGCCGATTGCGTCGAACTCGGCACCATGGAAATGGAAGAAACGCGGATCGGCCGGCTGGAACACAAGATCGAGAAGCTCAAGACGCTCGGCGAACGCTCGCCGGGAGTCGAATTCCTCAAGGCCGAAGTTTTCAGCGGCGATCACGGGTTGGCGGTGATCGAGCACGCCCCCTTCGGAGTGATCGGCGCCGTGACGCCGGTCACCCATTCGCTGCCGACAATCACGGGCAACGCCGTCAGCATGATTGCCGCCGGCAACACCTTGGTGGTCAACCCGCATCCGAGCGGCAAGAAAGTGGCCGCAGCAGGGGTGAAACGCTACAACGAGGCGATCTACCGCGATCTGGGGATTGACAACCTGATTTGCCTGATCACCGAGCCGACCCTGGAGTCGGCCAACGCGCTGTTCAAACACCGAGACATCAATCTCTTGTGCGTGACCGGCGGCCCGGCCGTCGCCCGGGCGGCCATGCAGCAGTCGAAGCGGGCGATTGTCGCCGGGCCGGGCAATCCTCCAGTGGTTGTCGATGCCACGGCCGACCTGGATCGAGCCGCCCGATGCATCATTCAGGGCGCGGCGTACGACAACAATCTTCTCTGCATCGCGGAGAAGCAGGTCTTTGTCGTCGAGAAGGTGTTTGACACGATGATGGCGGCGATGGAACGCGCCGGAGCCGTCCGGCTAGACGCCCAAGAGGTGGCCGGTTTGACTCGGGCGGCAATCACCACGGTGGGCGAGGGCGAACACAAACACGACGTGCCCGTCAAGGAATTCATCGGTCAAGACGCTGCCGTTCTGGCCCGGGCCGCGGGCAAGAAGATCGACGCGAAGACGGAGTTGGTCTTCGGCGAAACCGATGTGAGGAACCCGTTCGTTGGCGTGGAGCAAATGATGCCCTTCTTGCCGTTCGTGCGCTGCCGCGATGTCGATGAAGCGATTGAACGCGCGCGAGAAAGCGAACACGGTTTTCGTCATACGGCGATCATTCATTCCCACGACGTCGCCAACATGACCAAGATGGGCAAGGTGATGGATACGACCTTGTTCGTCAAGAACGGGCCGAGCATGGCCGGCCTGGGGTTGGGCGGCGAGGGCTACCTGTCGTTCTCAATCGCGGGTCCGACCGGTGAGGGTGTAACCACTCCCCTTACCTTTACCCGCGAGCGGCGTTGTTCGATGATCGACAGTTTGCGGATCCTCGGAAAGTAGTCGTCGGCGAGCTGGGAGCTGATCCATGTACTACGGTCGGGTCGTCGGCAGTGCCACGGCAACGGTGAAGCATCGCTCGATGACGGGCGCCAAATTGCTGTTGGTCATGGCGTTGCAGGCCGACGGGCAGACGGTGGAGGGCGACCCGATCTTGGTCGTCGATACGCTCGGCGCCGGCTGGGATGAAAAGGTGATCGTCACCAGCGACGGCATCGGGGCCCGAGATCTGATGCACGACAACACCTCGCCGGTGCGCTGGTCGGTGCTGGCGATACCCGATTCCCGATGAAGTCAACCTGATGGTTCTTCGGATGCGAAGGACAAACGCAATAAGGTCGGCGGAAAACAGCCGCCTTCTGCCGACAGCATAGTCGTAGTCGAGTCGCATCGGCTTGCCGAAGCGAGATAGTTGTCAGAAAAACAAGTCCTTTTTCGGGCCGATGAACGAGTTGGTCGAACGAATCGTTCGCGAAGTGATGTCCCGGCTCGCCGGGGCCAGCGGCGATGCCGCGCCTTCGGAGGGCTCGCCTGCCGTGCAAGCGGCGCCCGGCCCGGCAGCGAAATGCAACGCAGCGATCGTTTCGGGATCGGCAAGTGCAGCGGAAAACGGCCCCTGCGCAGTGGACGGCAAACGCAACAGCCTGGAATCGCCCGCTGCGCCGTCGGGAACGGACGCCGATCGTTGGAGCGACCAGCTTCACGTTCCAGGCAAAGTGGTTGCTTTGGCGGATTTGGTCGATCGTCTCGACCGTGTCCGCTGCGTCAGCGTCGCTGCGGGCGCAGTGGTTACACCTGCCGTGCGCGACGAGTTGCAGCGACGGCGGATTGCCTTGCGCTATGTCTCGGGCGCGAAGCAGGATGCCGGCGTTGCGCCGGAATCAGCGGCCCACTTGGCAGTGCAGTTGGTGATACACCAAGGTTGCTTTGATGAACGGGCGGTTCAGTCGCTCCGGATCGAAGGAGCTTCGATCTCCGTCGCAGCTAGCGAGTGTGTGATCGAGGCCTGCGATGCGGCCGCTCGGGCGGTGCTCGACAAGCAGGCGTTGGCGGTGGTGATGACTCGCTATGCAGCGGCCGCGATTTGCCTGGCAAACCGCATTCCGCAGGTGCGAGCCGTCGCGGCGCGCGACCCGGCCGAGTTGAAATCGGCGATGTCGATGGTCGGGGCCAATGTCGTTGTTATCGACCCCGATGCGGTCGGATTGTTCGGAGCGCGCCGCTTGCTGCGAGAGGCAGCGGTGATTGGGCGACGGAAATGTCCGCGAGCTTTTGGTTCGCGTTTGAACTAGTCGGCGGTTTGGGAAGGATTCGAGGAGAACGCTCATGCGAATCGCTGAAGTGATTGGCGCCGTAACGCTCAGCCATTCGCATTCGAGCATGCTGGGGGCGCAATACAAATTGGCCGTGCCGCTCAGTTGGGACAACCTGCTGAAACGCAGCGACGAGCCGTTGGAGGAAGTGGTTGTGTATGATGAACTCGGCGCGGGCGCCGGTTGCCTGATTGCGCTGAGCGAGGGGCGCGAAGCGGCCATGCCGTTTTATCCGGATGTAAAGCCGGTCGATGTGTACAACGCCGCGATCCTCGACAACCTTCACGTTCGGCTGCCCAGCGACCTGGGCGGCGCGCTTGATTGACTAGCGGAAGATCGCGGAGAAAGCGAAATCGCGATCGCGATGCTCGCGGGTGGGCTAGACCGATATTTCGGCGTTTGGCGACAGCGGAAGGCTGACCGACGCAACAGGATTCCTCTCCCGGGAGTGAACAGTGTTCGATTCGGCGGTTGAACCGGCTGCTGACCGATTGCGTGGAATTCGCGTTTGGGCCGTTTGATTTTGCTTTGCGGCCGCATTCGCTACGACGTGGACTGATTCTTGATAGGGAACGGACATGCGAAACATTCATCAGCTCAAACAAGAGATCTGCGACATCGGCAGGCGGATCTATCAAAAGGGATTTGCCGCGGCCAACGACGGCAACATCAGTTACCGCATTAGCGAAAAGGAAGTGCTCTGCACGCCGACGATGATTTCCAAGGGCTTCATGAAGCCCGAGGACTTGTGCATTGTCGATATGGAAGGCAAGCAGATATCGGGCCGTCGCAAGCGCACCAGCGAAATCATGCTGCACTTGGCGATCATGAAGGCGCGGCCCGAAATCAAGGCCGTGGTTCATTGCCATCCGCCGCATGCCACAGCGTTCGGGATTGCCCGAGAGCCGGTTCCGCAATGCGTTCTGCCCGAGGTGGAAATCTTCCTCGGCGACGTTCCGATAACCAAGTACGCGATTCCGGGCGGGCAGGAGTTTGCCGACACGATTCTCCCGTTCGTCCACAAGACGAACGTGATCATTCTGGCCAATCACGGTACGGTGAGCTTTGGCGAGAATGTGGAGCGGGCATACTGGTGGACCGAGGTCCTCGACGCCTACTGCCGCATTCTCATGCTTTCGCGAAGCCTCGGGCGAGTGAACTACTTCACCGAGCCCGAAGCCCGCGCCCTGCTCGATCTGAAAACCAAATGGGGTTTCGCCGATCCGCGGACTGAGATTAAGAATTGCGACATCTGCGCGAATGATGTGTTTCGGGCGAGTTGGAAGGAGTCGGGAGTTGCGCCCCACGCCTTTGTGCCGCCGTCGTCGGCCAAGGGAAGCGACGGCGCAACCGGCGCCGAGCCTCCCGTCGGCCCTGTGCCGGCGGTTGGACGCGACGAAGCGGAGTTTTTGATCGAGTCGATCACGTCGCGCGTTATCGAAGCGCTGAATCGCGGCGGCGTTGATGTGGTGTGAGCCGTGAGGCGCCGGCGGCACAGGTAGGTGGCGGCCTTCTCCTAACAGGGCCGCCTGGGCCTGGCGCGGCGAAGTTCTTTCTGTGTTGCAATCGTCTCTCCGAATCAATAGCCGTATGAGGCAGCGCGCAGAAACGCCCGAAAAGGATTGGGGGGCGGCGGAGGGCGGCCGGGTCGCTTTATGCGGCGATTCTGGCCGATTTGCTCGGCTGCGGGTCGCTTTCCTCGAACTGGCCGACTTCCCGGCTTTTTGGCGGTGGCCTGCGGCGGCTGTTCGTCGGCCATGTGTCGGGCGTCTTTCTTCAGTCTGATCGAATGGACGCGCATGCAGGGCTGCCGCTTGCGGTGCGCTCGCAGCTTTGCGAGATTCTGTGTTGGTTGAGTCCGCTCAGTCGCGAGCGTTTCGCCAGCCGGAGATTCTCGGGTTGTTGTCATCGGTCTGTCGCCGTTGGGCACATTCCCGTGCGTGCAGGCCGTCGGCAAGTTGACGATTGTGTATTGCGCTGCGCGGAAGTATTCTGGGCGTTGCGGAGGCGAATCTGATCGGCCGTGTAAAGGTACATGCACATGCGCGTCGGGATCGGCGAACTCCGCGTTATTCCACTCAAAGGCGTTGTTGTTCTGATTCTCGATAGGAGATGCTGACATGGGCGTTGGAAGTTATGTGTCGCGAAGGAAGTTTCTCCGATGGACCGCCGGCGCGGCCGGGGCTGTTGCGGCGCCGCAGCTTGTGCCGGCTTCGGCCCTGGGCAAGGACGGCGCGGTTGCCCCGAGCGATCGCATTACGCTGGGAGCGATCGGCATCGGCAACCGTGGCGCGTATGTGCTGAATTGCTTTTTGAATGAACCGGACGTTCGTTTCGTCGCCGTGGCCGAGGTGAAGAAGGCGCGGCGCGAAGCCGTCAAGAAGATGGCCGATGCCAAGTACGGCAACGACGAATGCAAGACGTATCGCGACCTTCGCGAGCTGCTGGCCCGACCGGACATCGACGCGGTGCTCATCGCTACGGGGCCGAACTGGCACGCCACAGCGGCGATTATGGCGGCCGAGGCCGGCAAAGACGTCTATTGCGAAAAGCCGTGCACGAAGAACATCTCTCAGAGCCTTGCTCTGGCCGCTGCGTTCCGCCGCACGGCCCGGGTGTTCCAAGCCGGTACCCAACGGCGGAACTTGCCGCACTTCGAGTTCGCCGTTCAATTGGCCCGTACCGGCAAGCTCGGAAAACTGCATACGATGTATGCGCATCCCAACGGGATGGCCACCGTCCAAAGCGGTTGGGAACCGGCCGAGCCGGAGCCCGACAAAGACGATGTCGATTGGGATCTCTACCTGGGGCCGGCCGCTTGGCGACCGTTCAACAAGAAGTTGCTCAACGGCTTTCATTTCGAGAAAGGCGGCGGATTGGTCGGCGGCGGCATTTTGGAATGGGGCTCGCATTGCGTCGATCTGTGCCAATGGGCCAACGACGCGGACCACACCGCCCCGGTGGAATACAACCCGCCCGAGGACGGCATCATCACGGCCCGCTACGCCAACGGCGTCAAGCTTATCGTGCGCGAGAAGGACTGGCTGCCGCTGGGCTCGTGCCCGGTCCGATTCGAAGGCGAGACGGGGTGGGTCGAAGCCGGCGACAGCGGGAAGCTTGTTCTGAGCTCGCCGGCGCTTTTGGCCGGGCGCAAGGTCGCCGAGATCGGCGGCTATCCGGCCACATTCCACGTCCGAGAGTTCCTCGATTGCGTAAAGACGCGCGCCAAGCCCAAGGCGAACGCCGATGTGGCCTGCTATGCGCACATCGCCTGCCACGCCGCGAACATCGCGTGTTTTCTCGGTCGCAAATTGACCTACGATCCGGTGAAGAATGAGTTCCCCGGTGACGAGGAGGCGAACCGGTTGCGGTCGGAGGCACTGCGCGAACCGTGGCGGATTTGACAGCGGTGCGGCATTGAACGAATCAGATATTGGGAATCATCTAAGGGAGTTTTCGGTTATGCACGGTTACATCGTTCCATTGAAATGGGCATGTCTTGCCTTCTTTGCACTGACAGCGGCGGTCGGCACTGGTTCGGCCGCGCCGCCGCCGAAATTCGACGAACAGCAGCAAATCGCCGTGTTGCAAACCGGCGAGCCTCAGGAAAAGGCGTTGGCCTGCAAACGGTTGGCGGTTTCGGGCACTTACAAGGCGGTGCCGGCCCTTGCACGCTTGCTGGCCGACGAACAGTTGTCGTCGTGGGCGAGAATCGCGCTCGAAGCGATTCCGGATTCGGCCGCCGATGAAGCGTTGCGTAGTGCCGCCGGAACGCTGAAGGGGCGATTGCTGGTCGGGGTGATCAACTCGATCGGAGTGCGCCGCGATGTCAACTCGGTTGAGTTGCTTGTGGGGCGGCTTGGCGACAGCGATGCGGAAGTGGCGGCGGCCTCGGCCGTGGCGCTGGGCCGCATTGCCGCTCCGGCGGCGATCAAGGCCCTCGAATCATCGCTTGCGCAGTCGCCGCCGGCTGTTCGGCCCTCGGTCGCCCAGGGCTGCATCTTGGCGGCCGAGCGATTGCTTGCGGCCGGAAACGTGGAAGAAGCCGCCCGGTTGTATCAGGCGGTTCTTCGGACCGAGGTCCCAAAGCCTTATCAATTGGCCGCGATGCGCGGCGCGGTTGTGTCGCAGAAGGCCGGGGCCACACCGGCAATCTTGGGGTATCTGCGCAGCGATGATAAAGATGTGTTTGCCGTTGGGCTTTGGCTGGCCCGCGAGATTCAAGGTCCGGAGCTTACCGCGGCCCTGATTGCCGAATTGAAGAATGTCCCGCCGGCAAAACAGGCGGCGGTCGTATCGGCGCTGGCCGATCGCAATGATCCGATGGCCTTGCCCGCGTTGCTCGACGCAGCCAAGGCCGGCCCGGCGCCGGTTCGAATTGCAGCTATTCAGGCGCTGGGCAAAGTGGGCGGGGCGGCAGCCGTACCGGTTTTGCTTACGGCAGCGATTGATCAGGATCAAGCGGTTGCCGACAAGGCGATTGACGCCCTCACCGACGCCAAAGGCGACGGCATCAGCGAGGCCTTGGTTCAACAGCTCGGCAACGCCGAAGGCAAATTGCGGAACGTGTTGATTCAATTGGCAGGCGCTCGCTACATTACCGCAGCAAAACCCTTGCTGCTCAAGGCTGCCGACGACGCCAACGGCGACACGCGCGCCGCTGCGGTGATCGCCCTTGGGGCGACCATCGACCAGGCGGAGTTGCCGTGGTTGATCGCGCGAGTGACCAAACCGCCGAGGCCGGAAGACGCCCAGCCCGCCCAAACGGCATTGCGCATGGCGGCCGTTCGCATGCCCGACCGCGAGGCCTGCGCGCAAATGGTTCGTTCTGCCGCTCAAGGCGGATCGGTCGAACAGCGAATTGCCGCGCTGGAAGTGCTGGCTGCCGTTGGGGGGCAAGTCGCGCTCGAATCGGTGGCGGCAGCGGCAAAGGATTTGCAGCCCGAGATTCAGGACGCGGGCAGCCGGTTGTTGGGCGAGTGGATGAGCGTTGACGCCGCGCCGATCCTTCTCGACCTTGCCAAGACTGCGGGAGACAACAAGTACAAGATTCGGGCTCTTCGCGGGTATATTCGGATCGCCCGCCAGCTCGATCTGCCCGGCCCGCAACGTTTGGCGATGTGTCGCGAGGCGCTGGCCGCCGCCCAGCGGCCGGACGAGAAGCGGCTGGTCCTCGACGTGCTCCGTCGCCAAGCGGGCAAGGCATCGCTCGATTTGGCTGCGGGACTGTTGAGCGATCCGGCGTTGAAGAAGGACGCTGCTCAGGCCGTGCTGGCGATTGCCGAAAAGATAGTCGATTCGCAGAAGCAGCTTGTAATTGATGCGACCCAGCGGGTGATCGATGCCGGTGTCGATGCGGATTTGGCGTCGAAGGCCAAGGCGTTGCAGGCCCAGGCTCGCGGCGGGCGTTGATGCTGCAACTGATTGCGGAATGGGCCGCTCGAAGGCGATCGAACCGCGTGTCGGGCGGTCGTCTTGAGATTGATGTTTGAATTGTCCTTTCCGGCCGGCCATGGGGCAAGGAGTGTCGTTTCGCGACGATCTCGCTTGCCTCGTGGTCGGCTTTGTTTTTTCGGTCCCGATGGCCGATAATTCAGCGATGATGAAACCATTCGCGGAATGGAGCGTGGGTCCAATCGAACCGGCCCTTTGGCCTGAGGCGGCGCGATTATTGACACCTGCGCATGGCGAGGCGGCTAGGCCGGCTGTGCAGGCGTTGGTCGATCGCTGGTCGTCCGATCCGCATGCGTCGCGGCGATTGATCGGTGCGTTCGTTGCGGGCCGCCTGCGGGCTGCTGCGTGGATCGAGCCTTTGTCCGGCCGATCGGTGGTTTTCTGGCCGCCGCGAGAGGTCGGATCGGTGGATCAGACGGTCCTGCGGGCCGTCATGCGCGAGATTAGGGGGATGATCGCGGTCGATGGCGTTTCGTGGGCGCAATGTTTGGTGAAGTCGCCCACGCCGATCGAGCACGCCTTGATTGAAGAGATCGGTTTCTCTAGACTGGGCGATCTATTTTATCTATTCCGCCCAGTTTCGTCGGCTGGGAGCCCGGGAAGCGAGCGAGCGTCCGATGTGGAGGGGCAAACGGTAACGGATTGCTCACTGGTCGGGAGTGGGCCGCAGGCTGAGGCGGACCTTGAATTCATCGAGTTCGTCGCAGGCGATCGGGCCCGATTAGCGTCGATCGTGGAAGGCTCGTACCAAGAGACATTAGACTACCCTCAATTGAACGGACTTCGATCTATCGACGACGTTCTCGACAGTTACGAGTCGATCGGTTCTTCGGGCACTTCTCTGTGGCGCATCGCTCGCTGCGGAGGAGAGGAGATCGGTTGTCTCCTCTTGGCCGATCATCCCGACGACGGAAACTTGGAACTGGTGTATATGGGCGTTCTTCCTCGTTTTCGAGGCATGGGCTGGGGAAAATTGCTGGTGGCCCAAGCATGCCAAATGGCCGCCCGGCGATCGCGCCAACGGGTGGTGCTGGCCGTCGATGCGAATAATACGCCCGCGCTAAAGATCTACCGATCGCTGGGGTTCTCAACGCTTGAGCAGCGGGCCGTCTATTTCTGGCGACAGCCCGTTCAAGGGCGTTGTACCGTCTAAAGGCGTTATCGATTCGGCTAAATGCGGCTGATGGCGCGCGTGACAATCCGTAACTAGGCACGGCCGACGCCGCAAGTCGAAACGCGCCCGACGATTCGCGTCGGACCGGCTTGAGGCGATCGAATGCTGTCCAACAGGTTTTCCACTTCGGTTGTGTGCAGAGCGAGAGACATCTCTCGGCAGCGGCGGCTCAACACTGAGGCTTTTTCCGTTGATTTGGAGGCATGCCGAAGAAGCGAAGATTTTTTTGGGGGAACGTCGCGGCGGTGCCTTTGACATCAATGCTAGCACGGCTAAAATCACGCTAACACGGGTGACACCGACAGAACGATCGGGCGGGAATCCGATTCGATCGACAACATCGTGATGCTTGACTCTTTGGGGCTGATCGTTGCCGACAACCAACGATCAATCCCGGGCCGAATGAGTTGATAGCTCGCGGCCCACAACGCTTTCGGGTGCGTCGCTTCGTTGCGACGGTTATCCGGCTTTCGGAGTCGGCACGGCTGCTCGTTCACGATCTGATCCGTCTGTTGGGCGTGCTCTGCGCGCGCCGGGGAGTGGCGAAGGAAGTGACCACGCGCGATAGGGATGTCGTCTCGGCCTTGCGATCGCGCCTGGCCGACCGGCTCGGACAACAACGCTTCGACTTGTGGTTCGGGCAGACTACCGAACTGCTGCTCGACGCCGAAGGTTTGGCGATCGTCGGGCCGGAGCGGATGTTGATCGAGTGGATTCGCGCGAACTTCCATTCCCAGATCGTTTCCACCGCGCATTCTCTCCTCAAGCAAGATGTGCCGATCCGATACCTCGTCGCTCCGGCCATTAACGGCGATAACGCTGCAAACGGCGAGGCGGTGGGCGGTGGGGTGCAAGAGTCGGCGGGCGCATCTGCCGCCAGCGAACCAAATGGCGGTGTCGTCTGCCCGCTTCGGCTCGCCCAGAGCCGACAGGAAGAACGCGCTGCCGATCGACCGAGCGCCTCGGCCGGGCGCGCATCGATGCCGCGTCGAACCCCGGCTCACGTCGGCCGGCGTTTTGCCGACCTGCGGACGTTCGTGCCCGGGCAGACGAATCGCCTGGCGCTGACCTCGGCGGAAATGGTGGTGACGCAAAGCCGGCACATGAATCCGATGCTGGTGCATGGGCCGACCGGGGTCGGAAAGAGTCATTTGCTGGAAGGCATTTGGCGGGCGGTGCGCGGTTCCGCACCGCGTCGCACGGCGATCTATCTTTCCGCCGAACAGTTCACCACGCAGTTTCTCGAAGCCCTTCGCGGAGCCGGTTTGCCCGGTTTCCGCCGCAAGTATCGCGGGGTGGATCTGCTGCTGATCGACGATTTGCAGTTCTTCATCGGCAAACGCAGCACACAGATCGAGCTGTTGCACACGGTCGACACGTTGATGCGAGAAGGCCGCCAGTTGGTGCTCTCGGCCGATCGGCCCCCGAGCGAGTTGCCCGAGCTCGGCCCGGAATTGACCACGCGGCTTCAAAGCGGCATCGTTTGCCGGGTGGAATTGCCCGATTTGGAAGCCCGTCGCGGAATCGTGAAACGCTGGGCCGACGAGATGCAATTGGCCGTGCCCGACGAAGTGGTGGAGATGATCGCTTCCCGAGTGGCTAGTCATGCACGGGCGCTCAAGGGGGCCATGTGCCGTCTTCAGGCTGGGAGCGCGGCTCTTGGCGAGCCGGTCACGCCGATGCTGGCGGCCGAGGTGCTGGCCGACCTCTTCCAGGAATACGCCCGTCCCGTGCGACTGGACGACATTGAGAAGGCGGTGTGTGAGACATTCGGGCTGTCGCCGCAGAGCCTTCAGGCCGACGCCCGCAACCGCTACGTCAGTCATCCGCGAATGTTGGCCATGTGGTTGGCCCGAAAGCACACCCGCGCCGCCTTGAGCGAGATTGGGCAGTATTTCGGCCGTCGCAGCCACAGCACCGTCGTTGCCGCGCAGCGGCGGGTGGACGACTGGATGACCAAGGGCGAGAACCTTCGGTTGGCGCAACGGTTTGTGCCTGTGGACGAAGCCCTCCGCCAGGTCGAGCGGCGTTTGTGCGTTGGCTGAGAGCGGTTGAGCCGTGTCGACGCCCCGGGGGTGGAGCAGCAGGCGTTACGCGATTGCGGCCACCAGCTTGGGATTTGACGGCAAGAGCGTCGCGAATCCGCGATGCCGCGGGCCAGGCCAATTATCGCGATTGCATCCACGCGGAAAACCGTCGGCCCGATTGGCGTTCGTCCAAGACGGCTTCGATGATCGACTCGGCGGCCTGATCGAGCGGCGCGGTTTCTGCGGCTGCTTCCCACCGCCACTTCAATTCGATTTTGCCCTCTTTCAGCCCGCGCTCGCCGATCACCACGCGCAACGGGAACCCGATCAGATCGGCGTCCTTGAACTTCACGCCGGCGCGAACGTCGCGATCGTCGATCAGCACCTCGATTCCGGCTGCTGTCAGTCGTTGGGCCAAGTCGTCGGCCGCCTTGCGCGACGCCTCGTCGGTGATCTTCACCGGGCAGATGAGCACTTCGTAGGGAGCGAGACTCACCGGCCAAATGATGCCGTTCTCGTCGTGCGACGTTTCGATCAAGCCCGCGATGATCCGGTTGATGCCTATGCCATAGCAGCCCATGATGATCGGCTTGAGCTTCTCATCGGAATCGAGGAATCGGGCGTTGAGCGATTCGCTGTATTTCGTGCCGAGTTTGAACACGTGCCCCACCTCGATCGCGTGCCGCATCTTGAGCACACCCGAGCAACGCGGGCATGGGTCGCCGTCGATCGCGTTGCGCAGATCGAAATAGCCCTCAGGCTGAAAATCGCGGCCCGGGTTGACGTTCACCAAGTGCGTATCGGCCTGGTTAGCACCGGTAACCCCGTTGACGATCGCCTGCACATCGCGATCGGCCAGCAGGCGCACGGATTGCTTCACGCCGACCGGGCCGGCGAAGCCGACCGGCGCACCCGTTACGGCCACAATCACCTCGGGCGGAGCCAGTTCAAGCGTTTGGGCCTTGGCCACCCGCCGAACTTTGTTCTCGTTCGCGTCGTGATCGCCGCGAATCAGCACGGCCAGCGGCTTGCCGTCGGCTAGGTAGATCAACGTTTTGATCAGCTTGGCGGGCCGGCAGTTGAGAAAACCGCTCACTTGCTCGATGGTGGTTGCCCCAGGCGTGGGCACGGGCTTCAACTCGCCCGGCGCGACCGGGACGGTTGTAGTGTCTCGGGCGCCGATTTCCGCCTTCTCTTGATTGGCCGCGTAGCTGCACTGTTTGCAGTGGAGGATTGAATCTTCGCCGTTCTCCGCCGGAATCATAAACTCGTGGCTGGCATCGCCGCCGATCGGGCCGCTTTCCGCCTCCACAGGCAAAAACGGCAGCCCGCAACGAGTGAAAATCCGGCAATAGGCCGCATACATCGCCTCGTAACTGCGGCCCAAGCTTTCGACCGTCGTATCGAAGCTGTAGGCATCTTTCATCAAGAATTCGCTGGTCCGCAACACGCCGAACCGCGGCCGCTCTTCGTTGCGGAACTTTGTTTGCACTTGGTAGAGCGTGATCGGCATCTGCCGGTACGAGGAAATCTGCTTGGAGATCAAATCCGTAATCACTTCCTCATGCGTCGGCCCGAGCACCATTGGCACTTTACGGTTCTGTCGCTTGACGGCGAACTGAATCAGCACGTCACCGAAGGCCGACACTCGCCCCGTTTGCTCCCATAGGCTCAACGGCGAAAGGGCCGGCATCAACAATTCGATCGCTCCGGCCGCGTTCATCTCTTGCCGCACGATCCCGGCCGCTTTCTGAAGAGCCCGAAGCCCCAGCGGCAAGTAGGTGTACGCCCCGGCCATCACCTGATGGATCAACCCCGCCCGCAGCATCAAAACATGGCTGGGAATTTCAGCGCCCTCGGGCGTTTCCTTCATCGTGGGGATCAGCGTTTGCGTCCAGAGCATGGGGTCCGACACTCCTTCAAGGGACTTTCTCGCACAACAACCGAGCTCGTTGTACAACTCGTGCGGCCCGGCGCGCACGAGCCATGGCCGCTGCCGGTTGCCCTGCCGTTGGTGCAATTTCGACAACCGACGGATCGTGCAACGAAAACGCACATTGTAGGAAGGCAGCCCTGATTTCCGCAACCGGAGTTGGCGGTTGATTTTGCGTTGCGGCAGTCCCAATGCGGCGAGCTTCGCCGGCCGACTAATGAACGATAAGCTCAAAAAACCGCCAAAAGCAGCATCGTAAGCCCTGGAACGCTTGCTTCCCAGGTCATCGGCATGTCGGGGGCCGACCTGCGCAGGTCGCGACGCCCCGCAGCCGTTGCGGCTTGAAATGTCGTCGGGCGGATGGTCCAATTTGGGCAATCGGCCGAGCACAAGCGAATGCCGCCGTCGGGCAGTGATTCCGCCCGGCCGGCCGCTTGCATCCCCAGTCGGCGTCAAATGCCCCTGGCAACACCCCACTGCGAAAGGAACGGCCATGACAGGTTTCTTCACATGGAACGGTCGAATTCAGCTATGCCGCTGCTGTGCCCCGTTGATGCTTGTTGCGGCTTTATGTGCCTTGGGCGTGGGGGTCGCGGCCGAGGGGCCCGAGAAGCCTGCCGTCGCCACTGGGGCAGACCTTTGGACCTTAGCCCAGCAGCAGCGTGAAGTCCACCGATTCTCGACGCTTTTCACCGCACAAAACGTCCGCGACATGGTGGCCCGTGACCGCGGCATTGCCGAAGCGATCGACTGGTGCCGTAAGACGGGCGTTACGAAGGTCTATGTCGAATCGTTCCGCGACGGCTATCAGGCCGACCGCTCGGCCCTGGTGCTGGTCCGCGATGAGCTTCGCGGGGCCGGCATCGAGGTTTCCGGCTGCGTTACGCCCACGAAAGTTGGCAAGAGTTCGACCGGCTGGAAGATCATCTCTTGCTACACCGATTTGCCTACGCAGAACCGGGTGCGCGAGATCTTCGAGTACGCGGCCGGCCTGTTCGACGAAATCATGATCGACGATTTCTGGTTCACCGATTGCGCGTGCTCCGACTGCGAGGCGGCCCGAACGGCCAAGCGGGTTACAATCGGTTCGCGCACATTTCCCGTTGACGGCGACTCTTGGGCCGACTACCGCTGCGAATTGATGGTTCGCCTTTCGCAAGATAACGTGCTGGCCGCTGCCCGAAAGGTCAATCCGAAAGTGAAGCTCATCATCAAATATCCGCAATGGTACGACCGCTTCCACGAGCGTGGCTACGACGTGCTCCGAGAGACGGCCGACTTCGATCGGATTTGGGTGGGCACCGAAACCCGCGACTACAACGATCCCCGCTGGGGCGGCACCGTGCAGTACGAGGCCTACTTCATCATGCGTTGGCTGGGCGGCATCGGCGGGGCCAAGTGCGGCGGCGGCTGGTTCGATCCCTACGGCACGACGGAGCGAACCTATGTCGAGCAGGCACGGCAAACGGTTTTGGGCGGCGCCCGCGAGTCGCTCCTGTTCTGCTACGGCTCGCTGTTGCAGCAAACCGGTCCGAAGAACGTCGAGGCCCTTCGATCGGCGATTCCCGAGTTGTTCGAGGTAGCCCGGCAAGTGGCCCAGCGTCGGCCCATCGGCGTAGCCGCCTACAAGCCCGCCGGCAGCGACCCGGGCAAAGAACCGCGGGTGTTCGACTTCGTGGGCATGCTCGGTGTGCCGCTGGTCCCCTGCCACGAATTCCCGGCCGATGCGCCCTCGGGCTTCTTTTCCGTTCACGCCTTGAAAGACCCGAAGCTCAGCGAGCGGCTCGAAGCGTTTCTCGCGGCAGGCAAGCCGGCGCTGATCACCGACGGGCTTGCGGCCGAGTTGGCCGGAAAAGTCAAATTGGATCGGCCCAACGTAACGATCTTGCCCGTTCAAGCGAATCCCAAGAGGCTCCTCGAATTGCCGCAGTCGGAACTCGATCGCGGGCGCGCGCCGCTGCTTCGGCCGATGGGACGCCAGTTCGAAGCGCCCAACCG
>JARKPK010000012.1 GCA_029975295.1 Thermoguttaceae bacterium | reverse complement strand
CCAAGGGCCGGGCTTTACCCCGGCGGTTGCATCGTTAGGTTCCTTTGTGCTGGCTATTGTTCGGTTTCGATTGCCTTGATACTTCTATCAGAGCATAGCAGAAGCGTAAGTCACACTGAAATAGCTGGGTTTTCGGCGGTTTTCAGGAAGCAAAGGACCGTGCCGACCGTGGTTTGCTGGTTGTTATAATCTTCCGGCCGGTTCGGAAATTGACGGGTCTGCCATTGCAAGATCAGGCCGTTGTTGCCGATCAGCCGGCGGCCGGCAAAGTCAAACTTGCCCTTGCCGAAGCGGCGGGCCGTTTCGGTTGTCAAGACAGATCGGGCATCTTGCAGCCGCTTGCGAAGTCGCTTCTTGTCGGCAGCCAATAGCAGGGCTTCCCGCTCATTGGCGCTACTGTAGTCGTTTACCAGCGGCGTGCCACAATGCAGGCAGTTGCCGGCGGCGGCGTGCCCCACCCCGTCAAGCAAGGCGTCGATTTCGGGGACGCTCACAGCGCGGTGCTGCGCGTCATAGCGCGTGTTGGCGGCTTGAAACTCTAAGAGGCAAGCGGCGTGGACATAGCCGCAACGCCCCCGGATGCCGTAGTAGCGGGCTTTCCAGTTCATCGCGCCGCCCTCACGGGAAAGTTGACCAGCCGCTTCAGAAGGCGGTAAGCCTCTTGCGACGTGCCGGCACTCCAATAGCCGAATCGACTTCCCGGCCGCTCTTCGCCAAGGTCGCCCGCCACGCGCAGGACTTGCGGGTAGATCAGCACGTTGTAGGAAAGCGGCGTTTGCTCGGTCCAGCAATCTTCCCATTCCAGCGCGGGCAAGCTGGCCCCTTGCTCACGCTGCCAAGCCCGATCGCGCCGGCGAACTACGGCCGGCGGCGTCAGAAGCCGCGCGCCCAGCCCGATTTCCGGCGTGTCGAAAGTGATAGGGGCGTCGGCGGCAAGGCCGGGATAGACAAAAGCCCCGCCGCTAAGGCGGTGCGAGTTGAACCGCACTTGCACGGGGCCGGCGATTCTCGCCTGCAACCACTCGGCAAAGCGCTGAACAGCCCGGTCAAGCCGTTTCGTCTTGCCCTCATAGCCCCCGCCGGGCAACGGGCCGCCCCAAGGCAGCCCCGGCTTGATTCCAAGAGAACGTGTAATCATGGTCGGTTGCTCCGGTTGTTAGTAGTCGCTTCGGGCGCGGGGTTCCACGGCGGCCGGGCCGGCGGCGGCCCATTCGCGGTTTAGCTTGGCAACCTCCTTGCGGAAAGCGCTGATACCGCGCTCGCCAATGTCGAGTACAAGGCCGCTCGGTTGCGGCAAGTAGCCGACGTAGCCCCGCATGTTAAAGTACAGTTCGCCCCATCGCTTGCCGTTTAGACGGATTTCACAGCGCGGGTGAGTTTCCAGGATGGCACAACCCCGGCGGGTTTCGACAAGTTCTATGGCCTTGCTCACGGCGGCTTGCTCCGGCTGTACTAGGCGATTTCCAGTTTCAGGCGGCGGCCGTGGCGGGGGCTTTGGCCGGGATGTAGAAAACACCGCCCAGGTCCACAAGCGGGCGCAGCCAGCGGTAGAAGTCAATGTCGGCGCGATGATCGGCGATGTAGCGGTCGTAATCTACGGCCGTGTCCGGGTTCGCAACCACGGCTTGCACGCGCGTATCTTGCAACACGGCAATCTGCCGGTGCGCTTCCTCAATCTGCGCGTCAAGGTCTGTCGGGCACAATGGCCGGGGCCGCACAATCCAGGAGTCGCTAAGGGCGTTTGTCACGCGCTGCGCGGCCGTGGTGCGCGGCTCTTGGGCAAACCGCTCCGGGATTTCGACAAACAGGGCCGGGTACTGACGGCGTACTTTCGGCGGCACGTCTAGCCCGCGCTCCACGGCGGCCTTGACAACCTCCTCATGCTTCACGGGCGAAAGGGCAATCAGATCGGCGTCCAGTTCGCTGAAGGTTCCCTCATAGGAACCGCGATAGATTCGCCGGGCGGCGCTCCCGTTGACGCTGGCGACGGCTTGAGTGTGCTTCGGGGTCACTTCCCCGATAGTCAGCAATTCCACGTGGCTGCCGTAGGACGCTTTGTAGACGTAGGTTTTGCCCGGTTGTAGGCCGGCAAACTGGCACGTCGGGCGGGCGTCAAGCAGCTTGCGGCACGCTTGCGCCATGTCAAAGGCCGGCAGCTTGTGAAAGCCCATGCGCAGGGCAATGTCGATTCCCGATTCGGCTGTCATTGTTGTCGCTCCGGTTGAAAGGTCAGGGCGGCAAGGCCGTCGCCTTGCACTGTGTAGGTTCCATCGGGCCGGCACGTCAGGCTGTAGCGGCGGCCTAGCACGTTCTGAACGTAGGCCGCCTGTTTGTAAGCCTCTAGCTTCGGATTCGCCACGGTGACGGTATCGCCGTGGGGGCCTTGCTCGATTACTTGAAAGGCGCTCATTTAGAAGTCCCCCAGGGCCGCGGCCAGGTCGCCACGGGCGGCGGCGGCCCGCGCGGCGGCGTGGGCTTGTCGCTGCCGTTCGTTCTCTAATATCTGCGCGCCGCACAAGGCGAGGAACTTGGCGACGGCGGCCTTGCGGCCCTTGAAAATCCAAACAGTACGGCGGGGGTCGCTCCCCTTGACCGTGCGCTTGTC
>JARKPK010000007.1 GCA_029975295.1 Thermoguttaceae bacterium | reverse complement strand
CCGCCGCCAGCCGGCCCCGCCACGACAGCACAGCTCGTTCGCGCCGATCAGCCTCCGCAGGCTGAGGCGACCGCTGATTCAACGACCGCCGGTTCAACGACTGCGGATTCTGCAACTGGCAACGCAACGCCCGCTGCCGCTAAATCGGCGTTTTCCGCATCGGCGGCAAGCTCGGCCGAGGCCGAGCAGCGATTTCGCTGGGTGCTTTGGCTGGCCGTGATTCCCGGAGTGCTGTCAGCATTGAGCTTCGCCCTGCTGGTCGAAGACCGCGGACTTCCGGCGAAGCGCAAGTACGAATTCACCAACGCGTTGCGCCGGTTGCCGAAAACGTATCGGCGCTACTTGGCCGCCGTGGCGTTGTTCGCTTTCGGCGATTTCTCTCCGGCGCTGCTGATGCTGGCTGTCACCACTCTGATGAGCCCGCAAACCGGCCTGCTGGTTGCCGCGCAATGGGCCGCTTGGTTCTACGTGTTGCGCAACACGGTGCAAACGCTCGCCTCGCTGCCCATCGGGTTTCTGGGCGACCGTTGGGGGATTCGCCGCAGCCTGCTTGCCGGTTATTTTTTGGGCTCTGCCGTCGGCGGCGGCACGGCCTTAGTATTCGCGCTTGGCTTCAACCACTTGGCGGTTTTCGCGGGGCTGTTCATCCTGTCCGGCGCCTATGCGGCGTTTCAAGAGGCATTGGAACCAGCAGCCGCGGCTGCGATGTTGCCCGAGGCCGTTCGCGGTGTCGGATACGGCTCGCTCGGCGCTGTCAACGGCGCTGGCAAGCTCGTTTCCAGCGGCCTGGTCGGATGGGTCTGGTCGCTCGTTTCGCCAGCGACGGCCTTCGCTGTGGCGGCCGGATTGATGGCCTGCGGTTCGCTGGCTCTGTCGTGGGCGTTCTTTTCGTCCGGCAGCGACGGCAGCCAAGATTGCGCGGCCGGAAGCGAATAACCCCGGGGCGCCCGGTGCCGCGATCAAGATCGCGCAGCAAGACCGATCTTGATCGAACTTGTTTTTTAGCAAGGGTTTCGGTTGGCAGTTGTACAGTTGGCAAAGGTTGTTTTCGATCGCGACAAATCGATCGGCTCTCGGCTTTTCTGTAACGGGCGGCCATGGGCCGCGTAATGTCCACTCTCTACAGGGAACTACCTTGTCATGAGCACGGCGACGAAAACCAAAGGCCGTTGGATTCACCGCACGGGGATTCACTTGCTGACGTTCGCCTTGGGCGTTCTCGTCTTCTGGCTTCTGGGCTTTTTGGTTGAAGACATCGAATCGTTGCCCGGCCCCGACTACGCCGCCATCGAGCGAGAGCTGGTCGATCCGAAACTCGTCGAACGGCGCGAACAGCTCGAACGCCAAGTCGCCCAGCTCGATCGGCAACTGAATCAGTCGCGC